>JAJDCX010000106.1 GCA_029260615.1 Phycisphaeraceae bacterium | reverse complement strand
TTTGAGTATGATTACTTTTGTATAGTGCATCCTTGGATGCAAGGTGCAAGTGCCCAATAGGTATTTTTTTACCATGCGTTTTAAAACAGCTATTTTTTATTTTAAATTGGTTTAATAGTGAATTGCTTAATGAATGTCATGTCAATACAAAAACCAATTAGAAAACCAAAAATCCCTAAAATAAAAAAACCATTGATCTCCAAGCGCAAACGTATTGTAAAAAAAACACCTACACTTTCAGTGGGGAGAATTAAGACAAAAACTGTTCATAAAAAACACATCACACATAGAAAGCCTGTCAAAATCAATGTGGGGACCTGCTATCTCGAAGAAAACTGTAAAGGAGTCATATCCAAAAAAGTTACAAAAACACAATGTAGACGTCAAGGCGGGAAAAGTTGGAAGAAAAAAGGTGGTAAATGTGAAAAATTATGATTTTATTCGGTAATTTTTAAGATAACTATTCTATCTTTTTTGGATTTCATCTTGTGTTAAAACATAGATAGTTTGTATAATTTAAGATTGCAAGATTATGCCATCTTATTGTTCTAGTGTCAATAAATTCATCTTATTTTTTAATTTAAAATGCACTGATAGAAAAATTGTAAAATAATAAATTTTTTCAAGCTAAAATACAACTATTATTCTATTCCTGCACCGCCGGTGGGATTTTTTTTAAATTCTTGTAATTTCTTTGAACATGAATGCATTTCTTCGCTAGTGTGTCTACTTTTCAGACGTTTACACATTGGACAAATTTCATCCCCCGATGAAGATTTTGGAGGCTCAGCCATCATAGTGCATGGATTAAAAGTCATCATTAATATTTTTTTTGATAAGATTATTCCTATCATCTTGATTTATTACTCCATTATTTTTTTAGACCTTTGCATCTATTCCTTATTGTAACTTCTGTTATGCCGCCTGCATATGCAATTTCTTTTTGAGTGGCATCTCCCACTAGATTTATGCTTGCAAAATACAAAGATAACGCATCTACTCCCATGAGGTATTTTCCTGCAAATGCATTTTGTTTTTCTGCCTTTTTTAAAATTTTTATAGCATTTCGCTTAATTTTTTCAGATAAATCTGCATTACTTGCTATTTTTGAAATACATGAAATAGAATCTATTACTGGCATCTTTAATTTTAATTCCTTGAAAATTAATCTATAACTGGATTTAACTTCTTTATTTTTCATCCCAATAGCCTGCAATACAGGCCAAAGGAAATAGATCAGATGGGATTTTGCGAGGTGATGCATTCAACCAAGCAAGGGGGGTTTGCAGATGACGGATTTGCATCTGTACACAGTGCCATGATGCTCAACTGCTTAGCAGAAGACGTAAAAAAGTCAGGAAGACAGATATTTTTTGATTGCTTGTCAATTGTGAATCACTACATCTTTTAACAAAAGTTACGTCTTTCAAAATGCGTGGCAAGACGTTACAACCCACCGATATCCTATAGACTCAAGGAGATTCCAATAAAACAGATCAAGGTGTGGAAAGATGCACAGGCAAGAAAACTTGACAAAGCAGGGATTGCAGAACTTGCACGGTCCATCAAAAATGAAGGACTTCAAAATCCGCCCATGGTCCAAAAGGAGTCAAAAGACTCGTATCTTTTGATGTCTGGCCAGAGAAGGCTTGCAGCCCTTAAGAGGCTGAGGGCAAAAAATATACCCGTACTGTTACTTACCCAGGGTACAAAATATGACTTGAAGGATGCAAAGGCAGCATCCGTAATTGAGAACCTCCATCGAAACAAGATGAGTGCCAAGGATGTGGCAGCAGCAAGCGTATTTCTGACAGAATCAGTGGGAAAAAACAAGGCTGCGCAATCTCTCGGAATATCCCAGCAAACCCTCAGGAAATACCTCGGATTTGCAGCAGTACCCGACAAATTAAAAGAGTATGTTCCAATGGAAATATCGCGAGATGATGCCACAAGGCTGCATCAAACCATTCCAAACATCTCAAAGGCAGTACAAATTGCAGAGAGAATAATCCCGCTTGATCAAAGAGTCCGCAAGCAATACCTTCGCGCCCTTGCAAAAAGTCCAAACTCATCTCACAACAAGCTGCTCAAAAAGGCAAAGTCAGGATTGTTGCAACAGAGAATCAGAATCGAGATAAACAAGAGCAACGCAAAAAAGCTGCAAAGACTTGCAGCGAAAAAAGATTTGGAAGTGACAGATATGGCCGAGAAAATAATGGCAGACTACTTGAAAAAAAGATAACAATGCCAAATCCAATCGGCACTTCTGATATAAATAATCAGGAAAAACATCAGGAAATCCAATTTCATAATTACTGAATGCCATCATATCCACTCAAAGGAATTTGTCAATTCTGTCTAATAGTGAAACTAGGACACTCTCTTTAGGAAACTCAGAAGAAACATTTAGGGCAAGGCAGATATTTTCTCGCACAGACTCAATGTCTTCAAATCTGTCAAAGGCTGAAACAATCTTGATAATGTCTTCATCACGATTCAGTTCCACACACAGTTACTTGGGGAAATCCTAGTGACGGTCCTGATGGCCTATTTGACAGCGGGTTGATAATGTCTGGAAAAACATATTCCATACAACTGGATCTTGCATTTGAGTATGATTACTTTTGTATAGTGCATCCTTGGATGCAAGGTGCAAGTGCCCAATAGGTATTTTTTTACCATGCGTTTTAAAACAGCTATTTTTTATTTTAAATTGGTTTAATAGTGAATTGCTTAATGAATGTCATG
>JAJDCX010000105.1 GCA_029260615.1 Phycisphaeraceae bacterium | reverse complement strand
AACCGTCGTTAAACCTAGATAGCGGGCCGCCTGGACGTCGTCGAACCCGACCAACGCCATGTCGTCCGGGACCGTAAGCCCGTGTTCGTGCATCGCCTCCATCACGCCCATCGCCATCGGGTCGTTCAGCGCGAACATCGCGTCGGGAAGCGGCTTGCCCGAATCCAGCCAGTTGTTCATCAGCTCGTAGCCGCTCTTCCAAAAGAAGTTGCCCGGCCAGATCAGACTTTTATCGAGTTTGTAACCCGCCCGTTTGGCCGCGGTCTGGCAACCCTCGAAGCGCTGTTCGGCGTCGATCGTGCCATCCGGGCCATTGAGGATCGCGATGCGCTTGTAGCCCAGCCCCAGCAGGTGCGACATCGCGGCGTCGGCACCGCTTTGATTGTCGATCATCACCGACGCGACCCGGGCGTCCTTCACCGGACGGTCGATCAATACGATCGGCAACTCACGTTGCGAGGCCTGGCGCACAAACTGATCGGACATCCCCAGGTTCATCAGGATCAACGCATCGACCCGGCCCGCCTGGACGTACTCGGCGATCCTGCCGTCCGTGCCTTCGGAAAACGCAACCATCAGGTGGTAGTCCCGGCTGGCCGCGTACTCGTTGATGCCCTTGAGCACCTCACTAAAGAACCCTGAATCGATCCCGGGGAACACGACCCCGATCGTATCAGTGCACTGGCGAGCCAAGGCACGCGCCGAATGGTTCCGCATGTAACCCAGTTTTTCGATCGCCTTAAGTACACGCACCCGTGTTGCCGGGCTGACATGGGCTGATTGATTGATGACCCTGGAGACGGTGGCGGTGGACACGCCGCTCTTGCGTGAGACGTCCAAAACAGTGGCCGGGCGGGCGATTTCGTCATTACCACTCCTAAGAGTGGTAACGCTTACATCCTGGCTGAAACCGTTTACATTCATGTACTCATGCTATCGCATCTCGTTGTGATGTCAAGCCTTTTTCCCGCCAACACAAATGTAATTTTTGATCGTATCAAAATGATGTCGGCAACGGGATGATCTGTTAATTGCTTTAAAATAATAACTTAAAGCGTCTGCCTGGCTCGATGGCCAAGTCCGATTGGCAGCGACAACATTCCAGCACTACCCATCCGGGCAGCAAGACAAGCCCCCAACTCCGGGATCACGGCCCATACCCGCGCGATTTGTAGCGTCCCCGTGTTCCAATTTTCCTGCACCTTGTATTAAGTCACCAATTACCCCAAACCCATGCCGTCCGGTCCACCGTCTGGTTCTGGACCCAGCCCCCCGTCTAATTCCATCTACCCAGCATGATATTCAGGTCCGCAATCCCTTCGAAACCATCACCGTCAACGTCCTCCATCGGATAGCTTTCTTGCGATAGAAATACTTGGTTCGCCGCGACATCGAAAAAACTGCTGCGTAGTACTCCGGGTCAGTAGATCGTGATGCGGTCGATGCTCTCACCGTCCGCACCCATAGCCAAGCATTGCCGTGGCCCGAATCATTTCGATTGAAAACCGGTGTGCCCCGTGATTAATCCCCCGTGTGTCCAGATCGCCATCATTGTCGTGGTCCAATGTAAGCTGGCTCCGGCCCGGTTGTTTTCTATAAGGTCGTCCGAGCCGCATCAACCGCAAAGCAGAGCGCGTTGGTCGCCTCCCGCGTCGGGTGTACATGGCGAGCCTAAAGCTGGTATAGCTATAGTGGTTTGCCGCGATCCCGCAAATGCCGCTCCGATAGACCAGGGCGCACAGAACGACAAAAAAACTCAGGCCTACACCGAGCCGTTCGCGGCACAACTCGGGCGGTTGTCGAGACACCGAGCCAGTTAGTTTGGCTCCTTCGGGGGGTGCGTTACATTTGTTTTCGAGTAGCCCGGCGGTGTTGCTGGGCAACTTGATATGATAAATGTCGGTAACATCAGTATGATAAATGTCGGTAACATCAGTCAGTCCATCACGAGAACGGATGCCAAACATGAACATCGATCTAAGATCTCCGCTGTGCCGATTACTTTTTGTCCTGCTGGTCTCGGTTTTGACCGTCGCATGCGTATCAGCCGAACCGACGACGAAACCAATCGCCCAAGGACACGACAGCCGGATAGACCTACGTTGGGATCGGAGTTCAGACCCGGACCTGCAGGGCTACAACATCTACCGCACGGATTCTGAGCACGGCCAATTTGAGAAGATCAATCCCGCTACCCATCAGGTCCACGTTTACAGCGATTTCTTAGGTGAGAACAACCGCACTTGTTTCTACCGAATCACCCACGTTTACGCTGACGGCAGTGAATCCGAACCCACGGGTGTGGTGTCTGCCAGCTCATTCGCTATGACTGACGAGCAGTTGTTGACCTCCATACAGGAAGCCGCGTTCCGATACTTCTGGGACTTCGGCCATCCGGTCAGTGGTCTGTCACGAGAAGGCCTTACTCACCCGCGAGAGACCTGTACCTCCGGCGGGACGGGCTTCGGAATGATGACCATCATGGTGGGCGCCGAGCGGGGCTTCGTCACGCGGGAGCAGGCCGCCGAGCGCCTGCTCAAGATGGTCCGTTTTCTTGAGGATAAAGCGAGCCGTTACCACGGGGTCTGGGCTCATTGGATCAACGGTGAAAACGGTGAGACCATGCCGTTCGCCGGACCTGCGGACAACGGTGGCGACCTGGTCGAGACTTCGTTCCTCATCGAGGGCATGCTTACTGTTCGCCAATACTTCGACGGGGACAACCCCGTTGAAAACGAGCTGAGAGAACGGATCACGCGCTTGTGGGAAGAAGTCGAATGGGATTGGTACCTGCGTGAACCAGGTAACAAGCGCCTCTATTGGCATTGGTCGCCGGATCAAGAATGGAAATTGAATCACCAATTCGTCGGTTTTAATGAGTGCATGATCACCTATCTCTTGGCGATCGCCTCCCCGACGCACTCCATCCCGGTAGAGTGTTACTACGAAGGCTGGGTCGGCGATCCGGAGAACTACGCCAATGGGAAGACATACTACGGCTACACGAAGCCCGTCGGGAGCACGGTGGGCGGACCGTTATTTTTCACACACTACTCGTTCCTCGGCCTTAACCCAAAGGATGTCAACGACCGGTACTGCAATTACTTCGAGAACAATCGTAACACGACGCTGATCAATCGCGCTTACTGCGAAGAGAACCCCGGCAAGCACAAGGGCTATAGCGAGCTGCTCTGGGGGTTGACCGCAAGCCAGAACCCCGATGGATACAGGGCGCACGCCCCGGTGCCGGAGCAAGACGACGGCACCATCTCACCCACCGCCGCGATCTGCGCGATCCCCTACACGCCCAAAGAATCCATAGCCACGATCAGGCATCTCTATCACGAGTACGGCAAGCAGATTTGGGGGCCCTTCGGTTTTTACGATGCGTTCAATCTCGATCGAGACTGGGTGTCAGACAGTTTTCTGGCAATCGACCAAGGTCCCATGGGGCCTATGATTGAAAACTATCGCACCCAGTTATGCTGGAATGTCTTCATGTCCAACCCTGAGATTAAGCCCATGCTCGAGAAGCTAAATGCGGCAAGTGGTCGGCCATGATGGAGCGGTGTGTGGTTTAGGATGGATATAGATCGATCTAAGCAAAACACACACCCAGCGGGTTTATCAAGGTTCAACTTGATGTGGTCCCTAGTGACCCAGCGGTTTGTGACATGGATAAGTACCTGGTTATCCGCGCTAGAGGTAGCTCCCTAGCTTACGCCGGTCCCCACATTGATGTGGTATAATGCCATCGACAACCTGTGTGTAATCATTCACGGGATTTCAGCCAGGATTTCCAAAGAAAGCTTCGCTCAATATTTAGATACGAGATCGAATATGCAAAAACAAAAATGTAACCGATTACACACCTATAATCTCCTAGTTTTGCCCGCTATCGCGGCTGTTATGATGACCACCCTTTGGGTCGGTCAAACGGTTGCTCAAACGATCCCTGACAAGTCGGTTTGGCGAACCCGATCTTCCGCCAATCAAAGCGATACACAGGGCCCGGAAATGGCGATAGATGGCGATCTCGGTACTCGGTGGAGCAGCTCCTTCGAGGACGGGCAGTGGATCGAGATCGACTTAGGTGAATCGGCGACAGTAGCAGGCATCGTCCTGAAATGGGAGAGCGCCTACGCTGGCAAGTACCGCGTGCTCTGCTTAGATGACAGCGGGGACTGGCGGACACTACGTAACATCGAGGATGGCGACGGGCAGATCGACCAACTCTACTTCGAGCCGTCCGTCGCGCGGCTGTGGCGTATCGTCTGTGATGAACGTGCCACGGGGTGGGGCTCGTCGCTCTGGGAAGTGGATTTTTTGGGCACCGAGCTTCGGCCGGTCATCACGAACCCCAACGCAACGGCGACTCAGCCGACCTCACACCTGATGGACGGCGATCTGGAAACCGAGTGGCTTGGAAGCGGCGAGGCGACGCAGGTCATCGAGATCGATCTTCGCCGCGGCTTCAACCTGGCGGGCCTCCGCATCGAATGGGGCCAGAACTTTGCGGGCACGGCTGTGCTAGAAGCCTCAGACGACGGCGAACTCTGGCAGCCTCAGGCGGATATGACCGACGGGATCGGCAAGGAAGACGACGTCGTCGGCGAGGAACGGGTGGCGAGGTACCTGCGTCTCACGCTAAATGGGTTATCCGACCCGACGCAACCGATCGCGATCAAGGAACTGAGCCTGCGAGGCGCGGGCGAGGCGCAAAATGCCATCATGCGGTACCAGTCCGCAGCAAAGAAGAGGCCTGCGGGCTACTACCCCGAGCAGTCTTTGCGTCGTCAGTCGTTCTGGACAGTGGTGGGTCTGCCGCGTGACACGGAAGAAACCCTGCTCGACGAATACGGCAGCGTTGAGGCCCGGGCCCAGAGTCCGATGGTCATGCCCTACCTGGTTACGGGTCATGGCCGGCTGATCACCGCGGCTGACGCCACGGGGCTTACCCAAACCCTGGTGGACGGCTGGCTGCCCCTGCCGACCGTCCAGTGGGACCTTGAAGGTCTTACCCTGAGAATCGAAGCGGTGCCAGCGGGTCAGCCGGGTGCCTCGGCGACCTATGTGCGCTACCGACTAACGAACACCTCCGACAGTTCACAAGAAGGCAGACTGTTCCTTGCCGTACGACCTCATCAGGTCAACCCCCGATGGCAGCATGGCGGGATCGCGCCAATCCAATCAATCAAGCATGAAAGTTTGAGTGACCGGGCACACGCGGTGATCGTTAACGACGAGCCCGTGTATGTCGTACTGGATAAGCCCTCGGGCTTAGGTGCCGCCGGGTTCCGTAACGGAGATATCATCGGCTTCATCGCGGAAGGCGATCTGCCCGGAGAAACACACGCGGAAGACGGCGACGGCCTCGCGTCCGCCGCGATGTCGTTTGATTACGCGCTAGAGCCCGGTGAGACCCGGGACGTCATCCTCGCCGTACCGCTGCACGACAACGCAAACGAAATGGTACACCTGTTAAACGGCGGCGATGTGGTTGCATCCGATACGTCGGCCGCGTTCGACCGACTGGTGGCGGACCAGACCGCCGCGTGGCGTACGACTTTGAGCAAGACCACCTTCAGCGTCGGCGACCGGGAAGTCACCGATACCCTCCGTGCTCAGGCGGGCTACATCCTTATCAACCAGGACGGCGATGCGATTCAGCCCGGCTCAAGGAACTACAACCGGTCGTGGATCCGTGACGGCTCGATCACCGCCACCGCGTTGATGCGGATGGGCCTGAACGACGAGGCCCGTCGGTACATCCGGTGGTACGCCGACCACGTGCCTGCCTCTGGCATGGTCCCGCCGATCCTCAATACCGACGGCTCGAAAAACACCGGCTGGGGCGCGGATATTGAATACGACGCGCAGGGCCAGTTCGTCTACCTCGTGATGGAGTACTACCGCCTGACCCATGACGAGACGTTCCTGCGCGAACACCTGGATCAACTTTCCGCAGTCATGCACGCCACTGCCGAATTATGCGCACAAACCACACAACCTAACCACATGCCCGGTGCCCAAGCTCGGGATCGTTTCTCAGGCATCCTCCCTCCCTCGATTAGCCATGAGGGCTACTCAGACCCGATGCATAGCTACTGGGACGACTACTGGGCGCTGAAGGGCTGGCAAGATCTTGCAGAAGCCGCCGAGATACTCGGCGAACATGACCTGGCGATCTGGGCCAACCAGGAGTATGCAAAGTTTGCCTCCGCTGTGCGGTCTACCATCGATGCAACGGTCGCGTACAAAGAGATCGACTTCCTACCCGCCTCCGCCGATTTAGGCGACCCGGACCCGACTTCCATTTCAATCGGCATCTACCCCTGCAAGCAACTGGACGTGATGCGTCCCGACTTACTGAAAAACACCTACGACCAGTACTTCGCCTCTGTCGTGGAGCGCGCCAAGCCCGGTGCAAAGTTCAGCTATACACCTTACGAGATCCGTAATGTCACGAGCTTTGCGTTGATGGATCAGCCGCATCGAGCACAGGTGCTGTTCGACTTCCTGATGAAGGGTCGGCATCCCGCCGGCTGGCGCCACTTTGCCGAGGTCGTCTACAGCAACGAACGTCTAGGCAGCTACATCGGCGACATGCCACACACATGGGTCGGCTCGGGTTTCGTCCACGCCGCGCTGAGCATGGTCTTTGTGGACCAAGGTGACCAGCTGCGCCTGTTCGTTGCGACCCCCAGACACTGGCTTGAGAACGACGGGATCACACTACGTGACGTACCCACGCACTTCGGGCCGTTGGACCTGGACGCTAAAATCAACGGCAAAACACTCAACGTCGCAATCGGTGAAGGCTTGGCCGGCCTGTCAGGCATCCGTATCGAATGGCCTTGGGACAAACGCCCCGACTACGTCGAAATCGATGGGCAAACCACCGAGCCAAGCGACGACTTGGGCATCACGGTCGCCCCGTCAGCCCGCAACGTAAGGATCTATTGGTAGACCTCGGTTTTGAGATACTGGATCTGCTTGGCCAAATAGGTACGGCCCGCGCTGAAATAATGAGGAAGCCCTCGGAGACAACAGGACGCCATTAGAACTTTTTCTGGCTGGAGTGGTGTACCGGGCCAGCGGTCGCGTCCATTAAGTGTGACAACCGCCTGGCCGGAGGCCTTGTGTAACCGGTACGAGGGAACTTTGTGGGTGAGACGAGGCATGTGCGGCTCCTTGAAGAGCTAAAACGGTACATACCGTTTTGGCTTGTCTTCCAGGCCGCACTCTCGACCGTCGAGAGGTTCGCTTAAACTTAGCGATCGGCGAAACTTAATTGCAATGACCGTGAGAGGATTCGAACCTCTGACCTGCTGCTCCGGAGGCAGCCGCTCTATCCAGCTGAGCTACACGGCCCGTCTGGGTAGAGTCTAATCGCGTTGCGAGGGGGGGTAAAGTGTAGGCGGGGATAGGGCGGGAGGGGGAGGGGTCTGGCGCGGCGTTGTTTAGGCGGATAGCTTCTGCTCACCCATGCTAAGGATGAACGCCTCGGCCTCTGGGGCGGTCAGGGGTTTGGCGAAGTGGTAGCCCTGTGCCCAGGTACAATTGATCGACTGCAGGGCCCCGACGATGTCAGGCGATTCTACGCCCTCGGCCACGGTCAGGATGCCCAGGTTCTCTGCGAGGTTGGTGATGGCGGCCACGACCGCCAAGAGCGAGCGGTCCCGGTCAAGGACACGGATAAAGCTCTGGTCGATTTTTAAGACATCGATCGGGTAGTCGTGGAGGGTGCTTAGGGAAGAGACGCCTGTGCCGAAGTCATCCATGACGATGGGGAAGCCGTCCTCGCGGAGTTGGCGCAGCAAGGTGACCACGTCGGCACGCTCATCGGAAATGACACTCTCTGTGATCTCGAGTTTTAGTACCTGGGGTTGTAGGTTGTGTTGATGCCGGCACTTCAGGGCTTCGTCGCGGAAGGTGGGGTTCAGGAGCTGGCGTTTGGAGACGTTGACATTCACGCTTAGGGCGCGGTCCGGGCAGAGCCTGCCGTTCCAATCGGCGATCTGTTGTGAAGCTGTTTGGATGATCCAACTGCCGATATCGACAATCAGGCCGGTGTCCTCGGCGATGGTGATGAAGTCAGCGGGGCTGACGAGCCCGCGTTTGGGGTGTTCCCAGCGGATCAGTGCCTCGAACCCGGTGAGTTCTCCGGTGCTTAATTCGATGATCGGCTGGTAGAGGAGCTTGAGTTGATCGTCCGAGATCGCTGATCGCAGGTCGGCTTCAAGGGTCAGACGATCCATCGCCTGTGCGTGCATGGCCTTGTCGAAGACGACGGTCTTGTTTTTGCCGGTGTCCTTGGCCTGGTACATGGCGGCGTCGGCGTCGCGGATCATGTCATCGGCGGAGGTGTAATCCTGCTCATTGGTAACCAGCCCGATGCTGGCGGTGGAGGTGACGGAGTGCCCCAGGAGGTCGTGGGGCTTGGCGAAGGTTTTGAGGAGGCGCTCGGCGGTCTCGAGGGCTTCATCGAAATCACGCAGGTCGTTTAGGAGTACGACGAACTCGTCGCCGCCGAACCGCGCGGCGGTGTCGCCGTGGCGCAGGCTGTATTCAAACAGCTTGGCGATGTCGATCAGCAGGGCGTCGCCGACGTTGTGGCCGAGGCTGTCGTTGATGACCTTGAAGCGGTCGAAGTCGAAGAACAGGACGGCGAGCTTGAAGTCGGGGTTGTCCTGGGCTCGTTGGATCGCTTTATCGAGCTTCTTTTTGAATAGTTCACGGTTAGGGAGGTCGGTGAGGCGGTCGTGCTCGGCGGCCTGGCGGAGTTTGTCTTGGGCCTCTTTGATCTCGGTGATGTCGGCCAATGATCCTGCGACGCGGATTGCCCGGCCGGTCTTGTCGCGGACGACGGCGCCTCGGCAGAGCATCCAGGCTGTTTTTCCGTGGGTATGAATCATCCGAAGCTCGACCTCGAACGTCTGGTCTAGGCCACGCAGGTGATGGTCGAACTCCTGCATGAAGGCCCCGATGTCTCGGGGATCGATCCGGCTGGTCCACTCCTCGGGTGTATCGGTGACTGTTTCTTCGGGGCCGATCCCCAGCATCCGCCTCCACTGCGGTGCGTAGTAGACCCTGTCGGTGAGCAGGTCCCAGTCCCAAAGCCCGTCGCCGGAGCCGTTGACCGCGAGTTGGTAGCGGCGTTCGCTTTCTTTCGCGGCGGTGATGTCGGTGCGTATGGCGACGTACTGGGTGATCTTGCCGTATTCATCCTTGAAGGGGACGATGGTGGCATCGACCCAGTAGTACGTGCCGTCCTTGGCGCGGTTTTTGATCTCCCCTCGCCAGGGATCTCCACTGGAGATTGTTTTCCAGAGGTTGCGGTAGAATGCGCGGTGGTGTTCGTCGCTCTTGACTAGTCGGTGGTTCTGGCCGACCAGTTCCTCGAGCGAGTACCCACTTAGTTCACAGAACTTGTCGTTGGCGTAGGTTATATCTCCATGGATGTTTGCAATACTGACGATGGAGTGCTGATCTACGGAGTATTTCTGATTGTTCAGATCAACCAGCGCGCGTTCACGTTCATCATCCAATCGTCTCATCACGATGGAGAGCCTGCGTCCATAGAACGCGATGGCAACGGCTACCAGCGTGATGAGTGAGACGATCCCGATTTCCAGCTTATGGATCAGCCCGACGGCCCCGTTCTGCTCGGCGAGGTGGTCGTCGATGATGCCTGAGATCTGACCACGGATCGACGCCATCGCATAATGGAGATCGGCATAGCTGCGATCAAAGGCTGCCATATGTTGGCTCGCCGTGGTGGTGTCGCCCTTGCGTAACAGGTCAAAGATGGATTGCGCCTGTGATTCCATCGCCAGCCAGGCACTGCGTGTCTGTGCCATCGGCTCGTCAAACTGATTAATATCCGGTGGATTACAGCAAGGGTTGGCTGTCAGCTCTTTCTCGAAATCATGGATCGCCTGACGGAAGCGGTCTGCTTCGGCATTGAATATCGCGTCCTGTTGATCCACAAGGTGATTGTCGAAAACATCGTTGCCCGCGACGTTCGCCACAGAGGAGATAGACAAAAACTTAGCTATTTGGTCCAGACGGGAAGTCCAGACGGTGTTCATCTCCACCGATTCCTGATATAGATTCGACTGATAGAGATTCAGGCCCAGGCTCACCGCGACGGCTGATAGACTGAGTGTCGCCAGTACAAAATAGATCAGGGCCCCGTGCGGTCGGCGCCGCTTATTGCCCTCAAGATTATTTTTGCGTTTGAGCATTAGCATTTCACTTGCAACTTCATGCACCTGCCCGGATCGTCAAAAAGCGGTTTGATTTCTCTATATTCATATTTACACAATAAAAGTGAGACACGGTCACATCAGATCAATATCGGTTGGAACGGCTGAACGGTTCATGCAGTAATATATGATGCCGAAACATGGCAAAATATGTTATGAGAACCAAGTCCAATAACCTCATGTCTGAAAAGACACGTGCTATTTGAGGTTTATCGCGTTGGATGCGGGGTTGCCGTATCTATCAAAGCTATACAGAACGGTGCTCGTGGCGTAGCTGGCCACATGCGGCGGCGATGTCTCGGCCACGGCTGGCGCGGATGTGGCAGTTGACCCCGGCTGTCTGTAGGACGTGTTGGAATTGGCGGACGCTGGGGTCGGCGGGGCGGTTGAAGGGGAGGGCGGCGACCTCGTTGTAGCGGATCAGGTTGATGTTGCTGCGCAGGCGTTTGGCGATGTGGGCGAGTTCGTGGGCGTGCTCGGGTTGGTCGTTGACACCGCCTAAGAGGATGTACTCGAGTGTGACCTCTCGGCCGGTCTTTTTGAAGTAGTCCCGGCCGGCGTCGATGAGTTGGTCGATGGTGACGGACTTGGCCCAGGGGATGAGCTGGCGGCGTAGCTCGTCGTTGGGTGCGTGGAGGCTGACCGCGAGGGTGATGGGGATGTCGATCTCGGCGAGCTTGCGGATCTGTGAAGGGAGCCCGACGGTGCTGACGGTGATGCGTCGGGCGGAGATGCCCAGGCCCCAGGGCGCGGTCAGCGTCTGGATCGCGCGGGTGACTTCATT
The DNA here is from genome assembly GCA_029260615.1 of Phycisphaeraceae bacterium. Lineage (GTDB taxonomy): Bacteria > Planctomycetota > Phycisphaerae > Phycisphaerales > Phycisphaeraceae > JAJRRS01. Next base: position 38,000 of record JAJDCX010000105.1, on the reverse strand, counting down.
GAAGTTGGCCAGTGGTTCTCCCATCCCCATGAAGACGATGTGGCTTATGCGATCGACGCCTTTGAGTTGGCCTAGCTGCCAGGCCTGTTGGATGATCTGCCCGGCGGTGAGGTTGCCATCGAGCCCACCCAGGCCCGAGGCGCAGAACTTACACCCGACGGCGCAACCGATCTGGCTGGAGATGCAGGCGGTGCGTCGGGGTTTGGATTCGTCGGCGGGGATCATGACGCATTCGGTCTGCGATGCGCTGTCGCCTAGGACATTTAGCGAGTGGGTATCGGGTTGGTTTTGCGGAGATTCCGGGGAGACAGGCGAAACCGGGGGATCCGGGGGGAGGCTCCAGTCGATGAGCATCTTCTGTGTGCCATCGGTTGCGAGCTGGTGGCCCAGGACCCGGCCCCTGACGAGACATAGGTTTTGTGCAAGCGTTTGGCGGTCTGCCTTGCCCAGGTTGGTCATGAGTTGGGGGTCGGTGACGCCCTGTTGGTAGACCCATTCGAGGACTTGTTTAGCGCGGAAGGCGGGCATGCCCCAGTCGGCGATCAGTTCGCCGAGGGTCTGGGGGGTCAGGTCGAAGAGGTGCGGGCGATCGTCCATGGCGGAGATTGTAGCTGTTTGGTGTGGTGGTATGCTGGGGGGGGATCGGTGGTGAAAGCCAAGAGGATTTAGCCGCAAATGAACGCAGATGAACGCGAATATTTGGAAGATGTGGCTAAGCGTGTCATCGGGGCGTCGTTTGAGGTGAGTAATGTGCTTGGGGCAGGGTTTGCGGAGAAGGTTTATGAGAACTCGTTGGTTGCTGAATTGCGGCTGCTTGGTCTTCGGGCGGAGCCGCAGCGACAGGTCGAAGTAAGTTATAAGGGGGCGGCGGTTGGGAGTTACTACCCGGACATCCTCGTTGAGGACCAACTCATCGTCGAGTTGAAGTGCTGTAGCGAATTTGCGCCGGAGCACACCGCTCAGTGCCTGAATTACCTGCGGGCTATCGGGCTTCATCTTGCCTTGCTATTCAATTTCCAGAAGCCCAAGGTCGAGTTCAAGCGTCTGGTTCTAGGCCTCTGATTCGCGTTCATGCGCGTTTATTCGCGGCAAACTCTTCTCCCTTCAGAGCGGCTACCCTTTCCCCATGATTTCAACCCGCGATCGGCAACTATTTGATGAGGAGTTGGACCGTGTGATCGGTGGGTTGCCGGGGCGGTTGCATGAGTTGTTGGAGGAGGTGCCTTTGATTGTGGAGGATGAGCCCGGGGAGGCGTTGTTGGCGGATTTGTTTGGGGATCAGGGCGGTGGGGACTTGTGCGGGCTGCACTGGGGGACGGCGTTGACGGATCGGAGTGTGCAGGCCTCTGCGGATCTACCGGATCGGATGATGCTGTTCCGTGGTCCGATCATGAGGCTGGCGGGGTTTCAAGGTGGTCGTGGCGGGGGTGGTGATGGTGGGCCGGGCGTGCGGCGAGGGCGGGGGCTGGTGGAGCTTCGCAGGCAGGTGAAGATCACTCTGCTCCACGAGATCGGGCACCACTTCGGGCTGGATGAGGACGACCTGGCGGAGTTGGGGTATGGGTGACGCTGTGCCCGACGGCTCGGGCAAACATCCGTTATCATCCGCGGTCATGTTGAAGCTGGCGACAATTTTAGAGAACCCGGGCGAGCCGGCGGTGCATAGCCGGTATCAGGCCCCCGCCGAGCTCAAGGCGTTGGGTTACAACGGGCTGGTCATCTACGAGAGCACGGCGTTGTCGGGTATCCAGAACACCGACGCGATCGGTTCCGATGAGATGCGGCGGTGGGTCAATGCGCGAGTGGATCATATCGGGCAGACGATTGATGCCGCCAGTGATGCGGGGCTTGCGGTGTATCTTTCGTATGACGTATTGGTGCTGGGGGTTCATGCGGTGCAGCGGAACGTGAACGGGTTGTGTTGCAAGGGTCGGCCCCAGACGCTGTGCCCGGCAAGCGAGCAGGCGCTGGAGTTGTCTGCGTCGGGGCTGGAATCCTTACTCAACCGTTGGCCTAGGGTTCAAGGGGTTGTGCTGCGTTTTGGTGACACCGATGCGCAACGCCTGCCACATTTAATCGGCAATGATCTGTACAGCCCGCACTGCCCGCGCTGCAGCCGATTCGGTCGTGCGGAGCGTGCCTCGGCGTTTATCAAGCGTGCCCATCGGCTGGTTGTTGAACAGATGGGTAAGCGGTTGATCGTGCGTGCGTGGAATGTCCGCCCCGGTGGGATGCACGACGTGCCGGAGCTAGCCAAACGCATCGCAGAGAGCCTGCCGGGTGATCCCAAAGACGACCGGCTGATACTTTCGTTTAAGTTCACGCAGACCGACTTCTGGCGGTACCAGCGGTGGAACCCGTCGAGCCTGGCGTGTGGTGATCGACCGATCCTGTACGAGTTGCAGTGCCAGCGAGAATTTGAGGGCAAGGGCGGCATCCCCAACTGGCAGGTGCCGTTGTGGCGTGACGGGTGTCCGGAGGTTGCGGATCAGGAGGGTGAGGTGCACGGCCTGGCGGAGGCTTGCGGCCGGGTAAACCTCGCGGGGCTCTGGGCGTGGGTGCGTGGCGGGGGCTGGGGCGGGCCGTTCGTTAAGAACGAGCAGTGGATCGATGCGAATGTGTTTGCTGTTCCATTGTTGGCAGATGATCCGTGTGTTGATCTGCGCGGCTTGGCGGAGCAATGGGTCCGTGGTCGCCTGGGTTTAGACGACAACACGGCGGCGCATGTCGTGAGGCTCCTGGAGGACTCGTCAGAGTTTGTCATGCAGGCGTTCTACCTGGGGCCCTTTGCCCGTGGGCGTGAAAACCCCTGGCACCCTAACGCGGACTGGGTCCAGGACGACTTGCTGGATACCCGCAGTGCCTGGCGTATTATCCAGCACCTAAGCGAGTCGGAGTTGGACGGATTGGTCAATGAGAAGGAAGCGGCGGCAGAAACGGTTGGCCGACACCGCGCGGCCTTGCAGCAGGTGGTCAACGACCGGTGTCACCGTGAACTGGAGCCGTTGGTCAACACGCTTCTCTACACGGAATCCTTTTTCGAGGCGTTGAGGGACCTTATCGGGGGGCTGGTGGCGTACCGTCGGTTCAAGAAGACCGGTGACTCGGCGTTGGCTGGGGCGGTCAAGCAGAAACTATTCTCCGCACAGGACCACTGGAACCATCACACCCAGCGCTTCGGCTCGCTCCCCGGAGCTGCGACCGCGTTTCGGGAAGAAAATTTCTGGGATGTCACGCAAGACATCATCGCGCAAGTGGACGGGTAGGTTGCGGGATTTCACATCGTTTGTAAGACGTGTTGTGAATAACACGGAGACATCAACAGCATGACAGATCAACCCATAGAGCAAGATACACTTCCCTCCGTCGATCAGGACGTGGCGGTTGGCGCAGCTAGCCCGATACACGACCTGCCTAAGTGGCTTACCTGGTATCTGATCCCGGCATTGGGGCTCATCGTTCTGCTGCTGCTGGCTTTGGAGCTGGTGCTCGGTGCCGACGCGATGCGTAGCGGGTTTTTTATCCAGAATGGTGGATGGACGCTGACTTGGTACGAATTGCTGACGTTCAAAGAAGGGCCGATGGAGTACACGGGGGTGCTGCTGATGGTCCCGGGGGTTATTGCCGGATTCTATGCCGCGTTTAATTTCAAGCGGTTCCCCGACCGGCGTCTGGGCGTCTGGGCGTTGATCTGCACGCTGGGGTTGATTTACTACGGGGGAGAAGAGCTGTCCTGGGGCGACCACTTCCGGGTGTCGATGGGCTGGAAGCACAGGCAACACACGACCGAGACGGTCTTGGGCTTGAACGAGCAAGGCGAAACGAACATCCATAACCTGGATACGCCTCTAGGTAAGCTGCTAGGTCGAACCAGCAAGAACATCGTGGAGCTGTGGTGCTACGTTGGGGCGTTGGTGATCCCGTTGATTCTGCTGAAGCGTCAATCGCCGCTGGGTATTTCTGATCGGGGATACTGGTTCTGGCCCACTACGGCGACAGCGGTCTGTGCGGTATTGGTATTTGTGACGTACCGACCTATACGCGTCTATGTGAAGCTGATGGACTTCGAGCACGAGCCATACTGGGCAAGGCAGAGCGAACTGCAGGAGTTTTTCATGGCAGCGGCTTTATCGATCTACGTCTGTTCAATCGCCTGGCGTCTGCGGCAGATACCCGATCCCAGTAAATCAGCTTGATTACTTGGCGGCAAACCAGTCGGATCCGATCCCGACGTCCACCTTCAGTGGGACAGACAGATCCATCGCGTGTTCCATCTCGTGACGGATGATCTCGGTGACCTCGTCCGCCTTTTCTGCTGGGGCTTCGAAGACCAGTTCATCGTGGATCTGCAACAGCATCTTCATCGCTAGGGATTCTTTGGCGATCCTTCGGTGCAGATTAACCATCGCCAGTTTTATCAGGTCGGCGGCTGAGCCCTGGACGACGCTGTTGATGGCGAGGCGTTCGCCGAGTTGGCGGGTCTGGCCGTTGGACGAACTGACTTCGGTGACCGCGCGTTGTCGGCCTAGGATCGTGGTGACGTAGCCTTGGGTCTGCGCCTGCTCGATGCACTTGGCGAGGAAATGGTCGATGCCCTCGAAGCGACTCTTGTAGTCTTTGATGAGTTTTTTCGCCGAGTCGTTGTCTAGCCCGTCGATGCGTCGGGCCAGGCCGTAGGCGGTGACGCCGTAGACGATGCCGAAGTTGATGACCTTGGCGTGGCCGCGCTGCTCGGGTGTGACCTGGTCCAACGGCGTGTTGAAGACTTCCGAAGCGACGGCGGCGTGGATGTCGCTGTCGTTTTCAAACGCCTCGGTCAGGCGGGGGTCTTCACTGAGGTGTGCGAGTATCCGTAGCTCAATCTGGGAGTAGTCGGCGCTGATGAGTACATGCCCGGGTTCGGCGATGAAGGCCTTGCGTATCTGCCGGCCGATCTCGGTGCGGATGGGGATGTTCTGGAGGTTGGGGTCGCTAGAGGATAGTCGGCCGGTCGCTGCGCCGGTCTGGTTGAAGCGTGCGTGGACCCGGCCGTCACGGGGGCTGATGCTGTCCTTGAGGTTGCCCAGGTACGTCCCGACGAGCTTGGATAGCTGGCGGTATTCAAGCATCAATACCGGGACTTTTTGTGCCGTCTCGTCGATGCCCTCCATCTCTGCGAGTTTTTCAAGCACCTCGACATCGGTTGATGGCCCGGTCTTTTTCCGCTTGACCACGGGCAGGCCAAGGTTGGTGAACAACACCTCGGCGAGCTGCTTGGGGGAATCAACATTGAACGCACCGCCCGCCGCTTCGTGGATCAGTTCTCGTAGTTCTTCGATCCGGCCGGCGAGTTGGCCTTTCTGCTCGTCGAGGATAGAAGCGTCGGCCTTGATCCCGTGGTCTTCCATGCTGGCAAGCACCCCGATCAACGGCGTCTCGACATCATCCAACAGCGACGCCATCCCGGCCTCGTCGATCTTGGGGCGCATCAACTCACACAAACGAAGGCTGATGTCGGCATCCTCCGCAGAGTAGGGGGCCGCCAATTCCAGAGGCACCTGGTCCATGGTTTTCTGCGTCTTGCCCCGGCCGCGCTCACCGATCAGTTGGCTGATCGGGATGGTTTCGTAGCCGAGCATCGATAGGGCCATGTGGTCCATGCTCAACCCGGGCGAGCCCAGAAGGTGGCCGGCGATCATCGAATCGAACACGATGCCGTTGAGTCCGACACCCGCGTGGCGAAGCACCAGCAGGTCGTACTTGAGGTTGTGCCCGCACTTGCCAATTTTATCATCCGCGAGGATCGGGCCGAGTGCTTTTAGCACAGCCTTTTCATCGAGGTGGTCGTCGGGGTTGGGCGAGCGCACCGGGACATACACGCCGCTACCCGATTCCCACGAAAGGCAGATGCCACAGAGCGGGACGTGGTGTCCCAGCCCGATGGTTTCGGTATCGACCGCGATCAGTGTTTGCTTTGTGAGTGTGTCAACCAATTCGGCGAGTTGATCCTTGGTGGTGATCGCACGGTAGTCGCCGTGGGCGGAGATGGTGGCGAGTTGCTCTTCTTGCTCGATCGGCTCATTCTGCGCGATATGGCCGAACAATCCACCAACCGGTGGGGCGGCGGGCTTCTTGCGTGTGGTTTTCTTGGGGGCATCGCTTTCAGCCTTGATACCCAGGAGTTTCTGCAGGTCGGTGACGTGGCGGGTGAAGCCCAGCTCTTTGAACAAGGCGAGCAGGGCGGGGCCCTTGATCTTTTCGGTGCCGTGGGTTTGGGTGTCTGCTAGAGAAAACTCGACGGGTGTGTCTCGGCGGAGGGTGACGAGTCGGCGTGTGAGTTCGATGACGCCGTTGTCTCGTGCGGCTTCGAGGTTTTCTTTCTGCTTGCCCTTGAGTTGATCGAGGTTGGCCAGCAGGTTGGTGGCCGTATCGAATTGAGCGAGCAGCTTGGAAGCGGTTTTGGGGCCGATGCCCTTGACGCCTGGGATGTTGTCGGTGGGGTCTCCGATCAGGGTCTGGTAGTCGATGACTTGTTGGGGAGTGATGCCGCGTTTCTCAAAGACGCCCGCAGCGTCGAGTGTCTGATCGGTCTGGACGTCGTAGAGCGTGACCCGGTCGCCCAGGACTTGTTCGAGGTCTTTGTCTTTGGCGACCAGCCGCAGGTGTAGGCCGGGCGATTCATCGTCGAACCCACCTGCGGAGAGTTTGTCTGCAAGGGTGGCCATGACGTCGTCGGCCTCATAGCCCGGGGCGACTATGATTGGTAGGCCGAACAACTCCGCCAGATCGAACATACGTGGGATCTGCGTGACGAAGTCGTCGGGCGCCTCGTCACGGTTGGCCTTGTATTCGGGATAAAAATCGTCGCGGAAGGTCTTGCCTTTGGGGTCAATCACCATCGCGGCGTAGGGGGGGTTACATTCCTTGAAGAGCTTGATGAGCATCCCGGTGAAGGCGAACAGTGCGTTGGTGGGTTCGCCGGTGACGGGGCTGGTCATCCCACCGCGGATCGCGAAGAATGCCCGGAACATCTGGGCGTGGCCGTCGATGAGGTACAGGGTGTTGGGGGGATCGGCCTTGGGCATGGGGGGATTATAGGGGATTGATAAAGAAGCATATGCGTGGATCGCACGGAGTCGCAGAGACCCGGAGGGGGAAAGTATTATTCGCAGATTTCACTTCGTGGACCTTCGGTTTCGCAGATGACACAGATTAAGAAAGTGGATTTTGTGTGTTGAGGTTTTTATCTTGATCTGCGCAATCGGTGTAATCTGCGGATACCTCCCCGTTTTTTCTTCTCTGTGTCTCTGTGACTCCGTGCGATCCGTGTTTGGGGCGTGATTCACCAGTCCAGTGTCCCGATCCAGGCACTTCGCGGCCATCATTTTCTCGAAATAATAGCCGTGGGCGCTTGACACCACTACTTAGTCATGCTAAATAATATGTATGAAAAAGATATCCGGCAATGCGTTAAGGGGGCACCTTGATGCGATGGTGCTGGCGACGCTAGCCCGAGGCGAAGCCCACGGGTTCGAGATCATGCAGCGGTTAGGCGCCGCGGGCAGGGGGGCCTTGGAACTCAAGGAAGGCACGCTGTACCCGGTGCTGTATCGGTTGGAGGCGGCCGGGATGATCGTTGGCAAGTGGGAGACGGGTGCTACCGAACGCCGAGGCCCTCGGCGACGTATTTACAAACTGGCTCGCAACGGCCGACGAGACCTCAAGCGTCGGCAGGAACAGTGGCGTCAATTCATTCAGGTCATCGGCGGCATCGTGGAGGCTCCGACATGAACAACGAACTTTCCCCTGAGTTGGATCAACGATTTCGTATTCATGTGGAGCGGATCGTCCGTCCGGTGCGTGCGGCAGAGCGGCGTAAAGACCGCATGCGCGAAGAATTGCTTGCCCATTCTACTTCCGCGTATTTCGAGGAGCGACAGGTACACAGCAGTGATGACGATGCTGTGATGGCGGTGTTCGATCGTTTGGGTGAATCGGCGGAACTGACTAAGGAACTTCAGGCGGGGGTGTCCTGGGTAGAGCGGGTGCTTTTCAGTGGTGAGAAGGCACCGACGCGCGTCAAGCGATGGGTGATGCGTAAGCCCGGCGAGTCTGTCTGGCGGTGTGCGGCTAGGTCTACCGCTTTCTATGGCTTGCTCTTTCCCCTGGTCATCGTAGGGGCTGCTTATACTCTGGTGCCTGTGCTTGGTCTTAAACCCGATGGGTTCGCTCGTCTTAACGCCAACGGGTCCATACTTCTTCCGTTTTATCTGATTTCGCTGGTGTTCTGCTTCCTGGGTACTCCGTCGATGGAGGCGGTACACAGGGCGCTGTGGGGGCCCGTTAAACGGTACAGGCTGGCGATTTGGATATGTCTGCTTTATCTCTTGAGTGTGCTGGCCGTGTGTTTCTGGGTCCGTTGGGAAGCGCTTGATGGGTCTTTTGTCGTGAGCCCTGATCTTTGGGTGTTCGCGGGTGTTGCAGTGGCGACCCCCGTCATCCTGATTATTTCATCCCGCCTGGGTTACTCGGAGCGACAGCGGTACTACCGGTGGACCAGCCTGGACCTAGCCGAGTAGGCGGGTTTTGCTTACCAATCCAACGTCCCGAGCCAGGCGTTGCGTAGGTCATCGAGTTTGGTGTCGAGTATGCGGCCATCCTGGGGGGTGCGCAGGGTCAGTTGATCGTGATCGGTGAAGGTGCCGACCTGGCCGAAGGGGGTGTTGGTTTTGCGCAGTGACTTGATGACGGCATCGAGCTTGTCGGGTTGGATTTCTAAGAGGTATCGGCTGGGGGTTTCGGCGAAGCAGGCGGCCGGGGTGTCGAGTGCTGTCGCGGTGGGGAGGGCGGCGAGGTCCATATCCAGGCCGATGCGGCCGGCGAATGCCATCTCGGCGGCGGCGATGAGCAGGCCGCCTTCGGAGCAGTCGTGGGCAGAACGTATGAGGCCTTGGTCGATCAGTGATGCGACGGCGTTTGCGTTGGCTGGGCCGGCGGTGAGGTCCAGGCGCGGGATGCGTCGGTCGGTTATGTCGCCACCGATTTGTGCGTAATGTGATCCGCCTAGGTTGCCAGTTGTGTCGCCGACGATTAAGAGCAGGTTGCCGGATGCCTTGGCGTCCATGGTCCGTGCTTTGCGGGTGTCGTTGACGATGCCGACGGCGGAGATCAATAAGGTCTGTGGGATCGTGATGAGTTGGCCGTCTTTGGTGGTGAACTGGTTGCTCAGGGAGTCTTTGCCGGAGACGAAGGGTGTTTTGTAGGCCATCGCGCCGTCGTAGCAGGCTTCCGATGCGCGGACGAGAGTGCCGAGCATGTGCGGGTCGTCGCAGTTAGGCCAGCAGAAGTTGTCGAGGATGGCGATGCGTGAGGGGTCGGCGCCGACACAGACGGCGTTGCGTACGGCTTCGTCGATGGCGGCGAGTGTGGCGTAGTACGAGTCGCCGTCGGTTGCGAGGCCGCGTTCGGTGGCTTTTTCGGATAGGTAGGGTGCGCCGCCAACGGACATGCAGATGCCGCGTTGGCTGTCGAGCTTGGGGCGGATGACAGCAGCGTCGGACGGGCCGTCCTGTTCTGGGCCGACCAGTGGTTTGATAACCGAGCCTGCCTGCACTTCGTGGTCGTATTGGCGGACGATCCAGTGCTTGCTGGCGATGTTGGGATGGGACAGCAACGCGACGAGTGTCGCGTCGAGGGGTTGGGGATTGGGGGTTGGGGGTTGGGGTGAAGACACTTGCGGGGGGGGCCAGATGGCTTCGCGTGTGGGGGTGGGGATGCCTTCGTGGAGCAGCGGCATGGGGAGGTGGCCGACCTCGGTGCCCTGGTAGGTCAGGACGAGTTGGGGTTGGTCGCTGTCGTGTGCGAGTTCGCCGAAGTGCCCCATGTCACTGAGCTCGACGCCTTCTGATTCGCAGAGGACCTTGAGACGTTCGAGCTTGTCAGGCGGGACCGAGAGGATCATGCGCTCCTGTGCCTCGCTGATCCATATCTCGGTGTAGCTTAGGCCTTGGTATTTCAGGGGTGCGTTTTCGAGTGTGACGTAGGCGCCGGTATTTTCGCCCAGCTCGCCGATCGCGCTGGAGAAGCCACCAGCGCCGCAGTCGGTGAGGCCGGAGTACAGCGGGCCGTCGTGCTGGTCGCGTGCCTGGAGGATGACGTCGAGTGTTTGTTTCTCGGTGATGGCGTTGCCGATCTGCACGGCATGGGAAAACTCGTCGGCATGCGTGTCGGTCAGCTCGGCGCTGCTGAAGGTTGCGCCGTGGATGCCGTCACGGCCGGTCGCGCCGCCCAGCGCGACGATGCGGTCGCCGGGCACGGCTTTGCCGAAGCATCCATCAAGCGGGATTATTCCGATGCAGCCAACGAAGACCAGGGGGTTGGCGACGTAGTCGTGATCGAAGTAGACGGCCCCGTTGAGGGTGGGGATGCCCATGCGGTTGCCGTAGTCCCGGACGCCTGCCACGACCTGTTGGAGCGTGCGCTTAGGTGGGATGACGCCTGCGGGGATGTCTGTAAGTTCCGGGGGTGCGACGCAGAAGGTGTCGGTGTTGGCGATGGGACGTGCGCCCATACCCGTCCCGATGATATCGCGGATGCAGCCGCCGATGCCGGTCGCGGCGCCGCCGTAGGGCTCGATGGCGGAGGGGTGGTTGTGGGTTTCAACCTTGATGCAGATGCCGTCCTGGTCATCGAATTTGACGATGCCGGAGTTGTCTTTGAAGACGCTGATGCACCAGTCCTTGTGGGGCTGGGTTTCCATCAACTCGAAAGTAGCGGCGGCGACGGTGCGCTTCAGCAGATTATCAATCGTAATCGAGCCGTCTTCGTGGACGGTGTGCCCGGGACGGTTCGTCCAGTTGATGTCGGATTGTGGGTCGGGGCTTCCGGGGGCGGGGGAACCGGGGGTGTAATGGATCGTGGACTTCAGTGTTTTATGGACGCAGTGCTCGCTCCAGGTCTGGGCGAAGGTTTCCAGTTCGATGTCGGTCGGGTCGCGGCCGATTTCCTGGAAGTGGTCGCGGACGGCGTGCATCTCGGTGAGACTCAGGAACAGGTGCCCGTCACGCGAGAGTGTTGCCAGTGCCTCGTCGTCGAGTTCACGGATCGGGATGTGGGTGACGCGCAGCTCGTAGGCGTGGCCTTGGGGGAATTCATCAGGCTCGAACGGCTTTGTGTGGATGTCCTGGATGACGGGGTTGGCGAGCGTGCCCTCGGCGAATTGGCGCAGGGCGTCTTCGCTTGGCAGATCAACTTCCGTGTTGTCATTGGAACCCCCGTCTCCCCCGGCATAGTCAAAGTCGTAGCGGAAGCCGGTGCGGACCTGGACGCTGTCCGGGGACATCTGTGGGTGCATCTCGCAGATCGCGGATTTGGCGGACTGGGCGACGGGGTCCATCACGCCGGGCTGGTAGTGGACTTCCAGCATGCCGTGGCAATCATCGACCGGCTTGGCCCCTTGGGTGGTCACCTGGTTGACGGGATCGGTCAGCAGTTCCCCGGCGACCGCCTGGGCTTGCCCATCGCTTAAGGGTGCCTGGATCAGGTAGACCCGAGCGGTGTGGACGGCGGTGACGTTCCCCAGAGCTTGTTTCGCCTGCACTAACAGGGATTGCCCACGCGGGTCCGGCTCGCCGGGCTTAGGCCAGACCTCAACGCGATATACGGCTGTCTCGGTCCGATCAACTGGGTCCATAGCTTGCGGCTCGGCTGCGGGCGGGGCGGTCATGGGGGCTCCGTGATGTCGAAAAATAGGGGAGGAACCGGATGATAGGGAATCATCGATGGGCTTACCACCATGGTCGGATTAAAACTCAAGAAGCTAGGATCATTCTGATCGTAAATGAAGGATCATCTGTTCGATAGCTTGGGAGACCGCAGTTGTCTGTTCGGAAATCAAATCCTGAAACCGGATTGGTTTGAAATTGTCGGCATGATCTTGGTCGAACGAGTACAAAGTAAAGCCTTCGTGACAAAGAGATATCCGGCTGATTCCGAAAGAATTTGTATTCTCATTCCACCCTTTCTTCGTTGGATGGCCGATTGCTTCATTTCGTATTTTACGGATATACTTTAGGTCTTTTGGAAACTCGTAACTGATACCGATTGCTTCGGCTGCATGTTGTACGGCATCTTGCTGAACGAACAGGACTTGAAGTAGGCCGTATGCGATTAGGTAGCGGCAGCCAATATCTTGCACCGGATGAAAATTAAGATATGCGCTGATAGCGATATTAGTGTCTCCAATGGCATCCATTGATGAGCAGAGTTGGTGCCAGAGGCGTGTATCCCTTGTTAATCGATATTGAATCTTTTTAATATTCACCGTGTCACGCAAATTTTTTTCTAACTCATCGACTCGCGTGTGGTGGGTCATGGTTCAGATTCCTATAAGCTGACAGCACGCATAAGTTCAATCGCCATGCCAAAACCAGGAGAAGAACTCCTCTCTGCCGCTGACAATACTGCGGTTGGTACGCAACTTTGCGCGAGCTTCCCACAGGTATCGCTCGCGGCCCTCGCGGCAGACGACATCGGATAGCCCTTCGATGTCGCCTGCTTCATCGAGAAAGTCTTCGATGGTATCACCGGGTAGATAGTCAAATGGGGGCTTCGTCATGAGGACTATCTTTAGGCAGTCGCGATCATCACGATCCGGACGTGTCTGACGCGCCTTCTTATAGAGTTCGTTGCAGGCGTGCCGAACGCTGGCATCGTCTGCGCCAATCATGCGTAGCAGCCAAGACTTGAGGCCCATCAGCTATGTTTCCTAGAATCTTGCGGAGTGAAAGAGGCGTTTTTTGCCCATAAGGGCATATCAATGGCGAATGATTATTCTACGCTATTGCTGATGTCTGCGGAAATAGTTCCTAGCCTTGTCGGCAGCTTGAACCAGCCCTCGGCGGGGGCGTAGGTGATGTGGTAGCCGTCGGGCTGTGGAAGGGATACGGGACGGTAGGTGGTGTTGTAGACGGGGAGGTAGACTCGGCCGGTGGCGTCGGTTTCTTGATGCGGATAGATCAGGACGAGGCGTTGGTCGAGGGTGGTGCCTTCGTTTGTAACGCGGTCGCAGCCGATCTCGATGCGGTCGAGTTTGAGGTTGGGGATGGGGTTGCCTTGCGCGTCGGTGTAGCGGATGACGATGATTTTGGGGGCGTTGGTGATGGCGTGTTGGTATTCAGCGTCTGCGGCGTGTGGGTCGTTGTTTAGTTGGTGCCAGGCGGCGAGGAGGTAGTGGGCGTAGAAGTTTTGTTGGGAACGGGCGTGCTGAAGCACGGCCCGCCGGGTTGTGTCGTTGGTGAATCCCGGTGAGGCGGCGAGCTTGGCGAGTGTGAGGACGGCTTGTTCTTCTTCGGGCGATATTACGAAGCCGGGGTCACGGTAGCGGGGTTTGTTGTAGGTGTATTGGACGTTAGCGGCGTTGGGTTTGACGAGGGTGGTTTTGATGACGGCGGGTGCGTGCCAGGTTGCGCGGTTGGCCCATGTCAGCACGGGTCGGCTGTCGTGGACGTGTTGTTCGACGGAGCGGATGGTTCCCCAGACGATGAAGAAGAGGATGACGCAGCCCAGGGCGGAGCCGGCGAGGAGGAGACGGCCATCGATGAGGTTGGGCTTGTCTTTGTTGGCGGACGGTTGGCGTGGGCGCATCACAGGAGGTTATGCCGCTTGAGGTGGGAAGTCATCTGGGCGGCCGGGTCATCGGGGTCGGTGACGTGGCAGGTCTGCCAGCCCTGAGCCGCGGCGGCGTGGATATTTTCTGCCGAATCGTCGAAGAAGAGTATCCCGTTTGCGGGTGTGTTGGTGGCATGCTGGACGTGTTGGTAGATCGAGGGGTTGGGCTTGCGGTCTTTGATGAGGTGGCTGGCGAAGCGGTGTTTTAACTTGTCCAGCGGCAGGGCGTTTGGGTGGGCGGGGTCGGTCATGGCCCGCCAATGGTTGGCGTTGGTGTTGGAGAGGCAGGCGGTGGTGTGGCCGGTGGCGTTGAGGGTGTCGATGAGCGTATCAATGCCGGGGAAAGGGCCACACAGCCAGGCGTCGCTCATGAGCTTGGCATCACCGGTTGATAAACCCAGAAGTGGGGAAGCGAGGGAGAAGAACTCACCGTCATCGAGTCCGCCGACCTCTTCGCGGTGGACAAGCGCAACCAGTTGTTTTTTATCGTCGTCGGTGATGGGTTTGGAAGGGGTAGTGCCGGCACGTTGGCAGGCGTGTTGCCAGCCGTCACAGAGGCGGATCAGGACGCCGCCGAGGTCGAAGCAGATGAGTTGGTTACTGGGCATGAGTGAGGTGTAATGGCTGGGGGCTAAAGTTGGATAGGTGAGTTAGTTTGAGGAACCCCGGCCAAGGCCTTGGGGGCCATGACCGGGCTTTGCGGGTGAGGTCGGCGGCGCGGCTTGGTGTGCCGTGTCACAGGGTCATTAGCGTTGCTTGCCCTCGATGGCGCATAACAGGACGGTGGCGGCCAAGCCCAGGCGCGGGTCCAGTTGGTTGTTGGTGTCGGGGGTGAAGTCCACGACCAGGCGCATGACGAAGGGGTTGAAGGTCTGCTGCATGGTGCAGATGGTCTGGCCGTTGACCTCGACGTGGTATTTCTGTGGCATGAGCATTGCGAGGACGTCGATGAAGCGTCGTGCGATGGCCTTGAGTGTGGAGTCCTCGAGGATCTTGCCCAGCTCGTTGCCGTCGGAAGTGAAGAGTGTCCATTCATCGCGGAGCATGGACTTGAACCCGGCGCGTTTCAGTGAGCCGAGGGTCTCGCCGGTCACCGCGTCTTTGACGGTGTAGGCGGCGGAGAAGTCGATGACGCGGTCGGCCTGGATGGTGAGGACTTCGGTCGCCAGGCTCTCGTCGGTGTAGAGGCGGATGTCTTCCTTGAGTTTGAAGCCCTTCATCTTCGAGTACATCGCCAGGTTGCCATCGGGGCCGTAGATGTGGAACCCGGTGGAGAGGAAGTTGAAGATCTTCTTGCGGACGGTGTAGGTTTCGTGGGCGAAGCGTTCGAGGGTGTCCATGAGCAGGGTTCCGGAATGTGGATGTGGTTGGGTGAGTTGACCCCGGCCAAAGCGAATGTGCCATGACCGGGTTTAGGTAGTGTTGGAGCTATTGCCTGATCTGGCCGGTGCCTTGGGCGATCCATTTGTAGGTGGTGAGGTCTTGTGCGCCCATGGGGCCGCGTGCGTGGAGTTTGTCGGTGCTGATGCCGATCTCTGCGCCCAGGCCGTAGATCCCGCCGTCGGAGAAGCGGGTGGAGCAGTTGACGAAGGCGTTGGCGGTATCGACGCGCTTGACGAAGGCGTCGGCGGCATCGAGTTGGCTGGTGACGATGGCGTCGGTGTGCTTTGAGCCGTAGGCGTTGATGTGCTTGACCGCCTGGTCCAGTGAATCGACGACGCTGACAGCGACGATCATATCCAGGTACTCCTCGTGCCAGTCGTCTTCGGTGGCGGGCCTGGCGTCGGGGAGTTCTTTACAGGTGCGTTCGCAGCCGCGGAGTTCGGTGCCTTTTTCGATCAGGGCCTGACCGATTTTCTTGAGCAGACCACTGCCGACGGCGTCCTTGTGGACCAGGATCGTCTCGGCCGCGTTGCAGACGCCGGTGCGCTGGGTTTTGGCATTGACACAGATATCGACTGCCATGGGTTCGTCGCATTGTGCATCGACGTAGACGTGGCAGTTCCCGGTGTAGTGCTTGATGACGGGGATGTGCGATTGTTCGACGACGGCGCGGATGAGGGACTCGCCACCGCGGGGGATGCAGACGTCGATCTGGCCTTGCTTGCGTAGCAGTTCACCGACAGCGGCGCGGTCGGTGGTGGGGACCAGTTGTACAGCATACTCATCGATCCCGGCATCTTTAAGGCTGGCCTGGACACAGGCTGCGATGGCCTGGTTGGAGTGGACCGCTTCCTTGCCGCCCCGGAGGATCACCGCGTTGCCGCTCTTAAGACACAGCGCCGCGGCGTCAGAGGTGACGTTGGGGCGAGACTCGAAAATAATCAGGACGACGCCGATGGGGACGCGGACTTTTTGCAGTTGGATGCCGTTGGGTAGGACTCGGCCTTCGAGGATTTGTCCGACGGGGTCGGTCTGGTCGGCGACCTGCCGGACGGAGTCGGCCATGGAGGCGATGCGCTTGTCATCGAGCTTGAGCCGGTCGAGCATCGCGCCGCTTAAGCCATTATCTTTGCCGGCCTGAAGGTCTAGTGCGTTGGCCTCTTTAAGTGAGTCGGCCGAGGCCAGCAGTTGGTCAGCGATCTTACGCAGGGCCTGGTCACGCATATGCCCTGGCACTGTGCAGAGGCTCTGGCTGGCGGTCTGGGCCAGGTCGGCGAGGGTCTGGCAGAGGGCGGCGATGTCGGACGTTTCGGCGGTGTGGGTGGAAGTGGTCATAGCCACAGCATTATAGCAACCGTACCCGGCGGGTCTGCGGGGATAGGGCGATAGCGGGCGTTGAAGTGGTGTGACGGCGGTTCGGCGAGTGCCCGGGCCCGCGTCAGGGCTGGGAGTCGATCTCGGTGACTTTGTAGGTGTAGGTGTAGGTGATCGTTGGGAGCGGATCAGGCGAAACGACCGTGACCCCCTTGGGCACATAGATATCCAGCGGGGCAGAATGGGGTGGGTCTTCTTGGAGGTCGCTGAGCTTTATGGTGATCGATGCCTTGACCAAGCCCGGCTCCTCTTTGATACGCCTGATAGCTTCCTCCGAGCCTTTCACCGTTACAGGCATGATCCTTTGTGCTTCGGGGTTGATCAGGATGTCATAATCTCTGGTTATAACGTCGGAAATCATCAGGCGAACCTGCACGCTAGACAGGCCGTATTCCTTGGTGAGTGAATCCACCAGGAAGGAGACGACGACGCTCTCGTGGGTGAGTGTGATGTGGGGTTTGTTTTGAAGCTCCGGTGGCAGGCTCAACTCGACGGGGACCACGTTGTGGGTGTCTTCTTTGAGCGTGCTGTCATCGAGTTCGTTTAGGTCTGCGACGAGTTTGAGGCCAAGTTCTTCGACCATCCTGGCGTCTTCGGTGGTTAGCTCCACCTGAATTTTGTCTACCGGGATATTATCTACGAGAAAGGTGGGTTCGTCGGCGGTCAGTTTGAGTCCACCGGGATTCACACGCAGGCCCATCTCCACGGTGACGAGTTTCTGGACCCTGACGGTTACGGATGGAGGTGATACTTCCTTCACGAACGCACGCACGTCGGCCAGAGGCGAATTATTCAACGCATCGCGGAGGTTGAGGGTCTGTTCTTCGTCGGTGATGCCGTTGGCCAGCGTGTTGACTTCGATCTCGATGGTTTTGCTGCTGACCCATTCTTTGATTTTGTCCCAGTCGCCACTTGAGGCCAGGAGGGTGGCGGGGAGCTTTATTTCTGCCGTGCCCAGTTCCTGGTTTGGGATGGTGATCGCCAGTCCGGGGGTCGGTGCGACGAAACGGATAGAGATCTCGCGTTCCTGAGTCTGGATCGTTTCTCCCTCGGCGTACAGCCAGATCAGCAGAGTGATCACGGTGACCACCAAGACGGTTTCCAGGGTCTCTAAAAGTGCGCCTTTCTTCATGTTCGTTGGGTCCGGGGAGGTCGGGGGCTGCAGCCGGGGGCCGGCTACTTCCCGAAGTCTCCCTGTGTCGTGGGATCGCTTTCGTCGTCGGGCTCTTCGGCGGCGGCGGATTCTTTGGGGGTGATGGTCACACTGCCGAAGCCCTTACTTAAGATCGGCCTCAGGTCGTCGGCGGTAAGGCCGCGTGTGAGTTCGCCGCGCTCGGCGATACTGATCGTGCCGGTCTCCTCACTGACGATCAGGATCAGTGCGTCGGTTTCCTGGCTGAGCCCGATGGCGGCGCGGTGGCGTGAGCCCAACTCCTGGGCGAGGTTCTCACCGTCAGACAGGGGGAACTGCACGCCGGCGGCGACGATCCGGTCACCTCGGATGACCACACCCATATCGTGCAGCGACGAGCCGGGCCAGAAGATCGTATCCAGCAGTTGCTTGGTGACTTCTGCATCCAGTCGTGTGCCCAGCTCGACGATCCCGCGCAGCCCGACCCGCCGTTCGATAGCGATCAGGGCACCGATCTTGTTGCGTGAAAGGTACTGCATCGCCGAGACCAGTTCCTCGATCACCCGCGCCCGACGCAGCCCGGTCTGGCGGAAGAACCTGGCCTCACCGAGTCTCACCAGGGCCCGGCGGAGTTCGGGCTGGAATACGATGATAAGGATCAGCGAGACAATCGGGAGGGCCTTGGCGTATAGGAGGTTCAGCCGTTCAAACGCGCCCTCTCTGCCGAAGACCTGGATGGAGAATACACCGACAACCAGGATCAGTGCGACGCCTTTAATCACGCGGGCACCGCGTGTGCCACGCAGGAAGCGGTAGACCACCAGGACGACGACCCATATCACCGCCATCTCGATGGCGACCTCCAGGGGGCCTTCTCTCAGGTGGCTCTGGACCCGGGCCAGTAGTTCGTAGAGTCGTTCAAACTGCAAGGGAGATTCTCGGTGGCTTCGCTTAGGGCCCAGCGGTATCGCGGGGTTCAGCGGCGGGGCAATGACACGCGCTTGCGATTGTATCGGCCGTCTCGTGCCGGTGTGCCGAAAAGTTGCATTGGGCGACCCGGTGCCGGAACTTGGCCGATAATCCTTTGTCTGTCGGGGCGAGGCGGGTGACGGTCCGGTGTGTATCCCCGGCCGGACGGCAATGCCGGCCCCTGACTGTTATACTCGTGATTCATCCAAGTGGTTCCCGGAATCGACCCATGCAACGGCTGGAACGCCTAAGGTCCAATATCCAGAAGTGCTATCTGGGCAACCAGCAGGCGATCGACAAGCTGGTCATCTGCCTGCTTGCGCGGGGGCACATGCTCATCGAGGACGTGCCTGGGGTGGGCAAGACCATGCTCGCTACCGCCTTGGCACGGAGCCTGGACTGTTCCATGGCCCGGCTGCAGATGACGCCCGACATGCTCCCGTCGGACGTGCTGGGTGTGACCGTGTGGGATCAGCACAAGAGCGAGTTCCTCTTCAAGCCCGGGCCCGTTTTTACCAACATCCTCCTGGCCGACGAGATCAACCGCACGACCCCGCGGACCCAGTCGGCGTTGCTGGAAGCGATGAACGAGGCACAGGTCTCGATTGATGGGCACACCCGCAAGCTGCTCGAGCCGTTCATCGTGATCGCAACGCAGAACCCCTTCGAGTTTGAGGGCACGTATTTCCTGCCGGAGAGTCAGCTCGACCGGTTCCTGATGCGGATCAGCCTGGGGTACCCAAGCCCGGAAGATGAATCACGGATACTGACGCTGGACCCGTCGCGTAATGCGTTGGGCGACCTTAGGCCGGTGCTGACCGCCGAGGAGTTGGTCAAGCTTCAGGAGCAGGTTCAGGAACTGAAGATCGATCAGACCCTGGTCGATTACATCGTGCAGATCGCCACCGCGACACGCCGGGACGAGCAGATCCAGACCGGGGTGTCACCACGCGGTGCGCTGGCGCTGATGCATACCGCTAAAGCCACCGCTATGGTCAGCGGGCGTGACTATGTCATCCCCGAAGACATCACCCGCAACGTCGTGCCGGTCTTTGCCCACCGTGTGATCCCCAAGAGCTACTCCCACGACGGTGACGGCACGGTCGCGTCACGGATCATGTACCGTCTGTTGGAAACGATCCCCTCGCCCGTATGACTCTGCGACCCGCCAGCCCAAGCAATCCATAACCCGTCGCCGCCGCGGTGATCTGTACCCACCACATGCCGGCCGGTGAACGGACGCTTTCTCGGGTAACCCAGGAGATCAGGTTGCAACCCAACTCGATCGATAGCAGGGTGCATGATCCGGCAAGCATCCCCCATAAAAATCGTGTGTGTGAGCCTGGTTTCATGCGAAGCACACACGCCCACGCCGCTAAAGCGAATAGCGAGACCGCCGGCACCGCGCCGAAGTCGCCACGGGTGTGCAGATCAAGCCTGCCGATACTTTGTAAATAATGGCGTAGGCATACCAGTGGTACGGTTACGGCAATCATGAAGTGCCCGATCCAGATCAGCCCCGCCGGACCGCCCTCTGTGCGCCAACGCCCGTCGGCAGACCACTTGCGGAACAATCCGATCCCCGCCCACAGCAGCAGCGACGATCCCAGGATTTCAAACCCCTCTTCCAGTACGACACTTGCGGGGACCAGCACCGTGGGCCAGGGATGGATGTGCTCGTATCTTTCCATCGGTTCGACCATGGCCAAGCACCCGAAGCCCATCAACACCCGGAGCCAGAAGGGGCCACAACTCTTTTGCTCACGCCACAGCAACCACAACGCCCAGGTTAGGACAATGGCGAAGATCAGTGCACATAAAATGAAGTTCCAGTCGTCCGGCAGGGGGCCCAAGTCATTTGCGCGTTCGTGCAGCGACCCCAGTTCGTCCAGGCTCAGCCCCAGTGACAGTAGTGACAACCCCGACAACGCGCAACGCTGACGAGGCTGGTCCGTCTGTGTGTTCGAGGCCGCCATCGCAGCTAACACAGCGAACCCAAGCAGAAGCATCCCCGACCACCAGTTTCCGAGGGTGTATTCCCAGTTCGGCGCCATCTTCCGCACATATTTATTGCCTGTCCAGCCTGCTTTTACCGCGTACGTTGCACCCAGAAATAATGAATTGAAACCCCACACCCAGACCCACCAAGGGAATATGGATGAGGGAACGAGAGACTGTTTTGGGTTGCCGTGTGAGTGGGGCAATCAGATTCCCAACATACAGGTTGATTAATAGCGTCTATCGGGTGGAGTCAGGATAAATATTAGGTTGGTTGTCCCGTGACTGCACCCCCCGGGTTGTGGAGAGGGGTCGCTGTGGGTTACTGCACTGCGGTTGTGCTGAAACGAAAAAAAACGACCCGCGGTGTGAGCCGCGGGTCGTCGAAGTAGACGTTTCTATTGGGGTCGCTTAGGCGGTGTGCCGGCGACGCATGGCCAGGCTGCCCAGACCCATCGCCAGGAGCGTGGGGGTTACGGGCTCGGGGATCGGGTTTTCTTGGACCGCCAGCGGTGCGTTCCCAGCGAGGATGATTCGCATCTGGTCGGTGATGCCGCTGACGAAGAAGTCGAAGTCAAGCCGCATACGGTCGTTGCTGATGCGGAAACTGTCTTGGTTGCCCAGATCCACACCATGCCCCGCGGCGGCTTCGTAAGCGGTGCCCGCAGCCCCGACCAGCGGGTCGCTCTGCCTAAAGTCACCGAAGATCACGCCGAGGATCTTTTGATCAAATGAGATGCTGCCGCTCATCACTGTGGGTGAAGCAGCGTCATCCGAGATGTCAGCGTGAAGGAACAAGCTGGTGATGGCCCGGCCTGTGCCGAGGGTGCGTCCCACAACGGCCGAGGAGCTGTTGTATTCGCCGGCGAGGTAGGCTTCGACTCTCAAGTTATGCGTAAGCACGGTGTTGGCCTGCTCGGTAAACAGCAGTGCCCGGCGGTTGTTGGTGCGGTCGTTCGCCTGCACGGAGGCGGGGGGGAAGACCATGTTAACGTCACCGGTCAGCGTCAGTGCCGAGGTGTGGCCCACAAAACTCAAGACGGTTCCGGCTGCGATAGCGGTGATGATTGTCTTCATAATAGTAAACGTCCTTTACTTCTTTGGCCGGCGGTTTTGATTGCCGGCGATACCACCTGATTCCCTCGAAGCCGTCAACACACGAGAGTTGCGGCCGTGTTTGCGTCGATTGGTATCTCACAACCTGCGTGCCGAAACCATCAAATCCCTCGGATTGGACCGTGTGTCAGGCATTCAATTTCTATTAACCCCGCTATTCACTAACGTTACATGCCCGACTGGGTCTTATTTCCACATGGTCACATTATACCGATAATACGGCCTGTTGTCCAAGGTCCACACCCCGTTACTTGAAAAAACACCATTATTTCTCAAACCACACCATCTTTTGGTCCGATAAGCATTTACAGGTGTCCAACTCGGCTGGCAATCTCTCATAAATCGAGAAAAGCAGACACCGCGGTCCAGTAGGTGGGGAAGGGCCTGTGGGGCCCAGAGTCGTATTCATTTGGACCTGCCCCACGCAGAGTTGCCCTCTGCCAAACTCACAAGACATATCACCCATGGCTTGGTCTATTGAAAGGTGGGCCCGCTGGTAAGGCGGTGCCGACTTCGGTGGCATCTGACGGCAGGTTGCCAGCCCTGGGACACCTTCAATGAAACGTGTCAGGACAGGCAAGGCATTACGGCCTATCCTTACCTGTTCATGGATACGAGATACCGATCTTCTTTTTCGCCGGGAGTCAATGGATGAAACTGATGCGTGCCGAAACAGGGATAAGACTTCTAAGCCTCCTTGGGCTTCTGGGGTTCGTCGTTTTTACCTATGTGGCCCAACCCGCTTTAGCGGAAGAGCCCGCAGTCACAGATGATGCGCAAGCAAAGATCGCTCAGACCGAGCCCCCGGGCGACACCGCGCAAACAGCAGAAACCACGGAAGTGGTTGAACCGGTGAAGACCGGTGAGGCCGAGGCTGATCCACAAGAGGATGAAAAAGAAGACATAGAAGAAGCAGACGAAGTTGAACTCACCCCCGTGGTCGGCTGGCTTGAGCTTTCGGAATCACTGCGCGATGGCCCTATCCCATTCGCCTGGGTCACCGCCGAGGATGCGGGCCCGTCACTGGGCGATGTGCTGGATCGGCTTGATTATGTGGCGACGCACGACGAATACCTGGGTGTGGTGATCTACATGGACCAGCCGGGGCTGCGTCTATCCCAAGTCTTGTCGATTGCCGAAAAGATCGCCGAGGTCCGCGCCTCGGGCAAACTGGTGCTGGCCTACGCCGAGGCGTACAACACCATGGACTATCTTCTCGCCTGCTCGAGCGACCTGATCCTGCTGCAGCACAAGGGCGAGGTCCAGATGTCCGGTGTCGCGGTCGAGGAGATGTACCTCGCGGGCCTGCTTGAAAAGATCGGCGCCAAGGCGGACCTCATCCAGATCGGCAAATACAAAGGCGCCTCCGAAGCGATGATGCGCACCGGCCCCAGCGAGGCGTGGAGCCAGAACTTCGACTCACTGCTGGACGATCTATACAGCCAGATCATCGGGCAGATCGCCGACGGCCGGGGCATGACCCACACCGAGGTCGAAGCCCTGCTGGGCGATAGCTGGACCATGCAGGACACCGACTACCTGCGCAGGCGGGTCGTTGACCGCCTGACCGATCGCGATCTGGTCGATGTCACCGAGGTCGAGTTCGGCGACAACTTTACCTGGGACGACTCAATGGGTTGGGGCGAGGGCGAGTTGAACATCAACAACCCGATGATGCTGTTCGGGCTGCTCTTTAAGGAGCAGGACACCCGCACATCCCGCCCAACCATCGCCATCATCCATGCCTCGGGCGCGATCCACTCCGGTGAATCATCCTACGGCCAGGGGCTGTTCGATTCAGAGTCGATCGGCAGCCGGACTTTGGTCGACGTGTTGGGCGATGCACGCGACGACGACCACATCAAGGGCGTGATCCTGCGCATCGACTCGCCAGGCGGCTCCGCGTTGGCCAGTGAAATCATCTGGCAGGCGGTACGCGATTTAGGCGAACAAAAGCCCGTATATATCTCCATCGGGTCGATGGCCGCTAGCGGCGGGTACTACATCGCCTGTGCCGGCGACGAGGTCTACTTAAGCCCTAGCTCCATCGTCGGGTCCATCGGCGTGGTCGGCGGCAAGATCGTGATGGGCGGACTCTACGAGTGGGCCGGGATCAAGGTCCACCGACGAAGCCGTGGCCCGCTGGGCGACATCTTCAACAGCGTCGAGCCGTTCACCGATGACCAGCGGGTCGTGGTGCGTGAATCGATGGAGTTGGTCTACGACCAGTTCATCCAGCGCGTAACGATCGGCCGTGGGACGCGTCTGCCGGACGTTGGCTCGGTCGCCGAGGGCAGGCTCTTCACCGGTCGACAGGCCGTGGAAAACGGCATGGCGGACAAACTCGGCGGGGTCGCGATGGCGATGACCGACCTGACCCAGGAACTGGGTATGCAAGACGGCGAATACGACGTCGTCCACCTGCCCCGCGCGATGTCGTTGCAGACCTTCTTGAACAGCATGTTTGGCGCACAGGCACCCAATGTCTCGGCCAACACCGCCAGCCTGCCCTGGATCGAAACCGCCAAGCGTGTGCTGGGGCCCCGTGCATGGTCGTCCGTCAGCACCGCCGTGCAGGGGTTGCTGCTGCTTCAAGATGAGCCCGTACTCACACTCATGCCCAACGCGATCATTATCCGCTGACACCCCGGATACACATGCCGGCAGGTCGATCTCATGGATCCAATAAATGTTTCGGTCATCCTCCCGGCCGCCGGTGCAGGCACGCGGTTCGCCAGCGGTAAACCGGGGCCCGCACCCAGCAAGATTGAACTGGACCTCATCGGCAAGCCCGTGTTCCTCCACGCGGTCGAACTATTTATCCGACGCCACGACGTGGGCCAGGTGATCCTCGCCGTCTCACCCGGCGGCCTTGACGATTTCATGTTCCGTTGGGGTGACAGGCTGGGCTTACTGGGGGTCACCGTCGTCCCCGGCGGTAAAACCGAGCGTTGGCAGACCGTGGCCAAGGCGCTGGACGCTGTCGATGAGGATGCCACCCACGTTGCCGTCCACGACGCCGCCCGACCCCTGACAAGCGAAGCGCTGATCGACCGTGTGTTCCTGACCGCGTCCCGGTTCCAGGCCGTGATCCCCGGCTGCGATGTGGGGTCCACACTAAAACAGATCGATGCCACCGACACACAACAGGATGAACCCGACCCATTGGACGCGATCCTCGGCTCGGCCGGGAAGGACACGGTGCATACACGCCGTGTCGTCAAAACGGTCGACCGCCGGGGGTTGGTAGCCGTGCAGACCCCACAGGTCTTTGAGGTCAATCTGCTACGCCGGGCCTACCAGCGTGTCGCAGAGGGAAAGGTTGATCCTGGAAATATCACCGACGATGCACAACTGATCGAAGCGCTCGGCGAAACGGTGCATGTCGTTGAGGGTGAATCGACCAACCTGAAAATCACCTACCCCCAAGACGCCGAGTTAGCCGAGGCCTTGTTGCTCAAACGCGCCAAGTCCCAGGCCGGGCAACTCGCAAAGAAGCGTTTGTTTGGCGATGACGATGAGGACTAAGGGTTCTTACGTCTATGCGTATATTCACAGCGAGTTTTTCAAAAACCGCTGCACCGGCGCATCCGCATCCAGCTCTATCGCCCGCCTTGCCGCCGTGTCCGCGTCGTCCGCCCGCCCCAACTTCTGATACATCGCAGCAAGCCGTATCTGATGGACCGCCCGATCCGGTTCGATGACGGAGGCAGCATACAGATGATGCAACGCACGCTCGGGGTCGTCAGTCTGCAACGCGATCACCGCAGAGAGCTCGCGGTAGCTTGCGTTGTAGGGTTCACGATCAATCGCCCGCTCGATCGCGCCCAGTGCTTGGCTGTACCGCCCGTCCCGGCGGTACACCTTGGCCAACTCAACCGCCCAACGCCCCGACGCCTGTTCGGTCTGATCCAGATACTCAAGCGACCCGATCGCTTCGCCAACCGCGCCTCGTGCCAACGCCAACTCGACCAACGCCCGGTGAGGCCAGGGATCGACCGGCCGACTGTCCGCGTAACGCAACACCGCACGCCGGGCCGACCCCGCGTCGGGCTGATTCAAGGCACGCATGGCGATTAGCTTCAAAAGCTCGGGGCTCCGAGGGTTTTCTTCAAGCAGCGCAGTGAGTTCTTCATCCTCGACAGGCCCGCCCCGGCCGCTAAGGACTTTCTTAAGCCGGTCTGTTTGGGCTGAAGGCGAAAGCCCCCAACGCCCGGCCTCCTCCCCGGCCCAGGCTTTAAAACCCGACATAAACACTTCGGCCGACTCGCCGGTGACCTGTTCCAGTGCATCGGTGTCGGGTACGCCGTCGTGGTAAAGCCCCAACATATCCACGATCGCCCGGTGCCCAAATCGCACCGCAATGTATTCGAGCATCCAATCAGACTGCGCGTAAGCCAAAGGCCGATCGGCCGGGGTCTTGGGGCGGATAAACCCCCAGTTGATTTGATCCAGATCGAACAGCTTGTCCTTCTGCAATGCCTCGGCGAGCAGTCGGCATGTGTCGTACGAACGCTCGGAGGTTTCCTGCGACACCGCGCAGGCCTCGGTGAACCAATGCGGGATGCGGTTGCGCGTCTGATCCAGCGTGACCGTGTGGACGAACTCGTGACGAACCACGTTGGGCCAGTCATACCCCCCGTGCTGCCCGAGCCCTTCGCGCGGCGGGGTCATCGCGATCGCGTCGCCGGTCGCCGCAGCAATGGTCCATATCTCTGGCATCCCGGTGATGCGCACCGCAAAATGTTTCTCGTCGGGCATCAGGTCGATCCGGGTGGTGCGCTTCGGCCGATGGTCAAACGCCGCGGTAACATCCCGATAGATCGCTTCCAGTTTCCCAGGCATGTCCCGTGCGAGTGCCTCATCAATCCCCGGCTTGTAGCGGATCAGGAAGTGCTCGGTTTCGATCTTGTCATAAGCCAGGAGGTCGTTGAGCATCGCCAACTGGTTCGCCGCCCGTTTATTGAAAGGGTCCAGCCGGGTCGCCGCCGCCAACTCCCGCTGTGCATCTTCATCATGCGCCGCCTGCATCAGCAACAGCCCCAACTCGATCCTAGGCTTGGGCCAGTTCGGTGCCAGCGCCACCGCCTCTCGGAGCCTCGCCTCGGCCTCTTCGTACTGCCGTGCCGACGCGAGATAAGCCCCCGCCGTGTACGCCGCCAGCGGGTTGCCCGGCGAGACCTGATTGAAACGATCAAACGCCCCCCGTGCCGCATCCTCGTCATAGGTCAACGCAACCGCCGCCGTATTAAGCGCCAGTAGTTCCCTGTGCTCGGGATAACGTGACAACCCCGCCTCAACGATCCCCCGCGCCCCGGCGACGTCTCGCTGTTGCAGCAGGCTCCGCGCTTCGATCAACCCCGCCAACGGGTTGGACGGGTTAATATCTCTCAATTTCTCAACGACCGCGCCTACCCGATCAAAGGCGTAGCCGTGGACTGCCAGCCGCCCCAGCCTCGACCACGCCTCGACGCATTGCCCGTTCAGTTCCAGCGCCGCCACCAGGGCTTCCACGCCTTCTTTCGCGTTGTCCTTATCAATCAACAGGTCAGCCTCGGCGATCAATGCCGGCCAGTACCCCGGATCCAACTCCTGCCGCACTCGGCCAAGCAGATTCAACGCAAGCTGATAGTCCTGCTCCGGCCGACCCTCCAGCCTCGCCAGTGCCGCCAACCCCTGCGCCGCGGCGGTCAACTCCGCCGGGTTGTTGATCTCATCACGCCGCAGCTTCTCACGCCACGGGATCAACACCGCCACAGCCTGCCCGGTCTCGCCCAGTTCCTCGTAACCACGCGACGACAGCAGCGCCCCTTGTGCGGTGGCTTCATCCTTAAGCAAAGTAACCGCCAACCCCGGCTCGCCGCGCTCCAACGCCGCCTTGGCACGCAGCAACACATCCACCTGGGCGTCCTGCAACTCGGGTGCATCCAACTCGTAGCGCAGCATCGCCAACTTGGCCCGCTGGTCAAGCGTGAGTTGGCTGCCCAACTCGATAGCTTTGGGCAGATTATCCCATCGGCCATGGAAAATCATCAGGTCGATCCGAGCCTGTCCATCGTTCAACGGGTCGTCGATCAGCACCTGCACCAGCCCCGAAGGCTCGATCGGCGGCAGCAGTGGGGGGCTGCCGGGTGATGCTGCAGCCACCGGGACAGATCTGTCAGCGGGGGTACCCCCGGTGCCCGGGTCGTCGCCGAAAACCTGGGGCGGCAGACCCAGTAACACAGCGAGAAGCAGGCAGCAAAGTGGTATCCGATTTATCATGTGTGTATCCGTGTGATGACCTGTATTTAAGATCGGCTTTTCCCATGACAGACTTGCAGAAGGACTTCTCCGCCACATTCCCGATCCTCCAGGAGATGGTATTCCTCAACCACGCGGGAGTCGCCCCGATTAGCAGGCCTGCCGCCGATGCTTTACGGTTATTTGCCGACCAGGCCGAGTCGATCGCCTACGTCGATGCCGGTTGGTACAAGCGGGCCGAGCAGGTCAAGCGGGCCGCCGCCAGGCTGATCAATGCCGAGAGCCACCGGGAGATCGCCTTCATCCCTAATACGTCGTCCGGCCTGTCTTTGGTCGCCAACGGCCTGGATTTTCAGCCCGGCGATAACGTCGTCATCACCAACGTCGAGTACCCCGCCAACCGCTACCCCTGGGAAAACCTCAAACGCCTGGGCGTCGAATTGATCGAGGTGAAGCAGGGCCCCGACGGGCGGATCGATGTCAGCGACGTCTGCGATGCGATCACCAACCACACCCGCGTCGTCTCGATCTCACACGTGCAATTCGCCTCCGGCCACCGGATCGACCTCAAGCCGATCAGTGAGATGGTCCATATGGCAGGCGGGTATCTGTGCGTGGATGCGATCCAGAGCGTCGGCGTCTTGCCCGTGGATGTGCAGGAGATGGGGATCGATTTTCTTTCAGCCGACGGGCACAAGTGGATGCTCGGGCCCGAGGGCGCGGGGATCTTTTATTGCCGGGAGGAGCTTTGCACACTGCTTAGGCCTTCGGTCGTCGGGTGGATGAACATGGTCGATGCAGACAACTACGGCGACTACCGTTTCGAGTTCCAGCCCGATGCCCGCCGATTCGAGCCCGGCAGTTGGAACCTCCCGGGGGTCCACAGCCTGGGCGCGAGCATCGACCTGATCCTGGAAATCGGGATCGACAACGTCTGGCAGCGGGTCGATGCACTGACCACCCGTTTTTGTGAAGGGGCAACTAAGAAGGGCTACGAAATCTTCACCCCACGCACCGACCCCGGCGAACGCAGCGGGATCGTGATATTCACCGCTCCCCAGCGCCTAGGCGGGGCCGAGAGCCACCCAAAGATCATTCAGGACTTGGAAAAACACCGCATCATCATCGCTTTGCGCGAGGGTCGGCTGCGTGTCAGCCCACACTTCTACAACACCGCCGAGCAGATCGACCGTGTGATCGAAGCCCTGCCGTGATTGTTACTCGCCTTCACCTTTAATCCTGTTCTCATCCGTCTGCCAGCCCGGCTTGGTGGGTAGTGACGTGTCGAAAGATTGCTCTGGCAACTCAGTGTTGGTTTGCGTTTCCGTCAGGCGCACAACCGTCTGCGTCTGTGAGTCATCCAGGGTCGATACCTCAACCGGCAACAACGTGTCACGGCCGAACCACAGGTCGATCGTCGTCAGATCGGTTTCGTTGTCTTCCCGGGGAGTCAGTTGCAGGTGGACGCTGTTGTCCGGGTCGTCTTCTGTGGCCGGGATGACCTGGGCCTGAAACTTTTCCAGCACCCGGTCTTTTTTCAGGTTAAGCGGGATCGGGAACGGCCCCTCGCCCAGATCCATCTGCTCGTTAGCTTCCTCGCCGTCTGCCACGAGCTGGTAGCGCACCGCGGTCTTGTTTTCGTGGTCACGTTTAAGAAGCCATCGCCCGTCGTAAAGATAATAAAGATCCGGCTGCGACCAGTGGCCATCGACCAGCTTCTTGTTGAAGTGAACCTCGAACTTCGGCGGCGGGCCGGTCTGATATACCAGCGTGCCAAAGCGGCGTTGCTCATCGCCTAGCAGAAGTTGGTTGCGGTCGTAACGCAATTTGGCCGTGAGCGTCGTCACCTCATCTGCGGCGGCCTCGATCCGTTGCAGCCAGCTCTCTGCCGAGTTGTCATCCGGTTGACTTTGTGGCGAGTCGGGCTGTGTCTGCGGTTGGGATTGTGCCGCATCCGGCTGCGTCGCGGCGGGCTGCGGTGGGGCGGGCTGCGTGCCCGTCGTGGCGGGGGCGGGTACCGGCTCGGCTTGCTGGTCGGCGCAGGCTGTAAAAGTCAGCATCAACAACACAAGGATGGATAGGCAATGGTGCATCACCCCATCTTACTCACCGAGGCGGCAGCGTGTTCACCCATGGATAGGTTTTACGACGTGCGGGGCTCGGGGAATCGTTCGAAGATGGTGTGCGTCGGGTCCAGGGCTCTGATCTGTTGAGTCACTTTCCCACGGACATCCCCCAGGTGCCCGACGAACCAACCGGCCAGGCAAGGATGGGCCGCGAGTCGATCTATCTCCTTAGCGACCTCTTCGCTGGGTTTGCCCTGTGCGCTGATCGGGACTGACTGAACCAGCAAGACACCCGCACGGTCGGCGGCTTCGTATAACAGTTCCGGCCCGTAGTGGTCGCGTACCATCAGCAGCGAGTCGCCCGCCGCAGGCAGGAGTGTGTTCTCATCGACACGGTCAACCATGACGACGCTTTGGATGTTGCAGTGTTGGCCGTTGACCAGGAACCCCGGCGCGTCCTGTGAGTCTTCGGCCTCATCCCTTCGAACACTGGTGAACCCGAAGATCGCCGTGCGCTCGTCGGCGACGGTGTTGTTGTGGATCAGGCTGAGGGTCAACTTATAGAGCGGCTGGTCCCCCATGCCCGCCGGCCACCAGCGCTGCGGGCAGACGACCTCGAACCGTACCGACCCCTCGCCATTATGCACGGGTGTGCGTGTCTGCCCCTCGTCGAAGAAGCCGTCCAGCCCTTGGATCGTGATGTGGACATCCGCTTCGCCCGTGAAGCCGGCGGTGGCCTTGGGGATCGACCCGGTGGTGTTGAAGTGCGTATCGATGACCGCCTGATCCGCATCGACATAGCGGACCAGCGGGCGGACGGAAGACAGTTTTAACTCTCCAGACGACATGGCGTGACTCCTGAGTAATAAGGCGGAGATGGGGCCATCCTGCTAAACTCTATTATCGACCATGGTGTAAAAAAAGCGCAGTAAAAAAATGTTTTGTGTATCGGGAGGGGATAGGGGGCTTGGGAGGCCTGTGAGGCTCCGTCGGGTCGGTTGATTGTGTTGGGTTATAGGTAATTGGAAGGAATGATCCGATGACGACGTGTCTGGGTATGGGGTTCAATGAGTCTGTCTTGTTGCTGGTCGTGTCGGTATGCCTGACGGTGGCGTCGGCCGGAGCATCCGCCTCCGGTTCACCCGCCCCCGGTTTGCCCGGTTCCCCCGGTTCACCCAAGCCTGCCGAATCGAAACCGACCGGTGAGATACGCCGGGGCATGCCGATTCAGTCGGACGGCAAGAGCCGCACGCAGATGTTCTTTGAACGGATCATCCTACAGGCCCAGCCCGATCTGACAGGCTCGCCCGATCGGCTTGAGCAGTACCTGTCGCTGTTCCAAAGATCGGCGTTGAACGATCACCGGCTGATGGCGTTTGATGCGCAGGCCAAGTGGGACGCCGGCCGCAAGGCCGTGGTGCTTACAGGATTCATCGAATATCAGGAGCAGCGCGACGCGCTGGTAGCCTTCCTGAGCGTACTGGGCTTCGAGGTGGTTGATGACCAGATCGAATTGATGCCCGCCGCATCGTTGGGTGAAAAACGGTTTGCGGTAGTGACATCCGACAGCGCCTTCCTCTACCGCCGCCCGGACTCGGCCAGCGAGTCGCTCACACAGTCCCACCAGGGCGATCCGGTATTTCTGTTGAAGTCCGCCGAGCAGGGGTTCTACTACTGCCACGCCTGGGACGGATACGTCGGTTATATCCGCGGCGAAGACATCGATCTTGTGGATGCCCAGGGTTTAGCTGCTGCGATGCCCGAGCCGGGTCCGACTTCTATTGACGACGCAATCCAGGCGGGGTCCAAGTGGATCGGCACGCCTTACAAGTGGGGCGGCACCACCGCCGACGGCGTGGATTGCTCCGGGCTCATGCGGCACTCCTTTGCATCGATCGGCGTGCTGCTTCCCCGTGACGCCGACCAACAGGCGCTGGTCGGCCGACTCACCGCTACACGCTGGCACCGTGACGGCATGCGGCGCGGCGACCTGATGTTCTTCCTGAACTCGCGCGGCCGGATCAACCACACCGGCGTCTACCTCGGCGATAACAAGATGCTCGAGTCAGGCGGCCCCGGCGTCCGCATCCTCAGCCTCGACCCCAACGACCCTGACTACAACGCCAAGCGAGTCAGCCGATTCTGCTTCGCCAAGCGCGTCGTTGAGTAAACACACAAGGGCCAATACATGACCCCACCACCCTCGTCCCTCGGCCCTGCCACGACGACCCTTGCCTCCATCAACCCCTACGACCAATCCGTGGTTGGCGAGGTCACGGTCACTCCCAGCGAGCATGTGCCCGCAGTGGTGAGCAAGGCGAGGCGGGCGCAGACCGTGTGGGGCGCGATGTCGTTAAGTCAACGCCGTGATGCGCTTCAGCCGTTGGGTGGGTTGATCCAGGAACGGGCCGACGAATTCACCCGGCTGATCACCCAAGAGATGGGCAAACCCATCACCGAATCCAAGGGCGAGCTCGCCGCGACGGTGGGGCGGCTTGAGCACGAGCTGGACGCAATCGTTGAGGCCCTGACCCCCGAGCAACTGGACGACGGCACGACACAATCCACGATCTACTACGACCCGTTCGGCGTCTGTGCCTGCATCACCCCTTGGAACTTCCCGCTATTGATGCCGCACTGGCTGGTACTCCCGGCCCTGATGGCGGGGAACGCCGTGGTCCTCAAACCGTCGGAAGAATCCCCACTGGTCGCGCAACGCTATGCCGATGTGCTAAACGAACTACTACCCCCCGACATCCTGCAGATCGTGCATGGCCAAGACGATCAGGGCAAAGCGCTGGTCGCTTCTGATGTCGATCTGATCTGCTTCACCGGCTCCCGTGAGACCGGCAAGCACATCATGGCTGCCGCCAGCTCGGGCCTCAAACGTGTGATCCTTGAACTGGGCTCCAAAGACCCGCTGGTCGTGTTGGAGGATGCCGATGTCAAAGCCGCAGCACGCTTCGCCGCCGACAACAGCTTCCGAAACGCCGGCCAGGTCTGTGTCAGCACCGAGCGGGTCTACGTCCCAAAAGCAATCGCCCAGTCCTTTATAGATGAACTGGTCAAGGCAAGCGGTGAGATTGTTATCGGCGACGGGCTCGATGAAGCCACCATCCTGGGCCCTATGGTTAATGTCTCCCAGCGTGACCACGTCTTAAAACAGATCGACGCAGCCGTCGCCGACGGCGCTCAAGTCGCGTTTGGTCACGAAGGCCACCACGACAACTTCATCACGCCCACCGTCCTCACCGATGTCACCCACGACATGGACATCGCCCGCACCGAAACCTTCGGCCCCGTCGCCTGTGTGATCACTGTTAATAATGAAAACGAAGGGATCACACTCGCCAACGACAGCGAGTTCGGCCTCGGTGCCGTCGTCTTCGGCGAACCCGACCACGCCCAAAGTGTCGCACGCCAACTCAACGCAGGCATGATCGGTGTCAACAAATCCGTCGGTGGTGCCTGCGGCGCACCCTGGGTCGGCGCACGACAATCCGGCTACGGCTACCACGCCTCGCGCGACGGCCATCGCCAATTCTGCCAACCCCGCGTGGTCAGTTTCGCGAAGTAATCCACTTCGCAGAAAAAAAATATTCGCCAACGACATCTCGTGTTTTACACGGTAAAAACGAGCGTCGGGGTGTGTAAGTTCCTTGTAGTGCTTTAGATGCCGCGCACCGACCCGCGTTTTGCAGACATTTCCCCGGCGGTCCGATAGCACGGTATCACCCTCAAAACTTTCATAAGTGTCAATAAAGACTGGCGTCTTGACGATGTTTGCTTCGCATATGTGAATTTTTTGCAAACAGACTCCGGAGCAGGCCGCGTAGGCTCAAGCTCAATAGTTCATAGTGACAGAGAGGCTTCCAAATATGGCAAGCACCACCCGCAAGAGCAGTGCCGCAAAGGCGAAGACCAAGAAATCGCCTAAGAGCAAGGCTCGCAAGACCACGGCGAAAGCCAAGACCCGCAAGACGGCCGTGAAGGCCAAGCGTAAGACAGCCATCAAGGCCAAGAGCAAGACCGCAACCAAGGCCAAGTCGCGCAAGACCACCACCGCCAAGAGTAAGGCCAGCAAGTCCGCCGCCGCCAAGAAGGCTGCCGCCGCCAAGGCGAAGAAGTTGGCTGCTGCCAAGGCTAAGGCCCGCAAGCTCGCCGCTGCCAAGGCCAAGGCTAAGAAGCTGGCCGCCACTAAGGCTAAGGCACGCAAGATCGCCGCCGCCAAGGCCAAGGCCAAGAAGTTGGCCGCGGCTAAGGTTAAGGCTCGTAAGATTGCAGCCGCCAAGGCCAAAGCTAAGAAGCTGGCCGCCGCCAAGGCTAAGGCACGCAAGATTGCTGCCGCTAAGGCCAAGACCAAGAAGGCTGCCGCCGCCAAGACCAAGAAGCGCAAGACGACCGCTAAGGCCAAGACTCGCAAGAGTACCACGGCCAAGAAGCGCAAGACGACCGCCAAGGCTAAGACTCGTAAGAGCACCACAGCCAAGAAGCGCAAGACAACCGCTAAGGCCAAGACTCGCAAGAGCACCACGGCTAAGAAGCGTAAGACTGCCACCAAGGCCAAGAGCCGCAAGGCTACCACGGCTAAGAGCAAGGCCCGCAAGACCGCCACGAAGGCGAAGGCTCGTAAGACCACCGGCGCTAAGGCCAAGTCCTACAAGTTCAAGCGCGCCGCTTCCAGCACGTCCCGCCGCCGGGCCGCGTAAGACATCAGCACCACGGATGGGTATAAATCAGCAACACCGGTCGAAAGGCCGGTGTTGTTTTTTTATGCGCCGACAGTGGGTTTGATGATGGGGCAGGCAGGCCTTCTCAATAGGACGACAGGCTAGGCTCTTCTCCTGTGTGGATAGGTCGAGCCCTCAATCCATCGGTAATCCCGCCCTTATCGGCCCCCTCCACACAGCGCACGCTCTTGTCTTTTTGCTAATATGGCCGCCTATGCCAGACGGTTTCACATTGGAGTGGATGTCATGAGTCAATCGCCCTTGTCGCTCCCGCAGGCCCGCGGGTTGGGCCAGACACAGCGTAAAGATAATTGGTGGCTGCAGCCGCTGGTGGTGTTCCTTGGGCTTTCAGCCTTCGTAGTCTACTCCACCTGGGCCGCGTTCCAAGGAGCCCACTACGAGTTCGGCCCCTACCTCTCGCCGATGTACTCGCCGCTGTTGTTCGACGCCGGCACAGCCTTCGGCAGCAGCAGCCTCAGCCACCACACATGGTTCGGTGCCTGGCCCGCATGGATCCCCGCCTGGGTCCCCGCTTCGCCGGCGCTCATCATCCTCAGCGTCCCCGCTGGATTCAGGATGACCTGCTACTACTACCGCGGCGCATACTACAAAGCCTTCTGGGCCGACCCCTTAAACTGTGCCGTCGGCGAACCCCGCAACGGCTACCGCGGCGAAAACTTCTTCCCCCTGTTGATCCAGAACGTCCACCGCTACCTCTTCTACTTAGCGGCCCTCTACATCGTCATCCTCGCCTACGACGCGGTCGTCGCCACGCAGTTCCACGACAACTGGGCAGCCAACGGCGGCAGGATGCTCTTCGGCGGTGATGGCGGCGCAGGCTTCGGCATCGGCGTCGGCACGCTGGTGCTGACCCTCAACGTTATCCTCTTAGGCGGCTACACCTTCGGCTGCCACTGTGCCCGCCACTTTACCGGCGGCAACAACGACCACCAATCCAAACTCCCCTTGGGTAAAAAACCCTACGAATGCATCAGTTGCCTCAACCGCAACCACATGAAGTGGGCCTGGTGCAGCCTGATCTGGGTTGGTTTCACTGACTTCTATATCCGGATGGTCTCGATGGGCATCTGGATCGACTGGAGACTGTTCTGATTATGCGTGAATTTACGACCCATGAATACGACGTACTGGTAATCGGCGCAGGCGGCGCGGGCCTTCGGGCGGCGATCGAAGCGGCCGGCAGCGGCGTGACCTGCGGACTGATCTGCAAGTCACTGTTAGGCAAAGCCCACACCGTCATGGCCGAGGGCGGCATGGCCGCAGCGCTGGGCAACGTCGATGACCGCGATAGCTGGTCCACCCACTTCGCAGACACCATGCGCGGCGGCCAATACCTCAACAACTGGCGCATGGCCGAGCTCCACGCAAAAGAAGCACCCGCCCGCGTCAACGAACTGGAAGCCTGGGGTGCCGTCATGGACCGCACCAAGGACGGCAAGATCCTCCAGCGAAACTTCGGCGGACACAAGTACGCCCGCCTCGCCCACGTCGGCGACCGCACCGGCCTGGAAATGATCCGCACCCTCCAGGATCACGGCATCCACCAGGGCATCAAGGTCCACATGGAAGTCACCGTCGTCGAGCTGCTCATGGAAGGCGGCCGAGTCGTCGGCGCCTTCGCCTACGAACGCGAGCACGGCCGATTCATCGTCTTCAAAGCCAAGTCCATCGTCATGGCGACCGGCGGGATCGGTCGAGCATTCAAGATCACCAGCAACAGTTGGGAATACACCGGTGACGGCCAGTCGCTGGCCTACGAAGCCGGTGCCGACCTCATCGACATGGAATTCATCCAGTTCCACCCCACCGGCATGGTCTGGCCTCCAAGCGTACGCGGCATCCTCGTCACCGAGGGCGTCCGTGGCGAAGGCGGGATACTCACGAACAGTGAGGGCCGGCGGTTCATGTTCGACGACATCCCCGACGCCTACACCAGCTCGACCTCCGACAACGAGGAGGAGGGCTGGCGATACGTCACCGGCGACAAGAGCGCACGTCGCCCACCCGAGTTGTTGACCCGCGACCACGTAGCCCGCTGCATCGTCCGTGAAGTCAAAGAGGGCCGTGGCTCACCCCACGGCGGGGTCTTCCTGGACATCGCCTGGATCAAGGAGCACATCAAAGACTCCGAGACCCACATCAAGAAGAAGCTCCCCAGCATGTACCACCAGTTCAAAGAGCTGGCCGGCATCGATATCACCAAGGAACCGATGGAAATCGGCCCGACCACCCACTACGTCATGGGCGGCATCCGCGTCGATGCCGAAACCCAGATGTCCACCGTCCCCGGCCTCTTCGCAGCCGGTGAATGTGCCGCCGGACTGCACGGCGCCAACCGCCTCGGTGGCAACTCACTGAGCGACCTGGTCGTCTTCGGTAAACGTGCCGGCGAATACGCCACCAAGTACGCCAAGGAAAACGCCGCCGGACAGATCAACAACGATCAGGTCCAGAAAATCGCCGCATGGGCCGAGGCCCCCTTCGACCGTGGCGACAAGGCCGAAAACCCCTTCACCATCCAAAGCGATCTACAGGTGATGATGCAGGACAAGGTCGGCATCGTCCGCGAAGAAAAAGAACTCAACGAGGCCCTAGCCGAGCTTGAGAAATACAAGGCCCGT
The DNA here is from genome assembly GCA_029260615.1 of Phycisphaeraceae bacterium. GTDB lineage: Bacteria > Planctomycetota > Phycisphaerae > Phycisphaerales > Phycisphaeraceae > JAJRRS01. Next base: position 700 of record JAJDCX010000105.1, on the reverse strand, counting down.
GCCGAGCACGCCTCCGCCGATGTCAACCGCGACTACAACCCCGGCTGGCACACCGCGCTGGACCTTAAAAACCTCCTGACCGTCTCCGAGGCCACCGCCAAGTCGGCCCTCCTCCGAAAAGAAAGCCGAGGCGCCCACACACGCCTCGACCACCCCGACAAGAGCGAAGAAGAAGCCAAGGTCAACAACGTCGTCCGCAAGGGCCCCGACGGCTCGATGCAGATCGAACGCATCGCCATCCCGACCATCCGCGAAGACCTCGCGCAGATCATCGAGGAGAACAAGTAATGCCCCAGGTTACTTTCAAGGTCTGGCGCGGCAACAAGGACAGCGGTCAGTTCAAGGACTACCAGACCGACGTCACCGAGGGCATGGTCGTCCTGGACGCCGTCCACCAGATCCAGGCCGAGAGCGCCCCCGACCTCGCCTGCCGCTGGAACTGCAAGGCCGGCAAGTGCGGCTCATGCTCCGCCGAGGTCAACGGCAACCCCAAGCTCATGTGCATGACCCGCATGGAAGACCTCCCCACCGATCAGCCGATCACCATCGAGCCGATGAAGGCCTTCCCCCTGATCCGCGACCTGGTCTGCGATGTCAGTTGGAACTTCCGCGTCAAGGAAAAGATCAAGCCCTTCAAGCCCCGCAAGCCCGACGCCGACGACGGCACCTGGCGCATGCAGCAGGACGATGTCGACCGCGT
>JAJDCX010000104.1 GCA_029260615.1 Phycisphaeraceae bacterium | reverse complement strand
TGCCCTTGAGCTCGCTCTGCTTGGCGTGGCTGCGGGCCTTTTGCTCTTTCTTTTTCTGGGCGTACTTCCACTTGCCGTAGTCCATGATCTTACAGACAGGCGGCTCGCCCTTGGGTGCCACTTCGACGAGGTCAAGCCCCGCTTCCTTGGCCATACGCTTGGCGTCCTCGACATCGACGACGCCCACGGGGTTGTCGTCTTCGTCGATCAGACGGATCGGAGAGACACGGATCAGGTCGTTGATGCGCAGCCGTTTGCTGGTTTCGCGCGGCTCGGGTCGGAATCGTCCTCTAGCGATGGGAGGGGCCTTTCGGTGGGGTAACTACAATCAAGCGTGTGGCGACGGCATACAGCCGGGCCGTGACGTGCCTGGGTCCGTGCACGGGAACCATTCCCGAGTCACGATTTTGACTCTGCTGGGGCGCAGTATCCACGCCCCGGCCAAGTCAAAACCCTGGCCAACAAGCCTACAGGTTATCGCTACATGGCCCAAACAGCAAGGTCCGGGCGTGTCAAACAAGGGATTTGTGCACATGCCAGTCGGCAGGGTCGGGCCCGGTGACCGCTGTGAGGGTGCCTTGGTTGCCCGCCCGGTGGTCCCCCTGATTGCCCCCGGCTCCCGGCTCCCGGCGATTCCTATCACAGACACCGCACCAGCATCAGCAGCCAGTAGGCGAAGGGTGCGACGACCACCGGGGAATCGACGATATCCAGTACCCCCCCAAATCCGGGGACGGCACTGCCGGAGTCTTTGATCCCCGCGTCGCGCTTGAAGAGGCTGGCCACCAGGTCGCCGAACTGCCCGATCGCTCCGAGTATCAGCCCCGCGGGGAAGACGAACCACAAGGGGTAGATGACCTCAACAAATTCCCGGCCAAGCTCGTGCCTGGCCCAGTAGCCATTGGCCCCAAACTTGTTGCCCAGGGCCGCCAGCCCGGTGGCCAGCACGGCTGCCAGGACCATCCCACCGATCAGCCCCTCCCAGGTCTTCTTGGGGCTCAGCCAGGGGATGAGTTTGTGCTTGCCGATGGCCAGCCCGGTGAAGTACGCCCCGATATCGCAGGACTTGGTGATTGCGATGACTGCGATGAGGGTCCACGCGGAGTGCCAGGAGCGGATCCCCATGAGGTAGCCCGGCAGGACGCCCAGATAGACAAAGGTGAACATCGAGGCGGCGGCGGCGTGTATTGCGCCCTCGGTGCGGCCCTGTCGGCTGTGGATCACCAGTGTCGCCAGGAACAGCCCCGCCATCGCCGAGCCGTAGATCGCTACCGCGGTCTGTGAGCCCAGCCCGTGGGGGATCGCGTAAAACAGCAACAGCCCCAGGAGGCCGCTGAGCACAATCACCGGGGTATCGATCAGCACCCCCTTGGCACGGAAGATGACACATAATTCTTTGGACCCCAGCACCACCAGCCCCGCGAAGCAGGCAAGCATCAGCAGGCCCGAGGGGAGGTAGGTCCGTCCTAGAAACAATCCCTGTAGCGGGTTACCTTCCATGTCCACCCCGTCCAGCACGCCGTCGATGATGACCACGCCGATCAGTGCTGCGATCATCAACGGGCCGAAGATAAGACGGTATTTGAGCATCCGTTCATCCTACACGAACCCGGCCCCGAAACGCCAAGCCGGGCCCGGTGTTGGTGGCGGGGTAGTAGGGGGCAAGGCGGGGGGGGATCCGGGTGAGGTGAGGCAAGGATGTAGAGGCGGGGAGACTTGGGGGCATCCGGGGTAACAGCCGGGGGTGGCCGGGTGCATCGGGATCAACTACCTTTACCAACTGTGACCAGACTGCAAGCGAATTTGATTTGCTATGGGTTCCGCTTGGCTTGCCTCTTACTGGTGGCAATGCTCTGGGTTCCACAAGCTCTTGGGCAATCGCTCACCGCCACCGCCGATGACTCTGCGCTGTGGGTTCTGCTGCCGGAGCCTCATCGTCCCGGGGTATTCACCGTCTACCATCACGTCCTTGGCGGCCCGCCCTCCCATATCAGCGAGGTCAAGACGCTGCACGGCCAGGTCCGCCCGCATTGTGTGGCTACCCGTGACCATTCGCTTTGGATCATCTACCCAGACGGCGCGGTTCAGGCAATCCATGCTGAGCCTTCACTGCTGCAAGATGGCTGGGTGTATCGCCCAGGTGTCGAGCCCAGGCTCCCCAGCGGGGCGTCAGTCCGTGCCATGGCTCTAACCCAGACGGGCCCGTGGGTTCTCGTGCGCATTGAGGATCCGCAGTCACTTTCAGTGGTTGACGCCTTGTCACAGCCCGCTGATAAAAATACCCGTGATGCCACCGCTCGCCGTCAACGCAACCTCACCTTAGGACTCCCCCCCAGGCACGGCATCTCCGATCAGGACAAGCCCCAGCCCCCCGCCCCCCAGCCCGCCCCCGGATCCGCCCCCGGCTCCGAGTCTTCCAAAGTCTCGTTACCTGACCGGGTTGACCAGGTTGACCAGGTTGACTCGGCTGACTCACCGGCCGTGGTTCAGGCGACTGAAATATCACTGCCGGTCGATCGGCTCTTGTATCTGGAACACGGGAGTTGGCGGACCTACCCCTTGCCGCAAGACTGGCCCCACGGCGCGGAGGCCTGGCTCGTCGCCGAAAGTGACCCAAGCCAACGCCCCACACTGATCGCCCGTGCAAAAATCAATCAAGCCCAAGGCTCCGAAGCGATCAACGTGTATCACGCAGACGCACCTGGGCCTAACGAACTGTCTGAAGAGCAGCCTAACGAGCAGCCCAGCGCCTGGTCAGCCCAGACCTATCCGTTACCCAACACCGACGCGGCGGGTATCACCCTGTTGGCTGTCGAAGACCAACTCGTCTTGGTTCGTCACGACTATCAACGTCGGCAACTCTCGGCCACGCTGGGGGTCCTCCGCGACGGCAAGGTTCTGCCGGTAGGCACGATGAGCCTCGGCGATGTCTCCCCCACCCAATGGTCTGTCTTGGGAACGGGTAATGCTGCCGCACTCATCGCTCAGAAGCTGGGCCGCGACTCCGCCGAGCCCGACCCGCGTGGGTATTTGCCGATGCGATGGACCCAATTGGACGTGCGTGGCAAGGCCGTGCTCAAGCCTACCGATATCACCTTGAAGGTGCGCAACTGGATGGATGACCTGGCGCAGTACATCATGCTCGCCTTTGTTGTCATCCTCATCACCGTTCTGATGCTGGCCTTCTGGCGCAGGGACTCGGCGTGGAACAAGCTGGACCTCCCGCCGGACGTCATGGTCGCCGACCTCCCCCGACGCGCCGCCGCCGCCGCCATCGACATGGCGCCGGGGTTATTCGGGGCGATGGTGTACTACGGCCTGTCTCTTGAAGACCTGATGCTGCGCTGGCCTGGTAACGGTGTCGCGCACACCGCAGAACAAATGCTCCCTGGGGCCGTCGTCATCGCCGTCTTCGTCATTCATACCACACTCACCGAATTTTTCCTCGCAAAAACCATCGGCAAAATAATCACCGGCCTGCGTACCGCGACCCTCACAGGCACACGACCCCGCCGCCGTCAAATCCTGGTCCGGGGTCTACTGAAAACCCTCGACCTGCTCCCCTGGGCCTGGCTGCTGCTGCTGCTGCCGGTCATCGCCCCACACCGACAACGCCTCGGTGACTTGGTCGGCCGTACCATCGTCGTCTGCGATGTACCCCCGGAAGTATCCGGTGAAGACAGCGACGACAGCACCGATGAGTCACCCGATTAACACACTCAAAGCGCACCGTTTACCGCGACCTTGTGTCAGAGGGGTCGTGTGTGAAGACATTCAACAGCCAGATATTTGTGTGTGATCTTTACTCAACTGCCGCCTCCAGCGCGAGCAGGGCGTAGCAGGTAACCAGGTTGGGATCCCCCTCCATCCAGCGGTCGGCCTCATTGACCCACGACCCGTCGTCCCGTTGCCGTGACGAGAGCGCATCGACAAGGTCATTGGCCCAGTCGTGTTGGGCACCGTCGTGGGTCTGGATTGTCGTCTGACCGAAGGCGTCCAAAGCCCGGGCGAAGGTCATGTAGTAGTAGTACAGGCCGTGAAACCGGATCGGTTCGGGCAGGCCGGGGTTTGCGTCGAGCGTGTAGTGGTGGGTGATCCAGTTCAATGCTTCGGTGACGCGCGGGTCGTCACGATCCAGTTGTGCGTAGAGGTAGCTCTTGAACCCGGCATAGGTCATCGAGCCGTAGGTCCGCAGGCCCGACACGGGCTGACCGACTTTGGCCTCGTCCATCAGGTCTGGGTTGGCCTTGGATTCGGGCACGCCGATCAGGTCTTTGTTGATGCTGGTCGAATAAATAAACCCGCCATCCAACTCGATCAACCCGGCAAACTCGGCGTTGCTCTTGATCCCCTGGCACCGGCTAATGAACGTGATCGCCCTGATGAACGCCGGGTCTTTGCAATCCAGCCCCGAATCGTAGAGCCCCTGGAGCATGATCTGTGTGTTGGACATATCCGGTCGGCCGTGCTGCCCGTAGCCCGCGCCACCAAAGAACGGATGCGTTTCATCCACCGCGTTGCCCTGGGCATCGACCTGCCCGTCCCACTGAAGCCCACGCAAAAAATCCTGCGCCCGCTTGATCGTCTCTTGCATCCCCGGCCGATCGCGCACCAGGTCCAATGTGCTTAGACAAATAGCGGTGTTGTAATTGGCGAGGATCCCCGAATGAATCCCCCCGTCCTCACGCACGTTAGCGAGGATATACTTTAACGCCTTTTCGACCTGCGGATCGTCTGGCGTGACCAACCCCGAGTCGATCATCACGGTGACCACCATCGCCGTCACCGCCGGGCCTGGCTGGGGCGTCCAACTCCCATCTTCATTCTGCGTCGACCGCAAAAACTCAACGCCGCGCTCGATCGAAGCCCGTGCCGCCGCGTCGTGTGCCGTGTCGATCCCGTAAGCCCGGTCCGTGATCCCGACCATCAGGACAATAGCGATCATGCACAGGACGATTGTGTTACGCATCGGTGTTTCCCGCCGTAGTAGTTGTGAGGCAATGATTATAGCCCGTCAAAGACACACGGGTTCAACCAAGAGCTAAGCCCCCCAAGGCCCCGCCGGCGGGAGCCCGGAGTGTGGCTTTTGGCTCAGACTCGACCACAGCGCCGTCATCGCTTTGACGTACACCGCAAAAACACCAGCCAGGATAACGACACCCAGCAGGTCACCCGCTGATCGACTAACCAGTGAGCCGATCAGATTCATCACCACCAAAAGCCCTATCGCTGCGCCCTGGATACCCAGGATCACCATCGACGCAATCGCCGCACCCCGGTTCCCCGATCGTACGGTGAAACCCAGCACCCCCAGCACCACAGCGGGGATCAGCAGCAGCAACACACCGGCGACACCCATGGCCACAGCCATCATCGGAAGCACCTGTTCGATCATGTCACGGTTGGGCATGTCCGCGGGCACCTGACGCATCAGTTCGCCCTTGGGCAGGTATTTCATGCCGATCGCGCTAAGCACGCAGCAGCAGGACATCGCCAGGCTCAGCCCGGCGCATAGCCAGACATACACCGCCGCCTTGCCGGTCGCTTCCGTCGGGCCGCCTCCCCCGGAGCCTCCCCCGGGGCCTCCCGGTACGGGCGGGTAAGACGATTGCCAGTCGCCGGGCGGTTCTAATCCTGGATCAAGTGTCGACATGCCCCGCAGGATAGCTAAGATCGGCAACCGGTGGGTAACGCTGGCGGATTCCCACACGGGTCGCCGATGAAAAAGTCAGATATCCTTCTGCACAGGGGAGTGCCACAGGTACCCAGCGGACTGCTCATGAAGAAATGGCTCTCGATAATCCTTCGTGTTCTCCTGGCGGCGGCGGGGATCGGGTACATCGTCTTTACCCTCTCCTGGCACGACAGCGTCGTGATCCCCCAGGGCTATACCTTTGCCGACGGCACCCAGGCCCAAAGCCAACTCACACTCCCGGTTATCTCCCAGGAGTCCGACGGCAAGCTGACCCTGCGTGGCCCCGGTGAGGGGGAGCAGATACGGGTATCGGTCCCGCAAGACACCGTCGCCGCCGACCAGCCGCGATTGAAGCCCGGGACCGTGACGACGTTGCGCGGTGCGGATTTGAAATTACTTCTGTTTGGTCTGGCACTGATCCTGCCGGTGTTCCCGATCCAGGCGTTCCGTTGGTGGCTTCTGATGCGCTGCCGGGGGATGGACGTGCCGTACACCCGTGCGATGCGGCTGACGATGGTGGGGTTGTTCTTCAACTTCTGCATGCCCGGGATGACAGGGGGGGATGTGGTCAAGGCTTACTATGCAGCCAAGGGCAGCGGCGTCCGCGGCATCGCGGTGATGAGCGTCATATTCGACCGTATCACCGGCATGCTTGGGCTGATCCTGTTAGCCGGGATCGCTGGACTTGTAATGCTCGCCCAGGGCGGGCCTGACCCCGAGGTCCGAGGCCTGGTGTCTACGGTCACACTGCTGATCTGGCTGGGCTTTGCCGGTGCGTTGATTACGCCGGTCTTTTATTTCTCCCGCCGTGTGCGGTCGGCCATACGACTGGACCGCCTGTTTACCAAGCTCGGCTCTGAGCACATCCTCGTTCGGATCGACGACGCGGCGGCGGCCTACCGCGACCACAAGCGTGTAATCTTTACCGCGGTACTCATCAGCCTCCCGGTACACATCTGTCAGGCCTTGGCGACCACGCTGGCTGGCTACGCACTGGGGATGGAGTTGCCGGTCGAGTTGATGCTGACCGTTCTGCCCGTTGTTTTCTTAGCAGGCAGTGTCCCGCTGACCTACCAGGGGTTGGGTGTGATGGAAGCGCTCATCGTCGCGATGCTCTTGCCGTCACCCCTGGCGGATGCCAACCAGTTGGTGAGCATGCTCGTGCTGATCCGATTGTTCCTCATCGCCTACGCTTTGGTCGGAGCAGTCATGATGCTCCGAGGCGACATCCACCTGTTCCCGCAGATCGATGAAGACAAAGAAGATGCCGACTAACGGTTCACATGCCACCAAAGCACACGCAGCATCACCCCGGTGCGTTCGCCGAACGCGCCGATGAGGATGACCAGGAAAACCGCCCATGCCCAGACCAGCGCCTCGCGGTGTCGGCCGGGTGTCCGCCAGGCGATCCAGGTCAGCGCCGGGCCGCCGACCAGTAAGGCTACCAGCGGGTAGAACGTCGGCCGATGCATCCACGCCCATATCAGCCTCAACAGGTGCGGGCCCGACGGCGGGTCGGTGGGTGTCACCGCAAGCGTAAGCAGCATCGCCGACTGTAACGCCACAACTGTCCAGGTCATGCGCCGACTGATAGCACGCCTGCCAGAGGGCGTGAGTATCCGCTTGCGTGGTCGGCGTCGGGCTCGGCTTGGGCTTGCCAGCGTGTGTCTCCTGTTGGGAGCCGGGGCAACCGCATGTGTCGGGGGATGCGGTTTGGGGATTTCCCGTGATGAGCCACAAGTGTATCGCCTGCGTTGCAGATACGGGGGCCGGGCTCTACCATCCAAGCCAGTTACGCAGCGGCTTCAAGCGTCGGGTGGATAATCAGGAGTGGTGGATTAATCACGCAACACAATGGGCGGGTATGGGCAACGATGTAAAAAACTGGCTGGACATCGTCCGCTCCCTGGCGGACCACAACGCGCCGGTGCGCGTCAGTCTGTCATCTAAGCCCGTGGATGAGGGGGGGGCGTGGGCCCGTGTGCGTGTCCTGACGCTCGGTGCAGACGGGATCACCGTGATCGAAGAGCCCAGTGTCCGGGACCTTGGAACCCGGCTTCGCCCCGGCAAGGACGTGGACATCCTTGCGATCCATCAGCAGACCCGCCTGGTAGGGTGTTGCCGAGTCAACGGGTATACCAAGCACATGCTCAACGAAACCGTGCGCGTCGATGCGGTGCAGGTATCGCCACCCGTGAGAGTTTTTTCCGGGCAGCTTAGAGATTTTTTCCGTGTCCAGATCGGTGCGGGGGTCGGTGTGGCACCGGTCTTGTTGAAAATCGATCCGCAGGACGAACCGACACTTGAGCGCGCCCGCATCGCTTCTTTAGATACGGAAAAAAATCACAAGGTCCGCCTTGTGAATCTCAGCGGCGGGGGCATGGGCCTGGCGATGGTTCTGGAGAAATCGCAGTACCGGGTCTTTGGTCTAGGCACGGTTTGTAATCTACAAGCACAACTCCCGACCCTGGAAAAACCCCTCGACCTCAAGGCCCGCGTCGTCCACACCGAGACACTCGACAACGGCGATTTATATCTCGGGGTCGAATTCTTCTTCGACGATCCCGCCCAGCAGCATCACGTCCAAGACCAACTCCAGCGGCTGTCTGTCTGGCTCCAACGGCAGATTCTAAAGAAAGAACGGCAGGATTGACGGTTGTGTATCGTCAGACAATGTCAGCACGCTGGCGAAGACACAGTAGGCTCAGAGTCAGCACGCAACCGATCATAGCCGTCGCGGGTTCGGGCACATCCGATCCGATGGCGGGGGGCGTCCCGACATTCCAGTTGCTCAGGACTACATTGAGGTCTTCGATCCCGACGAACCCGTCCGTATTGGGGTCAGCCATAATGCCCGGGAAGACGACCTGGTTCCACCGGCTAAGGATGATGTTCAGGTCGGTGATCCCGACAAAGCTGTCATGATCGAGATCGCCGGTTAAG
>JAJDCX010000103.1 GCA_029260615.1 Phycisphaeraceae bacterium | reverse complement strand
GCCGGTTCGGTGATGATTGAGATGGGTAAGACCAAGGTGCTTTGCACCGCGAGCATCTCCAAGAGCCCGCCGAAGTGGCTGCCTAAGGATGATGACGGGAACTACGTCAGCGGGTGGGTGACGGCCGAGTACAACATGATGCCCGGCTCGACCCCGGACCGTAAGCGGCGTGGGCCGGACTCACGGGGCACAGAGATCCAACGGCTGATCGGGCGTGTGCTGCGGGCGGCGGTGGATATGGACAAGATGCCGGGCGTGGCGATCACCTGTGACTGCGACGTGGTCTACGCCGACGGCGGGACGCGGACCGCTTCCATCACCGGGGCCTGGGTCGCGCTGGCGCAGGCGATCAACGTGGCGATGAAGAAGGGGCTCATCAAGAAGAGCCCGCTGATCGGGCCGGTGGCCGCGGTGAGCGTGGGTGTGATCGATGGCAAGCCGACGCTGGACCTTGACTACCCGCTGGATGTGCGTGCCGAGGTCGATATGAATGTCGCGATGAACCACAAGGGTGACTTCATCGAGGTGCAGGGGACCGGCGAGAAGGGGACGTTTAGCCGGGATGAGCTCGATGCGCTACTGGACCTTGCGGGCAAGGGGATCCGCAAGCTCATCAAGGTGCAGCGTGCGGCGGTGTAGCGGCCTTGCGATTAGAGTTGTTCGCCTTGTGTGTGCGGGGGGTTGTCCTGTTTGGGGGCGTTGGTCCCGATCATGAGGAACAGGGCACCGGGCAGTGTGGAGATGACGGAACAGACGCCGATCAGTAGCGACATCGCCAGCACGGTTTCGCCGTCGGCCCCGTAGAGCGTCAGGAGGGTGACGAGTATGGCTTCGCGCACGCCCCAGCCCGACATCGAGATCGGGATCAACATCACAAAGATCACCACCGGGGTGACGACGAAATAAGCGCTGATCGGGATATCGATCCCCAGGGCGAGCCCGCCGGTCCAGACCACCGTGATCCGTATCACGTTGAAGATGAGCGACTGAATCATCGCCCAGGCCAGCAGCCCCGGCCGGCCGCGGTAGGCGTCCAGGCTCTGGTACACCTTGTTTTGTTTGTCACGGATCGCGTCCAGGATTTTCAGCAGCAGCCGTATCACAGCACCGCAGACCCGAGCCGGGACGGTTGGGCGTGTCGGTGATGTGGGCTCTTGACTTGCCGGCCGGTGTTGAAGTTTGCCGATACCCGATTGCACGCGGGCTAACACCTGGTCGGTGAAGCCGCGGAACCACTGGCTCATGATTGCCAGCCAGCCGGCGAAGATCAGTGCCATCGCGCCGACGGCCCAGAACTGGATCCCCGCGACGGTTTGGCGCGACTCCATCAGGACGCCCAGCAAGATCATCAGGGACAACCCGGTGAGCCCCAGCAGCCGATCCATCAGGATGGAGGTAAAAGACATCGCCAGGTCGCTGGTGTAGCGTGCTAGGCCGTACATCCGCACGATTTCGGTTGTCACCGCACCGAGCCCGAAGGTTCCGATGAAGGCGCTGAGGTAACGGATACGAAGCATAGGCCCAAACGGGATATGGCTGGTGGTGTGCCGAAGGAGGATCATCCACTTGTATGTGCCGTGGAGGTGTTCGATGAACATCAGCAGGAAGATGACCAGCACCATGACCGGGTCGGCGGCGCGTATCGCGATTAAGATGTTGTCCGGCCCCATCTTGTAGAAGAGGAACGTGAGCAGCCCGACACTGACCACGATGCGCAGGGCGGTGAAGAGGTGTTTATTTGTCGTTTGCCGTGCAATTTGGTCGGTCACTCGATGATGTCCGTGTGTGGCCGGGCAGGGGTCGGGGTCTCGCCGTCGCTGCGGGTTCGAGAGGTCGATACGGTCGCGCGGCCGACGATAATAGATCGTCCCAGTGGTGCCCGTGACTTTGAAGATGGCGACGGTATGGACGGATCGTGCGTGTGGGCGGGGTTCCAGGCCTTGCGATCCCTACCACCGTCAGGCTTGTTCATGTTGGCGGTCGGGGCGGGGCGGTTAAACCTGGCCGAATCGTTTGCCATATCGGAATCGCAGGAGGTTGCGCATCGCTACCCTGCCTTGCCCGGGTAAACGCCTGACGAACTCGCCGCTGACCCGGACGATGTGGTTGGCCGGTGAATCGGGGGTGCTGGCGGGGCCGGGGAGCCGGGGGGAGTCGGCAGTGGCGGGGCGGTTTAAGGGTCTATGCGGCAGAACACCCCACCAGAACCCACGGTAACCGATGTCCCGTGCGGCTTGGATCGCCTGATCGGTCCCGTTGTACTGCGGGAAGGCCATGTGTTGCGTGGTTTTATTTAGCTGGCTTTCCAGCATCTCTTTTGATCGGCGGAGGTCTTGGGTCAACGACGCGGGCCCGGGTCGGCGGCGATCGATCAGTACTGGGTCCACCCCCGCCAACGGCACCGCCCTGGGCCAATCCGGGACATAACGGTGGCTGTGGGTGTGCGGCTGGAAATCAACCAACCCGCTGTCGTGCATCTCTTGTAGCTGTGGCCAGGTACACAACCCTGTCGCCGGATCGTCACCCGCCGCGTTTTTTTCCCGGTGCAGTGATGGGACGACAAATGCAACCGCTCGGCAGTTAAACTCACGCAGCAGCGGGAACACCGTGTCGTAAAGATTGGTGTGCCCATCATCAAATGTCAGGACCACGCTCTTAACCGGCGCAGCCACTCGCCCTTCGAGATGGTCTAGCAGTTGATCGGCGGTGATCGTCGTGTAGCCGTTGCGCTTTAGAAATACCATATCGCCCCGGAATATGTCACGGCTAACGACGTGGTAACAAAACACCGGCACGCCGGGGTCGTAAGGCTTTGGGTTTTTCGCCAAGAGGAATCCCGGGAGCCCGCCGGTTAGTCCGCAGTGGACCTCGGGCCAGTTCTTCCACCAGGTATTTGCGATCACGGTCAGTGGGTTGGTCACTGCCCTGGGTCCGTACTTATAGGTGTCTTGATCGGTTTGGCTTGGGCCGAAACTTCTCCACCGTTGCCGGTATGCGCCGCTTGATGGGTCGTTGTGGTTTGGTGGGTCACAGCATCCACACGGGTCGGGAGCGGATCGCCCCCCGCAAGGGCACGGTAGATCGCCACCAGCCGGCCGATGTGGTTGGTGATATCAAATGTCCCGACGGTTTTGCGCCCGCCCTTGACGACCGTGTCGACCAGCAGCGGGTCGGACATCACCGAGATCAGGGCCTTGGTCAGTGCCTGGGCGTCGTTGGGCCTGACCAGCACGCCGTTCTCGCAGTGGCGTAAGGTCTCCGCCAGCCCGCCCACCGCCGAAGCTACCACAGGCTTGCCCATCGCCATCGCCTCAAGCAACACATAAGGCAACCCCTCGCTTAACGAAGGGATCGCACACACGTCCACCGCACGCAGCGCCGCATACACATCCGTCACCTGCCCGGCGAAAAAAACGTATCCACTTAAGCCCAACTCGTGCGTCCGGTCTTCCAGCGATTGCCTGTCAGGCCCGTCCCCGATAATCAGCAGCCTGGCCGACGGCTCCTTGGCAAGCACACCCGGCATCGCACGCAGCAACACATCGTCACCCTTCACGGGCACAAGCCGGCCGATGATCCCGATCACTTTCGCGTCCGGTGTGATCCCGATTTGCTCGCGGAACGCGACGCCCTTTGCGGCAGGGGTATTCACGATCTCGTCGATCGCCATCCCGTTGGCCAGCACCTCGGTGCGTGCGGGATCGATCTTCAATGTCTCGTTAGCAAATGAAGCGACTTCCCGTGACACCGTCAACGTGTGCGCCGCCAACCCCGATGTCCAACGCAACGGCCTGGCCAGCATCGATGGAACGGGCAGGTAGTCGTGCAGGTGCGCAATCACCGGCACACCCGCCAGCCGGCCTGCAAGCCGTGCCGTTAGGATCCCCTTCATGCCCGCCGCGTGGATCACCTGTATCCGTTCACGTTTGACCATCCACCAGACATCCCACACCGTCAGCGGGTTCCACTTGGCCCGGCTAAAAAACACCGGCTCGACACCCATCTGCCGCAACCGATCCGCAGCCGGGTGCGCCTCACGCAGGAACGCAACAGACAACGCCACGTCGTACTCTTGCAGCTTGGGAAGCACCGTCAGAAAATAACGTGTCGCCCCGTGGATCACTCCCCCGGCGTGCCCGAAGTGGTCACCGAGAAACATCACACGCACGCGGCCTGTCCCTGGTTGACGACTCATGATCTGCCCTCAGATCGGTGAACGCCCTTGAGAAATAGCCCCCCAAGCCCACGGACTAATGAAATGTACCACCGCGAACAAAAACTTCAACCGCTATTCTTCCGTAAGCCATAATATTTGTCGGGCCGAGGTTCCCAGCTATGATCGGGCATGATCCTACTATCACGATTCACGCCCGCAGCCGCTTTTTGCCTGTCAATCGCATCGGTCCTGGCCGGGCCGGCATGTCAGGCTCTAGCGGAACAAACCATGTTTTCACAAACCAGGTTTTCGGCCGATCTGTCGGCGGTCGATGCCGTGGTTCAAGCCGCCATCGACCGTGGCGAGGTTCCGGGGGCCGTCCTGGTGGTAGGCACCGCCGACGGCATCCTCTACCGCAAAGCCTACGGCCACCGGGCTCTTAAACCCAACCCCATCTCTATGACCCCCGACACCGTCTTCGATATGGCGTCACTCACCAAGCCCACCGCCACCGCCACCAGCATCATGATCCTCATCGAGCGCGGCCAACTCAAACTCGACGACCGCATCGCCCAGCACATCCCAGCCTTCGCACAGAACGGCAAGCAACTCATCACCGTCGAGCAACTGCTCCTTCACCGCGGCGGACTCACCCCTGACAACTCACTGAAAGACTACGTCGGCACACGCCAGGACATGATCGACCGCATCCACGAGCTCCCCACACGCTGGGAGCCCGGCACGACCTACAAATACACTGACGTCGGCTTCATCGTCCTGGGCGAACTCATCCAAGCCATCGACGGCCGAACGATTGATGTCTTCGCCAAGGAAGAAATATTTACACCCCTGAAGATGAACGACACCACATTCAAACCCACCGGCCAACTCGCCGAACGCTGTGCGCCCACCGAGTTCATTGATGAGAAGTGGCGCCTCGCCGAGGTCCACGACCCACGGTCTTACAGGCTCGGCGGCGTCGCAGGCCATGCCGGGCTTTTCTCCACCGCCGACGACCTGGCACGCTACTGCCAAATGATGCTCAACCAAGGCCAACTCGACGGCGTCCGCATCCTCTCTAAAGAAACATTCGCCACCATGACCACCCCCCGGGAACTGTACGGCGATGACAACGGCTGGCGTACCTACGGCTTCAGCACCCACACCTCCGACCGTTCCGCACGCGGCGCGGTCTTCACCCCCGACTCCTCCTTCGGCCACACCGGCTGGACCGGCACCGCCTACTGGATCGACCCCGACAATGATTTGTTTTACGTTCTACTCACCAGCCGATGCCACCCCAACGGCTCCGACGGCCAGGCCGGCCCCATACGACGCGAAGTCGCGACGTTTGTTGGGGAGGTGTTGATTGAGGGCGGCGACTAGTAACCTAAAGGAAGCAGCTCATGGCTGTCTTTAAATCCTTAGATGAACTGCGTAGTGTTCAAGCTAATTATGAACATGCAGAATATCGGCTAGTTAAGACTTACTTTCTCGTCATGGCACTTGTCGCGATAGGCATGCTACTAGCGGAGTATTTTGGCCACCCAATACTCGCCTCTCTTTGTGCTGGCTTGTTCTTTATTTTGGCTGTGGCAATGTTCTACCACTGTAAAATTAAACAGCGATCGCTTGGCATACTATGTTCAAGCTGCAACGCGAATTTGGGAAGCGCTCAATACCGCGATGAAGTAGCAAGTTCCGGCAGTTGCCCGAAGTGTGGCAACAAGCTCATTCAAGCAGCCATGCCAGACAACATTGGTTGATGCGAGGCCGGGGAAACATTTGGATTACACCGCCGCGGTTTGCAGCAGGGCTTGAGCTGAGTTAATGACAGTGTCACCGTCCCCGCCCTTAACTCGCCCACCATCCATCGCGAGTTTGACGTCACCTCCAACCACCGTTGCGATCGCTCGGCCCGTCACATCCCAGCCATTAAACGGGCAGTTGCGGCTGCGTGATGCGAATTGCTCGGCGTCGATCGTCCAGTCCTGCTTGGGGTCGATCACGGTGACGTCCGCATCATCCCCGACGCCCAGCCGGCCCTTCCCAGTAAGCCCGCACAACGCCGCACCGTTGACGGTCATCATCTCGATGAGCTTGGGCCAGCTAATCGCATCGGAGTCGATCAGGGCTTTGATGTAGAGGGGTAGTGCGCACTCCAGGCCGAGGATCCCGTAGGCGGCGGCGGTGAACTCGACCTGCTTGTCTTCGATCGTGTGTGGGGCGTGGTCGGTGGCCAGCACGGTGATCGTGCCGTCCTTGATGCCTTCGATCAACTCATCGACATCACGCTGGGCACGCAGTGGGGGGGCCATCTTAAAATTCGGATCGTAGGTCGCGCAGCTCTCTTCGGTCAGCAGCAGGTGGTGGGGCGATGCCTCGGCGGTGATGGTTGCTTTGCCCGTTTTATCCGCGCGCGCCCGGCGGATCAGTTCAACGCTGCCGCCGCTTGATAGATGTTGGACGTGGTAGCGCGTCTTGGACCCTTGCGCCCGGTTGAGCATGATGTCACGCTGGATCATCAATTCCTCGGCAACCCTGGGCCAACCGGCGAGCCCCAGCCTAGTCGCCAACGCCCCCGCGTTCATCGACCCGCCGCCAAGCTCCGGGTCTTCGCAGTGCTGCATCAAAACTTTCCCGGTCATCGCGATGTAAGCCAGAGCCTTGGCCATCACCCCGGCCGACGCCACCCCGATGCCGTCATCACTGAATCCCACCGCGCCGCTGGCCGCCATCAGGTCGATCTCGGCAAGCTCCTTGCCCTGGCGTCCCTTGGTGATGGCTCCGATCGGAAAGACGTTGGCCAGCCCCGCCCGTTGGGCCTGCCGGGTGACGAATTCGATCCGTGAGTCGTCATCCAGGGCCGGCTGGGTGTTGGGCATGCAGCAGACACTGGTGAATCCCCCAGCCACCGCCGCAGCCGCTCCCGTGGCGATGGTTTCTTTTTCTTCCTGCCCCGGCTCGCGGAAATGGACATGCACATCGATCAGCCCCGGGCAGACCAGACACCCCGAGGCGTCTAGAACCCGTGAATCCGCCGAGACTTCTGGCTTAGAGACCTTGCCCAGCGAGGCTACTTTCCCGTCCAACAGGACAAGGTCGGTCTGCTCGTCGATGCCGTTCCCCGGGTCGATGACCCGGCCGTTAGTGATCGTCAGGCGTGCCATGGCGGTAGTTTAGCGGGAATCACACGTTTTTACAGGCAACCCGGTCATCCGTGGACAGTTTGGATGCTCGATTTGCCAAGCCGGCATCCGGGGAGGTAGACTATGAGGCGTAATTGATGCTGCGCGGATGTCGCGCGGCGAACCTTAGACTCGTGATGCCCACCTGGCCTCCAAGCCTCCCGTGAGCTCACCGCTTGGAGACCGATTCGATGAAGATCTATGTAGGCAACCTCAGCTTCCGTACCACCCAGCAGGAACTCGAAGACCTGTTCACCAACTACGGCAACGTCCAGGAAGCCGCTGTTGTCACAGACCGCGAAACAGGCCGTTCACGCGGCTTCGGTTTCATCACCATGCCAGAAGACGGCGAAGCTAACGCCGCGATCGAAGCACTCAACGGCACCGAAATTGAAGGCCGTACCCTGACCGTTAACGAAGCCCGTCCCAAGACCGATCGTCCCCGTGGCGGTGGTGGTGGTGGCGGTGGCTACGGCGGCGGCGGCGGCGGTGGCCGCGATCGCTGGTGAATCCAGTCCCCAGCAGCAACGCTGGGATGAAACACACTAAGACACTCTACCCCGTCGGGATCCACCCGGCGGGGTTTTTTTGTGCGCCGTAATCCCAGCCTACACCCCGCTTGCTGATATGCTCTAACCCATGCACGTCGTCGCCTGCCAGTCCGACATCATCTGGGAAGACCCCCAGGCAAACCGTCAGCGTGTCCGTGACATGCTTTCAGTTGAGCCGATCCCCGCGGGCTCATTGATCGTCCTGCCCGAGATGTTCCAAACCGGCTTCACGATGGACGCCGTCGCCGCGCGTGACACAGACGGATCGTCAGCCCGATTCCTCCAGGCGTTAGCCAAGACACATCAAAGCACCGTAGTAGCTGGGGTGGTAGGGGAGCACGCCGATGGGAAGGGCCTGAACCAGGCCGCCGTGTTCGCACCCGACGGCCAAGAGGTGGCCCGGTACACCAAGATGCACCCGTTCACCTTGGCCGGCGAGGCAGACCACTCCCGGGCCGGCGACGCGGTGACGGTCTTTGATTGCCAGGGGTTTAAGGCCTCCCCCTTAATCTGTTACGACCTGCGCTTCCCCGAACGTTTTCGTGAAGCGGCCAAGCTGGGGGCCCAGGTACTGATCGTGATCGCCAACTGGCCCAGCGTCCGTGCGGCGCACTGGTCAGCCCTGCTGGTTGCAAGGGCGATCGAGAACCAGGCTTATGTCATCGGCGTCAACCGCGTCGGCGACGACCCCAACCACACATACCCCGGCCTAAGCGCGGTGATCGACCCGCAAGGCCACATCATCACCCAAGGCGACGACCAGCAAGCTGTGCTGCACGCTGACCTGGACCTTGATGCGTTGCTCAGCTACCGAAGCGACTTTCCATTCCTCGCTGACATACGCGAAGCCCCTAACTGTGGGCGATCTTAATTAGTTGGTAACGTTCATACGCCAGACCACGACACACAGAAGTACGCCGAGTGTCATCAGGTAGCCGAATGTTTTTCGGGCAGGCATGTAGTTGATCCCTGTTAATAGTTGTTGAGCCGTGCGGGTTAGTTGGCCGCATCTGCACCGGCTTGTGCGACCGCGTGGTCGTTATCCACACTCGATCCTGACACGCCGATCGCGCCGATGATGTTGCCTTGGTTATCCTTGATCGGGATACCGCCGGGGAACGTGATCAGCCCGCCGTTACTGTGTTCGATGCCAAACAACGGCCCGCCGGGCTGGGATAGCGCACCGATGTCGCCGGTATTCATATCGAAGTACCGCGCGGTCTTGGCCTTCTTGATAGCGATGTCGATGCTGCCCAGCCAGGCCCCGTCCATCCGCAGAAAAGCCTTCAGATTCCCGCCCGCATCGACAATGGCGATGTCCATCCTGGTGTCGATCTGGAAGGCCTTATCCACCGCGGCGGCGATGATTGTGTGGGCCTGGTGGTCGCTGATATCGTTCACCGCCAACGGCGCAGCGGCCGGCATTGCTGCACCCGATGCATGGTGACCCTCATCCGCCAGGACCGCTTCGCCATGACTACCGTCCTGCGCGGTTGCCATCGGCAATGCATTGAACACCAACACCGCCGCACCAGCCAGCACAGCCCCGGACAACACATAGCCAAATCGGGTCGATCGTTTCATCGTGTATCTCCTGTGTGTGAAATCGTCTTGAGGTGATGTCATCGCCGGGCAGAGCCTGCCCTAGCCTACCCGCCGTTTAACTCTCCGGCAGATCGTACTTCGTTGCCGCATCATTGACCATCCCCGCCGGCGGCCGCTGCCCGGTGATCGACTTGACGATCTTGGAGACGTGCTGATGGCAGTTTTCGATGAACAGCCGGAAGTTCTTCTGGGTCCCCGCCGCCGCGGTCCCGGCAACGTACAGCCCCGGGACGTTGGTCATCATCGTGTCGGTATCGAGCTTAGGCCCCTGGTTTTCGCCGACCAACTCCACACCTGAATCCTCCAACAACGACGTATCCATCCGGTACCCGGTCATCAACAGCACAAAGTTAGCGGGCACATCAATCGGATCACCGCACGCCGGATCGCTGGCCGCAATAACCTGCCCATCCGCGCCGGTCCGGGCAAGCCGAACATGCGTATCACACACCCGAGTCGGCGTGGTGTTTGGCAGGTAGGTGATCTGCCCGGATTTGATCAGCGATAAGATCTCCGGCAGCAGCCAGTACTTCACCGAGGTGTCGTCGAACTCAGACCGCCGGTACGACAGCGTGACGTGTGCCCCCGCCCGGCTACACCGGATCGCCGTCTCCACCGCCGAGTTGCGACCCCCGACGATCAGCAATTGCTGCCCGAAGTACTGGTGCGGCTCATCGAAGTAATGGTTCACATGCGAGAGGTCTTCGCCGGGAATGCCCAGTTTCTGCGGGTGGTGCAGGTCCCCGACCGCCATCACGACGTGCTTGGCATGGTACAACCGTTGCTCGCTGCCTCGGCGGGTATGTACCGCAAACCCGGGATCGTTCTTCACGACCTGGATCACCCGTTCGTAGGTATGAACCACCAACTCGAACTGCTGGACGATCCCTCGGAGGTAGGCCAGGTACTGCTCGCGCGTCGCCTTCTCTTGGTCACTGGTGCCCAACGGCACGCCGGCGATGGCGATCCGCTCCGGGCTCGAAAAAAACCGGACCTGCTTGGGGTACCAACTGATCGTCTGCCCGACCTGCCCCGCGTCGATGTGCTGGTAGCTGACCCCCATCGCCTTGAGCACCACCGCTAACTCCAGCCCGATCGGCCCGGCGCCTACGATCAACGTGTCTGTCTCGATAAAAGGTTCATTCATGGGCGCTGCGCATCGTAACGGCAATCACCCACGGTGTCAGTCTCGGCGCTTTAAATCAGGCCGCCAGCCGTCTGGAAGGAGGCCCAGCGCCCGGCTTGCCTGCCGGTTTTTCCGCCGGAGTCTCTGCTTGGTAAAAATCGACTTGTGACCCGAGCATCAGATCGATCTTACGCAGCCGGCGGCGCAATGACGTGTAGTTGAAGTACCCCAAGAACCGCATCCGCCGACAGATCACCGCATACGTCTGCATCTCACGGATCGTCCCACGGGCCGCCGTAAACGCCTGCCTGATCTTCGCGGGGTCGTCCTGCCCGTCTGCGTCGGCGATCTTCGCGGGGATACCGGTGACGGTCCGGCGCAACGTAGCAGCCAACCCCGACTTCTCATCCGCAGGAAATTCGCGTGTCAACAGGTACACCGATTCGACCAGCTCGATCGATCGCTGCCAGACAGCCAGTTTTTCGAAGGGTTCGTGTGCCATTATTTCACCAATGATGGCGGTGCCAGACAGGGATGCCACCAATAACCTATCGGCATTACACGGCGTGGAAGATATGCCCCAGCCGGGTTACCGGACGGAGGGATTCTCATTGACCACAAAACCACGAAATCGAGGGGTGTTTAGCCTCAAATGAACGCAAATAAACGCTGATTCGCAAAGACGTCGATTCGGCCCATTTGCGTTTATTCGTGTTCATTTGTGGCCAACTTACCTCGGCTGTTTTACCCACATCATCCCCCTCGCGGCTAATCCAGTTCCTCGGGCTATTCAGATCCCTCGCCCGGCAACCACTTCGCCCAGATCCGACCTCGCTGTGAATCGATCGTGAGCCGGAAGTCTTTAAGCAGCGCCCCACCAATGCGCCCGATAGGTCGGGGCTGACGCGCGAAAGCGGCGGGGGCTTTCTCAAATGTCACAGGCGTGTTCTGCAATGTCAGCCCGAAGACCTTAAGCGAACCAAGCCAGGTGCGCGTGCTGGCGACCGAACCACCGATCCCCGAACTGGCCCCCGCACCGCTTCCCGCCACCGACACGATGTCAGGCCAATCCTCCAGACACCTCAGCGGCAAAGTCAGCTCGTTGTCCGCGCCGCTATCGAGGATGAGCCAGACCTTGTGCCCGTTGCCGACCTCCGCCGCGATCACCGGCAACCCAAAGTCGAACCGCGCAGCAAACCCCGGTGTGTCTTGCGGCGGAAGGAACGTGTCACGCCGGTAAATCGTCAGCGACGAGTCGGTGTAGTCCAGTGTAAATGGCAGATCTCCCAGGGCCCGGATGCCGATCAACCCCGACACGCTGGTCCCTAGCGCGTTGCTCATCCCGTGCATGCTGATCGCAGCCAGCTTGTCTCCCGCAACGCCCAGCCCCCCAAACGCCAGGCTCTTGGCGGACCGGAACTTAAACGCCTGTGTCCCCCCGACACCCGTTGCCTTGCTGCTCCCGGCGGTGGGCAACCCCAGCCGTCCCGCAACCCCGGTCGAGATCACATTCAGGTTGCTCCCGGTATCAAACATAAACATCCCCGCGTCCCGCCCGTCGATCCGCATAGGGGAAAACAGGTACCCACGGTGCTGACGTAGCTGGAGCTTCAACGCGGCGGGCAATTGTTCGGGTCTATCGACGGAGTAAGACGCCGCTTGAGCTGTGGTCGCCGAGGCCCCCTGTTGCGATGTGCGTGCGTTGCCGACACCCCCGGGGGCGCACCCGGTATAAAGCAACAGCATCGTTGCCAGTACGGCTACACATATCCCCTGGTTACGGCGTGGTCCGGTGTCGATAGGGCGGCTCCTGATACGGATTCTCTTAATACTTGATTCCGCGAACGAAAGGCCCGATTGTAGCTGATCCGATAGCCCCCGTCGTAGTAGCCAGCGGATTATCGGCCATGGCACGGTGTAGAGTTATCATCGCTGTCCAGATGATCTGACACACTGATTACGTCGATTTAATCAAGGAGCATTCGAGGGGCGGTGATATTGCACGGGAGGCTCGCGTGGACCATCTATCCGACGGAACAAATCAACTCATCGACACGCTGCATCTAAGCGACGAACAGTGGCGGACACTGTCAGAAAAACTCGACCGGGACAACTTAGGTGTCACGGGCAAACGCAGGTACCAACGGATCTCCTACCGCAAGCTCGCGCAGCTCGCCATAGCCGTCCAGCAGCCCAACGGCGAGTGGGCCAAGTATGTTGTCCGCTCACGCGACCTTAGCCCCAGCGGGATCGGGTTCATCCACGGCACATACATCCACCCCGGCAGCGAATGCCGTGTGATCCTCAAGGACTGTCACGGCCAGGTCGCCTGCCTTAATGGTGTCATCAAATGCTGCAGGCTGGTCGAGGGCATCGCGCATAACGTCGGCGTGCAGTTCAACGAGGAAATCAACATCGCGTCGTTTGTGGGCGATGGGTCTGGCGATGCGTGAGCGGTAGCAGTACCGCAGAAACACGACACATCACCAGCGGATTCACTCCCACTCAATCGTTGCGGGCGGCTTGCTTGAGATATCGTAAACCACCCGGTTCACGCCGCGCACCTCGTTGATGATCCGGTTGCTGATCGTGGCCAGCACGTCGTAGGGGATCCTCGCCCAGTCGGCGGTCATGAAGTCCTGGCTCTCCACCGCACGGATCGCGACGACCTGCTCGTGGGTTCGACCATCGCCCATCACGCCTACCGCCTTCACCGGCAGCAGCACCGCGAAGACCTGTGCCGTCTTCTGGTAGAGATTATTAGCGACGATTTCTTCCAATAAGATCTCATCGGCGTCACGCACCAGTTCGAGCTGCGCCTCGGTGACTTCACCCAACACGCGCACCGCCAGCCCCGGCCCGGGGAACGGGTGACGCCAGACCATCTGCTCGGGCAGACCTAACACCGCGCCGAGTTTGCGGACCTCGTCTTTAAACAGATTACGCAACGGCTCGACCAGTTCAAACCCCAACTCAGCAGGCAAGCCCCCGACATTGTGGTGCAGCTTGATGTTCGCCGCCGCCCCGGAATACCCCTGGCCGGATTCGATCACGTCGGGGTATAGCGTGCCCTGGGCAAGAAACTTGATCTCCGGCTGCTCGCCGCCTGCCACCGCGCTGATTTGGTCAGCGGTCTGCTTGAACACCTCGATAAACCGATGGCCGATCAGTGTCCGCTTCTCCTGCGGATCGGTCACGCCTTTGAGGTCACCGAGAAAATCATCGGCCGCGTCGATCACCCGAAGGTCCAGATCAAAGTGGCTGCGGAACGTGTGTTCGACCAGGTCCCGTTCGCCCTTGCGCAGCAGGCCGTTGTCCACAAAGATGCAGGTCAGTTGCTTGCCGATGGCTTTGCTGAGCATCGCCGCGAGGACAGAAGAATCAACCCCGCCGGAGAGCCCGCAGATCACGCGCTTATCGCCGACCGTGTCACGGATGAGCTTGATCTCGTTGTCCAGGAAATTGGTCATCCGCCAGGAGCCATCGCAGCCGCAGATGTTCAAGAGGAAGTTGGTGAGGATGTTTGAGCCGTGGGGCGTGTGGGTCACTTCAGGGTGGAACTGCACGCCGAAGAACGGCTTGCTCTTGTGCCTCACCGCCGCGTAGGGACAGGTACCCGTCGCCGCCAGGGGGATAAACTCATCCGGCAGGCTCTGGACTTGGTCGCCGTGGCTCATCCATGCCGTCGTGTTCGTGGGTACACCCCGCAGCAGGTTGGTCGAGTCGTTGATGTTAAGCCGGACGCCGCCGTACTCCCGTGCCTGTGCGTTCTTAACCTCCGCGCCTAACAGTGTGCAGCCGACCTGCATCCCGTAACAGATCCCCAACACCGGCACACCCAACTCAAACAGTCGGGGATCACATCGGGGGGCACCGTCTTCGTACACACTGCTGGGCCCGCCCGAGAGGATAATCCCCCGTGGATTTAGAGCCTTGAGTTGCTCGTGACTGGTATCCGGGCTCACCAGCAGGCTATACACCCCCGCCTCGCGCACACGCCGGGCGATCAGTTGCACATACTGCGAACCAAAATCGACAATCGGAATCACCTGCCCCGAAACGCCTGCGGGGAGTTCCAAGGGCTGTGGGGCTTGCGTGGGTTGAGTCGCGCTGGTCATGTGTGAAGATTCATGTCAGGAGGCTAGGGTGATTCTGGGAGCGAGGCTCCGGGGGCCGCTTGAAGCAGGGATGATAGCGGAATTGTGGATACCGGTCCCCGGCGCGTTTTAGTGGGGTTAAGTCTAGAATAATGTGAATGATTGCATGGGCCGTCATCCTGATCGCTGTCACAGCCGTGCCACCGCTGAACGATTCGCAACAGGCGCAGCTAGACACCGCCATCGATGACAGCCCCCGGCTGGACGAGTCGGCCCTGTACCCGCTTTTAGAAAACGCACTGGCCTGGGACGACAATAACGAGGCCGGGGCGGCCGTGCCTGATTACGACGCGCTTCTGGACGACCCGATTGCCGGGCGGGGCGGATTGTTTCTGATCGAGGGGAAGTTCGCCGGCCGGGCTCGGCGGTACCGATTGGTCCGCAAGGGTGAGTGGGGCGACGCCCTGACCGAGTGGGTGCTGGTCGTGCGTGACGAGCCCGAACAGGTCGCGGTGGTTTACTTTGTAGATCCACAGGACGAATTGATCCCGCCACACACCGGGTCAGACGTCCGTGTCGCGGCCCGTTTCTACAAGGTATGGGCCGACCGGGATCAGGACGGCAACCCGACCCGCTACCTCACATTCATCGCCGCTAGCCCATCGACCACCTCCGCCCCAGCCAAACCGGTGTTCCTGTTCCTCCCGATGGTGGGGGGCGTCCTGGTTCTGGCGGTGGTGTATCTCTATGTCAGGCGTATGAGCCGGCCCCAAACCATTGACCCCACCCCCGATCGCCAACCGGCAGGATCGGCCGATGACGCTATGCTGTCAGATGGCCCCGCCCAGCCCATGCCCCAAGACCCGGCCGAGGCGCTGCGGCGCTTGGCCCAGCAACACGATGAACCCTAAGTGACAGGCAAAACACGCATGGCGACCGTCGATCTAGTCTTACCCCATCACCGATACACGATCCGCATCGCCCCGGGGCTGTTGTCTGAACTTGGCTCGTTGGCCCGTGAGGTCGCGCCCCACGACCGCGCCGCTCTGATTGTCGATGACAAAATAACCGACAGCCATGGCCCGGTTGTCGAGGCGTCCCTCAAATCCGCAGACTACAACCCGCTTGTCACCACCATGACCAGCGGCGAAGACCACAAAAACCTTAGCACTGTTCAAAGCCTGTACCACAAGCTGTTGGATGAGCGCCTTGAGCGAAAGAGCCCGGTCGTTGCGTTGGGCGGGGGGATCGTCGGCGACACCGGTGGTTTTGTTGCCGCCAGCTACCTCCGCGGCGTCCCCTTCATCCAGTGCCCGACCACCCTCCTGGCCATGGTCGATGCCTCCGTCGGCGGCAAGGTCGGCGTCAACATGCCCCAGGGCAAGAACCTCATCGGCGCATTCCATCAGCCCGTGCTGGTCGTGATCGACACCGACACACTCAAGACACTGCCCAAACGAGACTTCATCTGCGGCCTAGCCGAGTGCGTCAAGCACGGCCTGATCCGCGACCCCGAACTCTTCGACTGGATCGACACCAACATCCAACCCATCCTCGACCTTGATTCGGGAGCATTGGTCGAGCTGGTCGAACGCAACGTCCGCATCAAAGCCGCTGTGGTGATGGAAGATGAAAAAGAAGCCGGCGTCCGCGCCCACCTGAACTTCGGCCACACCTTCGCCCACGCGATCGAGGCCGGCACCGAGTACGGCCGATACCGCCACGGCGAAGCGGTGTCCCTGGGCATGATCGCAGCCGCACGCCTGGCCGTTACCGCCGGGCGTTGCGAATCAAGCGCCGCCGATCGACTCGTATCACTGCTGAAAAAGACAGGCCTGCCGACCTCCGCCAACGACCTGCCCGCGAACGACAAGCTCATGTCCATCATGCAAAGCGACAAAAAAGTCGCCGACGGCAAAGTCCGATTGGTTCTTCCAGACAAGCTCGGGGCGGTGTCGATTGTCGGTGACACACCCGACGACGCCGTCGCCAAGGCCTGGGATTCACTGCGGGGTTAGGCCGTCACCCATCTATTTGATCAGGCGAAGTGTGAACGGGTAGCGGTACGTCTCTCCCTCGTTGGCTTTGATCGCCGCGATAATGATGAACACCAGTTCCGCGACACCCACAGCCATCACCATCGGGATCCCGATGCATATGAACATGAATGGGATACATACAAGAATCGCCAGCAGGACAGTGATCTGAAAGTTCAAGGACTCCTTGCCTTGGTCGGCAACAAAAGGGTGCTCATCCTTCTTGATCTGCCAAATGATCAAGGGCCCCACGAAGTTCCCGAACGGGATCACATAACCCGCCAATGCGGAAAGGTGAGCAACCATGCCCCAGAGACGGGCGTCTTTGGATGGCAACCCGAGCCCCGCAGCCTCTTGGCTCGCTGTGTCCTGTGATTCGTCTGTCATTGGATTCCCCATTTTCTTTTAAGTGGACACGGCCGTTTTGGATCGAAAGGTCAGTTAATCGCCTATCAGTATTCACTTACCCACCCACCCGTCAAGCCGGCTCACCTTGGCCTTCTCGGCGGGCTTGGGATTCCGGGGCTAAGATAGTCACATGCGACCCGTCCGCCGACACGACCTGTCTCCCCGCGTCGAGATCATGCCCCTGATCGACGTGATCTTTCTGCTGCTGACGTTCTTCATCTACAGCCTGGTCACGATGGTCCACGCAGAGATCCTCCCCGTACAACTCCAGGCCCTGACCACCGGCGAGGCCGCCAAGCCCGCGTCTATCGTGGCGGTGACGATTGATGCCCGCGGCGACCTGTACCTCAACCGTGTCTTGATCGACGACGAACGTCTTGACGAGCGGCTAAACGAAATCGCACAGCTCGATGAAAAGCCCAAGCTGTTCCTGGCGTTGGAAGACACCCCCGGAGCCACCCCCGGAGATGCCCCCGGAGTCATCCCAGCGCCCGTGGATCGTGGCCCACTGCTGATCGGATTGATCGAGCGTGTCCGTCGGGCGGGGTTGGAAGATTTTAATATTGTCGGCGACAGCACGTCGCCGTGATACAAAGATCGATAGGGATTAGGCCGCGAATAAACACAAATGAACACAAATACGAGAGCACCGATCAGCTTGATAGCTATTTGCGTTTATTCGCGTTCATTTGCGGCTACATCCTCTGCTTCTTCGCGCCTTCGCGGTAAATTGAGATCACCTAAATGATCGAACGAGAATCCAAACTGCCGCTGGTAATCGGGGCCGTGTTCGCGTTGCTGCTGCACGCGGCGCTGGTGCCGGTGTGGGGTGTTGGATTGGCGGGTGTAGTGGGGCGGCAGCCGACAGCTCCCCCCAAGCAGGACAAGCCGCTGCCGATCTCGCGTGAGTTGGAGGTCGGCCGGGCCCAGGCATCGGTCACCAACATCGCATGGATCGCCTACGACGACTACCGCGAACTGCTGGCCAAACACTCGATCGTCGAGCAGCCCGCGATACAAAAGCAGCAAGAGCCCACACCCGGGGCACCGATCGAAATGGACCCGACACCGCCGGCCCCCAGCGCTCAACCCCAGGCCAAGCCCGCCCCCCAGGGTGCGGAATCGGGGGGCGATCCATCGCTGTCGTTGCCGTTGAGTTCATCCGTCCCGGTCCCGTTGCCATCGCCAGAGGACCAGGGGCAGATACCTTACGCACCCCAAGGCCCGACACCCCGTAACACTGCCGCCATCGTGCCCGATGCCCCCGACACCACGGAACAGACACCCAAGAGCCCAGCCAAAGAGCAGCCTGACCAGCCCGGCGCACCGGCTCAATCGTCCAAGCCCACCGCCGCCCCGCGCGACGAGGCCGAAGCCCCCCCGGTCACCATCATCCCAGGCATCATCAAGATCAGGCCCGGCCAAGTCCTCACCGCCGACGGCATCGAGATTAAAACCATCGTGCCCCGGCCCTCCATCATCGCACGCTACAGCGCCGTCCCACGCAACCCAAAAGCCACCCTCTGGTTCAACAACCAGGGCCAGGTCACCCACATCAAGCTCACCCGCTCCACCGGGGCCGACAACTGGGACGAGCCCGTGATCGCCGCCCTTGAGCAGTGGACCGCCCAAGGCGAGCGTATCGAAAACCTCGAGGGTGAGCTTCAATTCAAGGTCGAAATACTTTTAAGGGGTGAGTAATCCCAAGCGGACAGGCCGTCCCGTATCCGATCCGAACCCGTGTAAGATACGCACACTATGCAAAGAAACGAAGACGGTGGCATCGTGATCTCCTGCGACTTCTGCGGGGTCGACTGGGATGAAGAGTTATCCATGATCGAGGGCCATAAGGGCTCGGTGTTGTGCCTCGTGTGCCTCAAACGCTCACTGGATGAAGCCCAGCCCGCGGACCAAGCTTTCGAAGGCACGCTCTGCCTCAGTGGGCATCCGACCGGGACCAAGCGTTGGCTTCACCCCGATGCCAAGCCGTCCCCGGGCCTGAACCCCAACGCCCCGCTGTGTTGGGACTGCATCCGCCTCGCCGCCAAGGGATTCCACAAAGACCCGGATATAGATTTCCGCTGGGACTCCTCGAAGTACCCCAAGCAGATCATCGCAGATGTGTGATCGTTGATCGCAGATCGGTAAGAGACCCGATCTTCGTAAACATGATTACCCCGGGGTCAGACCAGCGGTCTTGCTCACGCCGCCTGTTCCAGATGTTCTTCAATCTGATCCGCCAGCCGTAGGGCCGCATCGTAGCGCGGGTTGATCGCCAACGCTTGGTCGTTGTGGATGTTCGCCTCGGTGGGGTCATCCAAAAAGTGCTGACAGACCGCCATGTGGTAGTGCGCGTCCGCCCGCTGGGGGTAGTCCTGCGTGACGTTGTCGAGTGTGTGCGCAGCCTGTTTCAAAAGCGTCTGAAACGTGCTCTGCCCCGCGTGGTCCGGCGGCGCATCGTCTAACCCCGATTCAATCGCCAGCGGTGCCGCCGCGTGTTGCCAGTAGGACGCCAGGTGTTTTTGACGCTGCCGGCTGCCCGTGCATCGGTTGAGCATCCCCAACGCACGCTGCGCCAACCCAGATCGTCCGCAGGCCTGTGCGTTGACCACCAGCCCGGCCCAGGCCGCCCCGTCGTGCGGTGACAGCCTCACAGACTTCCAGCAACTCAACGCCGCCAGACGGAACCGCCCCGCGTGCGTGTGGACCCTGCTTAATGCTTGCAGCGCCTCGGCCACATGCTCGCCGGGGATCGACACAGCCTTTTCAAGACGCCGGATCGCGACCGTGTCTTCGCCCATCTCGTCGGCAAGCCCACCGGACTCAAGCAGCACACCCACATCATCAGGGCGGATCTTTATTAGTGATTCATACAACTCGTCCGCATCCCGCAGACGATCCAACTCCCGGCACTGCCTGGCGGCACGAAGCAGCACCCCAGGCTCATGCGTGTCGGCACGCCCGGCCAGGAGCAGGTCAATGCCCTCCTGCGGATCACGTTCCGTAAGCAAATCCGACAGCAGACGGGTCGATGTGCGGTCCGACGGCGACAGTCGCACCACATCTCGCAGCGAGCCAATCGCGTCGTTAAATTCGTTGAGCTTGAGGTACAGCCCCGAGAGCATCCGGTACGGCCGAACATCGTCGGGGAGCTGCGCCGCTAGTTTCTGCAGTTGCCCCTTGGCGATCCGATCAAACCCACTGCCCGCAAGCGCCTCGGCTCGCAGCATGGAGACCTCGGGTGCATCCGCCATTTCAGGCGCGGCCTTGTCGTGTGCGTTCAACGCCGACATCGCCAGGTTTGGGCGGTTCTGCTTGAGATAAACCCGTGCCTGCAGCACACGCGCGTTGACATTGTCCCGGTCCAACTCAACGGCCCGGCGGATATGCCCAAGCGCCTGGTCGTAGTGCTTGGCGTCATACGCCGACTTCGCCAGATCCAGTCGATCCATCGCCTGCTGTTGATGTTCGAGGGTAGGTCGGCTCATGCTGCGAGTTCCTCTTGCAGTTGCAGAGCCTGGGGCGAGTAGGGCTCACGTTTGAGCCATTCATCGAGCCGGGCCTTAGCGGATTCGTTACACCCCTCGTCCGATTCACGGCGGATCAACGCCGCCTGCACATCGGGGTACGTCGGGTGATGCTTGGCCACACACGTCAGCACCGTGGTCGGCGGCAGCGCGGTGTTGCCCTCGTCTCGCAGGCGGTTTATCAGCAGGGCCAACGTCGCGCAATACGGGTTTTCTTCCAGCCCCCGGTGGGCCCAGCGGCGAGCCTGCGGCTGGTCGCCTTCTAATACGGCAAGCTCCGCCATCGCTCGGCAGATCACAGCCATCTGTCGGGAATCATTCTCAAATAATGGCACGATCCGCCGGATCGCCGCCCTAAGCATCCTCACCGTCGGCAGGTCTCGTTGATGCTTCTGGGCAAATACCAGCGACTGGATCGCCTTGGGTTCATTCGCCAGGTTCCTCGCCAACTCATCCACGGGCCCTTGGGTCAACCAGCGCAGACGGTCCGCCCCCGGCACGCTCATCTCACGCAGCCAGCGCGTGGCTTCGTGCCCAAACGCATTGTGATAAGCCCTGCCCAGTTGCTCCGCCTGTTCCTGCTCGCCAAGCGAGATAAGGATGCTGATCGCGAGCCTGACCTGATCCGGGCAACCATGCCCGACCGTCTTGGGCTTCACCTCTTTAAGAATCGCCCGGGCGTCTTCGTGCTGTCCCCGCCTGGCTAGCAACGCCGCCAGGATGATCTTCGTTGACGGCGCACACCCGGCCTGCCGACACACACTGTGCAACTCCAGCTCCGCGCTGGCGACCTGCCCATTAAGGCACATCTCACGCACACGTTTCAGCAGGCTCACGTTGTCTTCTTTGATGCTCATCAGAACACTTTCACAGTCACACATTTCCCAAGACCGCAGTCCCCCGTTCCGTCCGCGTGAACGGAACACATGAGGCCAAGCCGACTCCCGAAGGATCCCGGGGAACTCCGGGGAATTCCGGGGGGGCCGGGGGGCGGGGCAGGCTTATCAGGCAGGATCGGTTGTTACGTCTGGGGGGTTTAGTCAGAAAGGTCAATTGGTAACGGTTGGGACGGTCCGGTAACCCCCGCAAACCACGTTACGAGCCACGGGCGGGCTCAAGCACCACCAGGTTATCCCGATGGATCACCTCATCATACGCCGCGTTTCCCAGAATCTTCTGGAACTGGCTGGACCGTTTGCCCATAATCAGCCGTAATTCCTCGGCACTGTAATTCGTCAGCCCACGGGCTAACTCCTTACCCGTCTGTGACCGCACCAATAACACATCCCCACGGTTAAACCGCCCTGTGATCTGCGTGACCCCGCTCGCCAGCAGGCTCTTGTGACGCTCGCAGATCGCTTTGGTCGCCCCGTCGTCGATCCCGATCGTCCCGGATGGCCTAGCCGTCAGCGCGATCCAACGCTGCCGGCTATCCAGTTTCTTCACAGCGGGCATGCACACCGTCCCCAGCCGTTCCCCCGACAAGACCCGCGTAATCACATCGTCCTCACGCCCCGACGCGATCACCGCCACCTCGCCCGCATCCATCACCCGCTTGGCCGCCTCCAGCTTCGTGCTCATCCCCCCCTTGCCCCACTTGCTGGACCCACCGCGCGACAGGCCCTCGAACGCAGCCATGTCGTCGATCAGGTCGATCACGTTGCCTTTTTTATCCAGCAACCCATCCACCGTCGTCAGCAGCACCAGGGCCTCGGCCCGCAGCGCGTTGGCTGTCATCGCCGCCAGCAGATCGTTATCACCAAACCGCAGCTCGTCCACCGCCACCGCGTCGTTCTCATTCAGCACCGGCACACTGCCCAGCTCGTGCAGCTTGTTCACGCAGTTACGGATATTCAAAAACCGCACCCGGTCATCAAAGTCCGTCCGCGTCAGCACCACCTGACCGACCGACAGCTTGTATTTGCTAAACGCCTTGTGCCACTCGGTCATCAACTGCCGTTGCCCGATCGCCGCCACCGCCTGCAGCTCCGCCAGGTCGCTTGGCCGTTTCTCGATCCCCAGCGACACACACCCCGCACCCACCGCGCCGCTGGAGACCAGCGTCACCCGCCGACCCTGCTTGCGCAGACCCGCAACCTGCTTGGCGATCCGACGGATAAACCCCGCGTCCAGGCTAGGCGAGTCGCCGTCCTCGGTCGTCAATAACTGCGTCCCGATCTTCACCACCACGTTCTTCGCAGCGGTCAGCACGGTTTGTCTTAGCTCGGTAGAAGGCATGGGGGAAGTAGGGTTTGGGGTCTAGAGTCTGGGGTAGGGGAGCACGATAATCCCGATCTCTTATTGTAACGGCTCTTTCTTAGCCGCCATCTGCCAGATGGCGCGTTCCCCCGCATCATCAGATATCAACAACTCGGTAACACCAACAGCTTCAACAACATTTCCGCATGACGCCGCGTCGAGCCCTGGCGTGACAGGATAACCTCACGCCCACGCTTAGCCAGTTCGGCACGACGATCAGGATCACCCAGCAACCCCGCCACCACCTCCCCCGGCTTGTCGGTCACGATCAACCCGCCCCCGCCTTCCAGAGCCAACACCGCGTCCGCAAAATTGTGGTGGTCCGGCCCAATCACCGTCGGCTTACCCAACGCCACCGGCTCAATCGGGTCCGACCCGCCCCAACCATTGAAACTACGACCCACAACAACCACATCCGCTAGCGTGTACGCCTTGGCCAGTTCGCCCATCGTGTCCAATAGAAACAGCCGGTGGGGGGGCATCGTTGAATCTGCCGTAGCGGGCTGGGTCCGCCGTACCATCTGCGAAGAAAGCCCCGCCACCTCCTCAAACCGCTCGGGCTTCCGGGGCACCACCATCAACTGCGCCTCGGCCGGGCAACACTCGATCAGCATCTTCTCTTCACCCACCCCCGTCGATCCCGCCACGATCAACGGCCGCCCCCGATCGATCCCCATCTCCGCAGCCAACTCATCCGCACCCTCCACCCGATCCACAATCTTCGCCGCGTCCCACTTCATCGTATCCAGCACATGCACCCGTTCGCTGGGCACACCCATCTCAATAAACCGCCCCGCGTAATCTTCTGTCTGTGCCGCCACCGCTGACAGCGACGCAAACATCCCGCGCAACAGCGGGCGGAACCGCCGATACCCCTTAAAGCTCCGCTCGCTAAGCCGGCCATTAATCACCGCCACCGGGATACCCCGCCGGCCGCACGCCTGCATGAAGTTCGGCCAGACCTCCAACTCCGTCAACGCCACCGCGTCAGGCTTAATCGCATCCAGAAACCGCCCAACCGCGCCACTGAAATCAAACGGGAACCGCACCACCCGATGCCGCCCGCCATAAAGTGCCGTCGCCCGGGTGAACCCCGTATTGGTCGTCGTGCAGATCACCACCGCCAGGCCAGGCTGGGTCTGCGTGAGATGCTCCACCAGATTCCGAATCAGGCTCACCTCCCCCACACTCACCGCATGGATCAGTAGTGTCTTGCTCTCCCCGCCGCTTGCGGCTTCGCGCTCTTGATCGGATTCGCCCACCCCAACACCAAACCGCCCCCGCCAGTCCGTCCGCCACTTCCCCGTGCGCAGCAGCGAGTACCCCCACACCGGGCAACTCACCACCGCACCCACGGCATACGCAATATCCAACGCCTTTCCCATCCACGACATTCTAAGTCCATATCCCATCCCCCGCGTGCCTCACACCCCCAGCCCACATACCACCGCAACCAACCAATCCCCCCAGAGCCCACGCCCTCCAGACGCGGGACAGTTGGGACACCTGGCACACCCCGTCCTGCTTTACCCTTCCCTTTAGCAACCCGACGCCCCAACCCGTACAATCCCCGCATGCCCAGCAAGTTCTACATCACCACACCGATCTACTACGTCAACGGCGAGCCGCATATCGGCCACGTCTATACCACCGCCGTCGCCGATGTCCTGGCCCGCTACCACCGGATCAAAGGCGACGACACCTTCTTCCTCACCGGGACCGACGAGCACGCCACCAAGGTCGTTGACTCCGCCGCCGAGAACGGCGTCTCCACCCAGGAATGGGCCGACCGCAACGCCCAGGCTTTCCAGGAAACTTTCAACCGCCTGGGCATGACCCACGACGACTTCATCCGCACCACCGAGGATCGGCACAAGACTAAGGTCGAACACTACGTTAAGCAGTTGCTGGACTCCGGCGACGTCTACCTCGGCGAGTACGAGGGCTGGTACGACGCCGGGCAGGAGGAGTACGTCCCCGAGAACAAAGCTAAAGAAAGTGATTACAAGTCACTCGTTAGCGATCTGCCGTTGGTCCGCAAGACGGAAAAGAATTACTTCTTCAAACTCAGCGCCTACGGAGATGCGCTCTTGCAACTCCTGGGCTCCGGCGACGTGTTCGATGTCCAGCCCAACGCCCGGAAAAACGAGGTGCTCGCGAGGATCCGTGAGGGGCTCAACGACATCCCCATCTCACGCACCGGCGGCGGCGACTGGGGCATCAAGGTCCCCGGCGACGATGCACACACGATCTATGTCTGGATCGACGCCCTGTTCAACTACCTCAGCACCGTCGACACCGACGACCGCCGCAAGTACTGGTCCACCGACGTCCACCTGATCGGCAAAGAGATCCTCTGGTTCCACGCCGTCATCTGGCCGGCCATGTTGCTGGCGCTGAACAAGCTCCCGGGCAACGAATGGATCAGGCTCCCAAGGCTCCTCTACACCCACTCGCAGTGGATTTCCGAGGGCAAAAAGATGAGCAAGACCCTGGGCAACTTCATCGACCTCAAGCAGATCGATCACTACGCCGAAGTCTTCGGCCTCGACGCCCTGCGCTACTTCCTCACGACCAACGGCCCGCTTGGTACGACCGACTCGGACTTCGCCGAGTCCAAATTCATCGAGGTCTACAACACCGATCTGGCCAACACCTTCGGCAACTGCTTTAGCCGGGTCTCCAACATGACCGCCCGCTACTTCGACGGCAAGCTCCCCGAGCCCGGCGACGAGCCCGAAACCGCCGCAGGCATCGAACACGACCGCGTCGTTGAGCAGGCCGTGCGCGACTACACCAAGGCGATGCAGTCGCTAGAATTGTCCAAGGCCGCCGCCGCCGCCATGGGTATCGTCCGTGCCGTCGACAGCTACATCGAAGCGACCCAGCCCTTCCAGTTGGCCAAGCAGGAAGACAAGCTCCCGCTGGTCGCCACGGTGCTGTACAACTGCGCCGAATCCCTGCGTGTCGCGTCGCTACTGCTCTGGCCCTTCCTCCCCGAAAAAGTCCAGGAGATGTGGAAACGCACAAACTGCACCCACTACACCGACGCGCTGGCCAACCACGGCACAGGCGACCTCGACCAGTGGCAGCAGTGGGGCCGAAGCCAACCCGGCACTGAAATTACAAAAGGCGACCCCCTCTTCCCACGCTTCCAACCCGCGAAGGTGTGAAAACCACGGATATGCCGCGAAACGAGAAGACGAGAAGAATAGTAGACAGGATGACAGGATTGTCAGGATTCGATCCAAGGACCACAGCCCCCTTATCCTGAGCATCCTGTCATCCTGTCCAAGCTCTTTCTTTCTTCGCGCCTTCGCGGTTCACTCAATCCCCACACGCGGACAAGACTTCAACAACCCACAGTCATCACACTTGGGGTTCCGCGCCTTGCAAGGCCCACGCCCGTGATAAATCAGCAAGTGACTAAGCATCGTCCAGTTATTCTTTGGGAACAACCCGATCAAGTCCCGCTCGACCTTCTTAGGGTCCGTCTGCTCGGTCCAGCCTAATCGACCGCTTAGCCGCCCGACGTGGGTATCGACCACCACGCCGATGTTCTTCCCAAACGCATTGCCCAGCACCACGTTCGCCGTCTTACGTGCCACCCCCGGCAGCCTCAGCAGCTCTTCCATCGTCTCAGGCACCGCGCCCCCGTGATCCTGCACGATCAGCAGCGCCGCACCCTTGATCGACTTCGCCTTGTTACGGAAAAACCCCGTGGTCTTAACCAGCTCTTCCAAGTCCCCGATCTTCGCCTCGGCCATCTTTTGGGGGGTCGGGTAGGCCTTGAAAAGCGGGGGGGTCACGATATTCACCCGCACGTCCGTACACTGCGCCGAAAGGATAGTCGCAACCAGCAATTGGAACGGCCCGTCGTGAATCAGCGCACAGTGTGCATCAGGATAGAGTTGGTCGAGCTTCTGGTAGACACGCCGGGCCCGACGCTTTAGCGCGGGGTCAACGCCGCTTGTTTTAGATTTATGTGCGGTGGTTTTTTTCTTAGCC
This sequence comes from Phycisphaeraceae bacterium, assembly GCA_029260615.1. Taxonomy (GTDB): domain Bacteria; phylum Planctomycetota; class Phycisphaerae; order Phycisphaerales; family Phycisphaeraceae; genus JAJRRS01. The sequence goes on along the minus strand of JAJDCX010000103.1, from coordinate 17,581 downwards.
ATCGGCCAAATGTCCGGGGCAGATTGTGATTTCAAGTAGTTAAGACCTGCCGGCAGCAAGCCGTACCGTTGCCGCCAATTCGATCCGCTCGATACGGTTGAGTGTCTGGCTCAGGTCCACCCCAGCGACGAACAACCCCTTGCCCCGCCCCCGGTCCCCCCGCAACACCGCGTCCGTCGAGTCCGACAACACCGCCCGCAGCGCCTGATCGTCACCCCCATCCACGATCGGGATCGACTCGCCATTTCCAATATCCAGCCGATCCGCCCCGTCCTGTTGACTCAATAGCGCCAACACATTCGCCGGCTCAACCAGTGCCGAAGCACCAAGCGTCACCCCCGCCGGGTCCAGGTGAGATTGATACACATCGCGGTGGGGCTGCCACAATTCGGGCGGGATCCCCTCGCCCCCATGCACGTTCTCCCCGCCGATGTCCACGCAGGTCAGGTCTTGGGGTTTCAGGTCGATCCGCCTCTGGCCCATGGGGGTCACCAGGTACCGCCGACGGTGGACCTCGCAACACAACAGCCCATCAGCCCCCACGATCATCCCACGCGTCCACAATTGCCGCACCGCCAGGCAGAACCGTTCGCGTAGCTGTGTTTCATCCATCATGTTCCACACCCTCATCAGCAACCCACGAAGCGGGACGTTCCCCAAGCCTCTCGCCGTCCCCCGCGCAGCAGCCGTCTACAAAAGTTTCGCCGTCACGCCAGACCTCGCGCTTCCACACCGGCAGGTCGTGCTTGAGCCGATCGATCAGGTACCGACAGGCCTCAAACGCCTCGCCCCGGTGCGGCGTCGCAACCTGGATCACCACGCTCGCCTCCCCCGGCTGCACCGCCCCTTGGGCATGAACCATCCGCACCGCCAGGCACCCAAATTTCTTCGCCGCGTCCCCAGCCATCTGCCCCAGCACCTTCTTCGCCATCGGCCCGTACACCTCGTACTCCAGCCGAACCAACGGCCCAAAATCCGGGTGATCCTCGCTGCGTGTCCGCCCTAAAAAGACGCACTCCCCACCACACGCCCCCGGCCAATCCAACTCCACAGCCGACACCGCCCCGGCCTGGACCGAGACAATGATCTGTGGAATATCAGTGGCGGAATCAGAACTCATGAGCACCTTATTGTATAGCAAGACACCCTTTATCACAGCCTCAAGACAGCCCCCAAACGCCCCATCACTCCACCCACCGAGGCGCAGAAAAGCGGCCCGCCAGGGAGGAAAACTCACCGAGCGGGCCGTGAGGGGGGGGTAGGAGGAGAAGATTGCTAACTGTAGTACGGCCCGGACGAGCTAGGGTTCGCTCTGTTCATAAGACCAACGTGATAATCTCGAATTTATTGCATTAAGATTCGCCGGCCCGGCTCGACTCAACCCCCGCCTCCCCCGGCCGCTCCACCTTCCCACGCATCTCACGCAACAACTCAAACGCCTGCATCGGGCTGATCGTGTTGATATCCAGCGTCTTGATCTCGTCGATCACCGGGTGATGCACAAACTCCGTGAACAGCCCCATCTGCTGACTGTCCCGCTTCACCGCTGCCTCGGACATCGGCGGCGCCGCATCCCCCTCGTGGCTCACAGACAACTCACCCAGCAGCACATTCGCACGCTTCACCACCTCCACCGGCATCCCCGCCAGATTCGCCACATGGATCCCGTAACTCCGATCTGTCGCCCCCGGCACGATCCGGTGCAGGAACACGATCTGGTCGTCCCACTCCCGCACACTCACGTTCAGGTTCGTCACGCTCGCATGTGTCTGCGGCAGCGTGGTCAGCTCGTGGTAATGCGTAGCAAACAAAGTCCTCGGCCCCAACTCCGCCAGGTGTTCCGCGATCGCCCACGCCAGGCTCAAACCGTCCAGCGTGCTGGTACCCCGCCCGATCTCATCGAGTATCACCAGGCTGCGTTTCGTCGCGTGGTGACAGATGTTCGCCGTCTCGGTCATCTCGACCATAAACGTAGACTGCCCGGCATGAAGCTCGTCACTGGCGCCGATCCGCGTAAAAATCCTGTCACACAGCCCGATCGTCGCAGCCTCAGCCGGCACAAACGACCCCGCATGGGCCATCAGTGTCAGCAGCGCCGCCTGACGGATATACGTCGATTTACCCGCCATATTAGGCCCGGTGAGAAGGGCGAGGGTGGTTGGGCGTTGGGATTTGGGGCTTGGGGTTTGGGGCTCCGCATTCAGAACGTCTTGTTCCTCCCCAACGCCTAATCCCGATCCCCGGCACCCGATCCCCAAATCATTCGCCACAAACCGATCACCCAACAACTCATCCAACACCGGGTGCCGACCCGCTGTAATCGAAAGCATCGGCTCATCCACAATCGTCGGCCGAACATACCCACGCATCACAGCACGTCGCGCAAAACACGCAAGCACATCCAATTCCGCCACCGCCTCGGAGAACCCGTGCAACGCCTCGATCAACGCCGACGCACGCCCGCACAATTCAGCGAACAACGCCTGCTCACGCGACACCGCCTTGCTCTGCGCCGACAGCGCCTTGTCCTCGTAGGTCTTCAACTCCGGCGTAACGTACCGCTCGGCGTTCTTTAGCGTCTGCCTGCGGGTCCACGCCTCGGGCGCCTTGTCTCGGTGCGCCGCCGTGGTCTCGATGTAATACCCAAACACCCGGTTGTACCCGACTTTCAACGTCGGGATCCCGGTCTGCTCGATCAGTTCTGCCTGGTACGCAGCGAGCCACGATCGGCTGTCGCGCTGCAGGTTCCGGTACTCATCCAACTGCCTGTCGTACCCGTCCGCAATCAACCCACCCTCGCGCAGATGCGCCGGCGGACTATCCACACACGCCTTATTGATCTGTCCGCCCAACGCCTCGACCTGTGGGACAAGTTCAACGATACGCTTGTGGTACACACCCACTTCTTCACGGCCTCTAAGCAGCCCCTCAATCTCACCGATCCGCGATGCGCTCCTGCCCAGCCCCACCAAGTCGCGCGGGGCCGCCCGCCCAACTGAGAGCCGAGCCGTAATCCGTTGCACATCCTGAACACCCGACAGCGTCTCGCTTAACGCCTCCTCGAACCGTGTGTCATCGACCATCGCCGACACGACGTCCTGTCGCTTAGCAATCCCCGCCCGGTCACACAGCGGGTAACAAAGCCACTGCCGCAGCATCCGCTTGCCCATCGCCGTGTGGCAGCCCTGCAAAATACCCAGCAGCGACCCGGCCGTGGACTCGCTGCGCATCGTCCGCTCGATCTCCAGGCTCCGTAACGAGGTCTGGTCGATCACCAGGTGTTCATCCCTGCTAAACCGACGCGGCGGCCGAAGGTGCGCGATCCGACCATCCGCATCCGCCCGCTGGGTCTCTAACAAGTAATGGATCACCGCAGACGCCGCCCCCAACGCCGGGTCCGATTCTTCCAACCCAAACCCACCCAGGCCAGCTACTTGGTACTGCCGCTTGAGCACCTCCAATGCTTCGTTTTGTCGGAACTGCCACGCAGGCCGGCCCATCGGATCACCACCACCCAAAGCCGCCGCTACCGCCTCGACCCGACCGGGCACATCCCCCGTCGCCGTCTCGCAGTACAACAACTCCCTGGGCCCGATCCGCGCCAACTCATCACCCACAGCATCTTCACTTAACGTCGTCAGCGCAAACGCCCCCGTACTCAATTCCGCCCACGCCAAAGAAGCCCGCCGGTCCCCGTGGAATTGCACCGCCGCCAGCGGGTTCTCCTGCCCATCTTCTAAAAGCGATTCATCCGTCACCGTCCCCGGCGTCACCACCCGGGTCACATCCCGCTTCACCACACCCTTCGCCTGCGCCGCGTCCTCGACCTGGTCACACACCGCCACCCGGTACCCCGCCTGGATCATCCGGCTCAAATACCCGTCCACCGCGTGGTACGGCACACCCGCCATCGGGATCCCATTGCTCCGCTGCGTCAGTGTCACACCCATCACCTTGTGTGCCAGCTCCGCGTCATCGTAAAACATCTCGTAGAAGTCGCCCATCCGAAAGAACAGCACGCACCCGGGGTACTGCTCCTTGAAGCGGTGGAACTGCTTCATCGCCGGGGTCTGGTGCGGATCGGATGCCTTGGCCATAGATTGCCATCTTAACCGATCCCGCCTGCTCCCCCGACGCCGCTGCGGATACCACCCCCAGACCCATACCCCTGGCACACGCCCCCGGCTACCCACCCCACCCCATCCCATCCCATCCCATCCCATCGCCCTTCACTCTCATACAAGGCATGACTAAAGACCACCTCTAAAAATTGAAATCCCTCCGCGAAAAAGCCGCTTGCGGCTTAGCGGGGCCCCATGGATGACCTGCGTGAGTGTATTTTTAGAGGTGGCCTAAAGACAGTATCTAGGCTAAATACAACCTATAGGGAGCCATAGGACAGTAGAAAAACCGATCGACGATGCGGGCGTATACTTGGGCAATGGCCGAGCTTTTCGACACAGGACGCGAGACCCAGGCAGCCGAATCGATCGGCCGGTACGCCATCGTCGCCATCGAGCGGGGACTGGACATGGCCGGGGGCACGTCTGGGGGAACCGGGGGCGGGGGAGGCGGGCTCACCTACGCCGTCCCCGAATCGTTACCGGATATCTCCGTCGGAGACCGCGTCGCCGTCCCCCTTGGCCGAAACAACAAACCCGTCAACGGCTACATCGTCGAACTCTCCGACACCAACCCCTTCAAGGCCGGCCGGGTCAAGAACATACTCAATCACGACCCCAGCGTGTCCCTCCCCCCAGACCTCATCGACCTCGCCCGCTGGATCAGCGGCTACTACTGCTGCCCCCTTGGCATGGTCTTCGGCTCCATGCTCCCCGCCTCCGTCAAACACGGCACAGGCCGAGTCCGCCGACAAGTCGTACGCTTCGCCCGAGAACTCACTGACAAAGAAAAAATCCCCAAGCTCCAACGCGCCGTCTTACAGGCAGCCAAAGATAAGTTCGACAAACCCGGTGACAAAACAGCCGACTGGATCGACATCAAAACCCTCGCCGACCTCGCCGGCGCAAAAACCGTCGGCCCCGTCAAGCAACTCATCGAGCACGGCCTACTGGAATCCAAAATCGACACCCGCATCGAATCAGACCTCGACCTCCGCGCCCAACAAGAGCAAGAACCCTCCGGCCGCGTCACGCTCAACAAAGGCCAAGCCGACGCCGTCAATCACCTCACCCAACACCTGAACGAAGGCTTTGGCGTTCACCTCCTCCACGGCGTCACCGGCAGCGGCAAAACCGAGGTCTATCTTCGGTTGATCCAAGCGGCGATGAGTTCGGATATCGGCAGGCAGCAATCCGATTCTTCCCGACACCTGATAACCGATACCCCAACCCCAAGTTCACCCCCCTCCGCCATCGTCCTCGTCCCCGAAATCGCACTCACCCCTCAAACGGTTGGGCGTTTCCTCAGCCGGTTCGATTCCGTCGCCGTCCTACACTCCGGCCTGACCCCCGCACAACGCCACGCCCAGTGGCGCCGAGTCCGCGACGGCCAAGCAAACATCGTCGTCGGCGCACGTTCCGCCATCTTCGCTCCGTTGAATAACCTCCGCCTCATCATCGTCGATGAGGAACACGAGTCCAGCTACAAACAGGACCAACTCCCGCGCTACCACGCCCGAGATGTCGCCATCAAACGAGCGCAGTCGCTGGGCATCCCCGTCGTATTAGGTTCCGCAACCCCAAGCCTGGAAAGCTATTACAACGCGGTTGGTTTTGGGGATTCGGGGTTAGGGATTGGGGAAAACAAAGAAGCAGCAACCCCAAACTCCCAACCTCTCAACCCCCAACCCCCAAGCCCCAACCCCCAAGCCCCAAACCCCAACTACCACCTCATCCGCCTCCCCGATCGCGTCCCCGGCATGAAGCTGCCGACCGTTCAAGTTGTTGACATGCAAGACGAACGCCGTCACCGCCGAGGCATGCACCTTCTAAGCCGACGTCTCGAACAGGAACTTGAGCGTGTCCTCCAGGGCAACGCTGGGGGGGGCGTCTCCCAGGGCGCACCGCCAAAAGCTTCCGGGGCCCAGCGCGGCCAGGCGATGCTCCTGTTAAACCGGCGCGGCTACGCCAACTACATCGCCTGCCCCGATCAACGCTGCGGCTGGATGATGCGCTGCGACCACTGCGACACCACCGTCGTCTATCATAAAAACACCCGCCTACCCACCGGCGGCTACGTCCGCTGCCACCACTGCAACGCCGAGCAGATGCTCGTCACCACCTGCCCCGACTCCGGCCACAAGGTCACCGTCTTCGGACTGGGCACACAAAAAGTCGAAGAAGAACTCACCCAAAAATTCCCCGGCATCCGTGTCGCACGCATGGACTCCGACACCATGCGCAACGCACACGATTACCAACACACACTCGACGCCTTTCGGGCCGGGGAAATAGATGTCCTCTTAGGCACACAGATGATCGCCAAGGGCCTTGACTTCCCGGGTGTCCGACTCGTCGGCGTCATCAGCGCAGACACCGCACTACACCTCCCGGACTTCCGCGCCTCCGAACGAACCTTCCAACTCATCTCACAGGTCGCAGGACGCTCCGGCCGAAGCGAACTCCCCGGCAAGGTCGTCGTCCAGACCTTCAGCCCAGACGACTCCGCTATCGTCCTCGCTGCCAAACACGACTACGAAACCTTCGCCCACCGCGAGATCGCACTCCGCGCCGAGGTCGGCCTACCCCCCGTCACACGCATGGCAAGAATCGTCATCCGTGACACCGACCACCTCGCCGGCTACGAAAACGCCAAAACACTCGCACGCCACCTCGAAGCGGCCAACCGCGAACTCGGCACCGACATAAGAATGCGCGGTCCTATGCCCTGCCCCATCGCACGCATCGCCGACCACCACCGACAACAAATCGAACTCATCGCCGCCCCCCCCAACGCCGCCGGCAAACTCCAAAAACTCATGACCGCCCTGCGCAACAGCAAGCTCCTGATCTCCGACGCAAAAACCGCCGTAGACGTCGACCCCGTCGCGCTGTTGTAAGTGCGATAGCCACCTGATATTGAAAATTGATCTTCCCCAAGCCGCGGGCACAGCCCACGGATCGACTCACTTCCGTCGGCGCAACAATGCAGGCACGCTCACTGCAAGCAGCACGGCCGTCCCCGGCTCGGGGATTGTCGTGCCCGCACTTGGCGGCGGCGGCGTGCCAGCGTTCCAGTTGCCCAGCACGACGTTCAGGTCAGCGATGCCGATGAAACCGTCACCGCTTGGGTCCGCGGCCGGATCGGCGGGCGGTGCGTTCTGGTTCCAATTACTCAACACAAGATTCAGATCCGTGATCCCCACGAATCCGTCGCCATCCAGATCGCCCGCCAGGATCGGAACCGTGCCGAAGATCACGACTTCATACGGTTCCAGTAACCTGAACCCCGCCAACTCTCTCGCTTGGCCGGTGAACTGGTCGAACCAGCCGCCCTGCAAATCGTTGGGGACCGTGACAAGACTAAGCTGGTCGCGGGTGTTGACCATCATCAGCACCCGGTCGCCCTCATGCTCTCTCACCAGCACCGCGACATCATTCGTGCTCATATCCGTCAGCGTGCCTTCGCTCATCGCCGGATGATTGGCACGGATGTTCAGTAGCTGCGTGTACCAGTCGGCCGTGCCCTGCCCGGTCGTCCAGTCCAACGGCGACTTCGAGAAGAACGGCACGTTCTGGTCCCAACCGATCTCCTGCCCGTTGTAAACAAGCGGTGTCCCCCCATACCCCACCGTCACCGCGTAAGCCGCCAGCGATGCCTCCAGACTCCCGAACAACTCCACAGGTGTCGCGTCCCACGCGCTCTCATCGTGGTTCGTCGTAAACCGCAGGATGCTCTTGTCCCCCGGCACATTCGCGAACGCCGCCGCATTCGCCGCGCCCAACGCGGTCGCCGAGTTCGAGGAGATAAATACCGACTTCACCGTGTTGTAAAAGTTCCACCCAAACGTCAGGTCGAATCCCGCCTCATAATGATCGCTTCGGCTCCCCTCGGCCAACATCAGCAACGGCCGAGCCGTACCCCCACGCACCGTCGTGATCGCCTGCTGCCAGAAATCAAACGGCACACCGTCTGCCACATCCGTCCGATACCCGTCGATACCCACGTCCGTGACCCAGTACTGCATCTCACTGACCATCGCCGATCGCATCGCCTGGCTGTTGTAGTTCAGGTCCGCGACGTCGGTCCAGTTCGTCCCCGGCGGATGGATGATCTTCCCCTGCCCGTCCTGCGTGTACCAGTCGGGATGCTCAGTGATCCACGGATGATCCCACGCAGTGTGATTCGCCACCCAGTCCATCAGCACAATCATCCCGCGCTGATGCGCCCCATCGATCAGCGTCGTCAGGTCCGCAAGCGTCCCGTACTCACTACTCACCACCCCGTAATCCCGCACCGAATAAGGCGACCCCAGCTCCCCCTTCATATTCACCTGCCCGATCGGATGGATCGGCATCAGCCACAACGTGTTCGCCCCCAGCGCCTGGATATCATCAAGCCGTGCCGTCACCCCCGCCAGATCCCCCGCTTGGCTGAACGCACGCAGGTTCACTTCGTACATCACCACGTCTTTAGGCGCAGGCACCGCCGAAGCCTCAGCCGTCAGCAGGCAACCAAGCACACAGGCCGCCACGAGATATCTGTACAAAAACACGCTGTAATTATAGCACGCCGCCGATGAAACCAGATGGGTAATCAGGATCGCTGCGGGTTTAACGACGCCGAGCCAGCGCCACGCCACCGATGCCCAGCAATGCTAGCGAGGCCGGTTCGGGCACCGTTGTACTCGGTGGCGGCGTGCCTGCGTTCCAGTTGCCCAGCACGACGTTCAGGTCAGCGATGCCGATGAAACCGTCACCGCTTGGGTCCGCGGCCGGATCGGCGGGCGGGGCGTTCAGGTTCCAATTGCCCAACACGAGGTTCAGGTCAGCGATCCCGACGAACCCGTCACCATCCAGATCGCCAACCACCTGATCAGGCGGGGTGATCGAAGTGATCGTGCCATTGATCCTGTAACGCCCAAGAAAGCCCGTCTCGTCACCGAGGGCAGCGGAGAAGAGTATGGTGCTGTCCAATAACCCCCCCGGGGCTATTGGAAGCAATGACGGAAGGGTCAGGTGATCAGAGAACGCCGCGCTGGTGTTGTCGCGGAAAGCAACCTGCAATGTGTTTTGGCCCGCCCCAAATGTGCCTTGCAGTGGGGTCGGGAACGTGGCGTTACTCCCGGTGATGAATAAGGCGTCGTTAAATGAGGGGTTGTTGTTGTGCTTCTGTGCACGCATGGTGCCGGTCACAAACCCGGTGTAATCCACCACGCCACTGTGGAGCGTGATCGAAAGATCACCCAGGTTGCTGGCGTCGCCCGTCGTGGCGGAGAACGGGTTCTGGGTTAGTACCACGGAGTCATCGTAAGTAAAGGATCCTGAGAAAGTATCCGTGATGTCTATCCCCAGGCCAACGAGGAAGCTCAGGTCATCTTCCACGCTGGTGATGTTTCCGGAGAACTCAAATAGGATCAGCTCCGCTCGGCCTTCATCGGCTGCCAATAGCAAAAAACAAGCCGTCAGTACGAAACCAAGCGGCTTTAATGTGCGACAGGCATGTGAAAAACGCATGATTATGTCCTTTGCAGGTGGTTGGCTGACCATCATCATATGATGCCCTAGCATACCACCGGGAAGAGCCACTTACATAGAAAAATATTAAACATTTTCACATGCAGGTGTAAGACAACCACTATAAAGACGCCTCTGGATAGCCTGGGTGTCGTATATCGCCCAATTTAACGATACGCAGGCACGCCCCCTTGAAACATGATGCTTGGCCTTGAACCCTTCCCGGGCTGTGCGCGCCATGGGTGTGAGACACGCTAGCACGGTCCTCACACCAATCCCACTTAGTTCTCGTACGTCTTGTCCTCCCCTAGCCCCCGGTTTTGCGGGGGGATTTCCCTGCATAATCAATCGACGACTCACGAGTATTTGGTGCGATGGGTATTACAGCCCACCGTTGTCGGTCAACACGCTCAACAGATCAGACATGCTCGTTGTCGCAAACGTCGTCGCCGAGTCGCTCACCGCATACGGGATCATCAACAGGTCACCATTCAGCAACGCCCCGCAGGTGTAAACAACATTCGGCACATACCCCTCACGCTCGTCTGCCTCCGGCACGATCAGCGGGTTCTTCAGATGCCCGATCACCTTCGACGGGTCTTCCAGATCCAACAGCGACGCGCCGATGCAGTACTGCCTCATCGGCCCGACCCCGTGTGTCAACAATACCCAACCCGCCTCCGTCTCGATCGGCGGGCCGCAGTTCCCGATCTGCACGAACTCCCACGGGTAACGCGGTGCCTGCAATTTCACCGCCTCGTTCCAGAAGTGTGTGTTGTCAGACCGCATCAAAAACATATTCTCACCGTCCAGCCGGGAGATCATGTGGTACAGCCCATCAATCTTCCGCGGGAACAGGGCCATACCCTTGTTCTGCACATACTTCCCGTTGAGCGTGTGCACCTTGATGTCGGTGAAGTCCTCGGTCTCCAGGAGCTGCGGCAGGATACGGAACCCGTTGTACGCCGTGTACGTCCCGAAGTACGTCACCTTCCCATCATCATCCACGAACCGCGTCATCCGCAGGTCTTCGATCCCCTTGGACTCGTTCTCGCTGGTCGGGAATATAACGATCTCCGACGGGTCGGCATCCGGCGGCACCAGCAAATGGTAATTACTACGCGCTAGCCACAACATGTTCTCCGACGTCTCATTAAACGCCGCCGGGTTGTTCGGCCTCTCACGCAACTGCGCCACCGTGTGATCCAGATCCCGGTAAGTAAAAAACTCCGGCATCGCATCGAGGATCACCCGAGCCGTCTCGTTATACGCCGCCATCTCAATCAATTTATAAAAGAACAGGTTCTTCTCATACACCTGGTCCGTCCGCATCCGCAGCCGTGCCGCGTACTTGCTCGGCGGGTCGAAGGTGATCTCACCCTGGGTGTCCACCTTCCCCGTGCGGAACACGATCGAAGACACATGCCCCTCTCCCGTGGCACGCAGGCTCATAATGAACCGCAGCTCATCCTTGCCCACGCCTTCCTGATCCGGGTGCGGCACGATCGACGGGTTGAACAACGCCGCCGACTCGATCGAATACTCCATCGTGAAGTACGACCCGATCAGCATCCGTCTCTCGCGCGTCAGTTCCTCGGGCCTCTCCAGCAACGGCCTCACAAAATCAAAGTGGTTCTCGAGCACCGCCTCGATACGCCGGTGCCGATCCCCAAAGTCCCTCAACACACGCTCCAACAGCGACGCCACCTCAGCCTCGGTAAGCTCAGCGACCCGCCGCAGTACCGTCATGACCCGCGTCTCATCACCGACTTGAAAGAAACGTGTGATAACACGCCGGTCATCCGAAATGAATCGGTCGGGGTGGCGTGTGACACGAAGTTTGATAGTCGCTTGTGCTGGCATAGATAGGGTGCTTATCGGTAGCCGACACGCCCGGCTTGATACTTACACAGTCGCCGTGAGCGTGTGGGTAAATTTCTCTTCATGATCGAGTTGAGCCGATGCTTCGGTGCCAACTACTCGAGCAACACCGACTGCCTCCTCCGACCTCCCCGGGCCCCCGATCAAGTTGATTCCTCTGGCGGGTCACCAAACAACGCCCGCCCGATCCGCAGCACGTTCGCACCCTCTTCAATCGCCACTTCAAGGTCCGACGACATGCCCATCGACAGCACGTTGCACTCCGGCCCGCCGATCTTCTCTTTGCGGATGTCCGAGAATATCTCCGCCGTCCTTGAAAACCCCAGCCGCGCATCCTCAGGGTTGTCTGTGTTCGGCCCCATCGTCATCAATCCACGCAAACGCAGGTGCATCATCGTGTCGATCTGGTCAGCCAAATGAATCACCGCCGGCCCAGCCACGCCTGTCTTGCCCGCCTCCCCCGTCGCATTCACCTGGATCAAAATATCCACCACCGTGTCCACCCGCGCCGCGTAATTATGAATCTCCTCCGCCAGCCTCAGGCTGTCCACACTGTGGATCAAACCCACCAACGGCAATATCTGCTTCACCTTGTTCCGCTGCAAGTGCCCGACCATGTGCCAACGCACCTTCTCCGGCAGATCATCCACCGACGACTTAGGCGCAGCACCCGCCAGCGTCTTCTTACGACCCAAAAATTCTTCCAGCATCGCCACACGCTGGGCCAACTGCTGCACCTTTGATTCCCCCAACTCCGCGTGGCCCATCTCCACCAACATCCGGATCTGGTCCGGCGTGGCGTACTTGGTCACCGCGATCGTCTGCACATCATCCGCCCTGCGCCCAGCCTTCTCCGCCGCCGCATGGATACGGTCCTGCAAACGCCGGTACGCATCTTTGAGTTCTGTTGGACCTATCAATTCTGTTGCCATACTAAAAGGTTAGGCCGTTTTTCCCACCCACGCAAGACGGCTCACGCCCGCACGCCTCACACCCCCATATCCCTACTTATCCTTCGCCAGCCGACGGTTCACCAGCAGCTTCACCCCGATGAACACCGCCGCCGCAACCAGGATCACCCCGATCGCCCCTCGCTCGCCGTTCGCCACCCACTTACGCACCTGCTCCAGGTGATTCGCAAAGTAATACGCCAGCCCCAGAATCACCGGCACACTGATCAACGCCGCCCCCCCGTCATACAGCAAAAACTTCCAATAAGGGATCTTAAAATTCCCCGCCGTGAAGATCGCCGGCGCCCGCAACCCCGGCAAAAACCGCGCCGCAAACATAAACTTCCCCCCATGTGCGTGCAGCAGCCCCTCCGTCCGCGCCAGCCGCTTCTCCGTCAAAAAACGCCGCATCAATGGCAGCTTCGGCACGTGGTGCCCGTACCTCCGCCCCAACACAAACACCATCAAATCCGCTCCCACCACCGCCAAAAACGTCAGCGGAAACAGCACCCACGCATCCGCATAACCATAAAACGCCAGGTACCCCGCCAGGATCAACGGGATATCCTCGGGGATCGGCAGACCAAACCCGCTCAACAACAACAGCCCCAGCACCACCACATAAGGCATGTACGGCGCGTTCGTCCCAAGTTCTGTCAAAAATTCCATCACAGCCCAACGATCCTACCCACACTCGCCGTCTGTGTCTTTTCTTAACCCCCTCGTTTCCCCCAAGAAGCGCCGCGACTTGTCGCGCGCCCCATCCCATCCACCCAATCCAACCCCTTCTCCCCATTCTTAATCCCGCGCCCAACCCCCGCTTGCGGCTTAGCGCTCCCCCCAACCACTCACTCAAAGCCCACGCTCTCTGAACGTGGAACACCCCCAACCCCTAACCCCCAACCCCCAGCTCCCCCCTCACCCACGCCAACCCTTCCTCCCGATCCCGAACCCGTCCCTCTAACTGCTCATCATAAACCCCCTCCAGCAGCTCCCCGATCCTGGGCCCACCCGATACGCCCATCCCCAACAAATCATCCCCATTCACCAAACACACCGGCGAAACCCCCTCCGCGATCAACCCCACACTCTCCCGCTCAATCACCTCCGCCTCACCCGCACCCACCACACGCAACAACCTCAGCGCCATCCCCCAGCCCGGCTCCGCCAACAAACGCTTACGCTTCGCCACCCCCAACCCCGCCCAGCCCGCCGCACGCACCACCAGCCCCATCACACTCGCCACCTCATCCCGATCATCATTACTCAGGCACAACGCCTTACGCCACACACCCAACACACCCCGCGACTCTTTCTCCGCAAACCCCGCCGCCGCTTCCAACGACCCCGACGCCCCCGCACGATCCAACATCCAAGCCCCCAACACCAACCCATACCCCCCCGGAGTTTCATCCCTGGGAACATCCCCCGCACCGTCACCTCCCGATTCCTCTGTCCCCCCCAGAAACCCACGCTCTCCGAGCGTGGGACCGTCTTCTTTTTCCCCGCCCACCACACCCGACAGCGCCCCCAACTCCGCCCTCACACAATCCCCACCAAGTGTCGGCCCATCCAGCTTAAGCGCCTGCATCAAACCCGCCGCTACCGCAGGCCCGGGCCCCGTCAACATCAACCGCACCTCTTGCCCGATCCGTTCCCGGCTGATCCCACTTAGCTTCTTAGCCGACGCACGGATCGCCTTAGCCGTCTCCGTTTCAATCTCAAAACCAAACCGCGCAGCAAACCGCACCGCACGCAGCATCCTCAAGTAGTCCTCATTAAACCGCTCCCCCGCAACCCCGATCGCCCGCAGCACTCCCGCCTTAAGATCCGCCACACCCCCCACATAATCAATCACCTTCTCTTTTCCGGGGGCCACAGGCTCCAACTTCTCATCCAACGGATCCGCAAACAACCCGTTCACCGTAAAGTCCCGCCGCTGCGCATCATGCTCCGCATCCGTAAACTCCACCGCGCCCGGCCGCCGCCCATCCTCATACCCCCACTCCACCCGAAACGTAGCCACCTCCACACCCGCCGGAACTAGCCCCTGATTTTTCCCCACTTTGTTTTCCAGATTTCCCCCCGCACCCTCCCCCCCAAGCCCACGCTCTGCGAGCGTGGGACCATAAACCAGCACCACCCCAAACGCCTCCCCCACATACTGACTCCGCTTAAACAGCCCCCGCACAACCTCCGGCCTCGCCGAAGTCGCCACATCAAAATCCTTAGCCGCCACCCCTAACAACCCATCGCGCACACACCCCCCAGCCAGATAACCCACATGCCCCGCACGCCGAAGCACCTGAATCACCCCAACCGCCGCCATCCGCGCACTGTTGTCCGGGTCAGTCATGGGTAAGAGTGTAACTCAAGTAGGACATTTAGTAAGCCAAAGTTAATCGTCTTGAACTTGCTGTTATTGACGTCTCGATATGAATGGCTTGCCGATAGCAAGCCTAGAGCTGCCCCCTATGAAAAATGCCGATCGCGGTTGGCTGTTGAAGGATAAAGAGAGGTTCTTCAGGTAAACTAAAGCCTATCGTTTTGATTTATCCGTTGTAGGTGACAGCAAAGCACCAATAGAAGAATGTAGTTGATCTTGAATTACTTTTTGATTTGACTCCAGAAATTCAAGTAAATCAAACTCAAACAAGTCGTTTATTAGGGCAAAGCTTGACAATAATGGATCATTGCCGGTTACCCCTGTTGTCACGAGTAATCCATCACGACGGTATCGTTCAACAATAGCATCACCGATCTGGTCTGACATAACTAAGACAACCGGTAATAATCCATCTTGGTATGCGCGAGCAGCAAATCGCAAATCTGCATTCTGGCGTTTTGAGTCTGCGCTCTTGTATCCTTGGCGAATTTCAAGTACCACGCCGTCGGCTTGAAACTTTCCATCCTGTCCAGAACTTATTTGTTTTTGAGCTCCTTGCATCCACTTAACAAGTCGCTGTCGGGCTTTCCCAGTAATGTCGGTAGAACGAATTCTAGCATCTAATTTGTGAACACCATCTTTCCCGCTGGACCTACGATATGTATAGCTCCAATCAAGTTGAGATTCGGTCAAGCCAAGTGTATCCGCAGCCACTTTCCTGATAAGCCGTTCTGCTCCAACGCCTATTTGACGGTATATTGATGTCAAGCCCCCTGCAGCTTTATGAGCGGCATAGACTAACGGGCTATTCAAGCCGATAAGTGAGTAGAATTTGTCATTCCCATACATACGCCCAAAATCATCCAAGCTCACACTTTCTCCATGGCCAAATTTTGGAGTGTAACTCGCACATTTTTCAATCGGCTCAAGGAAAGCTTTTAATAGTTCGTCATTATTCATGCAACGCTCTTTGCTACTGCTTAAGTAAACAGAACTGACTGGGTTTTTCCATATGAAATTGGGTCTTCGGTCACCAGATTACCGTCGAGAAAACCTTGAATACTTTGCGCGACAGCATGGCCTAGCAGCGGTGGAACAGCATTGCCAATAAGTAGAATGTTTCGCTGGGTTGAAAAAGGGAAAACAAAAGTGTCTGGGAATGACTGCAATCGTGCACACTCGCGCACAGTCAATCGCCTCGGCAATTCATAGTGAAATTGGATGCGACCTCTTGGGTTAGCTCGGATACAGTATGAGACCGTACCAGCGACATTAGTGTGATCCCCTTGCCCGCCACCGGAAGACGCACGAGTTGCAACATAGTACTGTGTCTGATTACATACCGATTCGGTGGTTACCCGCTTGAGATCGCCTATGCCATCTTCGATCGGTCGAAATAGACTTGCTGACCCAGAGGGTTTTTGCGGAAACCCGTCAATATCATGCCTTACGCCTACCAGAAATAGTCGTCGCCGACTTTGGGGTAATCCAAAATCAGGACCGTAGAGATTCCAAACAGCAAACTTATACCCCTCGGATTCAAAATCATCGAGCATATGTCGAATGTATGCGCCGCCGCTTAGCTTCTCAAGATGCGGAACGTTTTCGCCAATCACGACAGAAGGTTGATGCACACGCATGTAGTCTTTGAGGGCTAGATAAAGCTGGCCTCGTTTACCATTCAGGCCGGTCTTGGGGCCTGACGAAGAAAAATCTTGGCACGGGAATCCGCCGGTGAGAATCTCAGCCCTAGGTATATCTTTTGCTGGCAACTCGCTTAAATCGGCTTCACGAATTTCATTCCCTAGATTTAGACGGTAAGCAACCACCGCATCGGAGAGGCTGTCATATGCAGCTGCAATATGAAAACGTAGGCGAGGGTAACGCTCTTGAAATACAGAAAACCCTCCTTGGAAACCAAGGTCAAGTCCCCCGCAGCCAGCGAACATCGAGACGATTGGGCGTGACACCTCGGGTGTGCCGCGAAACGCATCATTTGATGGGTGGTCCTTAAAACCACACTGGAAAACCGGCATCAACCGCTTGGCCTTGGTCTTTGGTTTGCCGTCTTTGCGTCTCATCAATAACCTTTCGATGCTTTTGCGGGCAATGAATTATCCTCATGCCTAAGCATTGATATTCCGATGTTACCTGTTTAGACTTCCTCCGGCTACTTTGTGAGTTGGGGGTGCAAAATGAGCCAAAGATCAATTTTGCCCATGGGTCCAGCGCCACGGCCGTTGAATAGCACGAGCCACAGATAACTCAGTATTCTTCCTTTGTCTCCCTCCGCATCACACTGACCTCCCGCCCAAGTCCTCCTCTGTGCCTTCGTGCCTCAGTGAGTTCCGTAATATTTCCCCGGACTTCCTCCGCCTTTCCTCGCGCCTTCGCGGTTCACTCCCTCCGACCCTATTTGTGCGCACAACCCGGTCGATTCTCAACTCAAAAATCCACAAAACCGAACATTTTCTTATCCACGCCGCCAGCAAGACTTAGCCCAGCCAAACACCCGCCAAGAACCGCTTTTGTGCGCACAAACGTGACGCATCGTCCAAGAGTGGAGGCGTGATTTATTTGAGTCACGTCTGCCGACAACCTCACGGCGACGATCGACAGCTACCCCGAGCATCCAAAGATTAAAAGGACCGGGACTCGAGGGCTGTTGTGACCGGGGGCACCCGATCACAACCTTGGTAGCGGACCGTCCCGGCTAGATGACGGAC
>JAJDCX010000102.1 GCA_029260615.1 Phycisphaeraceae bacterium | reverse complement strand
TCTTTCTCGTCTCGCGGCGTTCCCATTCTTCTTGCCGCCTCGGGAAACGGTTGAGGATGTTACCATAGTCATGCTCCTTGTTTGAGTCAATGTTCGGTTGATGTCAGGCACCGGCCATGTTAGGGGATGTTCGGCATCTGTCAAGGGGTTTCTTGAGAAGAATCGAAAAAATATTCGGGTGTTGTTCGGGTAGAGGCGGATAGGGCCTAAAGCCGCTAAGCCGCAAGCGGGTCAGCCTGTAGGTTGAGAGGGAGGGGCCGGCCCGGGTGACGGAGGCTGGTTCGATTGGTTTTTTCGACAGATACGGATGTACAGCCAGAAGCCCCCGATCCAGAAGACGACCCAGAGACCGAGCAGGACCAGCATAAACCACCCCGCCGGCTCCTGATAGCTATTTCGGTGGTAGCTCTGGTTGAAGTGTATTGGGGTGAGGCGGGCCAGCCCTTGGGTCGAAATCCCGCGAATGATGGAGAGAAGTTCGTCCGCCTCATCCAGCACGTCTTGTCGGGTGATGTCCGCGTTAACCCGCTTGAACATGTCGAGAATGACTTGGCGGTCCAAGGGCTTAGTAACTATGGCTGCGCTCGATCGATCCTCGTAGGTCATGGCCACCGGGTCGATTTCCAGATGCTCATCCAGCATCGAGTGCTGCGCCGAGTTACCCTCGACCGAAAGGTAGGGGTTGATAATTATCCACTGATACTCGCCCGACGCGATCGGCATCAGTCGTAACCAGTCGCCCTGCACCGTGGTCTGCGGCCCGACCCACAACAACAGCCCGGCTATCGGGCACGACGGCACAGGCAGTAATAGCGTCCACAGCAGAAAAAACATCATCGGCGAAACCGCGCCTCGCTGCTTGGGGGTGATGATCCCAACCTCACGCAGGTCCGCACCGCATTCAGGGCAATCCAGCCCCGTCAACCCGCGCACCGCATAGCCACACTTGGCGCACACCGGCAGGCCCCCGCTCGCCTCGCCCTTATACACCCGGTACCACAGGTATAAAATCCCCAAAGCCGATGCGATAAATATTGCCAGCAGGATGCTTAGAATCACAAACTCAAACGGGCCATAATACATCATGGAAAGCCATCATCCGGGGGCGGCAGTGCAAGGTCAAACAAACCAACATTCAACTCGACGCGCTGGTGTAGTACCTCAACGCAAACCGCCAAAAGGCGATGGACAGCATCAACAGTAATCCGGCGACAACGGCCGCACCCAGCAGCCAACCTGCGCCGCCACGGGCGGTCATGAGTTGGGCGGGGACGGTGGTCATGAAGGCGACGGGGAGGACGAAGGTGAAAAAGACCTGGTACGCGGCGGGGTAGGCGGTGATGGGGTATCGGCCGGTCTCGACGAGGGCTTGCATGGCCATGGTGATGTTGTAGAGCTTGATATACCAGATGGAGATGGTGCTTAGGAGGTAGCCGATACTGTAGAGCATGAGGACGGCCAGCAACATCGCGATGCCGCCGAGCAACACGCCTGTAAGGTGCGGCGAGGACTCGCGGGTGACCAAAGCGTACGCCACAATCACCAAACCCATCAGGATATTCGGCAGACCCCACAGCGAGATTGATCGAACCGAGAGCCAGAACTGACTATCGACGGGCTTGAGCAGGACGAAGTCGAGTGTGCCTTCGCGGACGTGTTCGGTGACGCGGGTGCGGTTGGGGGTCATGAAGGTGGACTGCGTGCCTTCCAGGAAGGTGAACACGCCGACCACGGCCAGGGCGTCGCGCCAGGGCCAGCCGCCCATCTGGTACCCGGTGCGGTAAAACAGGAAGAGCATCAGCACGGTGCCGGCGAGTGTCATGACACTGGTGATCGCCGCCATCAGGAAGTTGACGCGGTACTCCATCTCGGCGGAGATCGAGGCCGACCAGAAGATGCGCAGGATGTTGAGGTGACGCGGCATTTATGATTTGGGATTGATGATTTATGATTTATCTTGAGTCGTGTATCAACGAAGTATCCGACATCATCAATCCATTTACGCTCCCATCGCCGAGTAGTGTTTAAGGCCTTTGTGCCAGAGGTAACGGTAGAGGATGAAGAACACTGCGGTCCAGATGAACATGGTGAGGAAGCCGCGGAGGATCGGGGCTTCGCCGTGAACGATGAGTGCGGCGGGGAACCAGACCATGTAGGGGAACGGGGTCCAAAGCAGGATTTCTCGAAGCGGATCGGGCAGGACTTCGAAGGGGAAGATCAGGCCAGAAAAAAACATGTAGGGCAGAAAGAGGATGGCATCCATCGCGGCGACACGCTCGTGCCAGAAGGCGGCCATGCTCAGGGCGTACTGCATGAAGAATCGCAACAAAAACGCGGTGTAGCAGGCGATCACTGCCAGGACGATGTTTTGCCAACCGGGCCACCACAGGGTGCCTTCGGGACCGCCGGTGATCGTTTGGGGGTAGAGGAACAGGAAGACGCCAACGATGGCAAGGGCGAAGGGCAGGCGGGTCAACTGTTCGCCCAGGTGCATAAGGATGAACCGTATGCACGGATCGACCGGGTGCAGCAGCATCGGGCTGAGTCGGCCGGTGACGACCAGGAACTCGAAGTGGTGGATGATCCAACTGATCGTGACTTGGCGGATCAGATACACAACGATGAAGTAGCGGAACACCTCTACCTGGCTGAACGGGAACTTACCTGACTCCCCGGCCTGTGCCCATACGCCCATCATGATTAACGGCAGCATCGTCGCCACGGCCCAGAGCGCGATCTCGGCACGGAACTCCATCATCTCGGCGTAGTGGACAGCGAACAACGTCCGCAGTTTGCGAGGCCAGCCGATCAGGGTAATTGCCGACGCCTGTGTCATCGCGCCGGTGCCTCCTGATTTACCTCAGCCTCATCATCAGACGCCGCGCCGTCTGCCGCGCCGTCGTCGAATACCCGGCCAATAACTTCTTCGATCGGCGGGTCGGTGACGGTCAGGTCTGCCACATCCAGGTCCCCAAGCAGCCGGTTGACGGTGCCGGTCAGGCCGTCGCGCTTAACCAATAGCCGTACGATCCGGCCATCGATCGATTCAATCTCGCCGTAGTGTTTCATGGTGTCGTGATCGACGTCACCACAAAGCTCGACCTTCACCTCGCGGAACGGGGCGAAGCGATCGACGATCCCCGACAGGCTGCCGTCGTAGATCAGCCCGCCCTTATGAATCATCAC
>JAJDCX010000101.1 GCA_029260615.1 Phycisphaeraceae bacterium | reverse complement strand
TGCCCCTAGCCTTGCTGTAGACGTCTTCACCATCGACCTGTCCACGATCGCTGGCGACCAGTTCGTCACGATCACGCAGGGGCTGCTCGTGGGCGATCTCAATGCCGACGGATTCGTCGGTATCGCCGACCTGAACATCGTCCTGGGCAACTGGAACCTGACGGTCACCCCCGGCGACCTGCTGGCGGGCGATGCACAGGATGACGGCACCGGCTTCGTCGGTATCGCGGACCTGAACGTGGTTTTGGGCAACTGGAACGCGGGCGTGCCGCCCGGTCCGGCCGTAGTCCCCGAGCCTACCACACTGGCCCTGCTGGGTCTGGGTGGCGTGGCGATGCTTCGTCGTCGTCGCTGAGTTAAGTTAGTAAAATCTGGCCGTGTGGTTGGGAGGTAACGGTCCCGCACTACGCTAAGCCAATCGTTTGTTGTCGTCAGACACTGATACCGGGCGCCTCCCCACGGCGCCCGGTTTTTTTATGGCTATAGGGTTGGGGGTCAGCCTGTTAGATCGACGCTGGTTTTTTCCAGGTCTGCGGGGAGTATTAGCAGATGTGTTGATGGTTATGGGGGTCTAGGTAAGAAGCTGGCGGGAGCGGCTTGCTGTTGAGTTGCCGGGGCGGTTGGTGGGGAGTCTATGGTAGAATACGGGGGCATTTCAGTATGAGGGCAGAGAGATGAAGGCAAAGCGTGTTACGGGTGGTGTGTGGGGGATGGTTTTCTTGCCGGTATTTTTCCTGGTGGTGCTTGGTGTCACGTTGCCTGCTCGGTCGATCACGATCAACCTGACTTTTAATGTGGGCGTCTCGGACACGCCGGGTTTTGACCCGGCCGGTACGTTGCTGCAGCCGATCATGGAGGCGGCGGCGGGGTTTTGGGAAGACATGATTGAGGACACGTGGACGATTGATGTTGAGTACTACTACGCGAGTTTGCCTGGGAGTACGCTGGCGTTGCACACGAACCTGGACGGTGGGCCTGTCGCGAAGCCGACCACGGCGAGGGTGCGGTTTGATACGACCCTCAGCGGGGTGGAGCGTTTGTGGTATCTCGATCCGACGCCTACGGACCATTCCGAGTTCGACTTGCAGCAGACGTTGTACCGGGATCTCAGCGGGGCGCAGCAGGCTGCTTGGTTTAACGGGGCTCCGCCTGACCTGTTGGAGGTGGGGTATCGCGGTGGGACGAACCCGGGAGCGCCTGTGGCGGCGGTCAATGGGTTTGATCTGTTTAGCTCGGCGGTCCATGAGATCGGGCATGCGGTGGGGCTGACGGGGAACGTGACTTCACCGCAGACGGATGACGGGGATTATGATGTGAATACCCTGTTTGTGAATGGCGCGGTGATGGGGATCGTAGACAGTAATAATCACATCGCTCCGGGGGTGTCGTTGATGTGTGCGGGCTGTGGTGCGGTGAACCGGCGTCGGTTGCCCACGGCGACGGATGTGTTTGCAGCGGCGGCTGCGGCGGGGTGGACGATGATCGACCTGCCACGGCAGGACTTTTTGGGGGGGACGGATTGGGGGACCGCGGGGAGCTGGGAGGGGGGGCTGGTGCCCGACGGGGGCGATGATGTTTTTATACGGCACGGCGGGGCGGTTAGCTATGGCGAACTTGGGCAGCAGATACGGGCTGTTACGGTCGGTGCTGGCAGCACGGTGAATCACGGGGGTGTATTGCAGGTCACCGGTGGGCCGTTAACGCTTGGGGACGTCATGGGGATGGGGACTTACAACCTGCAAAATGGTTTGCTGAATATGTCCAGCCAGGACATTTTGGTGGATGCGGGTGCATTCAACTTTACTGGCGGGACGCTTAGGGGTGCGGGTGTTATTGATGTGGGTGGCACGTTTGTTCAGGCGGGGGGCACACTCTCGCCGGGGGAATCGATCGGTGTGACCGATGTCATCGGGGATTACACGTTTGCAGGGGGTGCGTTAGAGATTGAGTTGGGCGGGATCGGGGGGTTGTTGGACATGTTGAACGTCACCGGGGACATAGGTATTTCGATCTTGGGCACGACGCTGGACCTTCGGGCATTGGGGGGGATGCCTGCTGGGACTTACACGGTGATGCAAACCAGTGGCGGGGTGGTCTCGGGGATGTTCGAGAACGTGATCGGGCTGGAACTATTTGGGCTGATGCCTACGGTACAGTACGGCGCGGCCTCGGTGTCGATCACGCTTGGGAGTGACCTGATCTTTACGGACCCGAACGGCGACGGGTTCGTGGGTATCGAGGATCTGAACATCGTGTTGAGCGGGTGGAACCAGAACGTCACGCCGGGGGATATCCTGGCTGGGGATTTGAACGGTGACGGGTTCGTGGGTATCGAGGATCTCAACGCGGTGCTGGGCAGTTGGAATCTGGGTGCGCCGCCGCCGCCGGAAGTATTGGGTGTGGTGCCTGAGCCTTCGGCACTGGGGCTGGTGGTGTGCGGCACGGCTGTGATAATCAGGGGGCGTCGGTGTTGATGCGGGGTGCCGGGGTAGGCACACTTTGAGGTGACGTGGGCAACTATTGCGGGCTGGGCTGTGTGGTGGGTGGGTTTGTGTGGTTGGCTGAATCGGCTGGTGTTTGGGGGCGTTCGCCGACATATTTCCACAGCCCAAGCGTCTGGTCGTAGTCGTGGGTGAACTCATCGATCTTTTTGTACCCGCTTTGTTTAAGCACGCGGGTGGTTTCGCGTGCTATTGGCGCGATGAGGTAGGCCTGCTCGGTGGTTTGGCCGAACTCGACGGCTTGCGTGGGCCTGACGGGCTTGACGATCCGCCTGGCGTAGAGCAGGAACTCTTCGTTGGGTAACAGGGGGTGTTGGCGGTGTATCAGGCACCCGAGCACGGCCCCATCGACGGTGTTGGCCACACGTTGGGCCGACTCGCGGACGGGGTGTATGCGGCGATCGGCTGAGGACCATGCGTACCAGGCGAGGGTCATGATGACGACGGACCAAAGCGCGGAGGCGAGGGCGGCGCGCATGGGTTTCCATTGGAAGTGCCATCTTGCGCCCAGGGCGGCGAGAATCATCAGCACGATGCCGGCGGACGCGGTTAGCGGCATGGGGACGTCGCTAATCTGCATCGTGTTGAACCATCCTTGGCGCACCATCCAGCCCTGGGTGACAAAGAAAGGCCAGGCCAAGATCGAGGCGGTGACCAGTCCTACCCAGTGGGGTATCCGCAGCAGGTTGACCCCGGGGTCGACCTCGCCGCGCTGGGCGAGGGTGTGGTGGAAGTGCCAGAGTTGTCCGATCAGCAGGGCGGCGGCTGGCATGATCGGTAGGATGTACCGCTGCTGCTTGGCACCGGGGATTGAGAAGGCGATGAAGATTAAAACGAACCACACCCAGGCTACCATCAGCCTGCGGCGGTCTTCGCCAGAGGATCTCATGAACGGCTGGAGCAGTCCGCCGAATAACCAGACGGTCCAGGGCAGTATCAGGCCGAAAAGTCCCAGGTAATAAAACGGGTGTTGGAATTCCATCCGTTCGGCGCGGTACTCGTGCAGGAGCGTCCCCTCGGCATTGCTTACGACCGAGAAGATGTACAGGTACCAGGGCATGGTGAGCAGGGCGGTGACCAGGAGCATGCCTATTAAGCCCACGGTGTGGCGGCGCCAGCGGTCTTTCACAACGACGATGGTACACAGCACGGGTGCTGCACCGACCAAAAGCGCCAACGGCCCCTTGCTCATGTATGAAGCGGCCAACGCGACCCCGGCAAGGGACCAGCCGGCGAGTGCTTGTAGGATTCCCGGTGCGGGCTTGAACGGGCGCATCGCCCAGATCGCCGACGCGACAGCCAGGGTTGCCCAGCCGGTCATGTGCATGTCGTAGGAGGCGATCCTTGCCTGGCGTTGGAGGAACAGGCACGTCCCCGCGGCGAGTGCGGAGAGGACGGCCATTTTATGGTCGCGCAGCACGCAACCGATCCAGAACACCCCGGCGATTGTGAGTAACCCCATCCCAACGGACACGATACGGGCGCGGAAGATCAACTGGTCGGCTGAGGAGGTTTCGGGGGTCAGGTCTGCCCAAGCGAGCATGTCCATCCAGATGACCATCGGGGGCTTGACGATCCGTGGGTTGCCGTTGCGTGTGGGCATCAGCCAGGCGTTGGGGTCTGCGGGGATGTCCTGCCAGCCTTGCTGGCGCAGCCAGGTCTCTTGGGCGCTGAGGACGGCGATGTTTTCCATGGTCCGCTTGGAGTCTGCGCGTCCCACGGTGATGAGCATGGGGATGGCACAGACCACCAGCACGGCCAGCAACATCAGCCAGTTGGTCGCGGTCCCGGGCCGGTCTAACGGGGTTGTAGTGTTATTCAATATCTGATGCCCTGCGGACAATCGGGCCTGGCCGCTGGGTTGAGTGTCTGCCATAAATCGTGACGCCGCCTCGGATGGGATCTGGTGCCAATTGACCCTATCTTCGCATATCCGACAGACGCTGCAAACTGGAGCGTTCGCTATCCAAGTGTAGCGGGTAGTGGGTCATATCAGCGCATGAATAGCCGGGGTCCGCGGGTATTCATCCGTTGTTGTGATGAACTGTGACGGTTCGATTGGATTGAGAACGCTCTAGCCTCGGCCCTTAGTTCGCCTTAGCAACAACCCGGCGGTGGTGAGGATGATAAGCGAGGTGGAGGGCTCGGGTGCGACGCGGATTTCGCCGGTGACAAGCAGGTTGGAGGTGTCCCATGAAAGCCCCGGTGCGAGTTGCGGGAATAGGAACGAATCGAAGAGGCTGCCTGGGGTGATGGTTGCGAAGTCCAGGATGTCGAACAGTTCGCCGCCGGTCGGTGCGAAGCCGCCGATGAGTAGCAGTTCGAGTGTCCCGCCTGGGTTTAGTTCGCCGGTTACGACCAGCTGGTCGTGCAAGCCGGTAGCGGCCCCGCCGAGTTCGATCTCTAGGATGGCGTCGGATAACTGGGTGTAATCGCCATCGATGGTGAATGTTCCGGCGCTGGCACCTGGCATCAGTGTGGCGCCGGGGCCCAGCACGAGATTGTTGGCGAGTGTGCCGTTGCCTGTAACGGTTTTGCCGTTACCGCTGACGGAAAAATCGAAGGGCAAGTTGTCGCGGGAGATGTTTAAGCGACGGCCCGATACGACGTGTAGGCTCGCTTGAAGATCGACTTGACCCGGTCCGGACAGGTCAAAGGAAGAAATCGGATCGTTGGCGTGGATCACGCCTTGGATTTGGGTGAGGCCGTCCACCAGGTCGAGTCTCGATGATTGGCCGACGCCCAGGTCGCCGGTGATTCTTAAAGTCCCTGCGCCGATACGGCTGAGTGTCACGCCGGAGTCGATGGAGATCGGGCCTGTCATAGTCAAATGGGTGTCGAAAGCATCAACGATGAATAGTCTTGTGTCGTCTCTCGCGTTGGGCTGGGCGTACAGGATGAGGGACGAATTTGCGGTGACATTGATGCCGCCTTGGATGACCAAGGGTGAGAGGCTGTTTCCCGGGCCTCTGCTTGAGGCTAATTCGCCGCCGGCGAGTGTGAAGGTGTTTGAGGCGGTGGGGGCGACGATCTCAAGGCGTCCGCCGTTGAGGGTGATGTGGGAGGAGCCCAGTGTTGTCTCTAGTCCTAGGGAAACCAGGCCGTTATTGATTAAGACATCGCCGCTAAAATTAGGATTGTCTGCGCCAAAGTCCAGCCGGCCAAATGTATTTTTCGTTAACGTGCCTTGGCCGCTGAGAGGGATGTCGATGATCCCGGAGTCGATTAGGTACTCGTCTGCATCAATAGAAACGGTAGACCCCGATACGTGAGTCGCCAGGATTCCGATGTGACGGAGACGGACGGTGCCAAGGGGGATGGGCGTCCCGGGTTCGAAGTCGAAGCGGACGTCGCCGCCGTTGAGGGTCAGGTCCGTGTTAGCGGGGACCGATCCCGAAGTTAAGAACCGTAATACACCGTTGTTAACTGTTGTGGATCCCGTGTAGGTGTTGTTGCCCTGTAGAGTCAGAGTTGCACTTGAGGATTTGACTAACGAGACCGCGCCCGCCTGATTGTCAACGATGTTCGCCGTGATGTTTATGGGGTTGGCTGCCGCGTCAATGAAGAAAAGCTCGGCATCGGGTTGTGAACCCCCGGCGGTGAGGCTGCCGTTGGTGATGTCCAGGGTTCCGCTAGTTCTGAGTACGCCACCAGAGACGACGTTAAAGGTGTGCCCTCCCAAGTCAAGCGGAGTCGAAGAGGCCGTGTTCCACACCAGTGAATTGATCGTTGTGTCTTCGGTGATGGCGGTGGGCTGGCCAATCACACGGACGTTGTCCGTTGCAGCGGCACCCTCGACCTGGTCGGGTCTGCCGGCCGAGTCCAAGGCACGGACGCCTCGACCCGAGACAAGGTCATACGTTGCGAAATCGATTTCCGCGCTATTCGACACGACACTTGCCCAGCCTCCGATGATGCCGTTGGTTAATGCGGGTGTCGGGCTGAGTATGATCCTTGGATCGCCGGGGCTGGCTCCGCCTAATTCGCCGAATCCCTGCTCACTGAAAATCACCACAGCGCCCCGTTGGCGCTCAAACGTATTGATCACAAGGCTGGTGGGCTGTGTTTCGAGCCAGCTATTCACCCTGAGGATCGAATCGCCGCCGGACATCGTGACGTGTCCAAGTGTTTCGGTGGTGACATCCTGGGTTCCCTTGTCAACCTGCAGGATCCCGCCGGCCATGACGATCGGGATGCTGTCACCAATCTGCTCGTTGTGTGTCAGCAAAGTCCCGCCGCGGTTCACGACGATCTCGCTGGTGGCCGTTAGTTGGCCTTGGTCCTTGAGGACCAGCTTGGTGCGTTCACCATCCAGTGCGATAGTCGTCCGCCCGGTGTAGGAAACAGTGGTGCTGGGGAGGATCAATTCGCCCCGGCTGAGAGTTAAAGCACCGCCGGTGACGTCACCCGACAGTTTAAGCTGCGCCCGTCCTGCGGCGAGGATCGATCCGACATCGCCGAGGTCAACCCGGCCGGTGATGTCGCTGAAGTCGCTGAAGCTCTGTAGGACGCCGCCGAAAGCGTATCCGGTGGAGTTCAGAAGATTGATGTCGCTGGAGATCGTGCCCTCGAAGGTTCCATAGACCGCATGGCGTTGGGCGACGGTGATCGGCGCGCTGTAGGTTCGCTCGTTGAGCCTGTGCCAGAACACGCCTCGTTCTACATGGATTGCCGGGTCGGGTTGGTTGCCGATGAATCCGAGGGTAAATAAGCCGTCGGTCTTCTTGGTGATCTGTGTCACGCCATCCAACCCACCGGTCTCGGAAAAAAAGATCATGCCCGAGCTTACCGGGAGGTTGGTTTGGTTGACCGTGAGTATGTGCGAGCCGTTGAGCCCGCCGCCATCTACGATTAATTCTGAAACCGTGATGGGCGCTTCGATAAACAACGAGCCGCCTTCCAGCGTGAGTTTGTTCGGTACCAGGCCGAAGCTGTTGGGGTGGTTCGCTATGGCCGACCCCGACCCGACCCCGGAACTGAACAGGAACTCATCCTCAATGATCGTCGTCGTCCCGGTGTAGGTATTGGATCCGTTCAATGTTGCAGAACCGATGCGGAGATTACCGGTCCCCGAGATCGTGCCGTTGATGTTTATTTTCGCATTGCTTGTGTCCTGGCCATGGATCGTGCTGTCCGCGGTCAATTCGATGGGTCCGTTGATGTTGATGGGGGATACGGCCGATCCCGCATCGGCACTCCGCCCAAGCGTCCCACCATTAAGGATGATTTTTTCGTTCGCTAGCGTGACGGCGACGGGGTTCAGGATGCCACCGGCGTTGATGATTATTGCGTCGGTGTTGGTAGCGCTGCCGGAGCCCAGGGCCGCGTCACTACGGATGACCAGTGTGGCGCCGTCTTCGATGACGGTTTGCCCGGTGTAGGTGTTGGTGCCTGTTAGTGTGGTCTGTCCGGCTTTGACGAGGAACTTGCCTGGGCCGGAGATGTTGGCGTTGATGATGTTGCCGGCTCCGCCGTTTAGTGTGAGGTCGCCGGTGAGTTGGATGCTGCCGTTGAGTGTTGAACCGGTGGTTTTGATCGTGCCGGCGTCGGAGACGAGGGGGCCAGCGGATTGAAAGTTAGTCCCCTCCAGCGAGCCGCCGAGCAGTGAGATTTTTTCGTTGACGATATTTCGGCCGCTCCCGATAAAAAGCGAGCCGTCGGGGTGGACGACGGTGCCGTCGGCATCGGTGCCGGTGCCTGCGCCCAAAGCGAGGTCGTCGGATACGAGCAGCCGACCGTCTTGTACGGTGGTGATGCCGGTGTAGCTGTTTGGCTTGTTCAGAAAGAGGCCGATGCCCGTGGTGTCGAGGCGTAGGCCGCCAGTGCCGGCGATCGAGGTATCAATGACGCCCAGTCCCCCTGCGGCGGTGAGTTC
This sequence comes from Phycisphaeraceae bacterium, assembly GCA_029260615.1. Classification (GTDB taxonomy): domain Bacteria; phylum Planctomycetota; class Phycisphaerae; order Phycisphaerales; family Phycisphaeraceae; genus JAJRRS01. The sequence goes on along the minus strand of JAJDCX010000101.1, from coordinate 32,909 downwards.
GCCGGTGATGTTGACGGGGCCCTGGACTTTCCATTGGGAGCCAGAGAGTGATCCGTTGGATACGTTTAGTGGGCCGGTGGTGGTCCAGTTGCGGCCCGTGACCAGGCCGGTGTTGAGTTGGATGGGTCCCGAGAGGGTCCAGTCCTGCCCTGTGGTGGGGCCGCCTGTGAGTGTGCCGCCGTCGAGTGTGATTTTTTCATCGGGTAGGGTCAGTGAGTTGGACGCGATTTCGAGGGTTCCGCCGGTGTGTATGACGGTGCCGTCCAGGTCGGTGCCCGTGCCTGCACCGAGGCTGTGGTTGTCTTGGACGCGTACGGTGGCGTTGGTGATGTTTGTCACGCCGCTATAGGTGTTGGCGCCGTTGAGGTGTACTGTGCCGCCGCCGAAGATGTTTAAATCTCCGGCACCACTTAGAAATGCCGTAGGAGCAGGTTGGAGACCGACGATCACACTCGAACCGGAGGCAACGGAGAGGTTCAGGTCGGTCGCTAGAACGAAGTCGCCCTGACTAAATTGTAGTTGGCCATCCAGGATGTCGATCAATGCCGGGCCGCCGTTGCCGTCAAACGCCATAGGTGTCGTTGTGGCTAGACCGAACTGAAAAGGATTGTCATAAGTGAGCGTCCCAAGTGCGGTGTTTGGATCGGTCACGAAACCGTTCGAGGGAGCGGTGGGGATCGCCGGACCGAATATGGCATGATCGCCAGCAAGCATAGGCACACCCGCAGTCCAACTGCTGGGGTCGTTCCAGATCGCTACGCTTGACCCCTGCCAGGTCGATGTGATCTGTGCGGACAGTGCAAAAGGGTTAGTCAGACAGAGATGCGCAGCAACGATGCAGGCCAGTGTCCTGGCCCCATGGTGGGTGAAATACAACCGCATGAACCCTCCGGGAGAAAAAGGGTGAACGTGGGAGAAAGATTAGCACTGAATCTAACTTATATAACAGCCCTGTCAATCTTTTTTTACGGATAATTGCCGGGCCCGGGACATCTTTTGAGCGGGCCGTGTCTAAAGGGGCCGCTAGCTTACCCGCCTTAACAATTTGGCTGTTTTAGCTGGGGGTGGGTCTGCTATGAAGAGGAAGTCCAAGGGGAGAAGCAGCCGGAGAGCCGATCGGGGTACACCGCTTATATCCGGTCAGTCGGCGCATGAAAAAACCCCGCATTGGTTACGGGGTCGTTGAAAATGCCTCCCGAAGGACTCGAACCTTCAACCCGCTGATTAAGAGTCAGCTGCTCTGCCAGTTGAGCTAGGGAGGCGTGGCATCCAAGTAGATGCGGGGTGATTTTAGAGGTCGTTGGCTTTGGCTGTCAAGCGCGGGAGGGGGACTGGGGTCTAGGGGCTGGGGTCCAAGGTGTCACAGTTGTCCTCTGCAACCGTAGGGCTTGGATTGCCCGCGTCTTGTTTGCCGGATTACTTGGCTTCTCCCCAGACCCTAGAGCCCATACCCGGCCTCTTTGCCCGAGTATGCACACTGACTTATGATCTGCTCCGCTCGCTTCGGTATTCGAGGCGGGCTTGGAGCCATGTTGATGCGTCAGGGAAATCAGGTAGATCAGGGACGATTAGGGCGGGCCTTGGGTGTGCTGGTCGCGGTGGTGATATTGACCACGGCTGGGCTGGCTTTAGGGCAGCAGCGTTATGATCTGGAAGATGGCGGTTGGGTTGCCCAGCCGGTTCATTCGCCGGGTTCGCCCGAGGGTGAGCTGGATGCGGTCCGCAAGCTGATTGCGCAGGGTGAAGGCAAGAAGGCCAAGCACGCGGCGGACGACTGGATCGAGAAGCACGATGAGCACGCGCTGTTGCCGGAGGCTTACCTGGTGCGTGGCGATGCGAATGTGACCCGCGAGCACTTCTTTAAGTCTCTGTTTGATTACGAATACGTGATCCGCGAATTTTCGGGGTCTGAACAGTTCCACACGGCGTTGCGGCGAGAGTTCGAGCTGGCGAAGTTGTTTGCGGGTGGGAAGAACCGTCGGCTGTGGGGGATGCGGATTCTGCCGGCGACGGATGAGGCGGAGGAGATCCTGGTCCGTATCCAGGAGCGGAGCCCGGGGAGTGAGTTGGGGGAGCAGGCGAGTATCATGCTGGCCGATTACTACTTCGACAAGCCACAGATGGACAGCGCCGCGGAGGCGTATGACCTGTTCCTGGTTAACTATCCACAGAGCGAGCAGCGTGAGTGGGCGATGCTTCGGCTGATCCAGGCGAACCTGGCGAGGTTCAAGGGGCCGAGGTTTGATGCGACGGGGTTGATTGATGCGGGGCAGAGGCTGAAGACTTTCCGTGCGGATTATCCGGCTTCGGCGGAGCGCATCGGGGTGGGGGCGCTGCTGATCCGTATTGATGAGTCGCTAGCGATGCGTGACATGATCGCGGCGGGTTGGCACATCAAACGCAAGCAAGAGCTTAGTGCGATCTACTTATACCAGCGCGTCGTGGTGGACTACCCGCAGACGGCGGCGGCGCAGGATGCGGTGCGCCAGTTGCAAGCGATGGGGGCCCCGGTTCTGCCCTCGCCCCCGGAAGTATCCCCCGAGCCGTACTTGACGTTGCCTGCCGACGAGCCCGCTGCGGAGATGGTCCCGGCGGCTGTGGATAACGTGGTGCCGGTAGCGGCCAAGACCCAACCTGAGTTAGCAGACACGTCGGCTACCATGATGCCTGCGGCGACGGCTCCGTTGGATGGGGTTACGGAAGGCGTTGAAAGCCTAGATCCCTCTGTGACGCAACCGGACGTGTCCCAGGTTCAAGAAGATGTGTCGGCAGCGACCCAGGGATCGGAGGCGCTGACCCAACCTGCAACCGAGCCTGATGTGGATATTCCCTTGACCCAGCCGGAGAAGCCCTGATGCAGCGAGTGACGGGAAGATTGGCTTGGGTGTTGAGCGTGCTGGCGCTGGTGGTGGTGTCTGCGGGGCTCGGCGGCTGTGGGTATTCCAGCAAGGAGCTATTCCCCACGGAATACCGGACGGTGGCTGCACCGATCTTTGAGAACCGGACGTTCTATCGGGGCGTGGAATTCGAGTTGGCGGAGGCGTTGACCAAGCAGATCGAGTCTCGCACGCCCTATAAGGTTGTGAGCCCGGGGGTTGCCCAGACCCAGCTCGAGGGGACGATCACCCGGATTGAGCAGAATCTAATCAGCCGGCGTCGGCCGGGCGGCGTGCCTCAGGAAGTGGAACTGACCGTGACGGTCGATTTTGTCTGGAAGGACCTTGGTAAAGGCGGTGTGATCCGTGACCGGCGGGGATTCCAGTCCGTGGGCCGATATATCCCGACCGCGGGGGTGGGGGAGCCATTTGAGATCGGCCAACACCAGGCGGTTCAGCGGCTGGCCCGAGATATTGTGTCCACGATGCAGGCGGACTGGTGAGTTATCCGGGTGTTTATCGGGGGTCTATCCGGGGGTTATTCGGGCGTAATCTATTGTTAATCGGGGGTGGTGGGCTTATCAGCCGATGATTCCCGGGCATGGGCGTGGTGTTAGGCCTACAATACGCTGCCCCGCGAAGATTTATCTGCGCCGACAAGACGCAGCTCCCAAAGCAACTGTGAGACACGAATGTCCGATCCTAAAGATTCCAAGAACAACGGCTCCCAACGCGACTCCGGCAACTCAGGTGGTGACGGCAAGCCACCGCAAGGCCCGCGTAACCCCAACATGATGTCACGGGGCATGGTGAGTTGGCTGCTGATGGGCGGGCTGGTGGTGGCGCTGTTCCTGATGTTCAGCACCCAGCAGCAACGGCCTAAGGAAGTGAGCTGGTTGGAGTTCAAGAGCCTGATCGAGCAAAAGGCGTTCAAGGACGCGGTGATTGTTGAGTCGGCACAGATCGTGGGTGAACTCAATGAAAGTGTGGCCGGGACTATCGCCGAGGACGCGCCGGGCAATCGTGTGGCGGTCGCCATCGATGCGGATGTTAAGAACCTGTACGTCGATGAGATGAACGCCCTGGGCCAGCCCAACTTGATCGATACCGGCAGCGGTGTGTTGTTCCAATTGCTGCTGAACTGGGGGCCGTTCTTCTTCATCGCGTTTTTGATCTACTTCTTTGTGTTCCGTTCGCTGCGTAATGCCGGCGGGGGGCCGGGGATGCTCGGGAGCTTTGGGCGTTCTCGCCACAAGGTCGTTAACAAGGAACACTCGACCGTGACGCTTAACGACGTCGCGGGTATCGAAGAGGCGAAGGACGAGATCGGCGAGATCATCGAGTTTTTGAAGAACCCTAAGAAATTCCAGCGGCTGGGCGGTCGTGTGCCGCGCGGGGTGTTGTTGATTGGTTCGCCGGGCTGCGGCAAGACCTTGTTGGCCAAGGCGGTCGCCGGTGAAGCGGAAGTGCCGTTCTTCTCGATCAGCGGTTCTGACTTTGTCGAGATGTTCGTCGGTGTCGGTGCGTCGCGTGTGCGTGACCTGTTTAAGCAGGCGAAAGATTCTTCGCCTTGCATTATTTTCCTTGATGAGATCGACGCGGTGGGCCGACGCCGTGGCAACGGGTACTCCTCGGGCGGTCACGATGAGCGAGAGCAGACCCTTAACGCGATCCTGGTGGAGATGGATGGCTTTGAATCCAACGATCAGGTGATCGTGATCGCTGCCACTAACCGGTCGGACGTGTTGGACCCGGCACTGATTAGGCCCGGCCGTTTCGATCGACAGATCCACGTCTCGCTGCCAGACATCAAGGGCCGGGCGGATATCCTCAAGGTGCATAGCCGTAAGATCAAGATGAGCCCGGAAGTGGACCTGGAGAAGCTGGCACGGGGGACGCCGATGTTTTCCGGTGCCGACCTCGCCGCGATTATTAATGAGGCCGCTATCTCAGCGACGCTCCAGAACAAGGATTTTGTCGAGCAAGACGATCTTGAAGAGGCCCGTGACAAGGTGAAGTGGGGGAGAAGCCGTAAGAGCCATAAGATCGAGGAAGACGAGCGGAAGGTCATCGCCTACCACGAGGCAGGGCACGCCGTCGTGATGCTCTTTGACGAAGACTCCGAGCCGCTACACAAGGTGACGATCATCCCACGCGGTCAGGCTCTGGGCGTGACGTTCATGTTGCCTGAGAAGGATCGTCACATCCACACGAAGAAACAACTGCTCGCACAGCTGCGCGTGACCTACGGCGGGCGGATCGCCGAGGACATGTTCTGTGGTGATATCTCAAGCGGTGCATCACAGGATATTCGTCAGGCTTCGTCCATCGCCCGGGCGATGATTACCGAGCTGGGCATGAGCGACAAGCTGGGGTTCCAGCTCTACGGGATCGACGAGTCCCGACAGGCCTGGGAGCAGCCCGACAAGCTCTTCAGCGACGAGACGGCACGCACAATCGACCAAGAGGTCAAGAGCCTGATCGATCGGACCTACGGGGAAACCAAGGAGATGCTCGAGACGCACCGCGACCAACTGGACGCCCTGGCGAAGGCGTTGCTCAAGTACGAGACGCTTAGCCGTGACGAGGTCGATCGGATCATGCGTGGCGATCAACTGACCAAGGCGACCGTGAGTGACTTATTGCAGGCCGAGAAAGACAAGGCAAAGGCCGCCTCGGAAGCGCCGTCGGCCCCACCGAATCCCGACCTGGGCGACGAGCCCCCCGGCGTGATGCCTAGCCCGGCGTGATCGTGCGTCATAACAAATCAACATAGAGAAAGACCCACGTTTAGCGGCGTGGGTCTTTTTTTGTGCATGATGTGCAGGTGTCACAAACAGGCCTGACCTGTGGCACTCGCCGCGGTGGGCGGCTACCCTGTGAATATCTTTCCCAAATGTTCTACCAGAACTTATGCATGACGAGTCCCCCAGCCCGCCGCCGTTACCCCAGGGAGTGCCGGGGGAGTTTGAGTCGGCATCGTTGACTGATGAGCCAACCGGGTCGCTTGATCGCGATTTACCTTGCCGGCATTGCGGGTACAACCTGCGGGGCATGACCGAATACGGGACGTGTCCCGAGTGTGGCACGGAGGTGGGGCGGTCGCTGTTGAGCGATCAGTTGTGTTTCAGCGATCCGGCGTGGGTGGGGACGTTGGCGAGCGGTGCGGCGTGGATTGTTTGGGGGGAGTTGTTGGGGCTCGTGGTTAGCGTCTGTTCGTTTGTGTTTGGTGTGATGTTGTTTGTTCCCCCGTGGCTTGACCTCGTTAATCTAGTCCCGGCATTGGTCGCTTTAGTGGGGAACTGGCTGATCACGTCTGGGGAACCCGGGGCGGGCCATCACAGCGATCTGTCTCTACGGCTGTTCGTCAGGTGGACGACCGTTGGCGGTATCGTCATCAGTATGCCCAGCGTGATGATGGCTTACACCTGGCCTTTGATGTCACAATGGCTCGGTATGGCGGGCGTGGCCGTTTCATTAGTCGCCAGCGTTGGGTTGTGTGTGTATGTGAGGCGGCTGGCCCTGCGTGTGCCCGACTATGCGTTAGCCAAGCAGACCCGCATCGTGATGTGGGGTTTTCTGTCGGTGATCGGTGGGGGAGTCTTATCGTTCATCCTCGGCATAGGCTTGGTGATGTTCTCCCCTAATTCAGGTGCCGTTGGTTTTGTGCTCCTGCCGGTGTGTGCCTTTGGGGTGGCCTACTTGGTATTTGTGGTCTGGGGGATTGTGTTGACGTTCTGGTACCGGCGGGTCATTTCAGCGGTCGCCCGCCATGCGCAGGAGAATTGGGCGAACGACGTCGGGATACGGGAGGTTTACCGGGGTGGCCAGAGGATCGCGCGAAGCCGGTCGTGATCGTGGTAAGCTCACGGGTATGATTTTGTTGCGTGAATGTAAGACAACGCGGCGTGAGCGCTACGCGGCCCGTGACTTGGCTGCTGCGGCTGTGGCTTTGGCCAAGGTGGCTCTTGATACCTGGGGGGCATCTGTTCGGCGGGGGGCGTTGGTAGTGTCTTGATGGGTGGCCCGGGTGAGTCGGGGGCGGATGCCTCGGCCACGGACCAGTTGGGAGATACGTCGACCGGTATACAGGCGGATCGCCAAGTACATGCCCCAGAGCCAGCAGACCGCGACGTAGGCGGCAAGGATGTAGAGCAGAACGGTCATGGTGTCGCTCCTGGGGTGGTGGGTTCTTTGAACTCTCCTGATAGGGGAGATCGGCCGTGTGATCGGATATGAGCCAGTTTTCAGCCGACCAATCTGGCCGATACTGCGGGTTTAATGTCCCCGGGGGTAACCAGGCAGTTGGCACGAATATTTCGTGTAAGCGATTGTCCGATAAGATCTTGCATCTGGGCTGCGGGGATGCCCGTGCCGGGTCGCTTCACGGTCAGATCCTCGGCGGTTAGCCGATGCCCGGCCGGGAGGTCACGCACCACACACACGCTCTGCCGGGACACGTTGCGGACATCGACCTCGATGGGCAGGACTTGCTTGCGCGTTGGGCCGAGCATCACCTGTGCCCGCCTGACGTGTCTGACATACTCGGCAAACTGTTCGGGGTCGGCACTGGCTGCGTGGTCCGGGCCGATTGTCTGGGTGTCGTAGGTCAGGTGCTTCTCGATCACGAGCGCACCGGCCGCCACAGCCAGGGCACCGGTCATCGGGTCGCGGGTATGGTCTGAATAGCCCACCGGGAGGCCGAACCGCTCACGCAAGGCGACCATGCCGCCCAACGCGGCGTCTTCTATCGGTGTGGGGTAGCTGGAAACACACTGCAGCAGGCAGCCGCCAGCCGGATGGTTTTTTATCAACTCACTGACCGGCTCAAGCTCGTCCAACTCGCATGTGCCGGTCGAAACCAGCATCGGCTTGCCAAGGGCGGCAACGGCTTGAATCAACGGCGTGTTCACCGCGTCGGGTGAAGCGATCTTTACGGCATCCACGCCGAGCTCTGCGAGGTCTTGGGCATCCCCGGGGCTGAATGGCGTGACGATAAAGCCAAGACCCTCTGCCCGGGCCGATTCTGCAAGCCGACCCATCTGGTCCAAACTCAGTGCCAGCCCGCCAAGCAGTGCTTTGACGTCCTGGGCCTTGTCTTTTTGGTAACCCGCCAACAGGGCTTGCTCGGAGAGCAGGCGGTCGGGGCTAAATAGCTGCAGCTTGACCGCGTCTGCCCCTGCTTGAGAGGCGGCCTGTACTAACCCCAGCCCCCGGTCCAGTTGGCCATCGTGATTCACCCCGATCTCGGCAACCACCAGCACCCGGGCAGGGGACCGCCTGTTAGCCTTATTAAACAATGTATCCGCAGGGCCCATATGTTTTCTTATCGGCCAAGTTTGACCGAGTACGATAGCGGCGATACCGTTTGTCGCTCACCGCTGTGTCGGCAGCCCCGGATGCCCCCCCCGAAACACCCGGGCAACCCCGGAGCACCCCGGAACACCCCGACACACCACCCCCCGACCGGGTAGCTCAGTTGGTAGAGCATCGGCCTTTTAAGCCGCGGGTCCTGGGTTCGAATCCCAGCCCGGTCATTTTCATTTTCTTTCTTTGCCATTGGACATGACGGGTTTGTGCTGGGGATATCGGGGGCCGTTCTATCATCTTTTGGGAAACGATTACACTGGACAACTGGGACGAGGCGGGGTTGAATAGCAGGCTAGGGTCTGGGTCGATGTCTGACCGCTGGCCACATGGAGACCCTGTCCGATGCCGACGCCTGATAAAAAGGACACGACCGAGACGCCCGATCTGCCTGTCGATGGCGGATTGCTGCCTATTGAGGATGGCCCGCAGGAAGACGCCCTGACCCGCCTGCTCCCCTGGACCGTATCGATCCTGTTGCACGTCGGCCTGGTGTTGCTTGCGCTGTTCGTGGTCTGGTCCACCGTACTGGCCAGTCAGGACGAGCAGATCATCATCCCCACCGCCCGGCTAAGCGCGACACCCGGTGCGCCGCTGCAGATCAAGAAGACGCCTCGGCTCAAGGCCGACCCGATCGCCCGGCGGACCGTCTCTCCGATGCGTAACAAGACGCCGTTGCAGTTACTCACCCAGCCACGCAGCGACGCCACACTGGTCGGCGTGCTGGGATCGTCCGGCGACGCCAACCCGTTCGAGACGACGATCTCAGGCGGCGGCGAACTGCGGGCACAGTTCCTGGGCTCCGGCGGCAACGCACGACGGATCGCTTTTGTCATCGACGCCTCGGGTTCCATTACCGCTGAACTTCCTGAACTTATCACTGCGTTGAAACGATCAATTAACCAACTCAGCGCAAGACAACAGTTCACGGTGATCTTCTTTCAGGGTAACGACGTGATCGAAATCCCGCCGTTGGGGATCAATGACAAACCGGCAACTCCTAAAACTAGGCAGATGGTATTTGATTGGCTAGACCGATATAAGGATTACCTCAGCCCAGGGCGTGGCTCTGATCCGATAAGGGCTTTGCGGTTAGCTTTCAAGTACGAGCCACAGCTAGTGTTTTTGTTATCCGATGAAATTACTGGGCAGGGTAGGAATGAGATCGATCAGGCCCGGCTTTTGAATGATATCGAGCGAATTAACCGGACTGGGACTAAGATTAACACGCTACAATTTATTTACGAAGATCCACTGCTAAAGGCGGGTTTGCGAGGGACAATGGAGTTGATCGCCGAACGTAGCGGCGGTAAGTATACATTTGTCTCCGGGTCCGATCTCGGTATCGACTAGAATCTGTAGTCCAGGCCAGCCAACACGCCAAGACCACGCACGGAACCCGCCGATGACAAGACACACCAGAACACTCACGACGAAGCTGTGCGGTGTGTTTGTGATGGCGGTGCTATGTATTGCCGTATCGTCGGCGTCCGCACAGGACGCGGTGAAACTATCGGGGTTGTGGGTTCAGCCGGTAACGGTTCATTCGATCGACCAGGGGCGGGTCCGTTACCAGATCGCAACGGGTCGGGAGTTGGTGCGTTCGACCCAGAGCCTTGAAGGGCTCAAACTCGGACGTTATCCCTCACTTGGGAAAGCGGAGGATGCCGCCGACCGGGGAGATGACCCGGCAGCGATTGCGATGTGGAAGCGGGTTGCCGTGCAGGCCAACGAAGATTGGGTCCGCTGGTACGCCCAGATGAGGCTCGTGCAGGCACACACGCGGGTTGATGACGCCGATGCCGCAGTCAGCATCTATATAGATATGGTCGTGTCAGGTGCCGAGCTTTATTTTGTCACCCCTCCGCCGGTGGATGTGGTGGCGCAGGCCGATGCTTCGATCAGGTTGCGTGTGTTGGAACTGGCCAAGGCAGCGATGGGCACGCTAGGCCCGGATCGTGCGGAATTGCTCCAGAAACTCATCGACGCGGCGGGGACACCACCCAGGAATCTTGCCCCGATCAGCGTAGAAGTTACCAGCGAATCAGACATACCAGGCAGCCCCACCCAAACCCCGCCTCTATCCGCCAGTGTGCCCCCGGGATCGGTCGCCAGCCTCTACCGCAAGGGGCAATATAGTCAGGCCCTATTAGCCGCCGACGAGGCGCTGACCCAGCCCGGCAAGACGGCGTCGAAGCTGTACCTCAAGGGCATGATCCAACTCGCCCTGGCGGAGCAGACCCGTGACACGGACGGGTACAAATCGGCCGGCCTGAGTTTCATGCGCGTCGTGGTATATTTCCCCCGCAGTGCCGTCGCCGGACCCGCCACACTTGAAGCCGGTTACGTCCACGAACTGATTGCACGGCCCGACATCGCCCGTCGGCTCTATGAAAAGGCTCGGCCGTTGATAGATCAACAGGAAGACCCCGCGTACTACCAGAGATTAAATAAGCGGATCGCCTCCGTTTTAGATGACCCGTCAGGTGAATAAATGAACGAACCCAATCGCGTTGTGATAACCAGGCCGTCCGTTTTCCTTTGCGCTCTTACGGCGACTGCAATGGTGCTGCTGCCCGCGGCACCGCTGTGGGCGCAGAGCACAGAAGAGACGACCAGTGTTGCTAAAATGTTCCTGCTGCCCGGCGACTTCCTGGGCCTGCTGATTACCTGGCTGCTTGTGCTTCTGTCAGCGTTAAGCACCGGGTACACGTTGAGCCTGATGCTCCGCTACCGCCGGTCCAAGCTGCTGCCCGAGACGACCCGTAAGAAGGTGTCGGACCTGCTAAGTGGTAAACGATTTGTTGAGGCGATCGAGTTTGCCGCCAAGGATCAAAGCTACCTGGGCCGGGTCATCAGCGCGGCGCTTAACGAGGGCGGGCACGGCTACGGCGCGATGGAACGAGCGATCGAGGAGGCGGGCGACGCCCAGACCACCCGGGCGCTTCGGCCTATCGAGTATCTCAACGTCCTGGGCAACATCGCCCCGATGATCGGCCTGTTCGGCACGGTCTACGGCATGATCGTCGCGTTCGACAAGCTCCAATCAAGCGGCGGCCGGCCCGACCCCGCTGCGCTCGCCGGCGGCATCTCCACCGCCATGATTACCACATTCTGGGGCCTGGTCGTCGCGATCCCCGCGCTGGCGTCCTACGCACTGATACGCAACAAGATCGACGCCCTGACCAGTGAGGGCATGTTGATTGCCGAGCAGGTCATCGCCCCCTTCAAACCCGCCGGCCCCAGCCCCCAACCCCAACCCAAGCCATCACCCAAACCCGTACCAAAACAAACCCCGCCACCCAACGCCCCCCCCCAACCCCCAACGACTAAACCTAAATCCTAGACCCCAAACCCCAGACCCTAGCCCCCACTGAGCCCATGCCCTCCCAGATTTTCCATCGCGGCCCGACCAAGCCCCAGATGAATATCACGCCGTTGATCGACGTGGTCTTCCTTCTGATTATCTTTTTCATGCTTGTGAATAACATCATTTCCGAGCAGAGCGTGGAGATGATCGTGCCGCAACTGGATGAGCCGACGACCCGGGAATTGGACGACACCAGCCGGGTTATCGTTAATATCGCACCCGCCGAATACGCTCACCGTGAGCGGGCGGAGAACGTGCTTTTATTCGATGGCGAGGCCCGTTTTATCCGTGTGGGGTTGCAGACGTTTGCCGCCGACGACCTTGAGGGCGTGACCGCCGCGCTGGTCGATGCCAAGGCCGAGAACCCCGATGTGGAGGTGGTCCTGCGCAGCGACGGGGCGCTTTACTACGGCGTGGTCCAGCCGGTGATGGGCGCGATTACCCGCGCGGGGATCGACAAGATCAACCTGGTTGCCTACATGCCCGAGCGCGGCGCAGCAGCCGTGCAGATCGGCGAATAAACCTACCGTGATGAACACACGCCAAGACCAACCCGACCCCAAGATAGCGGCCCCCAGGATAATGGGCACCGGGGCAGCCCCCCGCATGGCGGACCAGACCGTCCACCACCGCTCCGCACGCAAGCGCCACGGCCGAGACAAACCGAACATGCAGCCGAACCTCTCGGCCATGATCGACGTCATCTTCCTGCTGCTGATTTATTTTGTTGTCACCGCCAACTTCACCCCCGACGAGGGCGTGCTCACCGCCAAACTCCCCCAAGGGACCGGCAGCCCCACGCAGGACATGACCCCGCCGCAACGGCCTTTAAATATCGTGCTGATCCCCGCCGGCGAAACCGAGTGCCGGATCAGGATTGAGGGCTACCCCCAGGCACCCACCGGCTTCACCGAACTGGCGTCACTGCTGACCCAACTCCAGTACGACCCCGACCGTGGTTTGCGCAGCGGCGCGTTCAAGCCTGATAGCCCCGTGGTCATCAAGCCCGAGGCCGGCGTCCGTTGGCAGCACGTTACCAACGCCTTCAACGCCGCCGTCCGCGCACGATACACCAACATCAACTTCGCACAGGTGTCACGATAACAAGCCACAGCGTTAGAGAAGCTGGATCGCCACAAAGGCGAGAAGACTGCAAATGAAGACAGGTGCAGGGATCAACACCAATGAACGCAAATAGAAAGGACTACGTTCCCATCCGATTCGCGTTCATTTGCGTTCATTCGCGGCTGATTCTCTCGGCGCTCTTCGTGGCTGTATTAACCATTACGCCCAACAAATTAGCGGCCCAAGCTCAGGAACTTGACCCCGCCACACTCGTCGAAGCCCTCGCTAAAGAGGGGATGAGTGACCTGCTGCTGCATCTGGTCAACACCGAGAAGCCTCAAGACCCGGTGCTGGCCCGGCAGATCGAGTTGGCGGGTCTGCGTCTGGAGTACAAGCGTTTTTCGGATCAGGCCCGGCGAGCTTCTTCGCAACATCCGCAACAGACCGAGGCATTGCGTGACCAGGCCCTGCAAGCCTTTCAACGGATGGCCGATGCGTCGCGAAATTTGATCGCGGACTACCACGATCACGACCAACGCCCGATCTGGCAGACCGATCTGGCGCAGGACCTGTTGTTGGAATACCTGCACGGTATCCATCAGTCGGCGGTTCTGTTCGCAGAGTTTGGCGTCACGACCCCCGAACAACAACAAGCCCTGGCCGACGCGGGCCCCGAGGCGTTGGGTTTGCTGGTGGATGCGAAGCTACGGTTATTTAATCTGCGCGGCGAAGTCGGCAGAGACCCCGCAAGGTCCCGTCAACTACAAAGTACCGGCGTCTTCTTCCGCCTGTTCGATGAATATGACGGCCGACGCACGCCGTATTTCCTGGCCCAGGCCGCGTACCTGGTTGCACGCCTGCCTGATGATTCGCCTTATTTCACAACCTTGGGCACGCAACCCGGACTACGCCTCCCCAATCAGGAAACGACCCCCGACAAAGAGCGGGCCAGGCTGCTTGAATTAGCGGACCGGGAGTTGGTTAAGTTCACCGGCGACCTGGGCGATTTCTCGGGGGTCCGTGACGCATCGGTGTCACTGAGGGGCCGGGTCTTGTTGGCACGCGGGCGCAGTCAGCAGGCCCTGAAATTATTAGATGAACTGCTGGTCGGGGATGATCGGGGGACCGCCTGGTTGACCGCACGCCTGGCACGCGCCACGGGGCTGATGCAGATGGGGCAGCCCCAGTCAGCGTTCGACGAGTTAAATCAACTCGGTGCCGACCCCGTGGTGATCGGCGATCTACGCTTCGGCCTGCTGGTCGCCGACATGACCCACCGGCTGATGCTCGAACACGCCGACCAACTGCCACCGAACAAGCGAGACGCCGCCGTAGCGCAGAGCTATCAACCCTACCTGGACCTGCTGGCCGGTCCGATCCCAGGCGCGCAGGTCAAAGGCCTCCGCGACTTCATCTACCAGCGATGGGAATCCACGGTTACCCATACCCAGCAGACCGACGCAATGCCTGCGGTGGTCCGCCTGGCGGTCAGCCAGGTGCTTCGGCAGCACGGCCAGCAGATCACCGAGCAACTTGAAGAGGCAGACGATGATGCGGGTGCCCGCCGTCAGCAGGCTAACGAACTGTTTGCCCGTGCGATCAAGCTGGCTTCGACGCTGACCGGGCCGAATACCGAGTCTGCGATCCGGTCCGAGGCGATGTTTAATCAGGCGATGGCCATGCACGCGGCTTCCCCCAAAGACCCCGTGAATCGCCTTGAACTCACCGCGATTCTGACCGAGCTGGCCGACCAGATGCCCGCCCAGCCCGTGGCCGAGGATGCGATCGCCGCGTCGGTCGTGCTGCTGCGCGAGTTGCATCAGGTCTTACCGACCCCAACCCAGGTGCAAGAAGCTTACCAGCTGGCGGCGGGGGTGTTGTTCAGTAAGTTCCCGACCAGCGCCGCAGCCGACAGCGAACGGTTGTACTACGGGTACGCCGTCCTGCAGTCGAGGGGCAGGCACGCAGACGCGGTCAAGATGTATCAGCGCGTCCCCTTCGATCACGAGGAGTACTTTCAGGCGCAGCGTCAGGCAATGATTTGCTTGGGGGAGCAATACCGGTTGGCCCAAGCATCAAACAGGCCGCGTATCCGTCGTGAACTCAGCGCCGTGATGAAGCGCATCACCACCGAGGCGGACCAGACCGGTGCCAGCCTTATCAATCCCGCCCGCGCCCGCTTCGCACGCCGTGCCGCCGGGACCGCCCAATTGATCCGTGCAGAGTTGGCGTTGGGTGAGCAGGAATACGACGTTGTGCTTAAGGCGTTGGACGGTTTCGAGCGGGCCTATCCTGCCGAAGACGATCTGGTTTCGCAGGCGCTCGAACACCGGATCATCGCCTTGGCCGACGCCGGGCGGCACGAGGCGTTGGCGGTCGAGGCTCGGCAGATGCTTAAGGACTACCCCGACCAGGCCGCGTCGGTGATCGACGGTGTGCTAAGTCAGGCCGATGTGCGCATCGAGAAGTTGCTTGCCCAAGCCGCCACCGCCGACAGCGTGGCAGGCGAATCTCTACGAGAGGTGGCGGATCGCCAAGCACAGGCGGCCGCGGTGTTGTCCGGGTTCCTGCTGGACTGGGCGAACGCACAGGGGCTCGACGCCGATCAGTTGATGCCGTTTGAGGTGATCCGCGCCAAGACGTTGCGACTATCCGGCCAGGTCGGGCCCGCCGACGAAATCCTTAGCCGACTTATCAACGACTTTCCCAACGATGCGCAGGTCATGATCGAACACGCCCAGAACCTCTACGACCGCGGCGATGACGGCTCATTGATCCAAGCAGTACGCTACTACGACAGGCTCATCACCGGGCTGGGCCAGCCGTTCCCTAAAGAATGGTGGATCGCCTGGATGCGCCGCCTGCAGATCAACGACCGGCTCAACGAGGGCACCGAAGAGATCCCCCTGCGCGTCCGCCAACTCCGCATGACCGACCCTGATCTGGGTGGCCCCGTCACCCGGCAGGAGCTTGAGCGGCTGGAGCATAAGTATTCGAGGTAGGAGATCGGGGGTTGGGGGATCGGATGTGGGGGGAATCCCCTGGCAGACGCCGTGCAGGGACGACGGTATCATTGATATACTGTTGTGATATTCCAACCCCTAATACCTAGCCCCCAATCCCCAACACCTATGCAACAACGAACCATCCCCGGCACTGACCTCTCCCTTAGCCTGCTGGCCTTCGGCAACTTTATTTTTGGCACCAACTGGTGGGGCGACTTCACCGACGAAGAGGGCATCGCGCTACAGAACAAGGCCTACGACCTGGGCGTCAACTTCTTCGACACCGCCCCGGCTTACGGCAACGGGCGGTCCGAAAAACTCATGGCCGACACCATCAAGTACGCCGGCCGAGACAACCTGGTGATCTCCACCAAGTTCGGCTACGACTTCTACTCCGATCCAGGCGAAGAGGGCGGACACCGCGAACGCAAGCAGGACTTCACCGGCAAGTTCATCCGCTTCGAGCTGGAAACATCCCTCAAAACCATGGGCATCGACTGCGTCGATCTCTATCAGGCACACAACCTCAAGCTCCCTCAGTTCAGCGACGACATGTTCGAGACACTCGAATCACTCCAGACCGAAGGCAAGATCAAAGCCTGGGGCGTCGCGCTGGGCCCGGCTATCGGCTGGCGTGAAGAAGGCTATCAATCATTCCTCGACCACGACGCCGCGACCGTGCAGACGGTTTACAACCTCTATGAGCAGGGGCCCGGCCGAGAGTTCTGTGAGATCGCGGCGCAAAGAGGCAAGGGCGGCATCATCGCCCGTGTCCCGACCAACTCCGGCATACTCGACGAAGAATTCAAGAGTGCGGACCACAAGTTCCCCGACTGGGACCACCGCAAGTTCCGCGACCGCAACTGGCTGGTCTACGGCCTACAAAAAAACGACATCATCCGACCGATCGCGAAAGACCTGGGCCTGTCGGTTCGCCAATTCGCGATCAAGTGGCTCGCCAGCCAGCCGGGGATGGTGTCGATCGAGCCGAACATTGTGAACGAAGCGGACCTCAAAGAATACGCTTCTGCTTGCGACGGCTCGACTTTGCCACAAGACGTGTTGGACCAACTCGCCAAGTTCTACGCCGACGACTACGGCCTGGGTGACGACGCACACCCCTGCGACATCAAGTCCAGCACCACCGAGAGCGGCGCAGTCCGCAGCAGCTATGAGCAGCCGGCGGGCGTGGTGTAGCGGGTTGGTAAATCTGATAGCTGTGATTCTACGAATCGCGGGCCTGCGGGCTGTAAGCCCGCAGCTATTAACGGATGTTGCGAACCCCTCCGCAGTCCGGGCGTAGAATATGCCGATGCCCGATCACACCACGACAGACAATCAACTCTTATTCCACGGCACACGCTTTGACGTGCGTGGGATTAAGCTGGCACGCCGGACCGGCGGGACGCTGCAACGCGAGGTGGTCGTGCCTGCCAACGCGGTGGTGGTGCTGCCGATGCTGGATGACCAGACGGTGGTGTTGATCCAAAATGAGCGGTTCGCGGTCGGCCAGACGCTCTGGGAATTGCCCGCCGGGACGATTGAAGCGGGGGAGGATACCGCTCTGTGTGCCGGTCGGGAGTTGCTCGAAGAAACCGGGTACGCGGCGGCCCAAGTCACCCGGCTGATCGAGTTTTATCCCACCCCAGGGTTCTGCACCGAGCTTTTAACCGCGTTCCTGGCCCGTGATTTGACATTTCAAGGCCAGGATTTAGACGAAACCGAGCGGATCACGACTACAGCGGTACCCCTGAATGAGTCGATCCAGATGATACGCGACAACCGCATCCGCGACGCCAAGACGATCGCGACACTGCTTTATTACCAGACGTTTCTAAGGACGGGCACCTGATGGCTTGGCAGGACAGGCATTACAACCAGGACAATTTCAACAGCGGCGGCGGGGGCGGCTTCGGCGGGCGGTTGAGTAGCGCGTCGGTGGTGACCTGGCTGTTGGGGATCAACGCCATCATCTTCCTGTTGGATGGCGTTCTCACAAGCGGGGCGCGCACATCAGCGGTGTCTCCGTCCTACTGGGGCAACTTCAATCTCGAACAGGGGCTGTACGGCCTGCAACTGTGGCGTTGGGTGACGTATCAGTTTCTGCATCACGGGTTCATGCACGTCCTCTTTAACATGATCGGGCTATATTTCTTTGGTCCGATGTTGGAGAAGTGGTGGGGTAGTCGGCGTTTCTTAGCGTTTTATCTGTTGTGTGGAGTCAGCGGCGCGGCGGTGATGACGCTGCTTTCTTTTGTACCCGGTTTGATTTTTGTCGGGCCGACGACGTCATTGGTTGGTGCGTCGGGGAGCCTGTTTGGGATCCTTGCCGGTGCTGCGGTGTTGTTCCCCCATCAGCGGGTGATGCTTATATTCCCGCCGATCCCGATGACGATGAGGACGATGGCGCTGTTGTTCATGGGGTTGTCGTTCCTGTCCGTTATGGCGGGCACCCCAAACGCCGGCGGCGAAGCGGCACACCTTGGCGGGGCGCTGCTGGGTTTCATCCTGGTCAAGAACCCGCGCTGGTTGAATTGGGCCGACCGCTTATCGCCTTCCGCGATCCAGGACGGGGTCAACAAGGGGCGGTTCGAGCGGAAGCGCAAGCAGGCCGTGACCGATCAGGCCGAGGTGGATCGGATCTTAGACAAGGTCCGGGACAAGGGGCTTGCGAGCCTGACCCGCAAAGAGAAGAAGACCCTCAACGACGCGACCGAACGGCAGAAGCGGGCGGGCTGATGGATTTATGATGTGTGATTGCTGATTTGTGATGTGGGAGCAGGGGGGGCGAGTCAGGTGAATTGGTTGTTTAGCGGCGGATCGTAGATCCGCGTGTGGGCCAAAGGGGACAGGCCCGGCGATCTGTGATCGCCCGCTAAACAGTTGATGCCTGATGACAGTATCGGGTCATATCTCCTACACTACCGGGCTTATGCCCGCAGTGACTTACGAATTAAAGCAGAAGGACTCGGAGTCCAACGCACGGCTTGGCCGGGTGACGACGCCGCATGGCACGTTCGATACCCCGGCGTTTATGCCGGTGGGGACCCAGGCCTCGGTCAAGGGTTTGCAACCGGCCCAGGTCGATTCCGTGGGGGCGCAGATACTCCTGTCTAATACCTACCACCTGATGCTCCGGCCGGGTTCGCAACTGGTCAAGGAGATGGGGGGGCTGCACAAGTGGATGCGCTGGGACAAGCCGATCCTGACTGACTCCGGGGGGTTCCAGGTCTTCAGCCTCACCGACATCAATAGCATCGGCGAAGACGGCGTCACCTTC
Source organism: Phycisphaeraceae bacterium (assembly GCA_029260615.1). Taxonomy (GTDB): domain Bacteria; phylum Planctomycetota; class Phycisphaerae; order Phycisphaerales; family Phycisphaeraceae; genus JAJRRS01. Next base: position 13,946 of record JAJDCX010000101.1, on the reverse strand, counting down.
CGAAGCCACCTGGATGGCAAGCTGATCGAGCTGACCCCGGAGCGGTCGATGCGGGTGCAGAACGAGTTGGGCGCGGACATCATCATGGCGTTTGATGATTGCCCGCCAAGCGGGGGGATCAGGGATTCGGGCGTGTGGGATGGCAAAGAACAACCAGCCGGGACGCCGCAGCCTCAGGTCCCAGAGCCAAACGCCCAATCCGTTATGACACGTCACGCCGTAGCGGTCGAGGATTACCCCGCCCGTGTAAAGATCGCCAACGAGCGCACGGTCCGTTGGCTGGACCGCTGTGTCAAAGCGCACGACCGATCTGATGAGCAGGGGTTGTTTGGGATCGTACAAGGCGGGACAGACCTGGTGGCGCGCTCGTGGTGCGCCGAGCATGTGACCCAGCACGATCTGCCGGGGTTTGCGATCGGCGGGGTCGCGGTGGGGGAGGGGTATGACGAAATCAAGAAGGTGGTCGAGCACACCGCGCCGCTATTGCCGGAAGATCGGCCGAGGTATTTGATGGGTGTGGGTTACGAGCGAGATATCTTCATGGCGGTGCAGGCAGGTGTAGATATGTTCGACTGCGTGCTGCCAACGCGCAACGGCCGAAACGGTTGTGCGTTCACCCCGACGGGGCAGATCAGGCTCAAGAACGCCAAGCACACGGAAGATTCGGGCGTGTTGGATGAGAATTGCGACTGCCCGGCGTGCGGTGGGGGGTTCACCCGCAGCTACCTGAGGCACCTGTTCATGGCCCAGGAAATGCTCGGGCCGATCCTCGTCAGTGCCCACAACATCCGCCACTTCCAGCGCTACCTATTGGACATCAGGCGTGCGATCGCTCAAAATGACTGGTCTTTGATCGAACGGTGCTGGCCGGTAGCAGTTAAACGCCGCTAATACCAGATGTTGAGTGTATTTACTCGAAGGATGAACCTACTGATGACCATGGATAACCTGACTCTGATCCTCGCTCAAGACGGGGCATCCGATGTGCCGGTCGCGGCGGGCGACGTTGGTGGCACGGCTACGATCGAGTCCGCGCCGGCCGCTGGGGGCACAGCTCTGGATAGCGCTAACGGTGGTGAGACCGCGGCCGCACAAGGTCTTCCCACTTGGGTTTGGCTTCTGCCGATAGCCATGCTGCTCATCATGTTCTCGACCGGTGGCCGAAAGGAAAAGAAGAAGCGTGCCGCGATGATGGCATCGATGGGCAAGGGCGACAAGGTCCAGACCGTCGGGGGGATCCTCGGCACGGTCGTTGAGGTCCGCGACGATGAGATCGTCGTTAAGGTTGATGAAAACGCCAATACCCGTTTGAGATTTTCACGCACCGCGATCCAATCCATCCTCGAATCCAAAAACGCCGACTGACCCCCCGGAAACCCCGGGCCCATAAGATATGCACTACCCTCCCTGGCCGACCTGCTTTACCGCCCTCTGCCAGTCCCTTAGACCCTAGCCCAACTACTTCCCATGAATCCGACCACCCTCCTTGTCCTCGTATACTTCGTCGTGTTGCTCGGCTTGACCCTGTTCTTCTCGGTCAAGGAAAGCCCGCTGTGGAAGTCCACTCTGATCGCCCTGGTGATCTCCGCGTTCGGCCTGTCGCTTTGGTTCCCCGGTGAGGGCGGCTACAGCCCGAAAGATCGGCTGATCCCCGGGCTCGACCTCGCAGGCGGCACCACCCTGGTCTACGACGTGAAAGTCCCCAAGGACCGCGACGCCAAGACCGTGATCGACGACACGATCTCGATCCTGTCCAAGCGGGTCGATCCGTCGGGCACACGCAACCTGGTCTGGCGTCAGGTCGCGGGCAACCGCATGGAAGTGCAGATGCCTCTGCCGGACCCGGAGACGGGGCGTCGGCGTGATGCGTATGACGCGGCACGGATAGCGGTGCTTGTGGGGAATATCTCGGAGCACGAGTTGGACTCGAAGCTGCGGCTGCCTGCCGATGAACGGGCCAACAGCCTCAAGGCTCTGGCCGGGGACAACGCCGATCTGTTGGCATCTCTGACAGCCCTGGCCCAGGCGCACGATCTGCTCGCCTCAACAACGACCGAAAACGAGGCCGGCCAAGCCACTTACGACCTAGCCCTCGCCGCGATCCAGGCACTCCCCGCGACCACCAGCGAAGACCAGCGTGCCCAAGCCAAGGCCGCCGCCGATGAACTGCGAAAAGACCTCCAAAACAAGGCTCTTAGCTATCTGGACGCCAAGGACGCCTTTGACGCCGCCAAGCAGGATGTGCTGGCAGTCAATATCTCCGCGTTCGAGTTGGACCGCATCCAAGACCTGCCGATCCCCGAAGCCGGGGCTGTCGAAGCGGAGAACCTCCGCCGTGAGGCGGCCGACGCGCTGATTACCAAACGCTCGCATAAGGCGGAATCGATCAACGCCTGGTTCGACGCCTACGGGTCTTACGAGTCCAAGAAAGGTCAGCTTGACGACCCCGACGACCTGATCACTTTGTTGCAAGGCTCGGGTGTGCTGGAATTCCGCATCGTCCCTTCACCCAAGGACCCCGGGCTGGACATCCCCGGCTACCGCCAGCAACTCGCGGAACGCGGCCCCCGCGCCGGTCGGGGCAAGGCCTGGATCTGGTGCGAGATCGACGACATCGTTGAATTTATCGACGGCCGAAAAGAACTCCCCAGGCTTGAGGCAGACCCCGCAGCGTTCTTCGAGGGACGCGGGCAGATCGGTCAAGCCTACGCCGACAAGTATTACATCCTCCTGGGCAATGTCGCGAGCCTGGCGATGACCCAGGAACAGAACTGGGGCCTGAGCTCGGCCCGCGCGACTATCGACCAGAGCAGCGGGACCCAGGCCGTGGCGTTCTCGTTGAACTCCCTGGGTGCCGAGCGGATGAGCCAGATCACCGGCCCCAACGTCGGCAAACAGATGGCGATCCTGTTGGACGGCCAAGCGATCTCCGCCCCGACACTGCAGAGCAAGATCTCCGGCAACGGGCAGATCACCGGCGGGACCGGCGGCTTCACTGACTCGGAACTTCGTTACCTCCTGAATACACTCAAGGCCGGCTCGTTGGAAGGTGAACTGAGCAAACGCCCGATCAGTCAGAAAACTATCGGCGCTAAGTTTGGCCAAGACAATATCGACAGCGGCTACGAGGCGGCCAAGGACGCCCTGATCGTCGTGGCGATCTTCATGCTGTGCTACTACTTCCTGGTCGGGATGATCGCCAACTTCGCCCTGGTCGCCAACATGGTCCTGATCCTCGGGGTGATGGCGACCCTCCGCTCGACGTTTACCCTCCCGGGTATCGCCGGCATCGTCCTGACTATCGGCATGGCGGTCGACGCCAACGTCCTGATCTTCGAGCGTATCCGTGAGGAGTCCGAACGCGGCGCCGATCTGGCGACCAGTATCCGCCTGGGCTACGAGAAAGCCCTGAGCACCATCCTCGACGCCAACATCACCACGCTGATTACCTGTATCGTCTTGGGCTACACCGCCACGGTTGAGATCAAGGGCTTCGCGGTCACGCTTGGGATCGGCATCCTGGCGACCCTGTTCACCGCCCTGTTCTGCACGCGGGTGTTCCTCGAGATTTACCTGGTTTTTGGCAAGGCCAAACGCCTGCCGATGATCCCCACGGTCATCCCGGCCGTCCGTAATCTGCTTCATCCCAAAGTTAACTGGATCGCGTTTCGTTACGGCTTCTTTGCCATCAGTATCGTCGCGGTCATCGGCGGGCTGGTGATGGTTTACGAACGCGGTGAAGATATGCTGGACATCGAGTTCCGCTCGGGCACGAAGGTCAGCTTCACGCTCGCGGAAGGCCGTAGCGTCTCACTGATAGAAGCCCGTGCCCGGCTTAAAGCCTACGGCGAGGCCGGCAAATTGATCCAGGATGACAAGCCCGCGACAAGCGATCTGGCGGGTGTATACGAAGCGATTAAACCCATCATCACAGCCGCCGACCTGCGTTACGATCAGGCCATGGCCCGGTCTGTCGCGGCCCACAACGACCCGACTTCCCGTGAGATCGCAGAACCCCATAAGGTTGACTTCTCACTATTCATCAACGCGGCGGCCAGCGGCATCGTGACCGAGGGCCAGTCCACCACGAACGCAGCCGGGGGCAAATCGCCTGGGGGCTTTGGCATATCGACATTGATCGAGGACGCCCAGGCTGTCAGTGCGGTGGTCAAGGCGGCTTTCGGGGATGTGTTGGATACCAAACGTCCGGTCGAATTTGCATCGATCCAGATCGACGAGGTCAACAACGCCCCGGTCTACCCGATTCGAGCCAGCTCGTTGGGCGAAAATATCGGCAGGTCCGCGGACGTCAGGACCGATGTCGCTGAATCGGTCGGCGGTGTGGCCGTGGTACTGGACGAGATGACACCGCCGGTGAGTCAGCAAGACCTGGCGCAGCGTATCCAGCGGATGCGGATGCTGCCGAAGTACGAAGGCCTGGGCCACCGCACCTCGGTTGTCATCGGGCTGGACGCCGCCGGCACGTCGGACGACGGGAATACCCTCTATAGCTCGGCTGTGATCGTCACCCACGACGCCGAGACCAACTACGTCGAGACCCCCGAGACCTTCTCCGACATCGGCGGCCTTGCCGATTCCGAATGGAAGCTCGCCCGTGATGCCTGCCAACGCGATACCAGCCTCGGCAGCGTCTCCAACTTCTCAAGCCAGGTCTCCGGCACGATGAAGCAGCAGGCGATCGTCGCCATGACCCTCTCTCTGCTCGCCGTGATCGTCTACATCTGGTTCCGGTTCGGCAGCTTTACCTACGGCTTCGCCGCCATCATCGCACTGGTCCACGACGTGACTATCGCCCTGGGCCTGGTCGCCCTGAGTTCCTGGGTCTACCACGAGATCGGTGGGGTATTCATGCTCGAGCCGTTCAAGATCGACCTGGCGATGGTTGCCGCGTTCCTCACGATCGTCGGCTACTCGCTGAACGACACCATCGTGGTCTTCGACCGCATCCGTGAGAACCGAGGTCGGCTGTCCTACGCCACCCCGTCGGTCATCAACGACTCGATCAACCAGACGATCAGCCGGACCGTCCTGACCTCAGGTACCACCATGCTGGCCATCGGGATGCTCTACGTCTACGGCGGGCCCGGCGTCCACGGCTTCGCCTTCGCCATGTTCATCGGCGTGCTGGTGGGTACTTATAGCTCGGTGGCGATCGCCAGCCCCGTGCTGATGATCGGCGGCTCCCGCCACGTCCAGGACGACACCCCCGGCACGATGTCTCGCGAAAGTGCTCCGGCTGTCACCGAGAAGTAAGGCCGGCGTCAGAACTGATCCAGCACAGGTACAACTTAAATGAATCCCAAGGACTCAGTCCTTGGGATTTTTTTTGTCCCCTCACATGCGAGCATGACCCACCCACCGGTCGGGGTTACTCGCCGTGGATGAATGTCAGAGTCTTTACCATCAAAATCGCATTATTGCTTTGCGCCCACCGGGTACACATCAAACCGCAGGCTCTTGCCCTTGTGGACGACCGGCGGAACGGGCCCCGGCAGTGGCGGGCTGCGCAGCGGGCGTTTGACCACCACCCGGTTCGTCGCGGTTTCTAACGCCGCTTTTAGTAGCCGATCGGCATCCGGGTCGTCTCCACTAATCATACGCAGCACCCGCATGGCCTTACGCTCAGCGGTCTTACGCCCAAGCGGGAACATCGGGTCCAGGTACACCACGTCCGGCCGATCCGCACGATCCAGCTTGGATCTTTCAAGCAAGACCGACACCCCGTCGCCTTGGGTAATATCAATCCGTCCCGCCGTCTTGGGGTCCGCCTCGTTTGCTCGACGAAGCCCGTCCGCCAGCAGGGCGTAGGTCACCGGGTTGCGCTCGCACGCCGACACCACGCACCCCACCGACGCCATGACCCAGGTGTCTTCCCCCAGCCCCGCTGTCACATCCAGCACGCTGGGCCGATACGGATTCCGCCGCTTGATCCCGATGGCTTTGAGTATCGGTTGCCCAAGGCTCCGCCCGGCACCGGACTTGGTGTCCAGGGTTGCCAACTCGCTGGCCACACCATGACCACCAATCAATGCCTCCTCCCCACGCAACATACGCAATTCTAACCGCAGGTCCGCGACCACCAACGCCGCCTCAAAACGCTCCGGCAGCGTCTCCAACTCATGCACAGGCACACCCAATTCTTTGGCGCACGCATCCCCAGCACTGATCCGCGGGGTGATCTCGGACCGGATAATGACACACAGATTCTTTAGTGCGGCAGATTGTGGGGCCGGGGGGACCGGGGGTGGGGGGGAGGCGGGATTGGCCATGCCAGAGGATACCCGGCATCCTTAATTGGATCCGTGCAGTTCTATCAACCACGGCGCAACTAGACCATAAGCGGGGGTGCCGTTTGGATTCTGTGCGACAATTAGGATCAGGTTGGAGCTTACTTGGCCTGCGTTTGAGCCTGCCCCTGCCCCTGAGCTTCAACCTCAGCGACCTGTTGCTCGTACCGCACACGGTTGGACTTGTTATCCATCAGGATCAGCAGGCGGTCGTGGTGCTTGCGTGGGATGGCTTCTTCGATCATCTGCTTGGCCTCGGAGATGTGTGTCCGTCGGGACAGGTGCGTGAGGATTACCGCCTCGGCCTGGGACTTCTCCAACAACTGGGCGATGTGATCCAGGTGCAGGTGTTTGCCTACGTCTGCCCGGTCGCGGTGTTCGGGCTCCATGAACGTGCACTCGGTAATCAGGATCTTGGCACTCAGCACGTCCGGCCGATCAAAATGCTCGCCCCACATCGTGTCGCCCGTGAAGCAGACCAACGGGATATCATGGACCTGGGTGATCTCAACGCCCTGTTTTTTCAGCTCGACCAGCTTGGCCTGGGGCAGCCCGATGAACTCTTCGCGGAGCTTACTGCGTTTCTCGATCGCGATGTAGCCAAGCGACGGCACGGTGTGCCGGGTCGCAAAGGCGCGCAGCACAATGTTGTTCTTGACCGTGTGTTCCTGGTCGGGCTCCAGGGGCACGATGTTGTGGGGTGTTCGTTGGGCTTCCAGATCGATCCAGGCCGACATCACCCCACGGATCGGGCCTTCCAGCCGGGGGTGGCAGATGACCGTGCCCGTCCCCAAGCCCTGGAAATGGCGTTGAGAAAAGTAGTACGCCAGCCCCGCAGAGTGGTCCATGTGGCCATGGCTCAACGCCACGAAGTCGCTGTTCAACGCCGCCCGTGGTGCCCGACCGATGTCGAAGCACACGCCCAACTCCGGTACCTGCACGAACGTCTCTTCACCCGCGATCGAGATGCCCTGGACCCGGTAGGGGTGGACGTAGAGGTATCCCAATTGGGGTCGGCGTGGCGGGGGGTTGGGGATCATGATCGGTTCCACCGTCGTTGGTCGTTCGGCAAGGTTTCACGCTTGGCGCCGCCGACAAAGGTGTTGCTGGCCGCCCAGAAAATCGGTCGGGCGGGGCTCTCACCCACTCGCACGGATCGAGTTACAATTACACACTGCGTATTATCTCGGGTACCTGCACCCGTCCGTCGGCAATTGGCTTACACGAGCGGTCACGCCGAGTTAATGAATGACAAGTATCGCCAACCCTGCCCCCCGGGTCAAGCTAACCACCGCCGAACCCTAGGCATATCACAACACCGGACGGACCCGTCCTAACCACAAGGCCACCGCAATGACCAACCCACTGTGCCCCGCTTGGGAAAACATCCACAAGCCCGTCATCGGCATGATCCACCTCCCGGCCCTGCCCGGATCACCCGGGTACCGTGGCGACCTTGCGTCGATCCGTGCCCACATCCTGGCCGACGCCCGGGCTCTGTGTGACGGCGGGGTCCACGGGCTCATGCTCGAAAACTTCGGCGACACCCCGTTCTTTGCTGATTCGGTCCCCACGCACACCGTCACACACATGACCTCCCTGGCACAGGCCGTCAGAGATATGACCGACCTGCCCCTTGGGATCAACGTCCTGCGCAACGACGGGCTCTCAGCCCTGGCGATCGCTCTGGCGGTCTCGGCAGACTACATCCGCGTCAACGTCCTCTCCGGGGCCTGCCTCACCGACCAGGGCGTTATCACCGGCAAAGCAGCAGAACTGATGCGCTACCGCCAGCAGATCGGTGCGGACCACATCAAGGTACTCGCCGACGTCAGGGTCAAACACGCCGCACCCCTGGCCGAACGTCCGATCGAAGAAGAGGTCGATGAACTGGTCCAGCGTGCCGAGGCCGACGGCGTCATCGTGTCGGGAGTCGGGACAGGCCACCCCACAGACCCACAACTCGTCAGGCAGGTCAAGCAGTCCGCAGCAAGCACGCCGGTGTTCATCGGTAGCGGCGCAACGCCCCAAACCCTGGCAGATTTGTTGCCCCATGCGGACGGTTTTATCGTTGGCAGTTACTTCAAGATCGACGGCCAACTCGATCAACCCATTGATCCCAAACGGGTTGAAACCTTCCTGAATGTAGTCTCGAAATCAGCCAATTGAGCTACTCGATTCGAGTATTTCGGTGTCAAACCAGCCCCGCAACCTTAGGCAAAGCCTATGAATGCAGACGAAATCCCTTCGATCCCTACCACTTTTTATAGAATATTTAAAGCCCTTAAATGAATGGTTTTATGCCGAACTTCATGTCATAGTGGGTGAATTACGAGGTGCTTTTATGTGAAATTACAGTAAAAACCCTTGACGCAGCAGGCGATGGCCTGTACAAAGGAAGTGCTGCGGTTTCTGAGGATTGCTCCTGATAGGCCCTTTGGGGTAAATGGGAGAGCCGATGGCCGCAAGCGGAGGAGAGAAGACACAAAACCGACCTGGAAACGACTGCACGTCTAATTATTACGTCGTTTAATTCTACGGTCATAAAGGAAGAGGAGAAAGAGCATGGTTGCTGTAGGTAAGTTTACGCGAGTTATACAGACAGGTGCACTTGCACTGGGTCTGGCTGGGGTGGTCTCATTTAGTTCCTCGGCTAGCGCCGGTGTTCTTGATAGCCATGCCGCAGCATTCAACGATGGCAATGGACCAAGCGCCGGTGCTTGGACGTCTTCCACCGCGTTTGATAACGGGGTTGGCTTAAGCGGAACGGTTGATTGGACCGTCTTCGGCCCAGGCGACTTCCCCTTTGCCGGCTACACGCCGACCGCGGGCGAGTTGACCTACGCCTTCCAGATCTTTTCAACAGGGACCAGCGCCATCCACTCGCTGACTCTGCAAGATCCCAACGGTGCGGCCAACAACATCGGCACATTCGCTGATCTTGCCGGAGAGGCCCCGTTCTCGGTTGCTTTGGGCACCCAGGCGGAATGGAACTTCACGGGTCTGAATGCTGGCGAAAACAGCATTGGCTTGGCTTTTTCATCTATCAAGACACCTGCAACGCTTTTCGGCGTAGCTGTCAACGGCGGGTCCTTCTCGATCGTGATCCCGCTGCCGGTACCCGGTGCGAGCGATATTCCTGAACCCGCATCGATGGCGTTGATGGGCCTCGGTGCCTTGGCGATACTGCGGCGTCGCAGCTGAGCCAGGCGATGTTTCGATGGACGCAAAAGATAGCGTGATGAGAGGTGTTATGACTCTCTAACGGCTGAAGGCCGACACGCTGAAGCGGTTCCAAGAAATATCGTGAGATCGCAGGACGATATATTAGCTTGGTGTATAGGACGTGCTGAGTTGGACTTTGAAAGTTGTTTTCAGGAGAAGTTGAGTGTAGTTTGGTATTCTCAGTGAGCATGCTCATTGAATCAGGGAGATATAAGGATGATTTGTCGCACGTCACGGATAGGCGTTTTAGGGTTGGCGGTTTCCGCCATGTTAGTCGCAGGGAGTACAGCGCAAGCTGGGCTGCTCTCGGCAAACAGTGGTGGGGCGATGCCGGGTTTCACTGGTACCCAACTCTTTGACGTTAACTTCTCTGGGTTTACGGTGTCGGCAAATGTTGATTTTGCTGTCTTCGCGCCCGGTGCCTTTGGTGTGGCTTTCCCAGGTGAAGATACCAGCGGCGGAACGGATTACGTTTACGCTTATCAGATCCATAACTTGGATTCCGATGTCACTAAGTTAACCGTTGGGCTCGATGGCGACGAAGCGCTGGGCACGATCGGGTTTATCGGTGATGCGGGGCTCTTAGACCCCAGTACTGATCTTTATGTCGGCGTACCGCCGACCTCTTCCGCTTGGGACTTCAATCCGAGGCTGGTTATTAATCAAAGCAGCGCCGTCCTGTTTTTCACAAGCAAAGGGGCCCCCGAGCTTCATTCTGCCACGGTCTCTGCTGGTTGGTTTAACTCCCATGACCTGCCCAGCCCGCTTCCCGAGCCCGCGAGCCTGACGCTCCTTGCCTTGGGTGCAGGTGTGATGTGTCTGGGCAAACGTCGTCGGTCATGAATCACGCTCCCTGATTCTTCCGCGTTTGGATTACTATATGGGGTGACTTCGCTCCTCATGTGGTAAACTATCTGACGGGGAAAGTTGACAGGATCGTCTCAATGTAAGGCGATTGTCATTGTTGGAGGGAGATAAGGTTGTTTCGTTGGCTTTTGGCCTGCCTGATACAAAAACGCAACCGGAAAGCGATGGCAGTTGTATTCGCTTCCGCGGGTGCGGTTTTTTTGTGCCCGTCGGCAAGCGCGCTTAGCCCCTCTAAGACACTCGTTCTATACAACGCCGATAGCTCTGATGGCATCGATGTTGCCAACTACTATGCCCAGGCCCATCCCGGTGTCCAACTGCTCGGACTCCAAGGCGTCAGTACCAGCGAGCAAGTCAGCCAAGACCACTATCTGGACGTGATCCGCCCCCAGGTTCTCGCGGGGTTGAATTTCGATACCGAATTGATCGTTACCACAAAGGGGCTGCCGCTTAGGATCCAGAACACCCTTCCTAACCCTGGTACATACCCTGGTTGGAGAGGGCAGCCGTTTGGCGTTTCGATTCTGGATGACTGGTGGGAGCCCTATTCGAGTTTGGAAAGTGAATTAACGCGCATAGACCTGATCGATTCCGCGGAGATGATGGGTGACCAGACCTGGTTTATGTCACCGCCTTCTTTCCCGTTTCCCACACAACATCACGCATCCAATCCCTACTACACCTCATCGACCGCTTTCGACCGCAACGATCCTTCGACCGAGGGTATCCGGCTGACTTCCAGGCTCGACGGCTTCACCGTCAATGATGTCAAGGGCATGATCGACCGGGCTCAACGCTCATTCATATTGCCGACCCAACAGCTTGTGATCGTTGACGACGACCCCAACGCACCGGCCGCTGGGGTGGACCGGATGACGCAACTGGCACTCAATGTACTCGAGCCCAGAGGCCAGAATTTGGTCTTCGATGACTCCGTGGCGGATATCATAGACGCTCCCCAGCCCGTCATCGGCTTAGTTAGTCACGGCTCACACGCTGCGGGTACTGGGTACATAGACAACCTTAACTTCCAACTCGCAGATGGAGCGGTCTTCCACACCTGGGAGAGCTTCAACGCCTACAGCTTCCAGGAAGGCAACAACCAATTCGGGCAGGGCTTAGTCGCCGAGTGGATCGCAGCCGGTGGGACCGCGGGCCTGGGCCACGTCGAAGAACCCGGCGCCAGCGCCGCGACCGTCGCCAATGAGGACATCCTCTGGGATATGCTGCTAGATGGTTTCACCTTTGCCGAGGCCGCATGGGCCGCCACGCCGCAGCTATCGTTTGTCAACACCGTTGTCGGCGACCCGCTGATGACCTTGCGTGAATGGATACCCGGTGACTCTAACCTCGACGGTGTTGTCGGGCTCAGCGATCTGTCGATCATCTTGTCTAATTGGAACCAATACGATAGTGGCGGGATTATTGATGGGGATCTGAATCTTGACGGTTTTGTCGGCATCTCGGATATGAATATCGTGCTTGGCAACTGGGGCAACGGCTCCCAAGTAAGCACGGCCCCGGTGTTTGTACCCGAACCAGGCTCGGCGGTAATCTTCCTGGTTAACTCGGTGATACTCCTCGTCACTCGGCGTGGAAGGTCATTGAGTACCAATCGTTAGAGATTCACTATCCATCCGCAGGCTGACTTTCTGTCACAGCCGCGGATGTATATCCGCGGAGACTGATTATTCAAGACGTGCCATGGCCAGCTACCTGCCAAGCTTGTGTTGAGAACGGGCTGATCGAACTGTGGCAGGGAGCCGCCGAGACTAGCCCGGCCCGGCGGCGACGAGGTTTCTTCGCCGTTGTGCCCGATCCATCTGCTCGCCGGTGGGGCTCTGCCCGGTCATCATCATGTCGATGAAGCAGTCGAATAGGTACCGTGCGTCGTGGGGCCCCGGGCTGGCCTCGGGGTGGTACTGCACCGCGAAGATCGGCTCGGCCCAGTGGCGGAAACCTTCCAGAGTCTGGTCGTTGAGGTTGATGTGTGTCGGCTCGCCCCCGGCCTTCTTCAAACTGTCGATGTCCACCGCGAACCCGTGGTTCTGGCTGGTGATCTCGACCTTGCCAGTGAATAGGTTCTGTACCGGCTGATTCCCGCCGCGGTGCCCAAACCTCAGCTTGAACGTATCCGCCCCGATCGCCCGGCTTAAGAGTTGATGCCCCAGACAGATCCCGAAGATCGGCAGCTTCCCGCGTAGCGCTTTAAGGCTCTGGATCGTCTCGGTTACGGCAGACGGATCGCCCGGGCCGTTAGAGATAAAGAGCCCATCGGGCTTATGCTCCAACACCGCCGCCGGGTCCGCGTCGTAGGGCAGCACCGTGACATCACACCCGCAGTCCACCAGGTTCCTGAGAATATTCAGCTTCGCCCCGCAATCCAGCGCGACCACACTAAAACGCTTGGCCGGCTTGGGTGCTTCGCCTTGGATTGGCGCCCAGTCTCCAAGCCCCTGGTCCCAGCGGATCGGCTCGGTTAGGCTGACTTGCTTGGCCAGGTTGATGCCGACCAACCCACATGCCTGCTTCGCCATCTCAACCAGCTCGGCATCAGTCAGGTTCACCTCGGTTGATAAGACCCCTTTGAGCGCCCCTTGTGTCCGCAGCTTCCGGGTCAAGGCCCGTGTGTCCACACCGCTGATCCCGGTCACGCCTTGCTCGGCAAGCCAGTCACCCAGCTCCCGGGTTGCCCGGTAGTTGCTGGCGGTATTCGATAACTCACGCACCACAAACCCACGGGGCTGGGCCCGATTCGATTCCAGATCGCCCTCATTGACCCCGTAATTCCCTATCAGCGGGCAGGTCATGGTCACGATCTGCCCGGCGTAGGAAGGGTCGGTCAGGACTTCCTGGTAGCCGCTTAGAGACGTATTGAAGCAGACCTCCGCGTCCAGGGTCTTGGGCGTGGTATCCCCAAACGCCTCTCCGACAAAGACGCTGCCGTCTTCCAGTGCCAGTCGGGCCTGTTGGGGGTGAGTCAGCGGGTTAAGTGTATTTCTGCCCTGTCCGCTCATGGTGGCCGAAGTGTAACGACCGGCTCAGATTTTGCCACCACGGCAACTACGCCGACGCACCAACCCCAGCCCGCCCAAGCCTAGCAGCACGAGCGAGGCCGGTTCGGGAAAGAGTATGCCGTTTACGACTACTTGTGTTCGAACGATGGCCCTGTCCACGCCGGCGACGGTGAATGCTATCGTCGCCACACCACCGGCGTCAGGCGACAGGGTGAACCGGCCGATGCTGAAGGTGCCGATATCAGCGGTATCTGCTCCTGTACTGTTCCATGAGATGTCGATCTCAGCCGTATCAAACTGCTCAACATCGCCTCCCACATCACCAGCGGCACCAAGTATCGACGCAGAGCCATGCGGGTCGAAGATGCGGGTGTCATACTCAGACGACGGCAGCACAACGAAGAAACCCGGGGTGGGTTGACCGAGGGTTTTGCCATTGAAGAACGCTGCTACAGTATCGTCCGGCTCCTGCCAGATCGAGCCGCTATGCAATTCGATGAGCAGGGCTGCTGCAGTCCAATCGCTGGTA
>JAJDCX010000100.1 GCA_029260615.1 Phycisphaeraceae bacterium | reverse complement strand
TGTGAATCTTGATGGATTTGTGGGTATCGAGGACCTGAACATCATCCTGGGCGAGTGGAACCACGGTTTCCCCGGCTTAGACCCCATTTCCGATCCGCGTTCCGACCCGTCCGGTGACGGGTTCGTCGGCATCGAAGACCTTGGCATCGTCTTGGGACGTTGGAACTCGGGCAAAACGGAGCAGCCTTGGCTTGAAGGTACCACGGCTGACCTCGACGGCGACGGTTTCGTTGGCATCAACGACTTCAATATCATCTTGGGCAATTGGCACCAGAACGTTGGCCCCGGCGACCTGCTGGCGGGCGACCCGTCCGGCGATGGTTTTGTAGGCTTCGATGACATGGTCCTCGTTAACACACTTTGGCACACAGGCACACCACCATCCATTGTGATCCCCGAGCCGGCGGGCTTGACTCTGCTGTCGCTGGGCACGCTTGCAGCACTTCGAAGCCGTCGGGCATAACTCGACCGCAGTCGGCGGTATGCTGTGCGTCTATGGCTCAGACACTCACCGACATCAAGAACCTCCTGGCCGGGCACGGGCTGTATCCCAAGAAGCGGTTCGGGCAGAATTTTCTGCACGATGGCAACCACATGCGCCGGATCATGGAGGCTGCCGATCTGGATGAGGGTGGGCTGGTGCTGGAGGTCGGCCCGGGGACGGGGGCGCTTAGTGAAAGGCTGCTGGAGGCGGGGGCATCGGTGGTGGCGGTTGAGATCGACCGTGACATGGAGCCGATTCTGTGCGACCGGCTGTCGAGCCACGGCGACCGGTTCCGGTTGCATATCGGCGATGTGCTTGAAAACAAACACACACTCAACCCGGCGGTAATCGAACTGTTGCGCACGGCCCCCTGCTCCGATCCATCCGTGATCCGCGATCCGCGATCCACCATCCCCTTCAAGCTCATCGCCAACCTGCCGTACAACATCGCCTCGCCTCTGCTGGTGAATCTGGCGGTGGACCACCCGGGCATGTCCGCGGCGGTGGTGATGATCCAACGCGAGGTCGCGGACCGCATCGGGGCCTCTCCGGGCGGCAAGGACTACGGCCCGTTGAGTGTGATCCTCCAGGCGATCTGCGAGGTGGACCGCGTCGGGACGCTGTCGCCGGAGTGCTTCTGGCCCAGGCCCAAGGTCGCCTCGGCGGTGCTTCGGCTGGTCCGGCGAGACAATCCGCTGACCGACGATCCGGCGGCCTTGAGTACGCTGGTGCAGAAGCTTTTTCAAAAGCGTCGTAAGCAGTTGGGTGCGATCCTGGGTCGTGAAAGGGCGTTACCCGACGGGATCGACCCCAATGCCCGCCCGGAATCGCTGTCTGTGGAACAGTTTGTCCAGTTGGCGCGTTGGTCAGGTTGATCGGCGGTGGCCGGTCGCCTACATTTCAATGCTCCAAACTCTGCACTATGAGGTTTTTTATGCGTCCACCCATCAACGGCCCCCGCATCATTGTCACCATCCCCGTTTTCAATGAGCAGAAGTATGTGGCCAAGGTGCTGGCCGAGGTCAGTCAGTACGCAGAACATATCTTGGTGATCGACGACGGCTCGACCGACGACACACCGTGTCTGCTTGCCAGGCAACCGGTTGATGTGATCCGCCACGCCGAGAACCGCGGCTACGGCCGATCGATCCGCGACGCCTTCCGGTACGCCCAATGCTACAAGTACGACTGGCTTATCACCATGGACTGTGACGAGCAGCACGAGCCCGAAAGCCTGCCGGACTTTTATGAAGCGATCGCCCTGGACGATTCGGACATCATCTCAGGCAGCCGATACCTCCACGATGAACGCTGCGGCGACCCACCACCCGCCGACCGCCGTGCAATCAACGGGCAGATCACCGACATGGTCAACCGCTGCCTAGGCTTGTCACTGACCGACACCTTCTGTGGGTTCAAGGCCTACCGTGTCTCGGCCCTCACGCACATGCACATCGACGTGACCGGCTACGCCATACCTTTGCAGGCCTGGGTGATGGCTGCGGCGGCGGACCTGCGCATCACCGAGATCCCGATCAATCTGATCTACA
Source organism: Phycisphaeraceae bacterium (assembly GCA_029260615.1). Lineage (GTDB taxonomy): Bacteria > Planctomycetota > Phycisphaerae > Phycisphaerales > Phycisphaeraceae > JAJRRS01. The sequence continues at coordinate 14,304 of JAJDCX010000100.1, read as the reverse complement.
ACGACCCCAACCGCAGCTTCGGCGGCCCCCTGGATGACGCGGGCCATCGGCTCAAACACTACAAGCAGGTCTTCCGTGCCGAGTTAGCTAAACACCCAGACAAGTTCGCACCCTGTACCGCCGCGGTATGACGCAACCTCCCCCCAGTGTGCGTGTTGAGCCGGCGATGTCTTCGTGGTCGGTCAATGAAAATCCACAGCACGACCGTGCTGCGCTGATCGAACGCATCAACACCCGCGCTAAACGTTTGGGGACCGCCACGCTTGATCTCTCCGGGACACGTCTGATCGCGACCGGGCACCAGGCCCAACTCTGGCACCCCGGCATTCTCGCCAAAGACATCGCACTTAGCCTCGCCGCCGAAAGGCTGGGCACGCAAAGGCTGCACATGATCGTGGACCAGGATGCCAACGAGGCATGGCGTCTGGAAGCCCCGTTTGTGGATGGAGATGAACTGAAAGTTAAATCGGTGCTGTTGGCCGACCAGAAGCCGGGGGTGCCGACCGGGTTCCAACCACCCGCCGAAGTAAGTCAGCTTAAAGATCGGCTGGCCGGTTTGGATTCAGGCCTGACCGGTGTGCTAGAGGGGGCATTGGATAATCTATCGGGGTGTGACACACTTGCCGAGCAGATCGCGGTCGTGTTGTCCCGTCTTAAAAAACCTTACGCCGGGGCCGTGCCGGTGATGATGGTCAGTGATCTGGCTGGGTTGGCCGTTTACGAGTCGGCCTTGTCGCGGATGCTCAATGATGCGCACCGGTGCGCGACCTTGTACAACCGCGCGGTCGCCGATCACCCACAGGCCGGGATGACGCCGATGGTGGTCGGGCGCGAGCTGGTCGAGCTGCCGCTGTGGGCTGTGCGTTGGAATGAAACCCGTCAGCGGGTGTTTGTGGACATGGCAGACTCCGTGCCCCTATTTGTGTACGACGATGGCGAACCGATCGACCGTGAGGCCGTGACCTTGCTGCCCCGTGCGTTGCTATTGACGGCGGTGATGCGCAGATTTTTCTGCGACCTCTTTATCCACGGGACCGGCGGGCTTGTCTACGACAAGGTGACCGAGGCGTGGTGGGAGACGTGGGCTGGCGAAGCGCTTTCGCCGATGGCGGCGGTGACCGCCGATGTGTTTCTGGATCTGGGTGCACCGGTGGCCGACCGGGCCGAGCTGGACCGTGTGGTCTGGCGGATGCATCACCTGCCGCACAACCTGGACCGTGTGCTTAGCCTCAACGGCGAAGCGGTCCAGCGCAAACGCGAACTCCTCGAACACATGGACGACGACCGTGACAAGATTCGTCGGCGTACTGCGTTTCGTGAACTGCATCAGGTCAACCGTGAACTGGGTGAGCAGAACCCTCAAGCGATGGCATCGGCTAGGCGTGCATTGGATATGGCGAAGGCCGGTGTGGGTAACGCTCGGATCGCCCGCCGCCGGGACTGGTGCTTCGCCCTGTACCCGCCTGACAGCCTCCATGCGCTATGTGCGGTGCTGGCTGGCGAACCTATCGCAAACCCCAGCGTATAATCCCACGCATGAAAACAAGAATAAACCATGTGTCGTTCTGGTTGGCGGCGTTGTGCGTCCTGACGGCTTCGGCCCAGGTGTGGGCGTCCGATCAAGCCGTCACCACGTTCGACCGGTGGTATGTCTTGCGGATGTCCGGCGAACACGCGGGGTATATCCACACAACCGAGCGGCGCAAGGCCGACAAGATCATCACCCAGACCGACATGAAGATCAGCATCAAGCGCGGCGACCAGACGGTTACGATCGAACACGCCATGTGGTTTGTCGAGACCGAAGATGGCAGGCCGGTCGAGACTTCCAGCACACTTCGGCCCGGCGCGTTCGCGATCGTCCATCATCTGAAATTTAGCGATCAGGGGATCGAACAAACCACCGGCCAAGGTGATGCGGCACGGACCACGACCCTCCCCCCGATCGACAACGCCTACCTCCCGCCCGCCGCGGCGCAGAGGCAGATCGAAAAACAGATCGATAGTGGCGAAGAACACATCACCGCCAAGATGATCGACGCGAGCATGGGCGTGACCCTGCTTGACGTGACGATGGACATCGCCGGCCGGGAGAACGTCCAGGTGTTGGGCAAAGTGGTCCCGGCGGTGGTCTGGGATTCCACGGTCTCAAGCATGCCCGGCATAAAGGTGCGCGAATACGTCGACGAGCAGGGCCGGGCGGTCAAGACGTCGGTGCAGATCATGCAGGGGATGGATGTGGAGATGATCGAGGCCGACGAACAACTCGCCAAGGCGAAGGTGGACCCCCCCGAGGTGATGGCCAGGACTTTGATCCGCCCGGACAAACCGATCAAGAATGCCCGAAGCCTCCGGCGTGCGATCTACCGGGTTTCGCTTGAAAATCACAACGGCGCTGCGCTGCACCTGCCCCGGGCGGGGTATCAGCGGGTCGTGTATGACAACCGGACCACTGCGGCCGTGGTGCTGGATATGGATAACCCCGTCAACGTGATCGACGACCTTCCCAACGAAGCGCATCTCGAATCGTCCAACATGATCGACCACAACAACCCTAAGATCCGCGAGCTGTTGCGTAAGGCTCTGCCTGGGGATGTCTCGAATCTTTCAGACTCTCAGAAGGCTAGTCGGTTGCGGGCCTTTGTCTATGACTACATCGATGAAAAAGACCTGTCCGTTGGGCTGGCGTCGGCGGGCGAGGTGGCGCACACCGCGCAGGGCGACTGCACGGAACACGCGGTGTTGTTGGCGGCGCTGCTCCGGGCCGAGGGGATCCCGAGCCGAACCATTAGTGGGTTGATTTATGTCGATCGTTTCCTGGGCCAATCGGGTGTGTTTGGATATCACATGTGGACGCAGGCCTGGTTGGAGACGGGGGGAAGCACCGCAGGCGAAGCGGGGAATGAAACCCAGGGGGCTACCCCCGGGGGCGGGGGTGGTGGGCGGTGGGTTGATGTGGATGGGGTGTTGGACGGGGTGGATTTCGATGCGTCGCACATCCTGCTTTCGGTTTCATCGATGCGGGACGGGCAGATGGTGAATGACATGATCGAGATGTTCCCGCTGTTTGGCGGGCTTGAGGTGCGGGTCATAGAGGCCGAATAAGCGGTGGCCTTCGTGGCCTTAAATGGACACCGCCGCGGCGGCCCCAGAGGGACCGGGGGGCCGAGGTGGGAGGTCGGCCAAAGCTCCATGATCCCGGGAGGGAGGGGATGGAGGGTGCGTGTCCGCCGCAGGCGGGCCCTGATTGTCGGTCGGCCAAGGCCGTCCCGGAAAACGACCCGAACCGGGTTTGGTACCTTAGAGCATCGTGGGGCTGGGCAGTGTCACCTGTATGGCACTGTTGAGGCCGCGCCAGGTGGAATGGTTAATATTTTGTGAGGTAGCATGTCCGATCCACTGGATGACATCCTTAAACAGGTCCAAGAAGGGGCGTTGTCCCCAACCAAGGCCCGTGAGGCGTTTCTGGCGCTCCGTGCCCAGCCGTTGGGTTTTGCGACCCTCGACCACGACCGCAGACGCCGATGCGGCTTTGCGGAGGTGGTCTACGCGGCGGGTAAAAGCCCGGAGGAACTCGTCCAGATCGCTCGTGCGTTGCTTGGGCGCGAGGGGTGTGTGCTGGTGACCCGGGCCGAGGCTGACCACGTCTATGCGGTCCGTGGTGCGTTCTCGGACAAACCGATCGAGGTCGGCACACGCGGCGGGACACTGATTGTCGGCACGTCCCCCGAACCATTGAAGGGTCTGCCTGCGATCCCGATCATGACCGCCGGGACCAGCGACCTGCCCGTGGCCGAGGAGGCGCTGCTGACGTGCAAGGCCTTGGGGCACCCGGCAATCGCGATCAACGACGTCGGCGTCGCGGGTTTGCATCGATTGGAACCGCACATGCCGGTGTTACAAAGCGCATCGGTGGTGGTCTGTATCGCCGGGATGGAAGGGGCGCTCCCCAGCGTGATCGGCGGGCTGATCCAAGCCCCCATCATCGCGGTCCCCACCAGCGTCGGCTACGGCGCATCGTTTGCCGGCGTCACCGCACTGCTGTCCATGCTCACAAGCTGCGCCTCGGGTGTCACCGTCGTCAACATCGACAACGGCTTCGGCGCAGCGTACAGCGCGTGCCTGATTAATCGCCTGGGGGTTAACGATGAGTGAACTCACGACCCTCGAAAAAATCCCCGACCTGCCATCACGCCCAGGCGAGGCACACAAAGGAACCTTCGGCACGGTGATCGTCGTCGGCGGCAGCGCTACGATGATCGGGGCCCCCGCGCTGTGCGCCCGAGCGGCGCTGCGCAGCGGCAGTGGCCTGGTAAAGATCGCCACAACAGGTGATGTGTTGGCCCATGCGTTGACGATTGAGCCCTGCGCGACCGGGGTGCTGCTTCATGGTGATGCCGAGGCCTGGCGTCATGGGATTGATGCTGCGGACCCCGAAGGGCGGGCTGTTTTGGCGGTCGGCCCGGGGATGGGGTTGGCCCAGGGCGGCGGGCAGAAGGTGCTGGCATTATTGCGTGGTAAACGTCCGATTGTGCTGGACGCCGACGGGTTGAATCTATTAGCACGCACCGGCCGACCACGGCCTCGCGGCGGCGCTGAATTAGTCATGACCCCGCACCCCGGCGAGTTCGCCCGCCTCGCCAAACCGTTGGGCATCACCGACTGCCCGACCGATCCCGCTTCACGTGCTGGCACCGCCGCGAAACTGGCGCAAGCGCATCACGCCGTGGTCTTATTAAAGGGCCAACACACCGTCGTCACCGACGGCCAAGGGCTCTACACAAATTCCACCGGCAACCCCGCCCTCGCCACCGCCGGTAGCGGCGACGTTCTCACCGGCCTGATCGCCTCCCTGATCGGCCAGGGCCTGTCCGCCTTCGACGCCGCTGTGTTGGGCGCTTACCTGCACGGCCGGGCCGGCGACAACTGGGCCAAACGTCACGGCCGATCGGGGCTGCGCGCGGTAGACCTTGCCGACGAGTTGCCGGATGTGTTTGAGGGATGTCGGGTGGGTGGGTGACACACACCTCAGCAGCCCCCGATGGTGGTACAGTACGACTGGCTAAAGGGCCGTCGTGATAGTCTCATGGCCCGCACTTCGTTAGCATGAAGGGTTCATCCGTATGGTTCACCTGGTGGCACGATTTTACGGGCAATGTCTTTGTGCTTGGGTGTTGGTGATTGCAAGTGTCTGCCAAGGCGCATCGGCGCAAGACGGGTTGGGCGAAGCCTTGCCTGTGGGTGTCGGGCAATTCACGTTTGTCGATCAAGATGGCGACCCGGACAAGCCCATCCGCGTGTTCTACATCAAACCCAAACGGGTAACGCCAAACACGCCGGTGTGGCTTGTGATGCACGGTGTGAATCGCAATGCGGAAGACTACCGAAACAATTGGGTCGAGTTAAACCGGCGTTACCGTGCGCTGATTCTAGTGCCCGAATTCAGTTCCGAAGATTACCCCGGCTCAAGGGCTTACAACCTCGGGAACATGTTCGACGAACAGGGCCAATCGGTTGATCGGTCGTTGTGGTCCTACACGGTTATTGATCGGCTGTTTGACCATGTCGTGTTACGCGAAGGGCTAAGTTCGCAGGGGTATGGCATCTTCGGGCATTCGGCGGGGGCGCAGTTTGTTCACCGACTGGTGCTGTTTCTACCCGACGCCAAGGTGCGGTTAGCTGTTGCCGCAAACGCAGGCTGGTATACGATGCCTGACCCGGAGGTGCCATATCCGTATGGCCTGGCTGATGCACCTAGCAACGAAGACAGCTTGCGGGCGGCGTTCGGTCACTCGTTGGTGGTGTTGCTAGGGAAGGAAGACAACGACCCAAACCACAAACACCTGCGTAAGACACCCGAGGCGGAATCGCAGGGGCCGCACCGCCTGGCTCGTGGCCACAGTTTTTTTAATCAAGCATCGGCGAGGTCCCAGGCCCTGGACGTGCCGCTGGCCTGGCGTTGCATTGAGGTGCCCCGCGTGGGTCACAGCAACGCACATATGGCCCCGGTCGCCGCCAAACTGATGGCCCGGGTACCCAAAACACGGAAACGAGAGGCGGACTGATTTTTGTTCGGCGGGCCTCGCCAACGAGTTGCCGGAGGTGTTTGTGGAGTGTCGGCCCGACACATGAATCAGCCTTGGCGCGGCGTATTTTTAGACTTGGTCTTGGGTTTACGTCCCGGTATGACCGCAGGTAACGATTCGTCAGGTTCATACTGCTTCAACGCCTTACACAACATCGCTTCAATCCGGTCCCGCAGCTCGGGGGGTTTAACAACCACAACCTGATCCCCATACCCGCACAGCCACCAGGCTATTTCGTTGATGCCGTCGATGGTGAATGTCATCTCGCATCGGCCGTCGTCGAGGATTTTTTGTTGTTGCGACCTGTGCCAGAGGACTTCGCTGACGTTGGTGGCGACCTTTTTCGAGAACATCAGGACGATCTTGTATTCCCTGCCCTCGGGGACCAGCCGCCAGGCTGCGCCCAGTTTGTCTTCGACGCGGTAGTTGTCAGGTTTGTTGAAGTACTCGTCGGTCGGATCGAGTTCCAGAAACCGCGTGAGCTTGAGCACGCGTACCTCGTCATACACATCCACGTAGCCCAGGACATACCACGCGCGGTTGGCGAAGTGCATCAGGTAGGGCGATAGCCGGGCGTTGATTTCCTCGGGGTCAGTCGGGCCTTTGTAAACGAATCGGCAGGTTCTTCCTTCATCGAGGCATCGCTGCAACAGGGCGTGGTGCCGGGCCCACTGTTCTGTTTGGATGTGTGCATCGGTGGCAATAGACACGTTGGACATAATCTCGCTACAGGCCTTTCGGATCGGGTCGGGCACGGTGGCGATCAGCTTGTAGACAGCCGACAGCGCCGGGCCCATCATCGGCCCGCCGTTGTGCGCCGCGGCGCTCTTGCCCAGCAGCATCAGGCCCAGGGTCTCGGGGACGGTGAGGTTGATCGGGGGGAGGTAGAAGCCCTTGTCGAGGTGGTACCCCTGGGCCCGGTCGTGGCGGTAGGGGATCCCGGCCTCCTGAAGCAGTTTCAGGTCACGGAAAAAAGTCCGCCGGCTCACGTTCAGTTCACGCAACAGCCCGGCGGTGGTGTTTGGCTCATCACGTTGCAAAACCGTGATGAGTCGAAGCAGTCTGTGTACCCGGCTGACACCCATATCAGGATTGTAAGGGGAAGGGGGGTGTGTTGCGAGGTTTTTTACGAATCGAGATGACAGGTTGCACCGTACGTCGGTCGGTGTGTTACCACGAAACAGCAAGCCTGCGCGTTGCGCGCAAAGTTGATGTGCTTGTATGTGTGTGCAGGGGCTGGATGAAGAGGTGTATCCGATTTCAGCCCGGCGATTGAAACCCGGATGCTTCTAGCATTTCCATGAGTTGGCCGGTGAACACAAAATTATGTTCGGGGAATTCCAGGCCTGCCATGTTGTGGTCGATGTGGCTGAACATCAGGGTGATCTCGGCGAGTGGTTTGGCTTCCCCGGTGTTGGGGTCGATCAATTCGGTCTTGCCGTGGGTCGAGGCGCCGGCCTTACTGAAGTTATCCATCTCGGCGGTGTGGCGGATCGTGTAGCCCGGGCGGGCGGCGTCGGTGAACACGGCCTTGGTGATCTTGGCGAGGATGACCTTCTCTTTGAAGTCCCCGGCGTGCCCGACCATGATCCCGGCGGTCTGCGCCATCCCCTCGATGATCAGCGGGTTGGGCATCACCGGCATCGCCGGTCGGTTGTCCGTTGCCGGAAAATGATCGTGCAGGACATCTTCGGCGGCGCTGACGTTCTTGATCGTCACACAGCGCCGGCCGCGCTCAAGTTCGAGGATGCGGTCTATCCAGATCCAACGCATATCGGTGGGGTCTTGGGTCTGGGGTCTAGGGTCTAGTCAGAATTAACTGTACGGCCTGGTCCTTACTTCTGACCAGACCCTAGACCCTGCACCCTATACCCTACAATTTGCCTTGCACGAACTTCACCATCGACTCGACGGTGAATATGTTGGGGAACTCATCGACCTGGCGGGACGCGTCGAACGCATCCAGGTCGGCGTGCGGGAGTTGTTTACGAAGCTCGGACATGCCCAGGTCGGTAACCTTGCCGTCTTGCACGTATTGCGGGTCGCTCAGGACGTTGTCGGCCATCAGCTCGGCCTGACTGATCTTGATCCCGAACGCTTTCTCAAGCCGGAACACGATGTCCAGGTAGTCGATCGACTCGGCGCCCAGGTCCCCGCCGAGCGTGGCTTGTGGCGTGACTTCGTCTTCGTCGACGCCCAACGCCTCTTCAAGGACTTCTCTTACCTTCGCGAATACTTCGTCTTTGGTCATGGTCATATTAGTTAGCTCCAAACATTCAACGCCCGGGTGTCTATCACCGGGTCATGCGGCGTTCAGCGGCTCCATCCGGAACCGTCCCTGGACGGCGACCTGCTCGTCCACCGTGCCCACCCCCTGGAAATCGTACCCGCCGTCGTCGTACTGGCGGAGGGTCACCTGAACCTTCAGGGCCTGTCCGGGCCTAACCATATTACCGTAACGCAGATTCTTTACCTGTGTCACGACCAGCGGCATCGCCGGGGCGTCGTCTCGTCCGTCTACAAACAATCGGGCGGCCTGGACCAGCGTCTCCAACATCATCACGCCCGGCAACACGGGGAAGCCCGGGAAGTGGTCCGCGAGGTATTCCTCGGCGGTGGTGACGGCCTTGATCCCGGTCAGCGAGTCTTCCTGCCGGTCCAATACGCGGTCGATCAGCTCAAATCGCATAATGGCGGGTCCGGGGGCTTTTGGGAAAGCGGCGAGTGTAGTGTTGGGCCTGCCGGGCTGCAACACGGCCGGGACGGGGGGGGGAAACCAGCCTAATCAACGCCTTACGGGCCGATGACCGATAAGAGTCTTGGCGGGCTGAAAGGTTTCGGCACGTCTGCCACCCAGGCCACCACCCACACCGCGACCCATGACTGACTCAGACCCGATTATCTATCTCAATGGCGAGTTCTGCCTTAAAAGTGCCGCCGCGATGAGTGTGGACGACCGGGGGACGCTCTACGGCGACGGGGTCTACGAGGTTTTGCGGTTCTTTGCCGGCCGCCCCCTGGCGATGGATCGGCACGTCCAGAGGATGCGTAAGAGCCTGTCCCGGATCGAGTTGGACCCCCCGGAAGATTTCGACGGGTTCCCGCGGATCGCCCAGACCCTGATTAAGAAGAACAGCCTGTCCGATGCCCGGTTCTACTGGCAGATCACCCGGGGCGCGTCGCCACGCAACGTGACATACCCCAAAGGGGTTCCGCCGACCGTGCTGGTCGTGCCCAGCCCGTGTGCCGGGCTTGATACCACCGCAGATGTGCCGACCCAGACCGCGATCCTGATGCCCGACGAGCGGTGGAGCAACTGCTGGATCAAGTCGCTGATGCTCTTGCCGAACGTGCTGGCCGCCAACGCTGCACTCCGGGCCGGGGCCGACGTCGCGATCCTTCACCGCGACGGGATCGTCACCGAGGCGACCAACGCCAACGCCATGATCGTGCGCGATGGCGCGTTATGGACCCACCCCGCCGACCGCTGGATCCTCAACGGCGTTACCCGGCAACTGGTGATGGAACGCGCCGACGCGGCGGGCATCGCTATTCGAGAAAAAACCTTCGGCACCGATGAAATGCTGGCCGCCGACGAGGTCTTCCTGACGGGTACCACGATCAACGTCACCGCAGTCACGCAGATCGACGGCCGGTTGATCGGAACCGGCCGACCAGGCCCCGTGACGACGGGTCTTCACGAGGCGTTGAGCCTGCATATCTACTCGGAATGTCTGGTTGCATCCTGATCAGGCCGTGACGGGTGGATGTGGCAGGTCACTAAACAGGGCGGTGCGGATGCTGTTCAGTTGTCGGCGGGCCGGCTCACGCCGCCAACTCAGGCGCGAAACCAGGTAGCCCTTGGCGTAATGGTCGAACGTGGTGGGGGAGAGCATCAGGGTCAGGGGCGAGGCCAGCGACTGGTGGTGGGCCATACGGAGCAGCGTCCACCGCTGGCGGTAACTCAGGCCGACCACATGGGCGGTGCTGGAGAAGACCAGCAGGGGGTGGGAGTGTTCGCCGCGGTGCTTCCACCAGTTGACGATCGACAAGGCGCTGAGCAGCAGCAGGATCGCCCCGGCCGCGATCAGCAGCCAGTTCGCGGTGAGCAGGCCGGCGCTGGTAGCGTGCTCACTGACCGCGGACAGGTCGGGTTTGGTGATGGTCGGTTTGGCCAATGGGGCCTGCGCCAAAATCTTTAACAGGATCAATGAGGTGGATGCCGGCATGGTTTATCTCGATCCATCAGCCTGCCGCGGCGTGGTCTATGGGTTGGGTCGGTTCCTGGTCCGTTTGGTCCCGATCGTCCTGCATCAGCGTGTGTATCGGCAGCGGCTGGGACATCTGATCGATCACCTGGAGGATCACATGTTCCGCGCGTTGACGCAGATCGGTGTTGGGTTCGGAGATCGACATCTCCGCGACCTCCCGGGCGACCTCGACGATCCCCATCGACTCGACCAGCCACAGCGCGCTGGTCCGGTGCTCCGGCCTTGGGTCGGCCAGCATCCGGGACAGGGCCTGGAGCGCATCGCCGGCACGCATCTGCATCAGCGCCTGGATCGCGTTGGCGCGGGCGCGGTTGGACTCGCCCTCGCCGGTCATCTGGGTGATCTGGTCGACGTGTTTACTCGCGTCCAGCCTGGCCAACGCTTCCACGGCATTCGCGCGGACACGGTCGTCCTCGTGATTCAGTGCCGATTCGATGACCGTCCGGGCGCGGTCCGGTTCGGCCGTCCCCAGGGCCTTGACCGCCGCCGACACCACATGCGGGTCCCGGTCGTGGCACAGCCGAAGGATCGCGTCCTGAAGCAGCAGGCCCTGATTAAGTTCCCCGATGATCGAAAGGGCCTTGAGCTTGGCCTTGGTGTCCGGGAGGTAGAGCTTGTCCTGCAACGCGGTGTGGAACCCCGGGTCGATCTTGATCAGCGCTTTGCCCGCGCCGATACGTTGGGCGTGGTCTAGCTTGCCCCAGCTGTCCCAAAGCCTCGGGAACGCGACCGGGACCAACCGCCTGCCGGCGATCCGTTGGACCTGACCATGTGGTGAGTTGACCAGTTGCGCCAGGATCCTGGCGGTCTCCGGGAAGTGACAGCGGACCAGGTGGGCCAGCGCCACGCGGACGATGTGCTCAGAGGGGTCTGAGCAGAACCCGGCGATGGCGCTGTGGACCGGCGCATCGGCCGGGGCCGCATGGGCGAGGTTAAGGAGCTTTCGCAACGCCCCCAACCGGGTCGCGGGGTCGGCGGCTTTATTCAACAGCGCCAGCTGCCGGACCTGCTTGGGGCGGTCCAGTGGCAGTTCGGCCAGCCAGGTCGCCAAACCCCGGGTCAGCCCCCGGGTCACGTTCGGCGAGCCGGGTTCTTTATAGAAAGTTGGTGGTGGCAGGTGGTTGTCGGGGTTCTTGATCCGCTTCAGGGCGTTTCGGTACCGCTTCAACCGCAACAGGTGCCAGCGACCTATGGCCTCGCCGAAGGTGTCCGTGTCGATGGCGAGCCTCAGGCCGTCCACCGCGAAAGGGTGCAGCGCCTGGTTCGGCAACGCCTGGACCAGGGCGCTTCGGACCGGGGGGGTGTCCGACCGGGTCAGCAGCACGCCGGCCTGATGCGCCGCCGGCGAACCGGGCGCACCCAGCGTATTCATCAGCTCCGTCACCGCGGGCAAAGGCAGGGAGAACATCGCTCGCAGGGTATCTTGCCGCTTGTGCTGGGCGTAGAAACGCAGGGCCTCTTTAACGGCGGAGTAGACGAACCCGGTCTCGGTCGGGCTGCCGACCGGTTGGCCCTGTGGATCGACGCTGGAGGTACGTTCGGCCATCTCCAACAGGCACAGCGCCGACTCGTCCTTGAGGCTGTCGTGCCCCTGGCGTAATTGGTCGGCGATGAGGTAGGCCTGCCGGACCGAGGTGGATCGTCGGATGATGTGGACCGCGTTGGCCGGGCCGGTGGTTTTCTTGTTGTCCATCGCGACCCGCAAAGCCCGGGCCAGCTCCGGGGCGTGCTGGAGGATAGTCTGGCGGATCGGCTCGGGCAGCCGGTGGTAGTGCTCGACCAGGGCGATCAGGCCGTGGATCTGCCGCCTCTGCAGCAGGATCAGGGCGATCAATTGCAGGGCCTCCGCATCGGCGGTCGGCAGCGCCTGGGCCATCGCCTGGTCCACACAGGCGTCTTTTACCCCCTGTAAATGCTTAAAAATGTGATTTAACTTGGCCATGGGGGTCCAGAGGCACGGAGCAAGGAAACCGGTCACAGCCGGGTTCGCCAACGAAATTATCGGCCTTTCGGCCTTGTCGCCTGTAAACCCTGACAGGCAAAGAAAAAAACCATCACAAAAAGGGCACAAAACCCTTTTCTTGACCCCCGTGAGGGGCTATAATCCGCCCACACCCCCGCCGTTTGTTTGTTGTTCCTACGTTAGATTGAACTTTGTTTTACCCATGAGAAAGTCAGGGGTCGGTGATGAGCGTTAGTCATAAATCCTCCAGTATCCAGTCCTTCCGGCTTATGGCGTACAGCCGTCCGCTGCACCCTGAGCTATTCGACCTTCAGGCCCGGCGGATCGACCGCCATGGCGACTACGAGGCCGAGAACTGGCTTTCCCCGGCCGGCCACGTTGTGCGTTTCGCTTTTGATGGCGAAGTCATGACCGAGGCCGTGCTGTCCAATGCAGACCACCTGCCCGAGATCGGGCTGGTCCACGCGTTGCCATGCCTGGGCGAAAAAGAGTTCGAATACGAGCCCAAGCCCGAAGACAGGATCGGCTACGTCACGACCATCCAGACCGAGGCCTTGACCGACAATCTCTACGCCGCCACCCTGCGGGAGATGAAGGACTTCGCCCGGGAGACCGGCTCGCTGTCGCACAGCTACAACGACGCCGAAGGCGCCGCCTGCCTGTCGGTCCTGGACACCCAGAAGTACCGCCGGGAATTCCACCTGCAGAGCTACCACCTGCTGGGCAGCGCCAACCTGGTCCTGCGGACCCAGTCGATCTTCGAGGTCTTGGCCTGAGCACGGTGGGTTTGCCCAGCGCGGATCAGATCATTCAAATACCATCAAGACCCATGTGCAACGAGCACGTGGGTCTTTTTAATAATTGAAGTACGACAGCAACGATTGTGTCCCCATAAACCATAATGTGACCGATTGGGCGAAGCCCACGTTCTTAGAACGTGGGCACGACGCAGGGCATGATGTAAAAGCTTTTATTGCGGTAGATAATCAATCCATTGTTTAGAGGCCATTTATGAGCGCCACCCCACGCAATGATATTACGAAACAGATCGAAACCTCGGGCGTCGTGGCGATCCTGCGTGCACCGTCGGATACCGGGCTCGTGCAGGCCTGCCACGCGATGGCGGCGGGGGGGCTTAGGGTGGCCGAGGTCCCGCTGACCACACCCAACGCCTTGCAGGTGATCAGCCAGATCGCGGACGAGCTGGGCGATCAGGTCCTCATCGGGGTGGGCAGCGTGATCGACACCGACGCGGTGAAGCGGTCGGCAGATGCCGGAGCGCGGTTCATCGTCAGCCCGACCTTCAAGCCCGAGGTGATCAAGGCCAGCCACGATCTGGGACTGCCCTGTCTGCCCGGGGCGTTGACCCCGACCGAGATCCAAAACGCCTGGGAGGCCGGGGGCGACATCATCAAGGTGTTCCCCGCCCCCCGGATGGGCGGCGCGGCCTACATCCGCGATCTTCTCGCGCCGCTGCCGCACCTGAAGCTGATGCCGACCGGCGGGGTCACGCTCGACAACGTCTCCGACCACTTCGCCGCCGGAGCCGTCTGCCTTGGCGTCGGCACGAGCCTGCTGAAGTTGGACCTGGTCCAAGCAACCGACTGGCCCGGCCTCACCGGTCACGCCCGCGCCTTCATGGCCAAAGTCTCCTCGGCAAAGCCATAAAAAAACCCTGATCGACGTCAGTCATTTCAGCGGATATCCAGGCAAACCCACAAGCAAGAATACCCGGCTCATACCCGTCGGGCGGGACGCTTAGACGCACCCGTCCTTAAAAGGCTTTTCTAGAAAAGCCATAATGGTAAATCAGTCTTTTTATAGCCGGTTGCCCGCGATTTCGGGTGTGGGTTGGCTAAGAATGGGGTGGATCAACAAGGCCAATTGACCGGGCGGGGACGGCGAAAATCCAGCGGAAAGGCCGGTCTGTCCGATAAGGATGTCCGTCCAGACGCCGCAGGGTTGCCCGACGTGGGCAGGGCGG
>JAJDCX010000099.1 GCA_029260615.1 Phycisphaeraceae bacterium | reverse complement strand
CTCCGGCCGGAGACGGCGCAGGGGATTTTTCTGAATTATAAGAACGTCGTGGACACGATGCGGGTGAAGATGCCGTTTGGGATTGCGCAGGTCGGGAAGTCGTTTCGCAATGAGGTGACGCCCCGGAACTTTATCTTCCGTAGCCGTGAGTTTGAGCAGATGGAGATGGAATGGTTCTGTGCGCCTGACGATTCGCCTAAGTGGTATGACTTCTGGAAGCACGAGCGGATGCGGTGGTGGGAGTCGCTTGGGGTCAGCAAGTCGAACCTGCGTTTCCGCGATCACGATGATGATGAATTGGCGCACTACTCGAAGATGTGCGTGGATATTGAATACAAGTACCCGTTCACCGCGCCTGGGTTTGGGGAGTTGGAGGGGGTGGCGCATCGGGGGTGTTACGACCTGACCCAGCACCAGACGCACTCCAAGCAGAAGCTGGAATACTTCGACCAGGAGCGTCAGGTCAAGGGGCAGAAGGCGGGGCTTAGCAAGGACGAGATCAATGCGCAGAGCAAGTATATTCCCAACGTGATTGAGCCGGCCAGTGGGTTGACTCGGGGGGTGCTGGTGCTGTTGACCGAGGCGTATACGCCGGATGAGACGCGGCCGAGCAAGGTGTATATGAAGTTCAAGCCGAAGTTCGCGCCGATCAAGGCGGGGATATTCCCGCTGGTGAATAAGGACGGGATGCCGGAGGTTGCGCAGAATTTGTATATGGGGATGCGTGAGAAGTTTGCCTGCCAGTTGGATGCGAAACAGTCGATCGGCAAGCGTTACGCCCGGATGGACGAGGCGGGGACGCCCTACTGCTTCACGGTGGATGGGGACACGCTTGCCGACCAGACGGTGACGGTGCGGGACCGTGACAGCCAGAGCCAGGAGCGGATCGGGATTGACAAGGTCGAGGCGTTTTTGGCGGAGAAGATCGGTGAGTAAGCCGTGCTCCCGGAGATCGCCGCTCCTGACGCTCCTGCAAGAACACACGCCGGGGTGTGATGTGGAGGTGGGGTATCGGGATCGGATGTTGGGGCTTCTGGACTCGTCGGGTGATCCGTTTTCGCGAGATCATTTTGAGCCGGGGCATTTTACTGCCAGCGGGTTTATTCTTTCGCCGGATGGTGGGTCGGTGCTGTTGATTTTACATCGGAAGCTGAGCCGTTGGCTGCAGCCGGGGGGGCATGTGGACCCGGGGGATGTTGATCTGTTTGCGGCGGCCTGCCGGGAGATCCATGAGGAGGTCGGCATCGGCGATGTGAGCGAGGCTTTGGCGGGTGTGTTTGATGTGGACATCCATCCGATCCCGGCCCGGAAGGTTGAGCCTGCCCATGAGCATTTTGATGTACGGTTCCT
Source organism: Phycisphaeraceae bacterium (assembly GCA_029260615.1). GTDB lineage: Bacteria > Planctomycetota > Phycisphaerae > Phycisphaerales > Phycisphaeraceae > JAJRRS01. The sequence continues at coordinate 8,653 of JAJDCX010000099.1, read as the reverse complement.
GGTGCGTGCCCAATCGACCGAGATCACGCGCAATGACGAGACACACGACGCGGCGTGGGTCGGATTCGATCAGTTGTCCCAGCGGATGAGTGACCCGGACGAGCAGCGGGTGATTCGGAAACTAAGGGCGTTGGCGGCTGGGTGAAGGGTGTTGGCCATCTCCGCGGCACGACAAGAACGAGTGTGGGGTTTTCGGCGGGGGCTGGGGGGTTTAAAAAAAATCGCACGACTTGGTGCCGATTCGCCACTTGAGTATTCCAATCGTCATACCCGGGTGATAAAATAGAAGCAGAGTCTGATGCCCGGACGTTTCCCGTTTAAGGTGCGTGCAGGGTTCGGTTCCTTTCTTGGGATGCGTTTGTTGTGGGCGCGTTATTCCTCAAACCCCCGTGGGAAGGAGACCGTTATGCCCGTCAAACGACTTCGAGAGTATCTGGACAGCCACGATGTTTTGTACGTCGTACTTAGCCATTCCCCGGCGTATACGGCGCAGGAGATCGCCCGTGCTGCGCATGTGCCTGGGCAGGAGATGGCCAAGACCGTCATGGTCCGGCTGGACGGCGAGCTGGTCATGATCGTGATGCCGGCACCGATGAAGGTTCGGTTCGAGCGGCTGCGTGATGCGTCCGGGGCGGCCCATGTTGAGCTGGCACACGAAAAGGACTTCGTCCAACTGTTCCCCGGCTGTGAGTTGGGCGCGATGCCTCCGTTTGGCAACCTCTATGGGATCCCGGTGATCGTCGATGAGGCGTTGACGCGTGACCGGACGATCTGCTTCAACGCGGGGACGCACACGGAGTTGATCCGTATGTCTTATGCGGACTTCGACGCGCTGGTGAAGCCGACGGTGATGCGGATGTCGGAGTACGAGGTTAGGTAACAGGTGGACGGTGCCGAGGCGTTTGCATTTAACGGCGGGCCGGGGGTGCGTTGGTAGGTGTGTCCGTGGGTGAGATACGTTTAGGGTGGAGCGGCACGGCGATCTTCGATCGCCCGCTAAACGGGGGGCGTATCCTAAATGGCAAGTCAGCGCGCTACGTCGGCGGTTGATCTTTTTAAAACAGGTGTAGGGTCGGCACGGGGTGTCATGCGTCCGTATTTATTTCTGTGTTAAACCGAGGCGGGAGAGGTTTTCGGGTCGGCCTTTAACGCCGGGGCGGATGCGGAAGAGCGAGCCGGCGGATTGGCCGTGGGTGTCTTTTTTGTTGCCGCCTGCGGAGGTGATGTAGAGTTCATCGAGCTGGGGCCCGCCGAACATCAGGCTGGTGGTCAGGGGTGTGGGGATCGCGATGGTTTGCATTAATTCGCCGTCGGGAAAGTATTGCCTTACGCATCCGCCTTCCCATAGGGCGAGCCAGACACAGCCTTCGGCATCGACGGTCAGGCCGTCGGGGAGGAGGGGCTTGTCGATGTCTGCGAAGGTGCGGCGGGCGGAGATGTTCCCGGTGTGGATGTCGTAGTCGTAGGCGTGGATGGCGTGGGCGAGGGAGTCGACGTAGTACATTGTTTTAGAATCGAGGCTGAACCCGATGCCGTTGGCGCATCCGATGTTTTCTTCGACGACACGGCAGGTGAGGTCGGTGTCGAAGAGGTGGAGTCGGCCGAGGCGTTTGTGTTTGCCAGGGTTGTCGGGGTCGTTGATGGGCATGGAGCCTGCGAAGACCCGGCCTGCGGGGTCGGTGGCGATGTCGTTGAACCGGGATTCGCCGGGGATCGGTTCGCAGAGGGTGGTGAGTTGATCGTTATGGAATTGCCAGACGGCGCAGCCTTGGCCGAAGACCAAAAGCGAGCCGTCGGCCTGGATGGTGGTGGCACCGATGTAGTCGGTTTTGAGGATCTGCTCGTGGCTTTGCGTGGCGTGGTCGTAGCGGAACAGCCGGCCGGTGGTGCTGTCCTGCCAGTAGAGACGTTGTTCATCTTCGTGCCAGATCGGGCCTTCGCCGCAGTGGCAGGCCTCGTCGGCGATAATTTCGACTTCGATTTTCATAAACAAAACTCCTGAAACAGTGGGTCCGCCGCGGAGGCTCGAAGAGCACGAAGGAAAACCAAGAAGCGGGGCCCACAGATTTTCGTAGATTACACAGATTAAGAGATGATCGACTTAAGTGCCATGAAGATCTGTGTTAATCGGTGAAGATCTGTGGGCAAAAGGCCAGATCGCCTTCGCGGTTATCGTCCTCACCCCCCGAAGATTAGTTTGTATCCGATGATGAAGATGATTACGTCGGCGAAGACGTGGCTGAGGTAGGCGGCGTAGATGTTGCGGTACTTGAGGTAGATCCACGACCAGGTTGTTCCGCCGATGAAGACGCCGATGGAGCCCAGGACGGTGATGCGCCAGTCGAAGTAGGCGGTGAGTGCGATGATGTGGTGGATGGTGAAAAACAGGCCGGACGCTGCGACGGCGAGGGGCTTGGGCATCAGGGCTTCGCAGCGTGTGAAGACGAACCACCGCCAGACGTATTCTTCCAGGAGTGAGTTGACGGTACACCAGTAGACCGCGCCGAGGATGTAGATCATCGGTGAAGTGAGGCCGACCTCGGTGGCTTTGGTGCTGACGAGGGTGGTGTCGATCCAGTGACCGAAGAGGAGGTAGCCGGCGGCGATCGCCAGGAAGATGACGGTGCCGGTCGCGGCGGCGATGGCCATGCCTTTGCGGTTAGGGCGTGGAAGCGTGACGGGTTGTTTGTCGATGAAGAAGTGCCAGAGCAGGGGCAGCGCGATGAGCCAGACCTTGCAGGCGAAGAAGAAGCCCTTGGCGAATGGGGTGCCGGGCGAGCCGTAGGCGGCGATGTAGATCCCGATGCTTGGTGCGGGGACCAGCAGCAGCAGTGCGAGTATGGCGTTGCGCTTATGTGCGTGGGTCATAACCGAGTGTTATACCGGCTACCCGGCGGGTATGCGCAAAAAAGCACGACCCAGGCAGAAGATGCACTGAGCCGCACTCGATCAGGGGCGGGGTAGATTGTCTGACCTAGCCGGTTGCCCGGCGTGGTCGGTTTACATAGCCGAGGCGACTGTGCCGCGTTTGACTTTAGTAGGTGACTTGGGTGCCGGCGCGGGTGTCATGGGTTGCATGCCGTCACGGCGTTGCATGTAGTCCGGGCGGATCAGGATCGCGCGGGGCACGATCATGTGGCGGTCCATCGTGGGCTCAAGGGCGTCACGTCGGATGACGTAGGCGTGGTCGTTTGCGTTCATGGCTTTGTAGGCACGTTGGGCCCGCATGATCATGTGGCCGTCGTCGATCCCGCCGGTGCGTCGGCCGTAGAACTGATCGGGGTCGACGTGGATGGGGATGTTGCCCATCTGCAGTTGAACGAGCTCGGGGTGGACGGGGTTGTCCTGGACCATGACGCCGACCATGTGGCGGTTCATGGTACTGACCTGAATAAGTTTGTGGCTGGAAGGTGCGCGGTGCATGGGCATGACCAGGCCCGGCGCAGCACGGCCGACCACGGTGACCGGCCCATCGGCGGCCGACGCGGAGATCGTGATCCCACCAAGCGCAATACAACCAATCAATGTAGCCCTGAATCCAAACATGTTGCGTCTCTCTTTCCTGCTCCGGGCAGCTTGCCTCTTGCCACGCCGGCGGGTCCCTCAACCCACGGGGCGTTCGACTCTCTTTTCCTCGCAAGGCGGCGTGACTCCGGCCAACAAATACGACCGGCACCGTTTCCCTCCGAGCGACACCTCAGTTAACGCAACCGACGTGCCAAGGCTGGGGAGGGGGGAGGCTGTTTTATAGTTTTATCTGTACCATGGACTTACAATCGTAGGCGCCTCGTTGGGCGGGGGCCGTTTGGGGTGGATTGTTGCGTGAAAACCACAGCCGTAGGCCCCCGCGACACCAGCGCATCACCGCTTACTGACCGGGCTGTCTGGCGGGATAGGTACCTATGCCCGGATCGATTCGGACGGCGTGGCGTCGTCAAACAACCTGCGGATATGCCTACAATGGCCCCACGCCAAAGGAATGCCGGCGGGAACTTTTGCCGGCCTTGTGCGTCTAGTTTTTTGAAACGTCTAACGAAACGCATCAAACCGCAACACGGAGGTATCACCCGATGAATACGAAACGACTTTACCTGGCTGGGCTGCTGGCGGGTGTGATGGGCTTTGCCGGGGCGCTCGGCGGCTGCGTAACCGACCGGGGCAACTCGGGGGGGCGGGTCGATATCTCTGCGACGACCGAGGCGGAGCTTGATTCCGCGAAGGTGCTGCCGGCGTCACTGATTGAATTCAGCGACCAGGCTTCCCGACGGATCGTGCAAGACCTCGTTATCCTGCCGCGCATCCGTGACGATGCGGGACGTGTCACGGTGATCCTGGGGGACATCAACAACAAGACGGGGATCGTCAGCTCGGCGGAGTTTGAGCTGGTCACCGCCCGGCTGCGTAACAACCTGATTAACAGTGGCATGGCGCGGGGGACGCTGCGGTTTGTGGAACGGCGGGCGCGGATGCAGGACCTGGCGGCGAGAGAGGGTGTGGCGTCTGACCAGGTGCTTGCCGACCCGCCTGACTATGACCCGGCGACGACGTATGCAATGAACGGCGACTTCTACCGGATCAGCCGGGGCGAGACGCATCAGTATTACATGGAGGTGCAACTGGTCCACTTCGCCAGCAACGAGATTGTTTTCTCGGATCGGTACGACGATAAGCACTCGACCAGAGATTGATAACGGGGGCAGGCTGTCATGCCATCATTCCACATAGCACTCGGCTTGGCCGGGAGATTATTTTGTGATATCGGACGGCTATACCAGCCAATCCTCCGACAGATCCTGGGGCTGAGGGTAGGTTTCGTGGTGTTATTGGTTTCTGCGTTAGCACTGTTGGGTTGTGCGTCCGGGTCTGTGGGCGAAAGCACGCGGCTAACAATCAACGACTTCGATGCGATGGCCGAAGCGATGGCGCAGAGTTTGTTGGCGAGCGAGGCGCTGGGGGGGCGCGGGCCGGAGAGTGATCCGTGGATTGTTTCGATCGACAAGGTGCTGAACCTCTCCGACGACGTGATGACCGAGAACGAGCAGTGGTCGATTATGGCGCAGGTGCGTGGCGCGGTGCCGATCTGTGCGTTGTGGGATCTCAAGGCAGTGCGTTTTGTGTTGCCGGCGGAGCGTGTGGTTGAGATGCGTCAGAGCGCGGACGCGACTGATTTTTCCGAAGGGTTCGGCAATGATCGCCGGGTGACGCATACGATGACAGCGACGTTCCGCTCGGTGACCCGGGCACAGGCGAAGACACGCAGCGATCTTTATTATTGTGAGTTTGATCTTCTTGATCTGGCGACGGGTGAGCCGACGTGGTCGGATCGGTTCGAGTTCAAGCGCCAGGCAAAGGGGCATGTGTGGGATTAATCGCGTCGCAACATGACACGCCGTTTAGCGGGCGATCGCAGATCGCCGGGTTTGACCCTACGGGCCAACGCACGGATCTTCGATCCGCCGCTAAACCCAGTGTGTACGTTTGGGTGTTGCTGTTCGGTGCGCTGGTATGTCTGGCGGGTTGCCAGGAGCCGATGCGTACGCCGACGGTGGCGCTGCAGGGGGGTGACTACGCGGGGCCGCGTGTGGATATTCATCAGGACATGCAGCCCAAGCGTTCGGACCGGGGGTACCTGCTGGATCGGATGCGGGTCGGGGTGTTGACGTTGGCGGACGGGTACCCGCGGTCGGCACAGACTGTTTTCGAAGAGGTCTACGACGTGCTTCGGACCCAGGGGATCAACAAGGACAAGACTGTGGCGTCGGTGGTGCTGAATGAGGATGTGAAGATCTGGAAGGGTGAGCCGTTCGAGCAGGCGCTGGCGTTGACGTACTACGCGATGGTGCAGGCGGAACTGGGGTCGTGGGACAACGCCCGGGCGTCGGCGAACGGATCGCTGTTTCGGCTACGCGACTTCGGTGAAGACGAAGAAGGTGAGCGGATCGATACCTACGAGATCGCGCGTCGGGCGGTGGAGTATGAGCGGGCGATCGAGACGGGGGATTCATCGGACGAGGCGTTGAAGAAAGCGAATTACCTGGACAACGGGTACGCGGTGCGCGACTCGGACTTTACGCTTGGGTATCTGTTGGCGGGGATTGCGAATCAGCAGCTTGGGCGGACCCGAGAGGCGGACGATCATTATTTGCGCGTGATGGAGTTGGATGAACGTCAGGGCAGGCTGATCGAGGCGCTGCGCGACGGGCGGTATAACACGGTGTTGGTGGTGAGTTACGGGCTGGGGCCGAGGAAGGAAGGGTACGGGCCTGATAATTCGTTGGCGAGGTTCAGGCCGAGGTTTCCAAGCGATGATGGGGAGTTGCGTGTCCGTGTCGGTCATGTGATGGGGCGGACCTATACGCCGGTGCAGGATGTGAACGTGATGGCGGGGGACCACATGTGGAGCAACCTGGCGGATGTGCGTGCTGCAAAAAGTACGATCGGGTCGTTGATGTTGGTCGGGGGTGTGGTCGCGGCGCAGCACGGGGCATCGCGAGGGGGGAATGACGATACGTTGTATGCGGGTCTGGGTGCGTTGGTGGTTGGGGCGATCCTCAAGGCGGGCGCGCATGTGGATACGCGGTTTTGCGATGTGATGCCACAGCGGTTTTATGTGGTGCCGTTGTATCTGTCTGATCCGAATGAGCAGATTCAACTGGAGATTGAGGGGAGGCCGTCATCGAAGCTGGTGTTGTCGGGGTTGGGTCCGCCGGGGGGGATAGATGGCTCGGCACAGTTGCGATACATCCACCTGGTCAGCACGCCGAATCCCAATGCCCCGGTGCCGGGGTGGGCGGCGAGCGGTGAGGTGCTTTATAAGAATCCGTACACCGATGCACTTGGCGGAGAGACGTTGCCTTACATCCTTGGCGGCAACGATGTGCGCCCCCCTACCCAACGTGTGCTTGACGGTTATCACCGGGCGGGACGGCTCACGGGGATGACGTTGGCAGATCTGCGTGAGTTGTACCGGGCGGAAGGCATCGGCCTGACGGTCGAAGATCAGCATGGATACACGGGCAAACACTTATTGGAAGGCGGACGATCTTTGGTCTGCCCTCTGCCGGGGACTACAGGGTTCGCACGGTTGTTCGGCCAGACCCACCCGGTTTATCATCCACGGTCCGATGTCGTCGCACGGATCGCCCCACCCCCGCCCCCGGACATACCCCCGGATACACCCCCGACCCAAGATAACCCCCTCCCCTAAGGAGACATGCCATGAAACGTCTGATCCTGATTGCCTCGGTGTTTGCTTTTCCATTTGGACTGATCGGTTGCAGCGCGATCGACAAGCCGCCGCATGCGGTGAAGGCTGACAATGTATCGGAGGCCCAGTACCCACAGATCGCCACCGAGGGCAACCTTGGAAATCATCTGTCTTACGCTCGACCGATCGTGCGGCCCCCCGGACAGGCCAACGGGCAATCGCCGATGAGCGTGACCGTGCCGATCCGTTTGCGTGACGATAAGCCGGTGAATGCGCAGTACCGCTTCACGTTCCTGGCGGCGGATGGCCAACCCCTGGGCCCGGCGATGGACTGGCGGTTTATGGTGCTGCCGCCGCGGCTGCAGGTCTTCATGGAGGGCTCGGCGATGAGTGACGAGGCTTCTGACTGGCGGTTGGAGATACGCCCAGCGAAATAAGCGTGGTCATAAGTGATTGATATCAAACGTGTAACGTATCATTCGGGCAGTGGCTATCACTCTAGGCAAACCCCCGACCCGCGTTGCATTTTGCTGGGAGGCTGTTAAAATACCCGGCTCGATTCAGCAACAATAAACAGCCCCGGACACCCCCGGAACCCGGCCTCCCCGGCCAACCGGCAGCCCGGCCCCAGACAGGACCCCGCCATGTACGCGATCATCGAAGACTCCGGCACACAGATCAAGGTTTCCCAAGGCGACACCATCCGCGTGGACCTGCGCGACCTGCCCGACGACGCCCAGAGCCTGACCTTTGACCGCGTGCTGATGATCGGCGGCGGCGAGGGCGAAGCTACGATCGGCCAACCCGCCATCCAGGGCGCTACGGTCACCGCCGACATCGTCGACCCCGATGACTCGGACAAGATCAGCATCGTCAAGTTCAAACGACGCAAGACCTACAAGCGCAACAACGGCCACCGCCAGCACTACATCAAGTGCAAGGTGACCAAGATCAACGCGTAAGGCAAGACACTTTCAATCAACTCACACGTTCAGCGAGCGATCTTAGATCGACGCGGTTTGTGCTGTGCGCCGATTGGGGATGGGCACGATCCCTATTGATGACGGACGACAACTGATAGCAATCCCATTTATTACTTGTGCGTCATCGTTTAATTATGCGGGGAATCCCCCGGCAAAGCCGGGGGCTGAGGGGGAAGGGAAGAGGCACGAGAACTAAATGGGATGGGTATAAAATCTATCGATTCGCACCGGGACGGGGCTTGGGGGTTGTGTCCTCGGCATCATCCGCATCCTCGTCGGGTTGGGGGGTGGGCTCGTTGAATCGGCAGAGGTACAGGCGGTTGGGGTCGATGTGGCCGCCGTGGTTTTTGAAGTATTCGGTGCGGTCGCCGATGCCGTCGGTCTTGGACTGGCTGGAGCGGTAGTGGATGCCGGTGCGGTTGCCGTGGTCGTCGGTGGTCCAGTTCAGGAAGATGACGCTGTG
>JAJDCX010000098.1 GCA_029260615.1 Phycisphaeraceae bacterium | reverse complement strand
ACGCAGGCCGCCAACAAGGCACTATAAGCCGCTAGTCGATTGCCGATCGGTTTGCTGAGAACCGCCAGCACGCCCTTCCGCCTCGGCTCATTCTCGATCCGCTTGTGCAACGTTGCCCGGACCAGCGGGTCGAGTTTGGGCGCATCCTCCACACCGACCGCGTCGCGGAGCAGCTTCGCGGTCAGACGCATGTCGCCCAGCTGTTCATTGAGCTCGGGATCATCCTTGAGGTACTCAATCAACTGCGAGCGCACCGGCTCTTCGAGGTCGTCGAAGACCATCTGTGCCAGCAGTGATTCGGCTTGTTCACGGTTCATAATTCGGTCCTCCCGGTTTCGCCGGGACGTTATGTGTTACACGACCCCGGCCTGCTTCAGTTGTCTCGCCATCGACGTTAGTGCCTGGTTCATGTGGTAGCCCACGTTCCCCGGGCTCATGTTCAATACCTGCGCTATCTGGCGGACGGTCATGTCGTTCAGGCGCAGCACCATGACGCGCTGCTGGTTTTCGGGCAGGTCGTGCAGCAAGCGCATCGCGTGCCGCGCCGCCTCCCGGGTTTCCAGTTCTGTGATGCCGTTTGTTTCGTCTCGCTCCGTCTGGCTTGTGCTATATGACTCTTGTTGCAGCCGTAGTTTCGCTGCGCGTGTCCGGCCGCGCTTGCGGATCGCGTCGATCGCCAGGTTGTGCGTGACCCGCAGCAGCCACGTCCCGAGGTGCCGGACGCTATCCCGCCCGTTCTGACGCCACTGGCGGTGCAGACGGAGCAGCGCCTCCTGGACCAGGTCCTGCGCATCGTGGTGCCGTCCTTCATAGTCCTGCCCTAAGAGGTGGTGTGCGTACCGCAGCATGGCCGACTCGTGCTCGGCGATGACGGCCTCGAAATCTCCGCAGGTCGTTGTATCCATTGACTGGCGCGGTGCTTCATGTAATTCATCAGACAATCCGCCCCCCTGAACATCCCCACCGGAACCATCTACATGGTTTTTGGAGGCATCGCCGGGGGCGTCCCCGGAAGGAGCCCCGATGATCCTGTCGTCCTCAGCCTGTCGCGGCGACTTTGGGTTCATGGATTACGCCAGCCAGATTTGTCGCTTCTCACCCAGATAGACGCACGAGCGGCCCGGGTGTCTGGATCCATATTGAAGAAAAGTGACCGGGTCAGGGCCCACCCGCATCCTTTATAAGGTGGTACCAACGTAAGGCGCCCCGCCATATCAATAATAGACCGCTTCAAAACCAGCGCCTGCCGCCGCCATCCGACCCGCCCTCTCCGAGGTCGGGACGGATGGCTTAAGCGGCCAAAGTAGGGGCGGAATCAGCGTGTCAGGGTCAAGTGGGGTGGCGCACTGTAACCGACAACACACCAAACACTTACGCGTTTGATGGCATTTCAAATACTGACACATTTGCCCACACTTAGCCGGTATTAGGCCAAAACCAGCATCTCCAACTCCCCATATGATGCCCCCGTTATTCAACCCAGAGATAATTCTGGGTTTTTTAATGTTTTATATTAATTTAAACCCATTATAAACCTACTGTTACGAACCCGGCTAGCCAGGCTCATAACGCCCCAATTCAACCCGATATAAGTCCGACAAGTCGGGCTCATAACGCAATCGATACATCCCGTTATAAACCCTGCACGGCGGGTATATAACGAGGGGGTCACAGGCCCGAAGGCAACCTCCACAATTTAGAGCCGGAGCCCCTGACGTTTACAGAATGTGTTCTGTGTCATCCCATAGACCCAGAAGGCCTGCCGGAGTTGAACCTCGCAACGACCAGGGGGTGTAGTCCTGTCCTAACACTGACCGCTTAGGGCCTTGGCGGCGGCTCCATTCGGCCATTGCGGTTAGGGTCCCCTGATTGAGGGATGAGTTGGATGGACGATCATTTGTTACCGCATCAAGGGCTGATTCGGATTGCGGCACTAATCGACGGGCTCGAGTAGATCGCTGGGGACCGGTCGAGTCGGTTACCGATGAGGAGGTGGGTGCTATTCTCGATGGACTGGCTGGCGGGACGTTCTGTTCGGTTGTCGCAACTTCAACTGTCTCCTGGCTCGCTGACTGCTGCAGCATCAATGTTAATTCACTGCTGGTCGGCGGCGTGCCCGCGTTCCAGTTGCCCAGTACCAGGTTCAAATCTTCGATGCCGACGAAGTTATCGCCGGTCGGATCGGAGCGTGTGTCAGCCGAGCCGTCGGTGTTCCAGTTACCCAGAATCAGATTCAGGTCTTCGATCCCAACGAACCCATCGCCGGTCAGGTCACCTTCGACTACGGGATCGGGCAGCGTCGCGTTCCAGTTACCCAACACGGCGTTGAGGTCTTCGATACCAACGAAGCCGTCGCCGGAGGAATCACCCTGGGATTGGTCACCAACCGGGACGGTCTGATTCCAGTTGCCTAAGACAATGCTGAGGTCTTCGATGCCGACGAAACCGTCTCCGGTGAGGTCGCCTATGAGGAAAGAGGTTCTATTTACACGCAGGACGTACTCGCCGGTGCCTGATGGCGCGGTGACCTGGACCACGTACTCGCCGGGCAAGGTCGCGGTCAGTGATAGTTCAGCGTTCTTCCCGTCGGCTGCACTGTTGTCGTCGAACCCGACCTCGGCCCCGGACGGATCAAACATGCGTATCGCGGGGTCGAGGGTATTCATTAGTTGGCCAGAAGGATTATCAAACGGTGTGATCGTGACAAACGTGACGCGCTCACCGGCCACAAGGTTCAGGGTATAACGGTCCGCTTCCTGGATCGGAGCTACGCCATCGCCGCCGAGATATTGGATATTAAATAGAGGCGAACTCTGATTAGTTGGTAGTGATTGTACCAACTGTCCGGTATCCGGATCGTAGACGCTAATTGATTGGAATCTAGAACTAGTTGTGTATAGACGGCCGCCAACAAAAGCTATAGAGGGGACACTAAACACACTTGCTGACAATTCGAATGTGTTCAATATTCGTCCGGTTTCTGCGTCGACTTCTGATATTACATTTGGACCTGCAGCGAATTCAAAAATGAAGACAGACCCTCTCGATGAGGCACCTGCTATTGACGAGTTATCAACGTTCAACGGATCTGTCTGAACGCGGCGTATGATTTCGCCGGTGGGGATATCGAAAAACACGAGTTCATTGCTATTAGTCGATTGATCGTAGTCCAGAACAACACCTTGGCCCCGATAGGTCGCGAATTCGGAAAGGCGGACAGGTAATCCTTCAGGAGGTATTGCTTCCCAGCGAAATGCACCGATGTCGGGATCTAATGCTCTGACACCTAATCCGGAAGACGATCGAACATAAATATTATCGCCATCAAACGTCAGGCCGCCTCCAGAGAAGCCACCTCCGCCTACGTTGCTATCGACAGGGAAACTATTGATGATTTCTAAGGTTTGTGGATCCAATTCAAGGATCTGATTGCCTTGATTAAAACCACCGATAGTAAACAAGCGCTCGCCACCGAGGTTTCTCAGGTAGCCCTGTGCAGCATCAATATTGTCCAGACTCGGCAGTGAATCGCCCGGCTTGTCGTTGACTTCAATATCAAACGCCGCGCCGCGTAAAATTGTCAGTGAATAGTCATTAACGCCGGGAGTGTTTACACGGACGTGGTATCGGCCGGCTTCTGGTTCGGACTGTGCCTGAATGACGCTGTCAAACCCTCCGTCGGATACGCCGCTAGCGACGACAACGCCGGTGGTGGCGTCGATGAGATCGACAGTAAACAGGCCCGCGCTCTGGTTGATATCTTGAACAATCACGCTGACAGCCTGATTTGCTTCCAGATCGATTGCGTAGAGATCGGCAGGTGGCTTAGGCA
>JAJDCX010000097.1 GCA_029260615.1 Phycisphaeraceae bacterium | reverse complement strand
TTTTGCCAGGTTAGTGTTGGCAAGGGTTTACGGCGGACGTGTCAAAAAAAGCGGAGAGGGCGGGATTCGAACCCGCGGTACAGGCAAAACCCGTACGACGATTTAGCAAACCGTTGCCTTCAGCCGCTCGGCCACCTCTCCAGGTGCGTCTCTCTAAGGCACCTAAACAGGCACCTGCAGACATCGGCAAGACGGCATTGTAGCCGGTGTGGCCCCGCGCTCAAGGCGGGTGGCTTGCGGTTGTTGCGTGTGAGGGCTGAACGACTACAAAACAACTGCCAGGGCGGCCTGGGTGGGTTCGATCTTCTTCTTCTAGTAGGGGGGTACTGGGCGGGCAATGCCGACGGCTGGATTCGAACCAGCGACCGAGGGCTTATGAATCCCTAGCTCTACCACTGAGCTACGTCGGCGAGCGGGCCATTGTAGGCCGGGCGTCGGCAGGTTCAACCCCGGGTCTCTCTGAGGATATCACGGGGGTCTCTCCGAGGGCATTCTCCAAGGTCAAACAAGTCCACCTATCCAGAATCTGACGGACTGAAACCCCACGCTCACCCCGTATCCCACCGCGAACCACCCTTTCACAGGCCCAGCACCACCACGCTCCCCTGCACCCTAAAATATAGTATTTAGCCTAAGTATTATTTTATTCTGCTGCTGCCTCACCAAATCGCAAAATGATGTGCTAGATCCCGTCATCAAAGAGAGCCCCGCCCTGACACTACGCCAAGGCCGAGCACTGCAAAGCCCCGGATACCCCAGTCGCCCCCCCCCTCAACCCCCTCGTGTTGAACCCGATTCATATGTGCCAGGCTCTACCTATACCTCGCTAGGCACGTTCCACATGCCGATCCAAAATCACACAAGGCATGTAAACAAGCGCATCCACCTCGCTTGACCCAGCAGTCGCACCCAAACACGCTGACAGATTCACGGCCCGGGGACGGGGTTGACGATAAAGGGATTGGTTTGGTGCCTGAGGAATCCGTGATCTATGTCCCCCAGGCCCGTATAACCGCATTTGTACGCCACCCCCGCACACAGGGGCCAGTCCCAGGAGCGAACCACCGCCTTGAATCCCGCCCAAGCCAGAGCATCGTCCGGCACCGCGCCTCAAGGCACCGGCGCGCTGAAGTTTGCCGGGATCCAGCCGGGCTCCGCGCTTGAGCCAGCGGTCAGGGAATTCCTCAGCTACTGCCGGATCGAGTGCGGATTCGCCAAAGCCACCCTCGAAGCCTACGCACGCGACCTCATCGACCTCTGGCGTTGGATGCAACAACAAAAACACCCCCGCTGGGACGACCTGAATCTCGATCGCATCGGCCAGCACCTCCGCTCGCTTGAAGAACGCGGCCTGGAAATCTCATCCATCGTCCGCCACGTCGCCACCATCCGTGTCTTCGGCCGATTCATGGAAGCACGCGGCTTCACCCTCAAGAACCCCGCCGAGTTGCTTAGCCGACCCGCCGCTTGGAAGCGTCTCCCCTCCGTCATGGGCGAAAACCAGGTGCATAAACTCATCCAGGCCCCCCGCCCAGCCGACCCGCTGTACCTCCGCGACGTCGCCCTGCTCGAACTGCTCTACGCCTCCGGCCTCCGAGCAAGCGAAGCCGCCGAACTCACCTGCGACCAGGTCCACTTCTCCCTGGGCGTCACACGTGTCATCGGCAAAGGCAACAAGGAACGCATCGTCCCCGTCGGCAAGCCCGCACTCAACGCACTGCAACGCTACCTCGACGACCTGCGCCCCGACCTTCTCCGCGACGACAAACCCTCCAACAACGTCTTCCTCTCACGCACCGGCAGCGACCTCACACGCATCGTCATCTGGCAGGTCGTCAAACGACACGCCAAACGCGCAGGCCTCACCGGCATCTACCCACACATGCTACGACACTCCTTCGCCACACACCTGCTCTCAGGCGGCGCAGACCTACGCGTCGTCCAGGAAATGCTCGGCCACGCCGACATCCAAACCACCCAGATCTACACCCACGTCGACCGCACAAGACTCAAACAAGTCATGGCCAAGTTCCATCCTAGGCCGTAACCCGGCCCCAGACTCAAGCAATGGCATCAAGCGTCTGTCTCCCCCCGCTCCCTCTCTACCACACCCCTCAACCGCAAAAACCCCACCTCCGCGATCACCGCCAACACGGTCGTCACCAAAAACACATGCACCCCGATACCTCCGAAAGCAGGCACCCCGGAAGGCAGGCCCGGGATCGCGTCGGGGGTCCAACCGTAGAGCAGCGTGACAGCCAGATACGGCGCAAGAAATCCACGGACGCCAGTGAGGGTGACGTGGATACCCATATATAAAGGCACCATCCGCCGATCAGCGAAATCGTTGTGCCCCAGGTTCCAGGCCAGCATCCCGCCGCCGCGCGATGCGCCATCGACGATGCGGGGCAACGCAAACAGTCCCACGATACCGGTGAGCCCCGCCAGCCAGTTGCCGAACTGCGCAGCGATCCAGAATAACCCCTGACGTGTGCGGAACCTCGCGATGTGAACCTTGTCAAAGTAACGCGCCCACCAGGACACCGTCAGCATCGCCACCGCCATCGGGATCGTCGTGGTCAGTAGGATGCTCCGTGCGTACTCGTACTTCACGCCCTCGGTGAGTTGGATAACCAACCGGATCAGCGCGAAGTTGCCGATCAGGTTCGCCATCCCTCCGACGAATTGCCAAACCATGTACCAGCGGTAGTTGTGGTCCTCGCGCAGAATAGTCCAGACGGTGTGGGGCCGCCGGGGCTTGGCATCGGGCTCGAAGGCGTAGATGTGACCCGGTTCGCCGTGGGGTTGGGGCTTGGCTGCCGACTGCCGTTCATATTTCAGGAGCTGCTTCTCACCGCGCAGCCGGATGCGTGAAAACGACACCACACCCACCGCAGCCATCGCCGCAACCACCCGGTAGAGCCAGCGGAAACTATCAGGCGACAGGTCCAGAATAAAGAAACCAATCAACGGCCCAATCGCGATAATAAGACTAACGACCACCGTGAACCGCCCCGTGATCCGCGCCCGGCAGGCCTCCGGGTAATTCTGCCGCCAAACCGTGCTCCGCAGCGTCACCATCCCCGCCAAAGCGCACCGCGTCAGCACCACCGCCGTCACCAGCATCACCGGCCCCGGCCTGACCGTCGGTAAAAACGAGATTACCACCAGCAAAAGCAGCACAGACGCCTGCAACGCGCTGATGATGCGCACCTTCCCCCGGCCACGCGCCAACATCGCCCACATAAAACTGGTCAGGTTCGCAAAGATTGGCGCAGCCATGATCGTCGCCAACTCGAACTCGCTGACGTTAAACGTCTTCTTCGCCAGCACCCCGATCACCCCCGCCTCGAGCATCGCAACAGCCATCGGAAAAGTCGAAGCGGTCACCAGCTCGTGCGAGTAACTCTGCCGTGCCATCAAAGGCTGGCTGGCCGGCAAGAAATTTTTCAGGGGTTCAAGCAGCATGACAACCCCCATCATGCACAGCCAGACGGGCCTGTCGAACCGAGACGAATGAGAGGGTAGAATAAAGACCGTTACAGAATCACACCCGGGCAGGAAAGGCCAAGCATGAAACTGTTTGATATACGGGCTTTGATGATCGGATTACTCGCGTCTCTGATTATCGCCAGCACAACCCACGCGAAACCAGCGACCGCCAAGGACGGCATGGTCGCAACCGTCCACCCCCTGGCAACGCAGGCCGGGATCGACGCATTCGAGCGTGGCGGTAACGCGATCGACGCCGCCGTCGCCGCAGCCCTGACACTCGGCGTTGTCGATACCCACAACTCCGGGATAGGCGGGGGCTGCTTCGCTCTCATCCACCTCGCCGACGGCACCATCCTCGCGCTGGACGGCCGAGAGATGGCGCCCGCCAAAGCAACACACGACATGTTCATCCGTGACGGCAAAGCAGACCCCGCGCTAAGCCAGACCGGCGCACTGGCGATCGGCATCCCGGGCTCACTCGCTGTCTACGACTACGCACTGAACCACGGCGGCAAACGCACACTCAAAGACCTCATCACCCCCGCAGCCGACATCGCCGAGCAGGGCTTCACCATCGATCCCGCATTCGCATCACGACTCGCAGGCGTCGCAGACAAACTCGCACAATTCCCCGACTCCGCCGCACTGATGCTCGATAAAGACGGCAACCCCCACCCCGTCGGCCACCTCCACAAACAACCCGACCTCGCAAAGACCTACCGCGCAATCGCACGCGAAGGCATCAACCACTACTACAACGGCCCATTTGCTCAGGCCGTCCAAAACTGGATGGCCGACAATAACGGCCTCGTCACCGCCGAAGACTTCGCCAACTACACCGTCAAACTCCGCGAGCCAGTTATCAGCACCTACCGCGGCTACCAAGTAATCGGTTTTAGTCCCCCAAGCTCCGGCGGCGTCCACGTCGCACAGATACTCAACATCCTCGAGCACTTCGACCTCACAAAAATGGACGCCCCCACCCGCGCACACGTCACCGCCGAAGCCATGAAACTGGCCTTCGCCGACCGCGCTCACTGGCTGGGCGACCCCGACTTCGCCGAT
>JAJDCX010000096.1 GCA_029260615.1 Phycisphaeraceae bacterium | reverse complement strand
GGTACGCAGGGCGTGGCTACCTGCGCGGTGACGGTGGTGATGGGGGTGTTAGCGATTTGGTTTCTGACCCAAAACGGCGTGATGCCGGAGCGGCCGGAAGCTTTCTGGGATGTGCTGAATATCCTCGCGGGGTCGGTGCCGGTGTTGGCAGCGGTCTGGATCGGGGCGGCTGGGTATGGGTATGCGTTGCGTGCGTTGTTGTTGCCGGGGCGAGGCGGCGGCGTGGTTGAGGAACTGGCGCTGGGGATCGCTGGGCTGTTGATGGTGACTTGGCTTGTCGCGTGGTCGGGGCTGCTGACACAGAACGGGGGCGTGGCGGTATTTGGGGCTGGGTGTTTATTGAACCTGTTGAAGTTTCTACCACCCCCGGGCGGGCGGCGGGAAGAACGGCGCGGGTTTTCGGTTCCTTGGAGTGTGTTGTTGTTGGTGCCTGGGGTGGCGTTGTTGGTGGTTGCGGCGAGTTGTCCGCCGGGGAGTCTTTGGCGGGTCGAGGCGTTTGGTTATGACGTGACGAGCTATCACCTGCAACTGCCTCGCGAGTGGCTCGCCCTTGGGCGGATGTCGGGGCTGGAACACAATGTCTACAGCTTCCTGCCAAGCCTGATCGAGTCGGGGTACCTGCTGATCGGGCTGCTCAGCGGGTCGGTGGTGGATGGGGTGTATACCTGCCAGTTGTTTCATGTGACGCTGGCGTTGCTGGCGTCGGCGGCGGTGGGGAAACTGATCGTCTCCAAGACCACGGCATCGGTGGGAGTTGGCACAGCAGGTTTGTTTCTTGCATTGCCTTGGATAACGATCACCGGATCGATGGCCTACAACGAGATGGGCGTGCTGGCGTTTGGCGCAGCGGCTCTGGGGATCGTTTTCAGTGAAGCGGGCACGACCCGGCGCGGAGCGATGACGGCCGGTCTGCTTGTCGGCGCGGCAACACTCTCCAAACTCACCGGGGGGATGATGATCGCTGTCCCCGTAGGGTTGATCTTGCTGTTGGGTTTTAACCGGTGCGCCGACACGGACAGCAAAACCAAAAAACGAATCAACCTGCAACGCCCTGCCGTCGCGGCGCTAGCGGGCGTGTTGATGCTGACACCCTTCCTGGTACGCAATAACACCTGGACCGGCAACCCGATCTTCCCGTTTGCCACCAACCATCTGGGCGAGGGGCACTGGGACGAAACACTGACCGCCCGATGGGACACCGCCCACGGCCTATCGCCCAAACAAGAAGGCAGGCTCGACGCGTTAGGCCGACAGTGGCTGTTCAACACCGGGTACGGCGCGGTCGGCGGGTACCGGACCCCGCACGAGACGCAGAACATCGCCCGCTTTGACCGGGAAGGCGGCCTGCCGACGCTGTGGATCGCGGTGTTCGCCGGGGGTCTCTTGCTGCTGACCCACAAGAACACACGGCACCTCGCCGGGGCACTGGGGCTGATGCTCGGGGTGCAGGCGTTGTTCTGGATCACCGCAACCCACATGCAGAGCCGGTTCCTGATCCCGACAGTACTGCCGGCCTGCCTGATCGCGGGGCTGGGTTACGGACGGTTCGCCACGATCACAAAACCAAAGGCCCCCACCGCCGCGCCGCTGATCGGTTCGGCACTGATCGTGACGCTGGGACTGATCTGCTTCACGATGATGCTCACGCAGACCCGCCGATCGTATTTTGATCCTGACACGGGCGAGCTATTGCAAGACTCTCTTTCGATGACGATCGGCAAGCCTCCACCTTACGAAAACCATCCGATCAACCAGTTGCCCGATGCCAGCAAAACATTGCTGGTCGCAGATAACTCGGGGCTGTTCTATCTACGTCGACCGATCGTGTACGCGACGGCGTTCGATGAAGCACCGCTGGGGAGGGTGATCCGAGAAGCAAAGGGCGATCCCGCAGTAGTCAACCGGACGCTACGCCAGGCCGGGGTGACGCATGTCTGGGTCCACTGGTCCGAACTCGCCCGCCTGCATGGCACTTACGGCCACGACCCCGACGTGACCGAGCAGACGCTGTCCCAACTGGTCACCACCGGCTGGAAAGAGGTTAAGTCTGAAGGCCGATCGGCCACGCTGTACGCCCTGCCGGCACGAGAAAGGCATTGAGTCACCGCATTTATAAAAATGTCTTGACTCATGCCACGGCGGCGTCGATAATGTAAGTGGATAGACAAAGAAAGGAGACCTGTAGCCAAGTGATCGCACAACCTGATGTTTGAAACGCCGAGTGAGGCGAAGAGATTAATCTCGATTAACCGTTATTTTCTGTAATACATTATTCACCCTCGCTCGGTTTTTTTATGCGCGATAAGATCGCATCAAACCGGGTGCACCCTCGCCTATCGATAGTTTTGGATTTGCTGGCAGGTCCGATGAGCATGTATGGCTTGAAAGAAACCGGCGATCAGGGCTAAGACGACCGGGGTTTTTATGTGCCATCCAACTCGGAAATTGGCGGGGTCAATCCACCACTGTAATGTCAGAAGCAGGACTATCAGTGTGATCCCAATCGTCGAGCATTGCACCGGCCATCCTAATGCAGCAAACAGGGCAAGGAACATATATGTCCCAGCTATCACAGTCACTGGTATCAGAACTCCAATCGATGTGGCTACCCCATTAATCCAGAGTGACATGGGCAACAAGAAAGCATAGATCAGTGTAACTGATAGAAGCGACAAAGCGGTACCACGCGATTGCTTCGTGAACCGCCTGCTCAGTTCTATCACATCTTCGGCTGACGTTGGTCCGCTCACAGCAAGCCTCCCAGTATCTTGATGAGATTGAATATAGCAGGTTACTGATAGGCCGCGTCCCGACCAGTTGTTTCCCAACGATGTGACTTAAAGAAACTTCGCCACGATAAACCGCGCGGCCTCGTCGGGGTTGGTGTGGGTGACGTCAAAGACGTGGTCGGCGACATCTCTGTAGATGGGGTCGCGTTTGGCGAGGACTTGTTTGACTTCTTCGAGGCCTCCGCCCCCGCCCCCGGCCCCGGCCCCGGCTCCGACGGCGGTGAGGTCGGGGCGCGTGGTGATGGAGGCGGCGTCGGCTTGGATGCGGCGATCCAGTTCCTCGGGGTCACATTCTAAATAGACACGCTTGGCGTCGGGTGCGTCTTTGATGGCTTGGCGGGCGTGGGGGTGCATGAGGGCGCCGCCGCCCAGGGCGATGACGTGGTTTTCACGTTTGACCAGTTCGGCAGTGACCTGTGCTTCGGCCTCGCGGAAGACGGGTTCGCCTTCGGTTTGCCAGATATCGGCGATGGTTCGGCCGTTGAAGCGTTTGCAGACCTCCTGGTCGCCGTCGGCGAAGTCTTTCCAGAGTTGGGCGGCGAGTTTTTTGCCGAGGGTGGTTTTGCCGCAGCCACGGTAGCCGAAGAGGATCAGGTTCATGGGCGGGATTGTAGTGGGTTTGGGTCTGGGGTCTAGGGTATGGGGTGTAGGGTATGATACGAACGATGGCGAAAGACCCTTACCAGGCACATCTCGACGGGCTGCGTAAACGGCGGAACTGGAAGGACCCGGATTTGTCGCTGGGGTTCATGGTTGGCCAGTTTAAGCGGGAGGTGCAGAAGCCTTACGAGCAGTTGGGTGAGCTTGCGGTGATCTGGGGCGAGCTGGTGCCCGAGGCGTTGGCGGCGCACACCCGGCTGATGGGATTGACACGTGGGGTGCTGCGTGTGGCGGTGGATTCCAGCGGTCGGCTGTACGAGTTGGATCGGCTGCTGCGTTCGGGGGTGTTTGATGAGTTGGTCAGCCGGCACAAGGGCAAGGCGGTGAGGCGGGTAGATCTGAAGGTCGGGCGTGTGCAGCAGAGAAGGTGAATATTGCGAGGTAAGGAAGAGACCCTGTCGACTGCCCAGTTTACATTCGACGAACTTGGTCCGTTGGGCCAACTCGCGGATCTGCGATCCGCCGCTAAACGGCGAGTCGTGTTGCTACATGTGTTGTAAATCACTTCAGAAATCAGCGATCACACATCAGGCCTGCCTAGAACGGCCAGAGCCAGGGGGCCAAGGTGACGGTGACGGCCATGACGATGAGGTTTAAGGGTAGGCCGACGCGGACGTAGTCGGTGAATCGGTAGCCGCCTGCGGAATAGACCATGAGGTTGGTCTGGTAGGCGGTGGGCGTGGCGAAGCTGGCGGCGCTGGTGGTCATCAGGGCCATGGCGAATGGCATGAAGCTGATGTCCTGGGACAGGGCGGCGGCCTTGGCGATGGGGAAGAGGAGACCGACGGTTCCGATCGGGCCGATCAGTGATGTCAGGGCCATACCTATGATGTAGATCGCGATGAGTATGCCGCGGGGGCCGAAGCTTTGTGAAGCCTGGATGATGGCTTGTGCGACATTGCGTGCGGCCCCGGTGGATTCCAAGGAGACCCCTACACCCAAGGCGGCCCCCATGGTCAGGAGGACACGCCAGTTAATGCTTTGGCGTGCTTCACCGGTAGAGCAGCAGCCGGCGAGGACCATCAGGCCGGCGGTCAGCAAGGCGGCGTTTACCAGCCTCATGGGGGTGAAGGTGACGGCGGCGACCATGGCCACCATCAAGAAGAGCGCGACCCATGCGCGGTCGTGGCGTATGGGCTTGGAGCCTTCTACGGCGGAGACCAGGAAGAAGTCGCGACTGTTGCGTTGGGCCTCGACGAAACGTGGGTGTGTTTCCAGGAGGAGGGTGTCGCCTGCTTGTAGAACGATGTCACCGATCTTGGTTTTGCCCAGGTGCTGGCCGGCGCGGTGTACGGCGATGACCGCTGCGCCGTAGACGGTGCGGAACCTTCCTTCGCGGATGGATTTGTGAATCAGTGGGCAGTTGTCGCTGACGACCGCTTCGACGAGTCGGCGGTCGGGGCGTGGGTCGCTGAGTTTGAAGACCTGATCGGTCGCCGGCAACAGGCCACGGGTACGCTGAAGATCAACAACTGAATCGACGATGCCCGCAAAGATCAGGCGGTCGGCTTCGTGGAGCACCTGCTCGGGGCCGACGGCTACGATGCGCTCGCCGTCGCGTTCGATCTCAATGAGGTAAGCACCGGGGAGTGCGCGGAGGCCGGCCTCTTCGATGGTTTTGCCTGCGATGGGGCTCTTGGTTTCAACGATCATCTCGACGGTGTACTGTCGTGCGTCGCCGTCAGCCTGGGCAGCGGTGCGTCGATCGGGGAGCAGGCGGGGGGCGATGAGGACAAGGTAGATCAGTCCGAGGATCGCGCTGGGCACGCCGATGGCTGAGACCGTGAACATGCTGATGTGGACGTCTATCAGCTCGCCGTTCGCCTGGGCCTTGCTCACCTGTCCATCGACGAAGAGATTGGTCGCGGTCCCGATGAGTGTGCAGGACCCGCCAAGGATGGCGGCGTAGCTCAGGGGGATGAAGAGCTTGGAGGGGGCGATCCCGATCTTCTTGCACCAGTCACTGACGACGGGCATGTACATCGCGACGATCGGTGTGTTGTTAAGGAAAGCACTAAGGATGGCCACAGGGAGTGTCAGGCGCAGAATCGCGGGGCGGACCGACCGGGGGCGTCCCAGCAGGGGTTGGGTGACCAGTGACATCGCGCCGGTCTGACCGAGCCCCTCTGCGATGACGAAAAGCACGGCGATCGTGATGACCGCCTCATTGCCGAAGCCCGCGACGGCCTGGGCGGGTGTGGGGAAGGCGTCCGAGAACAGCCCGAATGTCATCAACAACGCCAAGCCGCCCAGCAGCACGGTGTCCGGCCCAGCAAGCCCGCGCACCATCGTTACGGCGATCAGCCCCACCGTCGCAAGTGTTACCCAGGCTTCCCATGTCATCCGGCGTCTCTCGGCATTGATCTACTTTAGATAGATTGAAGCGTCACACGGATCAGCTTAATCCGGTCAATATGTGTGGCAGTCTAGCGGGTCGTGCAGGCGTCGGCCAAACCGCGGGCTTCAAGATGGTGTGCCGGGTCCGTATAAACATAGGTGCCGCGCCACCCCATCCAGCTAGCCTGTGCGGTCCGATAGGTTCATCCGGCACACCTCGCCCGGTCCGCCTGGGCGTTATATCCCTCACCACACGCCCAGATTGATTAAGTAGCGCTGCCGACACACCGATACCTGAGATGACAGGCTGCAAAAGGTCTGTCAAGGGAATTTGTAGATGCAAGCTAACAAAGTACACGGCAACGAGATCGAGCAGGCCGGGGGATCTCCCTGCCGCCGGTCGTTGCGCTCGCCGGGACGCGGCTTCGAGGCGTGCAAGCGGGGCTTGGATATCGTTGCTGCGTTGGCCGGGCTTGTTGTGCTGTCGCCGCTGATGATTTTCTGCGGTGTGTGGATCAAGCTGGTGGATGGCGGGCCGGTGCTTTACAAGCAGTGGCGAGTCGGCCGAGACGGTTGGCTTTTCAATATCTACAAGTTCCGAACGATGTCGATGGACGCTGAGCGTAACGGAGCACAGTGTGCGACGAACTCAGACCCGCGTGTGTTGGCGGGTTGTAAGTGGATCCGCAAGTGCCACGCCGATGAATTACCTCAGTTGGTAAATATCCTGTTTGGCCAGATGAGCCTGGTCGGTCCACGGCCCGAGAGGCCTGAGATCATTGAGGAACTGCGTGAGGACATGCCAGGTATCGAGCGCCGCTTAGCGGCTGTGCCCGGGCTGACGGGTTTGGCGCAGGTCCGTAACGGGTACAGCAACGACCTTGCTGGGATGAGAAGGAAACTGGCTTTCGATCTGCGCTACCTGCGTAGCCGGAGCCTTGTACGAGATATGACACTGATCCTCGAGACGATCCCGAGGGTCTGGGACCCCACGGCGTGTTAACGCCAAAGTCCCGCTTGAACGCTAGGAGTCTGCCGATGCCACGAAGCATGGCCGAAAATCATGGCCCGATCAAGACGCTGCTGGTGTTGTTCTGCGCATTGATAGCAAGTGGCTGTTCCAAGACCTACACGGACTACAGCTCGTTTATCGCCGAGCCGCGCCCGGTCGTCACGGCAACGAATTACCGTATGGCCCCGCCGGATGCCGTGCAGATCTACTCCAAGCGTGTCCGTGAGATCAACGGGCATCACGAGACGATCAGCCCGGATGGGAAGCTGACACTGCCGCTGCTTGGCCGGATCTTCGTGGCGGGTAAGACGTCCGAAGAGGTGACAGCCGAGTTGGAATTGCTGGCCCAGGAGTTCTATGAGGACGCGGATGTGAGTGTCCGCATCGTGGGCTACCGCAGCAAGAAGATCTTCGTGTTTGGCGAGGTCGGTCGGCCCGGGCCCTACAACTACGACGGCGCGAATACGATTTTAGAGACGCTTGCACAGGCGCAGCCGACCCGGCTGGCAGACCCAACCAAGATCCAGATGTTACGGCCTAACGCCGACGGCGAGATGATCCGCAGGATGACCGTGGACCTGAACAAGATGGTCAAGGAAGGCGACACCCTGCTGAACGCGGTGATGGAAGAGGGTGACATCATCTTCGTTCCACCGACACCACTGGCCTCGGTGGCGCTTGGGTTCCAGCAACTGCTGCTGCCCTTCCAGCCGATCGCCCAGACGATTGCAGGCCCGGCTGACATCCAATACGAAGCCCGCGGCACCTCGAACTACGGACCGAACGACACCGAGTAATTCGCTTATTCAAGACACTACGCTATGAGTCAGAAGAACGCCCAACAAAACGCTGTGTTAGAACTCTGGGAGATGCTGCTGCGGTATCGCTGGCGCTTCATACTCCCGGCGTTCGCGGTGACGCTGGGCGTGCTGGGGATGAGCCTGCTGCTGCCACGCAAGTACAATTCCGAGGCCATGTTCGAGCGTCGGACCGATATGGTCCTGACCGAGATGACCGCCAAGGGGGCGACGCGTAACTTCCAAGATCCTCGCAACTCGCTGGTCGAAGAGATCACCGGGCACCGGGCCGTGGACGAGCTGATTTCACAGATCGAGCCCGAGCTTCAGAAGATAGGCATGATCCGAAGCGAGCTGGACCGCCAGGTCCTGCGGACCAACATCATCCGTGGCACGATCGTTCACTGGGACATCGCCACGGGCCCGCTTGACCGCGTACGTGTTGAATACGTCAGCCCCGAGCCGAAAGTTGCGAAGCTGGTCGTCAACGGGTTGGTCCGAAACTACATCAAACGTACCCAGGACTCGATGGACCTGCGGCTCAAAGAGTCCGCCGACTTCTTCATGGCGGAGGTCACCAGCAACCGTACAACCATCGACGGGTTGGAGACGCGGCTGCTGGAGTTCGAGATCAACAACGGCGACCTGCTCCCGGAAAGTGCCAACAGTGTCCAAGAACGTCTGGGGGCAAGGGAGACCGAGCTTCAAGATGTGAAGGCCCTGCGAGATGCGGCCACCGTCCGTGCCCGAAACCTGAAAAATGCAATCGCACAGACCCCCGAGACGATCCCCGAGACGATCACCGCGCCTAACCCGGAATTAACCCGTCTAAACGACAAATACCGGACGCTGACCGAGCAGTTGTCGCACTTCACCCATGTGCTGAAGATGAAACCGGCCCACCCGGACCTGATTTCGCTGCAGCAGCGTGTGGACGATCTTCAGTCCGTGATAGACAAGACGGATGCAACGATCGTGGCCGAAGAGCGTCACATGACCAACCCCAAGCTCGCCGAGCTAGAGCTGCAATACACCAATGCCATCGGTGACGAGGAAGCGTTGACACGCCAGATCGAAGTGGTCGGCTCCCAGGTCAAGACGATGGCAAGTCAGACAGGGAATATGTTCCCGGTGCGCAGCGAATACCGAAAACTCAACCGCCAACTCGATCAGGCGCAGCGTCAGCTAGCGTTCTGGGAAGACAACCTTCGGCGTGTGGATATGACACTGGCGGCCGAGACCGGCAACCGTGGCATCCAGATGGACTTTGTGAAGCCCGGCGGGATCGGTGCCAAGCCTGTGTCGCCCAACGTGGCTCAGGTAATGATGGCAGCAATCGGCCTGGGGCTGATAGCCGGGGCGTTGAGTGTGTTCTTCGCGCACCGCACAGACGAATCGTTCGCCTCCGGCGATGAGCTGGCACAGGCATTTGACCTGCCGCTCTTAGGGACCGTCAGCGAGTTGATTAGCCGGCAGCACCGTAAGGTCCGCCGAGCGCGGAACATAATCCTCTACCCGACCAATGCGCTGCTGATGGCGGCGGTGTTGATCGCGATGGCGGCGGTCCTGTACCTGGACCTGGAGAAGCCGGACGTGCTGGCGGGCCTGAAGGCCAAGGCCTCCTGGGTTTTTCAGATGCCAACCGTCGAGGCCTCAGACGACGTGACGACCGATCCTCAACAGATGGACTAATGGACTAGAGATGTACGACGCATACTACAATTTCATGCAGCTCCCGTTCGAGAACACGCCTAACCCGCGCTTCTTCTACGCCAGCGAGCAGCACCGTGAGGCGCTGGCGGCGATCGAATACACGATCAGGATGCGAAAGGGCATCGTCCTGGTCACCGGGAACATCGGGTCGGGCAAGACCACAGTCGGGCGGACCATGATTCAACGCTGCGGCAAGGACGCGACGATCGTGCAGCTCGTACACGGGCACCGCACCGGGATCGAACTGGTCCGGCATGTGCTGCGGTCTCTGGAAGTCCAGACGGATGAACACGACGATCACGCCCGGCTTCTCGAGAAGCTCGAAGCCTACCTCCAAGACCAGGCCCAAGCCAACCGCCCTGTCGTGCTGTTCATCGACGAGGCACAGACACTCTCAACTGAAGCGCTCGAAGAGCTGCGGCTGGTCAGCAACTTCGACACGAACACAACCAAGCTGCTGCAACTGGTTCTGGTGGGACAGCCGGAGCTGCGTGAGCAGATCGCTTCACCGAGGCTCAGCGCGTTGCGTCAACGCATCGTGATGGCCAAACAGCTTAGGCCGTTGGGCATCCAGGATATGGCGAGATACATCGCACACCGGCTTAAGGCCGCGAGCAGAGACCCCAAGAATGTTGCGGTGAGTTTCAGCGGTGAAGCGATAGCGGCGATGTATGACGCCAGCCAGGGCACCCCCCGGCTTATCAACGTGATCTGTGACAACTGCCTGTTGCTAGGGTTTGTCAAGGAACAACACCGCATCACGCCGGCGATGGTCCGGCAGGTGCTTGACGACATGGTGCCAAGCTTCGGTGAGGCGGACACGGTCCCTACAAGTCAGACGCGGCTTAGTCTCGCGGGTTGAGGTATATACGAATGGGATATGTTTTTGACGCAATGAATAGGCCAGACGATGACAACCGCCCCGAACAGGACGGCAAGGAATCGGCAAAGCCAATCCCCACCGGGTCTGATCCGGTCGGGGGGGATACGCCAGACGTTACCCCGCCCGCCAGCGAATCCACGGACAGACCTCCCCCAATCCAGGCACCTGACGAAGGGCCCGCGACCTACAATTTCAGTGAAGCCCGTAGCAGCCTGCCACCGCAAGAGACTTCTCAGGTTGATACGCCTCCAATTAATGAATCCCCCGCTAACGAGCCACCGGTTGATAGCCTCTGGGCCAACACCCCCCCCACTATCAACCAGAACCCCGGCACGACCTCCACTGAAACACCCGGCGTTGCAACGAAAACACCTACATTTACACCTGCGGCACCGCTGCGTATTACTTCCCAGTGGGCCCAGGAGTTGGACGACCGCTTGATCGCTTTGACCGAGCCGTCGTCTCAGTTGGCCGAAGAATACCGTGCGATCCGCACCACGATGCTGGCGCGTTGGGTGCACAAGCGTCACCTGGTACACACCATCACCAGCGCCACGCCTCAGGAAGGCAAGACGATCACGAGTCTGAACCTTGGTCTTATCATGGCCGAGCTACGTAACCGCAAGACGATCGTGCTGGAGGCGGACCTTCGGCTGCCGACGTTTAACAAGCTGCTGCACCTGGAACAATCCAAGGGGCTGATCGCGTACCTGCGTGGCGAGGCGACCCTGGACGAGGTGATCCAGAAGGTTGAAGGCACGGCGATGCATCTCATTACCGCGGGTAGCCGGACCAGTAATGACGCGGTGCAGTTATTGAGCAATCAGCGCATGACGAACCTGCTGAAGGTGCTGCGGACGAAGTACGACCATGTGATCATCGACACCCCGCCGGTCATCGAGTTGGCGGACGCTGGGATCCTTGGCGGGCTAAGCGACGAGGTGATGTTGATCGCCCGTATCAGCCGGACACCCAAGCCGTTGATCGAGCAGGCGCTGCGTGCGTTACGGAGTTACAACGCACCGGTTGCGGGTGTGATCGCCACCGACCAGGAGCGGGGCAAGAACCGATACCACTACTACCGTTACGGGTACCGGTACCGTTACCGATACTACGCCAAACGTGCGGCCTGACCGACGAGATTCCTAAGATTTCAATAGCAAGGAAATACCGATGATGATTCACGCTGACCAAGCAATGGTAGTGAGCGTGGCAACGGGGCGGAGGGTGTGAAAGACACCAGAGAGAGAAGGCCGGTGTAAGTCACCGGTTCCGGGGCATCAGAAACGGGGCGGAGCGGAGAAAGAGGTCCGGCGATGAGCCGGCAAGGATACACGATGCGGACAGATGCCTTACACAACCGGCCGTCGTTACTGATGCTAAGTGACCGCTTCCCCGATCCAAACGGAGACAAGCGTGCCGCGCGTGCGTGGCGTCTGCTTGGCTGTGCGGCGGGAACGCATAAGGTCTACCTTTCGGTCGGCCCGGGGTGCGCGATCAACCTCGACCAATGGCGACCTGTGGCGGACCTGGCTGTGCGTGTGCATATCGAATCACGCAGGCCGGGGTTGTTCGCATCATCGCGAATGCATCAAGGTGCCTATGCGTGGGCCCGGCAACGCCGGTTCGATGCGATGCTGGTTACCTCGCCGCGGATCTGGCCGGGTGCCGGCCTGGTTGAAACCGGGGTCCGGGTCTGCGACTTTGCCTGTGATGAGGTTCATGTCGGGCAAGACATAAGTAAACCAGCCGGTCTACTTAGGCGCCTGGTGATGCCTGTTTTAGAACGTGGCTCTAGCCGTCGTCATGGCCCGGTGAAGGTGTCGGAGGTTATCGCCGAGTGTGATCATTTGTTGGTTGCCAAGGCCAGCGAGGTGGGTGATCTGCCTGCGGTTGGATCACGGACAGTAAGCGTCCCGGGATCAGGCGAGGTAGATAGCTGGGCAGGATTGTTCCAGGAAGACCCCATGCTGCCTGGTTTTGTCGCACCCGAGGTGACGGTCATGCCGATCCACCCTGTCCCATCGCGTAAAGCGGCCTAGGGACTCACACTAAAAACCAAAATTGCAAGCGCGATGCGCCCGGCCTACCATCGTGGTATGCCACCCAAACCGGTGTTCAAATCGCCCCGCTCGCAGTCCTTCGCCGTCGCCGGCCTGATGGGGTTAGTGTTGCTTGGAGCGACGGGGTTTGCGTACCTGCAGGCGGGGGACGGGCCGGCGTATCTGAACACACCGATCGACCGCGTACACCAACTGGCGCAGCCCCAGCCAGGGGAAAATACCAAAAGCGTCGTCTCGTTTGATCTGCCCGATGGCTGGAACATGCCCGAACAGGATCAAAGCAAAGTCGTACTCACAGACCCGGACAAGCCGGACCGCCAACTCACCGTGTTCACCATCGCGCTGCAAGAGCCGGCGACACCCGCAGAGATGATCTACCGATTTGTGCAACGTCACCCCGACCCGTCGGTGCGGGACACGCTGCGGCCGGCCGCGGAGCCGTTTGGTTTTGCATTGGGCGATGCCGGGCTCATGGGTGCGCAGTACATCGGGACCAGTACCGATGGGCAAGGCCCTGCCCGGCAACACCTGCTTGCCTGCCTGACCCTCAACGCGCAGCAGTACTGGCTGATCTACCTGACCGACTCGCCCGGGCCCGGGGTTGATGCGGCGGTGTCTCTGGGTGCCAACGCCAGGCTTCTGCAAGAGGTCTACCGTTCGGCGCGTGTAACCGAAAAGTAACTCCGCGTAGGCGGAGGGAGGACCGTAGATGACCGAGTCCCGATCTATTTTTGCCTGTTTGTTCCTTGGCGTGTTGCTGTCGATCGCCCCTGACTACGCCCAGGCGCAGACAGACGGCGGCGTGCCGATGCGGTGGAGCGAGCAAGCCTACGGGATGTCGCTAGTAGCGCCCGTCGGGTCGGCACAGGTGCGGCAAACCGACGATGGGGCCTTGGTCAAGTTTCTGACACAAGACCCTTCCACGATCAGCGTGTACATACGCAAAAGCCCGGCGGCTCTGAACCTCCCGGGTGTCAAGGACAAGGCAATTGGCGAGTTTGGTTTTATCTACCCTTCTGCGGTGACGCTTGCGCAGGACAGCGAGCCGGTGACGGTCGCCACCCGTGCCGGGCTTGGGCTCTACATGCTGGTCCCGGATGACAAGCGAGGCGACTGGGTGTTCGGGCAGGTGTACACGTTGATCGATCCAAGCACCCTGGCGATCTTCCAACTGGACTGTGACGCAGGTGATTTTGATGCGGCGATCCAGACATTCCTAGCCATGATTAAGAGTGTCGGATTCGCAGACCCCGCGGAATTGGACCGGGTGCGGACCCAGCAAATCCAGGCGGGACAGGCGTGGCTGGAATCGGTCAAGGTCGAGGATGTAAAGGCTGCATTGATCCCCGAGCAGTGGCTGCGGGTCACCCTGGGGGGCAAGGACGTCGGGTACATGCGTATCCGTCAGTATGACGAGGCGGAACACGTCCCGCCGGGCACGGGGGTGGATATCCAGTCGCACATCGTTGAGGGCACTAACACCTACGACACCGAGGGCAAATTCTTCGAGGAGAACGACCGCTCGGTGGAGTTCTGGACGGTCACCACCACCCTACGGACGCCACAGAGAAGCGCATACTCCCCCACCGCCGCACCGCAGCCCACGACCCAGAACTGGCGGCAGACCGGATTGCGTGACGGCAACATGATGGAGGTTTCACAGGAGACGCCAACCAACATCAAAAAAACGCCCTGGAAGACCCCGCCGAATGTTTATCTTTCCCAGGTCAATCAGTATGTCCTGCCGTCGCTGTTTCCGCACGACAAGGCGACGGAGTTCGCGTTCTATGGGTTCCATCAGAACCAACGGAAACTATCTTTGCGCACCTACCGCATCGAGCCACTGCCCGGCGGGTCGTATCGGGTCTACGAGCGTCCCGCCCCGGACCGAGCCCAGCGGGTTGCGACGTTCAGCCCGACGGGGAGGCTGATCGAACGACGGATGCCCGATGGCCGGGTGTACCTCGCCACGACGCCGCAGGAGTTGAAGCGGATATGGGGGGCGTTGAGATAAGCGAAGGAACGAGATTTACATCGTTTTGCTCTCACTATTATTTTGGTAATCTAAACTTGGGGTGTCGAGACCAAGACGCAAGGAATGTTGAATCAGCGAGATGCCTTGCACCAGAATCGAGTTCGTTCAGATCATAATATATGGGCACAAGCAATCCGTTTAAATCCGCTAGAGATTCGGCTGAATATTTCACTGCTCGCGAATGACTCTTTGTCTGCATGCCCCTGGGGAGCAGAGCGTCAATAAGCCCATCAAATACAATCAACCCCTTGATCTGATCACATACACAAATAATTAATTCAGATAAGATATGGTGGTCAATTATGTTATTGCACATAGCACAGAAATATACAATCAATACCGGCTGGGCATTTAGTTTTGAGGCCATTTGCTCAATCTCCGACTGATTCCAATCGTCATCAGTTGCATCCAGTATCTCTATGTCTGCAATGAAGGGCCTGCCGTCACCTTTGTATTGACCACTGATTGGTGATGTATTGATAACCCAAAACTGATCTGGCTTCTCGTTCCTAGATACTACGTTTACTACAGACTCAAGTATATTTAAGACTTTATCAATGTCATTTTCAGCCGTGATAATATGGCAACAAGGTCCGGCCATTACTCACCTCTCTTCCAGAGTGCGGCATCAATCCGTTGGCTCTCATGGTATCATTGTCATTAACCACAGTATACGGTTTATAGAGTACATTGATCTATGGATATCACACTTGAATTACCAGTCGGCGGGCCGCGTGTCGGTGTGACCGGGCCGGAAGAGCGGAATCTTAAGATTATCCGTGAGACGCTGGGCGTGCATATCACGGCACGCAAAGGGGTGCTGACTATCGGTGGTGATGACCAGGTGGTTGGGCAGGCGGCGCGTATCCTGGAACGGCTGACGGACGCGGCGATGCGGGACGAGCCGATGAGCCGTAAGCAACTGGTGGATGCGATCGCTGCGGTGTCAAGCATGCCGCACACGGGCACCGCTGTCGCTGGGGGCGGTGCCGCTGGGCAGTTGGCGAACGACCTGGCGCGTGGGCTGGATGTTTACCTCCCCGACAAACGTGTCAAGGCGATGACAGACGGGCAACGGCATTATCTGGAAGCGATTTTTGAGAACGACCTGACGTTCTGCTCGGGGCCTGCGGGGACGGGCAAGACCTATCTGGCGGTAGCGGCGGCGGTATCGATGCTCAAACGCGGGCAGGTGCGCAAGCTGGTGCTGGTGCGGCCGGCGGTCGAGGCTGGGGAGAAACTGGGTTTCTTGCCGGGCGATCTACAGGACAAGGTGAACCCTTATCTACGGCCACTACTGGATGCGTTGCACGACATGATGGAGTTTGATCACATCCAACGTTTTATGGCCTGCGATCTGATCGAGATCGTGCCCTTGGCGTTTATGCGTGGGCGGACCCTCAATGATGCATTGATTATTCTGGACGAGGCCCAGAACACGACCAAGAGGCAGATGCTGATGTTCCTGACCCGCCTGGGGATGGGTGGGAAGATGATCGTGACCGGGGATACGTCACAGATCGACCTGGAAGACCCCCGGGATTCGGGCTTGATCGACGCGGTTCGGCGTCTACGGCGGGTGCGCGGGGTGGGGATGGTCACACTGGATGGCATGGACATCGTCCGGCACAACCTGGTGCAACGGATCGTCAAGGCCTACGAAAACAGTCAAACAGGGGCCTCTGGGGGGTTTGGGGCGGGGGATACCCCAAACAGCTGACTGTCTGATAAAATCCCCAGCGGTACACCGGGCAGGCGGGCCCAATAACCCCCTGTTGCCGGTCCCCCTGTTTCCTTGGATGTGCGGTGATCGGTGTGGGCGAGAAGTGGCCCGTAAACCTGGTCGATGATAGTGAGGTGGGCGCGTCGTTGCGTCTGCGATCCCAATTACCTTTAGCGAGCGGGCATGGCCAACGGGAAAAGTAAATCATCGACGACCACCCGTCGGCGTGAGGTCCGCAAGAGCGTGCCGCGCCCCGGGCCCAAGTGGCTTGAGATGCTGCGCCGGCGCGAGGTGGGCTGGGCGGCGGTGTATATCACGATGCTGCTGGCGGTGGCGGGCCCGGTGGCGATATGGCTGGGCGGGACTGACCACGCTTACCCAGGCCAGGTAGTCACCGAACCGGTGATGGTGCGTGTGGCCTTTGAGCGTGAAGATGTCGAGCGGACCCAACAGCTACGCGAGGCGGCGAAGCGGAACCTGCCGGCGACGTATGTAGCGGACCAGGCGTACCTAAGCGCCCTGACCGATCGGCTAAACGACCTGCTTACGCTGGCTGAATACGACACGCTCGAGGAGGTTCCGGCGGAGTACCGCGAACAGATCAATCTGTCGGAACTGGTACGCCATGAGCTTCGGCAATACATCTCCAACAAAGAACCCACCGAGCAGTGGGCCACAGACACCGGGCGGTTCCTGCAGGAGTTTTTCGAGTTAGCGGTCCTGGACCCCGAGGATCAACACCCTAGCGACGACCCGGTGGGGATGTTGCCGATCACGATCGTGCACCCGGACCCGGCACCGGGCAAGGCCCTTGAGCAGCGGCTGTTTGGCCGACGCATCCTTTCGCTGACCGACACCCAACGGCTCGGAGATGAGGTCGAGTTCGCCACACGTTTATTTTACAACAAAGAACATTTGCAGAAGTCTGTAGCTGCGTTGGTGATGCTGCACCCCCAGGCGACCTACCACTACGACGCGAAGCTAACCAGCCTGCGGCGTGACGAGGCGGCGGCAGCGGTCGAACGCCAGGTATTGATCTATGAGCCAGACACGGTCCTGTTTGCCACGGGCACGGAGCTGACACGGGACGACATCGCGCTGATCCATAGCGAGCAGCGTGCATACAGTCATAGCCTCACCTCCGGGCAGTCGTTGCTGGTGCTGTTGGGTCGGCTGGGGCTGATCCTGCTGGTCGGGGTGGCGGTGTGGACCTACATTTTTTATTACAACGACAAGATCGTCCGCAACCCGATGCGCGGGCTGGCGATCACGTCGCTGGTGCTGCTGTGCCAGTTCATGGCCGTGGGTTTGGGCCGGGGCTACCCCCAGTTGCTCGAGGCGATGACGACCCTGCCGGTGCTGATGGCGGCGACGGTGCTGGTGATCGTGTACGACCAGCGGTTTGCACTGGCGATGGGTGGGTTCCTGGGGGTGTTGGTCCTGCTGAGCCTGGACCTTAGCGCGGCAAACATGCTGGTGATGATGTCGGGGGTGGGGGTTTCGGTGGCGCTGTTGCGCGAGGTGCGTAGCCGATCCAAGCTGGTGACGGTCGGGCTGTGGTCCGGGTTAGCGATGGCGTTGACGGTTTTCCTGGGATCGGTGATGACCCACCCGCTAAACGTGCCCAACGAGTTGTGGCGAATCATAATGGACTCGGCCGCGATGGTAGTGACCGGCCTGCTGGCGGTGGGGATCGTGCAGTGGGGCTTGCCGGCGATCGAGAAGGTCTTCAAGGTGACCACTGCGATGACGTTGAAAGAGCTCAACGACGCATCACACCCGTTGCTGCAACGGCTCGCACAGGAAGCGCCCGGGACGTACCAGCACTCACTAAGAATCGCAGACATGTCCGAGGCGGCGGCGGAGACGATCGGGGCCGACGGGTTGTTCTGCCGGGTCGGCGCGATGTACCACGACATCGGCAAGATCAACAAACCCATGTACTTCATCGAGAACCAGGGCGGCGGCCCCAACCGACACGACAAACTCACCCCCGCGATGAGCCTGCTGATTATCGTCGGGCACGTCAAGGACGGCATCGAGATGGCGCGCGAGTACGCCCTGCCCCCGACACTGCGCCACTTCATCGAGTCACACCACGGAACGACCCTGGTCGAATACTTCTATCACGCCGCCAAGAAACAAACCGAAGCGCAAGACAAGCCCGAGCCTAGCGAGTTTGAATTCCGCTACCCCGGGCCCAAGCCCCAGACCAAGGAGGCGGCGATCATGCTGCTCTGCGACTGCGTCGAAAGCGCCGCACGATCCTTGCCCGAGCCCACCCCGGTTCGGCTGGAGCAGGTCGTCAACACCCTGGCCCGAAAGCGCCTGATGGACGGCCAGTTCGACGAGTGCAACCTCACCCTCAGTGAACTGCACAAGATCGAGGAATCAATCGTCAAGACCCTCCGGGCGGTGTACCACGGGCGGATCGCGTATCCCACCGATAAGAAAGAAGAGCAGCCCCAAACACCGGCCGCTTCTTCGAATGCCGCAGCGGCTTCATAGCCAATAGCCACTCAACGTTTAACCGCCCTATTCAAACAATCACCGAAAGCAGCTTTCTACCCCATAAGGTAGGATTTGGGGCGTAGGCGAGCCATGAGCCGATAGTAGGTAAACGGCCTCCACGTCACGTCAGCGGAGTTTTGGCTTTGATGCTGGACTTGGCGTGATCGGCTAAGATACGCGGCTGCCCACTGTTGGGTCTGACGGACACATGAGTCACTTGGAGCGATTGATTTGAGTACGAGCCGGATGCTGATAGCGGTGAGCAGCCCCTGGGCGAGCGAGAAGCTGGCCGAGCCGATCGCGGATATGGCCAGGCGGCTGGACGCCACGGCGGTGGTCGCTCACGTCGCCCAGTTGCAGGACGAGGACGAGCACGAATCCGACGCGACCCAGCGCGGCGAAGAAACACTCAAGCTGCTGACCAAGACCCTTGAGGCCGCCGGGGTCGAGGTCGAGAGCGTCATGCTGTTCTCCGACGACGTCGCCAAGGCGATCCTCAATACCGCGCACGCCAAGAAATGCACGTTCATTGTGCTGGGGCTGACCGGCAAGGGTGTGCTCAAGCGACTGATCGCTGGGGACGTGCCCGCCAACATCGTGCGTCAGGCCGACATGCCCGTCCTGCTGTGCCCGGCAAACTGGAACGGGTCGCTGTAACCGTCCTGCCCCCCCACCGCCCGGTCACACGGCGCGGATATTTTCACCACCTATCACTAAATTTCCATCGACACCCGGTGCGTAGCTTGTTAGCCTCATATAGTGGGCGGTTGTATCCAAACCACGAGGCGGGACAGGAGACTTCCGGCATGTACAAACGACACTGGATCACAACTGCCCGAGCGGTGGCGATGTGCGTCGGGTTAACAGCAGTCACGGGCGCGCAGGCCGCGCTGACCATCACCGATGTCGGCCGATTTGACTTCACCGATACAAGCGGATCGGGGGCGCGGGAGATCAGTGGGTTAACACCAATATGGGGATCACCTAGCTACTACGCGATTGGTGATCAGGATGCACTATTGCATGGCCTGAATATCCATTTTGATTTTAATACAGGACAGATTACGTCGGCCACGTTTTCGCCAACCCCGCGCACATTGACCAGCAGCGTTGGTGGCACACTGGCCGGCGGCGACCGCGAAGCAATCGCTAGTCCACTATCCGGCGGTGTGCTGATCGCGAATGAATCGGGACCGCAGCTTGAGGCTTACACGCCTTCGACCGGGATGCAGACAGGCGCCCCCGTGACCACGGCTCAAACCGGCTTCGGCATCTACAACAACAGCCGTCCCAACAAGTCCTGGGAATCGCTGGCGATCTATCACACCAATACCTCAATGATCCTGGCCGCCAACGAAGATGCGCTCACCGTAGATGGCCCGACGGCGGGGTTTGTTGAAGGTGCGTGGGTACGCATTCAGTCTGCCTCAGCCAATGCCTCTAATTCAACCGCCACCGCCATCGGGCAGTTCGCCTACCCCATCGACGCGATCAACGGCGACAACCCATTCGTCACCGGCGAGACCAGCGGGCTGGTTGAGATGCTGGCCCTGCCCGGTGGTGAGGTGCTTGCGATGGAACGCGCGGTGGGACTTACCGGGTACCGAATCCGCATTTATCAGATCGACGGAGAAAACGCGACCGATATCAGCGGCCTGCCCGGGCTCAATGGGTTGACCCCAAATATCGACTACACACCGCTTGGCAAGTCACTGCTGTGGGAGAACACGTTCAGCGTCACGACCAATTCCAACTTCGAGGGGATCGCGCTTGGGCGGAATCTTGCGGACGGGGAACGGGGCCTGGTGTTAGTTGCGGACAACGCTTCAGGCCCGGTGCTCCCGATCGTCGGTCAGCAATGGACCGCGGAAGACCAGTCGCTGTATGCATTGACGATCGGCGAGGATCCCCCGGGTGGGGATGGTTTCTTAACCGGCGATCTCGATCATGACAGCTTTGTCGGGATCACCGACCTGAACATCATCCTTAGCCGGTGGAACCAGGTCGTCTTCCCGGGCATTATGGCTGACCCCAATACGGACGGGTTCGTCGGGATCGAAGACCTCAA
>JAJDCX010000095.1 GCA_029260615.1 Phycisphaeraceae bacterium | reverse complement strand
CATCATGTTGTACTCGGCCGTCACCCACCCGCTGACGTAGTTCCCGTCATCATCCTTAGGCAGCCACTTCGGCGGGCTCTTGGAGATGCTCGCGGTGCAAAGCACCTTGGTCTTACCCATCTCAATCATCACCGAACCGGCAGCAGCCGTCGGGTAACGCTTGATAGTCGAGGGCCTAAGTTCGGAACGACTTCGTGTCTTGGTTTTAGTTGGCATGGGGAGGGTGTAACAGGATCGTGACGTCATCGCAAACGGGTGCATGGTTAAGACTGATCCCCCGGCAAAGTCGGGGGCTGAGGGGAAGATTGTGTTGAAGTTGCACAGGGGTCAATCAGCCCCCGGCTCTGCCGGGGGATTGCCTTGGGATTGGTGTGCCATATGCATTCATCACACCACACACTTACCGTCCATCATCCGACACCCTTTGTGTCTTGCGATGTACTCTCGCGCCGTACGCAGTTCCCCATCATCGTGCAGACACCGATGACAATACCCCTCCGTCCAAATCCGTCCGCGCCCGACCATCTGACGCATCCGCGTCTTGAGTCGCCCCACCATCTCCGGCACCGTGTCATACCCGTGGTCAACAATCCAATGCAGGTGCCACGACTCGATACTTATATCCGTCAACCGATACCCAAATTCGTCCGCCGCGGTGTGAATCGCATGGTTCAACACAATGATTTGTGGGGGTGTGAAATAGACCGGGTTGTCGGCCAACAACGCCCGTGCATGGTCCAACAGTCTGGGTTCACCCGGCAGGATTGTGTCGTTTTGGACATACCCGCGCAGGTCGCCGGGGAGCCATGTGCCGTAGGAGGTGGTTGTGACCATCGTGGCCAAGACACGTCGGGCGGGGTTGGGTGTGGTGTTTTGGTTCATGGTATTTGAACCGCCATGTTACCAACCGATCCCCCGGGAATCCCACCGGAATCCCCCGGCGGAGCCGGGGGCTGAGGGGAAGATTGTGTTGACGTCGCGCGGGGGTCCATCAGCCCCCGGCTTCGCCGGGGGATTCTTATTTCGTGATTAAACGTGCAACCATCGCTAAAAGTAAAAGCCCCAAAATGATAATCCAAGCACGTTTTGCGTCTCGACCGTGAAGACCTTTCCCTTGTGCCAAAGGTAATCCTGCCCAACCAATGACGCCAACAACGAATGGGACAAAGACCGCTCTGTCCGGATACTTACCAGCCAATGTCATCCGTACACCGACTATGGCAACCAATAGCATTACAAAGATATATGCGACCGTAGCCACGCGCCACTTAACCTTGTTCCATCGGATTTGCATCGACATTAATCACCCCGCCGCCGACTCCACCATCTCCGGCAGTGCGTTGCGCAGTGCATTGAGGATGGTGTCTTTGCCGATGCCGCGCCAGGCGTGTTGGTGCCCGCCGTTCTTTTCTCGCATGCGGTCGAAGGTGAGTGCGATCTGCTGGAGCCGGGCGCTGTCGGGGGGCGTGGATTCCCAGATGCGGATCGAAGGGTGCGGCGTCGGGGTCATGCCTTCGCCCTCGTAGGCCAGGACCTCGAACATTTTTTCGCCGGGGCGGACGCCGGTGATGACGATCTGGATGTCCTCGTTAGGCGTCAGGCCTTGCTGGCGGAGATAACGCTCGGCGAGCTGCATGACGTTTACGGGGTCACCCATATCAAGCAAAAACACCTCGCCGCCCTTAGCGTAGGCGCCGGCCTGCAACACAAGCCCCGCGGCCTCGGGGATCGTCATGAAGTAACGGGTCATGTCCGGGTGGGTCACCGTGACGGGCCCGCCCTGAGCGATCTGCTTGGACCAGATAGGCAAGACGCTGCAGGCTGAGCCCAACACGTTGCCGAAGCGGACCATCGAATAGATCGTCGGGCTCAGCCGGTTCTCGTGCTGGATGTAGAGCTCCGCCAAACGCTTGCTTGCGCCCATAACAGACGAAGGGTTGACCGCCTTGTCGGTGGAGATCATCACGAATCGGCGGACGCCACAGGTGTGTGCAGCATCGGCGATGGAACGTGTGCCATAGAAGTTGTTCTCGATCGCCGCGGAGGGGTGGTCCTCCATCATGGGGACGTGCTTGTGCGCAGCGGCATGGAAAATCACGTCCGGCTGATGGCGGTCGACCAGATCCAGCGTGTGCGGCGCGTGGGTCACATCGTGCAACTCGGCGTGGCGTTCCTGATCGGGGAATCGGCGTGCGATCTCACTGTCGATCTGAAACAGCGCGTTCTCCGCACGTTCAACCATAACCAGCTTGGCAGGGTTGAATCGGCAGACGATCTGGGCAAGCTCCGACCCGATCGAACCGCCGGCCCCGGTAATCAACACGACCTTCCCTGCCAGGCAGTCGCGGATCGGTCCCTCGTCCAAAGGCCTGGGCTGACGGTCAATGAGTTGGGCCAGGTCAAGCTGCCAACCGGGCCCACCCACTTGTGCAGAGACCTGTGCAGTGGCTTCTGACCGGGCGTTGGGCGAAGCGGCTCCGGGGTCTATTCCGGGGGCAACTCCGGGGGCAACTCCGGGGGCGGGGGTCAGGCCCGCCAGTTGGTCTTCAAGGGTCGGCATGAATTGCCAGGAGATCCCCTTCTGCGTCAGCACGTCCGCCACGATCGCGGTGCGCTTGGGCATCGAGATGGGCATGCTCACCAGGACACGGTCGGCCTTGGAGGAATCGCATATATCCAGGAGGTGGTCGATGCCCCCAAGCACACGGCAGCCCATCGCAGCCCCCACCGCATTCCCCCCGGCACCCTTAGCTGATGGATCAATCAACACGCATCCAACCACATGGGGCTTGGGCTCAAGCCCACCCAAGGTGTGATAAAGCTGGGCGCTGGCTCGAGCCGTGCCAACCAGCAGCACGCGCGAGCCCTGAAGACCGTCTGCCGTCGGTGAGGACGGTGCCGTGTTCAGGTGTTGAAGGTCGATCGAAACGGGCTTGGTAGGTCTGACTCGGGGCATAACCGTGTTATCGGCCACCACCGGGCCGGTGCTATAGCAATCACAATTTACCCCTGTAACCCCCCGATATCGCCTAAACCGCGCCCCCGGACCAGCCGATGTCAACCCTACAAGACATCTAAAACATCAGGGAGCCAACAATGCCCGACACCGCAGACAACAACGCCGAAGCCCGAAGCAACCCACGCCTAAGGCTCCCTGCGATGTACACCCTCCTGCGGGTCCGACACGTCGGTGACCAACGCTACCGCTGGACCGGGCACATCTACGACATCAGCAGCTCCGGCATGCGGTTCGAGTTGGACTCACCACTCCCCGCCGGCACCGAGGTCGAGGTCCGAGGCATGCTACCGGGCACACACCAGATCACCTTCCACGCCACAGGCCGAATCGTCCGCATGCACGACGACCAGGAAGTCGGCCCCACACGCATGGGCATGACCTTCACACGTTTCAACCACGACATCGACCGCCAACGACTGAACATCTACATCAACCACAGCGGGATGCAGGCCGCCTAAACAAACCACTCCCGTCTGCCACAAAGCCGACGGTGGTATCGCCACTCCCCGGCCACCCGTACCCCACACCACATTCACACGCACACAAATCCGTCACACATGACGGGTTTTTTTGTGCGTCGGCATCACCCCGTCGATTGCGATCTTACCAGCCGCACCTTTAGTAACTACGGAACCAGCCGACTGTAAACCGGCGGCTATTTGAACCCACGCCACTCAATTAATGGACGTGTCCTAAAGAAATATGACAAAATACGTGCCTGATGCTTGACACCCATACATAGACGCTCTACCCTTATGCATAGACCCTCAATGTATGGAGCCTGTCATGGATTCGAGATTGCTATGGGGGACGGTGGAGATGCTGATCCTTGACGTGGTGTCGGAAGGCCCGACGTATGGGTACCTGATCGCCCAGGCGGTAATGAGCCGATCGGACGGCTATTTCGAGCTTAAAGAAGGCAGCCTCTACCCCGCGCTGCACCGGATGGAGCGGCAGAAACTGCTCAGTGCCACATGGAGCGAGTCGGACCAGGGTCGGCGGCGCAAGTACTACAAACTCACCCCAGCCGGCAAACGGTCACTTGAGAAGAAACGCGAGGACTGGTCTCGGTTCTCCGAAAGTGTCAATAGCGTGCTGAGGGCCGCGACATGAGTGCGTCAGACCCGATCGTCGAAAGCCTCCCCCCACCGCGCGACGACGAGCCGGCCGAACTGCGCAGCGACATCACCGACGAGCTGAACGACCATTTGGACTGTGCCGTGCAACGCGAGTTGCTGCGTGGCAAGGACGAGACCCAGGCCCGCCGATCCGCTATCCAGCGCTTCGGCGACATCCCCAAGATCGCCCGCCAACTCTGGTGGGACGCGATGAAGGAGCGGATCATGAAAACACGCATCCTCTGGAGTCTCGGAATCGTCACGGTGGTCGTAGTCATTCTGTTCTGCGCGTTCGTGGTGATGATCCAGGTCGAACTCATACAAACCATGAGAGAAGAAATGAAAGCGGCACAGACCCGTGTCGTCGCACCGCCGGCCTCGCCGGAATGGGGCTCGCTTACAATCACGTTGCTTGATGCGCAAAGCAACCCGCTCGCGGGCCACCCGGTCAGGATCAAAGGCAAGATGTATAGTTCTGATACAGACCTCGATCTAAAATTCGAGGCCGACAACGACGGCCGAGTCAAGATAGACCCGATCCGAACCGGGACCGGATACGAAATGTGGATCGAGGGTCAGGAGGGCTGGCAGTACTTCATCGGTGAAGACAACTTGGTACTGAGGCCGGGGGAGGATCGCACACTCACGGTCCAACAGCCACCCATTAAACCAGCGGGCCAAGTGTCATTTACTTTCGAATGGCCCGATTATCCAGAGTTACAGGATGCCCAGTTCATCTACCTCTTCACGTCAAAGCCAATAAAAACCGCAGATAGCGGCACATGGTCGACGCCACAGCATTGGGAGTTGATCGCTAACCGGACTGAGGTCCAGTCATTGAAAACGATTACAATGTCGCCTTCGGAATACCGTTACCAAGTTGTATCGGA
This sequence comes from Phycisphaeraceae bacterium, assembly GCA_029260615.1. Lineage (GTDB taxonomy): Bacteria > Planctomycetota > Phycisphaerae > Phycisphaerales > Phycisphaeraceae > JAJRRS01. The sequence goes on along the minus strand of JAJDCX010000095.1, from coordinate 15,519 downwards.
ATGGGAGTCGTTTGTTAACCACAAAACAAACATCCACTTGACGACGGACGATCCATCGGAAGCATCTGGGTTGATCACCCCCGTCACAAATCTTCCGCTCACGCTGCCCGCAGGCGAATATAAAATGAGGATGTGGTACGTAACACAACCGCCACCGAACATTCCGTCCCCAAATGGTTACGGTTACATCCAGTCAGAAATGAATCAGGTGACCTTCAATATCAATGAAGGGCAGGAAAACTCTATCGAACTGCCGTTACCGCCGATCGAAGAACACCATTATCGCATACTCATCGATGCTCTCAACAAACGCTGATGCCGAAGAACCGCTCCGCGTTGTCATCGACCACAGCGGTAAACTCCGCGACAGACATCCCGCGCCGCTTCGCTAAAAACTCGGCGACATGCACAACGTACTTCGGCTCGTTAGGCCTGACCTTCCGGTGCGGCTCGGGGGCCAGGTAAGGCGAGTCGGTCTCGATCATCAACCGATCAAGCGGAACGCGGTCGCTGGCCTCGGCTATAGCGGTAGCGTTCTTGAAAGTGATGATCCCCGTGAAGCTGACCATCGCGCCGATGGCGAGGATCTTGTCGATCTCGTCCGGTGTGCCGGTGAAGCAGTGGAAGACGAAGCGTTCGCCGGGGATTCCAAAGTCGGCGATCATGGCGAGGGTGTCGTCGGTGGCTTCACGGTTATGGATGATGATCGGAAGGCTGGAGAGTTCGTTCGCTAACTCAAGCTGCGCAGCAAACGCCGCACGTTGCATCTTCATCGGCGGATCAGGGTAATGCTTATCCAAACCCATCTCCCCCAGCGCCACAACCTTCGGGTCCGCGACTAACTCTCGCAGGGTTTCGACAAGCAACGTCGGGTTGGACCAATCCCCGGCGTAGTGCGGGTGCAAACCGGCAGTCGCATAGATATTGTCGAATCGCCGAGTCAGCGCGATGGCTTTACGTGCGTCGGCAGGGGCCGTGCCGACCGTAATCATCCGATCAACCCCCCCCGCTACGGCGTCAGCGATCACATCATCAACCCGCTCGTGCAGGCCGTCGTAGGTCAGATGGCAATGGGTGTCGATCATGCGGGGATCATAGCGGCAACCGGCGCGTCACTCATCGGGGACCGTCAATGGCAGACGTTCTGTAACCGGGGCCAGGCAGGCGGTGTTCGTGCAGGCCTGGTACCTCAGCAGCAACGCCGCATTGGGCGGGAGGTTCCCGGCAGCGTCTGAAGTTTGACGGAGGGTGGCCTTGACCTGGACCTTTCCATGGAAGACGGAAAGCGGCTGGTCCGCGTACGCATAGGTCTGTAAGTCCGGCTCGGGGAACCGCACGTCCAACTCATACCCACCGGCATCCGCCAGCGTCAGTGTGGTGGGGATCAGCAACGCTTCGCTTGGGGTGTGTGAATTGATATGGAAGTCATCACCGATATCAAGCGTGACAGTCACCTCGGCCACACCCTCGACAAACCGGATCGCCGCGGGATCGATGCTGGCCGTGACGGGTTTATCTGACGCATCGTCTTGTGTTAGCTTTGGCGTCTTTTCGACGAAGCGTGCCGGGTCGAGTTCCAACGCACGCAGCAGCGCGGCCTGCATCTGAACCATCCCCGCGCCGCTTCGGGCAAGCGGCTCGGCAAAGCTACGCAGGTCTTTCTCCGCACGGTCAAGCCAGCGGGCTTCGCCGGTCAACTCGTAGAGGTCTAGTTGGTTGTGGATCATCCGCCCGTTGGCGCTGGGGACCGCGCCGTCATACGAGCCACGGACCCGCACAAACAAATCACGCTGGTCGGCAAGGGTGTCGTAGTACCCGCCGGACTCGGCGGCGAAACGTTCGGTGGCGACAAGGGTGTAACGCTTCGCCATATCCAGCCACTTGGTTTCATCGGGCTGTGCGTGGTTTAATGCCAGCAGGCCGTGGACAAACCAGGCGTAATCTTCGAGGAACCCGGGGATTTTCGCCTCACCTTGACGCATCGTGCGGTAGAGCCCGCCGTCATCGGTGGCCATGTGCGATTGGATCGCCTCGGCGGCCCCAGCGGCGGCGTCAGTGTAAGCCGGCTCATCCAAAACACGCCCGGCATCGGCCAGCGCCGCGATCATCATCCCGTTCCAACCCAGCAATACCTTGTCATCCGTGATCGGCTGGTCACGCTGATCGCGGATCGCCTTGAGGATCTGGTTAATCTCTCGCCGCTTCTCCAGTAGTGCCGACATCTCGTCACCTGTCTCGGCACTGAGCAACGCCAACGGGCGGGGCAGGAACAGGACGTTCGCAGGATCGGCATCGTCGTGATGCGGGTCTTGGAAGTTAGTGCCCTTGTCCAGGCCGTACATCTTGATCGCCAACTCGGCAAGCCCCGGATCACTGATCGCATCCGCTACCTGCGTTTGTGTCCAGACATAATTCTCACCCTCGCGTGCATTCACCTCCGCATCTTGTGCGGACCAGAACGCTCCGGTCGGATCGGTCATCTCACGCAAAACGTAATCACATGTCTCACGGATAACCCGCTGGTACAACGCGGCGCTGGCGTCGGTCGGCTTCTTGTCGATCACCCGCGCATAAAGCTCGACAAGCTGGGCGTTGTCGTAGAGCATCTTTTCAAAGTGCGGGACCAGCCAGCGCTCGTCGGTGGAGTAGCGGTGAAACCCCCCGCCGACCTGGTCATACATCCCGCCGCGCGCCATCTGGTCCAGCGTGTGCCCAATGACCTGCCAAAGCGGGTCTGACGGATTATTCTCGTAGACCCCCAACAGGAATTGCAGGTACGCCGGCTGCGGAAACTTCGGCGCCCCCCCGAACCCGCCGTACTCGCGGTCGAACATATTCAGGAGTTGATCCGTAGCGGACTGGATCATCGAAGCATCAACCGGGCCCGGCTCGCCGTGCTTAAGCAATGCCTCACTCACCGCCGAGGCGAGGCGGTCCGCCTGCTCGACGACATCATCGCGTTGTTCATGCCAGGCACGCGACAGACCGTCGAGTATCTGCGGGAATCCCGGTCGGCCGTACTGGGGAGTCGGTGGGATGTACGTCCCTGCCCAGAATGGTTTGAGCCCCGGATCGTCTTCGCCCGCAGCACCCGACGGTGTCAGAAAAACACTCATCGGCCAGCCGCCCGAGCCGGTCATCAACTGCGTCGCCATCATGTAGATGTCGTCCACATCCGGCCGCTCTTCACGATCGACCTTGATGCAAACAAACAGCTCGTTCATCTGCGCAGCAATCTCCGGGTTCTCAAAGACCTGCCGCTCCATGACGTGGCACCAGTAGCAGGTCGAGTACCCCACGCTCAGAAAAATCGGGACACCTCGCTTGCGTGCCTCATCGAACGCCGCTTGCCCCCAGGGGTGCCAGTCCACTGGATTGTGCGCATGCTGCAAGAGGTACGGGCTGGTCTGATCCACCAGTTTATTGGTAAACCGCCAGGAACCGTCGGCGTTTTTTAATTCGTCAGCGTGAGGATGAACCTCGTTGGCGGCGTTGCTTGTCATGGTGATCCATCCCGCCGTCAACAGCAGCAGGCACAGCACACCAAGTTGGAGCCGTCGCCTCATGTCAGCAGCAACCCTGAGTTGAGCAGCAATCCCCCGAATTGTCTACCGGGATATTACCGCGGTAACTCTGCCCCTTGGTCGTCTTGGCATCGCGGATGGCGTTTAGGTGACAGTCGTAAGCCTTAGCCTGATCCATCGGGACTTCGGTCATCGGCTCAATGCCCACAAACTGACCGGCGTAGGGGCCCTTGGGATCGGTCAACAGCTTGAATGTCTTGTCACACACCGCCATACGCTCGCCACGGAAATAGGTGTGGCCGTCGTCGTCCTGGATCTGCTTCCACGGCCCAAGGTAAACAGCGGCCTGGTTGCGGTCCATGCACGGGCCCTGCTTGCCTTTGTAAGCACGGATCGTCACGGAACGGAACTCAACGCCATCGATCGTCTGCCAGGGTGATTCTTCACGCTTAAGAAGATCAATGCCGTGGAACCCAGCCCGCTCAAACATCTGGGGAAACTCGGCCTCACCAAACGCACCTGAAATACAACCGCTCCACAAATCCGGGTCGTCCAGGATCTTCTGGGTTGGTGGTTCGTCGCAAACGATGTCGGAGATCACCGCCCTGCCCCCGCGCTTAAGCACACGAAAAATCTCGGCGAACAGTTTTTGCTTTTCGGCCGGGGCAACCAGGTTCAACACACAGTTAGATACCACCACATCTACCGAGTTGTCGGGGATCATCGGCTCATCGCGCCGCAGCCGATCACACTCCGCCTCAAACAACGCGAGGCTGGCGGTATCAGTCACGGGTTTGGTTTTCAACCAGGCCTCGGCCTTATCCAGGTTAAGGGACATGTCCTGGATCTTGCCCTTGAAGAAGTTGACGTTGTCGTGCCCGATCTTCTGCGCCATCTCGCCCTGGTACTGGCGGGCCAGAGACAACATTTCATCGTTGACATCCACGCCGATCACTTGGCCTAACGCGCCAACTTTTTGCGAGAGGATGTAACAGATCTTCCCCCCGCCGGAACCCAGGTCCAGGACGGTCTCACCTTCGCCGACGTGCTCGGACGGGTCGCCGCAGCCGTAGTCACGGTCGATGATCTCCTGGGGGAGTATCTTCAGGAACGAAGCGTCGTAGGAGGTCGGGCAGCACAACGCCGCCTCGCGCTGGTTGGCCCCAGCCCCGTAGCGATCTTTGACGACCTGCTCGACGTTGAATCCAACCTGTGCCGCCACCGCGGCGCTGCCGTTTTGGCCGTTATTTTCGTTGTACGAATCACTCATGCTATTAAGTCCTTAAGTCCCGGTGCGGCACGCAGTCGTGGCGGCCGAGTGAGTTCGGTGTGGCTCAATCATAGCCGGGCAAACGGCCCGGGCAAACGCTACCCGCCCAACAGGTGCCAAGTCAGTCCCGCCAGAACGGCCGCAACGGGGAGAGTCGTGACCCAGGCCGTCAATATCTTGCCAATCGTCCCCAGATGGGTCCGGCCAGTAACCTTATAGGCTTGAGTTGATGCCCGGGGGGCCATCCCACAAGCGATCACACGACAGCCAAACACAACCATGCGGCTGCACCTAGGTTCCAATCCCAATTCGACCGGGATTATTCCACCAGGCCGCTTACAGAACGCAGCGAAAAACCACGTGCCGGCTATCGGGGGCACGTGGTCAAAGTGTGTTTGACTTGATTCAAGCAGACGCCAAAGCGTCCACAAGAGGGGTCAGGCGGCCGCCTTGTTCAGCCGGGTCTGGGCCTGGACCCCTGCACGGAGCGATTCCAGCAAACCATGAACACTGGTGACCGAAGCCTCAAACTTACCGCCGGCGGCGCTATTGCGCATCTGCTGGGCCTTGGCGATCATCTCGTCGAGCTTGGGCTTGACCGCCTCGCGGTCACGGACCAATGTCGCACGCATGGCTTCCAGCTCGGCCAGAAGTGTGTCAACGTCTTTTTGCTCGATCATGATCGTTGTCTCCGTGGTGACCTGTTCAATGGAGCACACCCGACAGGCGTGCCAGTTACCCATTAAATCGGCAAGCCCAAGCCGGTCGGGCCACGATCGCCACAGGGCGCGATAAGCAGCGGCGGTTATCGGCAAGGCCCACCCACCCAAGCCTAAACCCGCAGAAACAACCGGTAACACCGGCATAACCGTCACAACCCGCACAACCGTTACCACCGCTATAGGCGGCACAACTCAACCTGCTGGTCGTGTGAACCCACCGCATTCCCCTTGCGGCGGTGACGGCTGTATCATCCAATTGGTTATACGGACCCTGTGCGTAATCACCGGCAGACACCAGCGTAAACACCTCAAGCCGAGGACCGATGGTCAACGAACGCGACATCCTGGCGCTGCGTCATCGATTGGAGCGGGCACGCGCCCTGCTGCTGGTTGGTCGGCTCACCGAGGACGTCGCCTGGCGTCTCTTGCAAAGAACCTCAAGGCTGATGGACCGCGAGGCCGACACAAACTATCAGCCGACACTCCAGGTCATCTACACACTTATCGAGGCGTTGTGGACCAACACGCGACAGCAGGCGCAACTGCGACACTTCAAGGTCGAACTTCAATAGTGCAACACCCAATGTTTGTCGGTGTTATCAGAACCCGCGCGGTGTATGGCTACAGGTCAACGTTTGTTCGCGTTACCCAGGCCGTTCCAGTAGCCGTTGTCAGCAATACCGTCCTGGTCAAAGTCGTCGATCTGGGCCCGCGACAGGTTCGTGCCGTGGCCGTCGGCGAAGACAAAACCTGCCTGCCCGTTGTTGCGCTCGGCGGGGGCCGAGCGGAGGGCGTACTTAAAGTCAGGGTCGTAGGTGCCTGCGTTCTCGTCGCCGCCACCTTCGTAGTAGGAGCCCTTACCGCTGCCGCGTGCCGAGCCCAGCGGCGGGTCCAGCGCGTAGGCGGCCGCCCCACCGTCGCCGGGCTTGCCGTTCTTAGCCGACCCGGTGGTGTCGCCGACAACCACGGTGTCGGAGGGAGCGAGCAGGTTGGACTCTCGGCCGTTGAACATGACCGATGAGCGTGCGTTGCCCAGATATTGGAAGTTGTAACCGTACCCGCCATGCACAGCGGGGTCGTTAGGGATCACCGCTTGAGGCACCCCGGCCCCTAAGCGCACCGCGGCCTCGGCGTCGGTTGTGCTGACTTCGTGCCAGAAGGGCTTAATAAGTTCGACGATCTCACGCTCGTCCAGATTGGGACTGCGGTAAACATCGACGTTGTTGAGATAAGGGAAGATGTAGTCTGCCCAGCGCGGCTTGACGCCGGCGATCTTGGAGATTGAGGAGGAGTGGATCGGGTAAAAGCCCTTGCGTTCGGTGGTGTAGGTGGCAAGACCGATGCCGACCTGCCGAAGGTTACTGACACTCTTGATCGACATCGCCGATCGGCGTGCCGCACCCAGCGCCGGGAGAAGGATCCCCACCAGCAGCGCGATGATGGAGATCACCACCAGAAGTTCGATCAGGGTAAATCCTGTAACCCGGGAACCTGGGATATTCCTTTGAGGACCGGCAAACAAAGTGGTGGATCCGTTCCGTGTGACTTTGATAGTTCTTAAAGAGCTGGGCATGGCCTCTCCTTTGTTGAGACTGAGTGTCAATTTAAGGATACTCTATCAGAGTGATTGGTCGTTTGCAAGCTTATTGAGATTCAATCTCATATTCCACGATTTCTCCAGCGTGCCGATACAACCTCAAGGCACCATCAATTCGCCTAGCCTGTTGCTATTCATATCCTTACGCCACTCTTGAGCCCGGTTATCATAGGTTATGCACGAAGCATTTTTACAAGGGACCAAGCCGGGGCTGTTCATCACCGGGACGGACACGGGGGTGGGCAAGACGCTTATTGCCTGCGCGATTGCGGCGGCGATCAGGCGGCAGGCCCCGGGGGCTCGGCTTGGGGTGAGCAAGCCTTTCGCCAGCGGATGTCGGCATGATCGCGAGGGTCTTGTGCATGAGGATGCCGAGGCGTTGGCGCATTTTGCGGACTGCAAGCAGCCGTTGAATGTGATTAATCCGATCCGGTTTTCTGCCCCGCTTGCGCCGGCGGTAGCGGCGCAGGAATCCGGCGAGCCGATCGACTGGGAAACACTTGGGCGGAGCCTGGCGTTGCTGGAGCGCGAGTCCGATGCGTTGTTGATTGAAGGGGTCGGCGGGTTGATGGTGCCGTTGGACCCAAGTTTGCCGAGGTATACGGTGCTGGATTTTATCGTGGCGGTTGGGTATCCGGTGGTGATTGTCGCGCGTGCCGGGCTTGGGACATTGAATCACACAGCGATGACCGCACGTCTTCTCAAGCATGCGGGTTGCCGTGTGGCGGGGCTGGTGATTAATGGATACATCGTGGACCCGATCGAGACGGATGACCCTTCGATCGCAAGTAACCGTGTCTGGCTTGAAAAGTTGACGGGGGTGAAGACGCTGGGTGTGGTGCCACAAGTCGATCCGGTGGGCGCGCAGCCGGAGCATGGGCGTATTGATCCAGCGGTGTTGGAGGCGGTAGAGATGACGTATTGGCCGGACGTGCTGGGGCCACCGCGCGTGGCCGGGGGACGCAAGCGAATCGGTCGGTGATCGTGATAGCGTGACGGGTGGAGAAGATTTCACAGCAGAGAACGCCGAGGGACAAAAAAGGCATCGGAGGGGAGGTGTCCGCAGATTGCGCAGATGACACCGATTAAGCAGGGGACGCGACAAGTCGCAGCGCTTCGTGTAACGGATCACTTCATTGTCTTTTAATTTCTCCGTGTTTCTGTGGTTGGTTTTACCTCTATAGTCAGTGTTTTCTGTTTTGACTGTTAGGGTTTTTTTAAGAAAGCCCTAATGGGTTTTACGCGGTCCTCACGATGCTCCGGCGGTAGCGGCAGCCAGGGGATCGTTGGGACCGGGTCTAGCCCGTGTGCTGTGATCCGCCATCTGGCCGGGACGGTCCGCTACCAAGCCCCCGCCCCCGGAAGTATTCGAACTTTCATTCGAACGTTTCCGGGGGCGGGGGAGCCCTCGAGTCCCGGTCCTTTTAATCTTTGGATACTCAGGGTAGCTGTCGATCGTCGTCGTGAGGTTGTCGGCAGGCACCCCCCGCCCCCGGGTGTTACACCGGGGATAAGTTGCGCCTCCACTCTTGGACGGTGCGTCACGTTTGTGCGCACAGAAGTGGTTTAAGGGGGGCGGCGATTACATGTAAGTTCAGGCGGGGGCAGGGGGTGAGAAAATATGAATTAGTAGGGGTTTTAGCTTTGAAAAGGGGCGCTTTTGTGCGCACAAAGCTGGCCGGAGGGGTTAGAGAAAAGAAGTGTGTGGTATTGCTGCGCGTTAGGCGCATAAAAAAGGCGGCCGGGGCGATATCTCGCGCCCGGTCACCACGGAGGGGAGAAAGCTTAGTTGAGATACGATCAATCCTGCCGGAGTCGGCAAGACTGGGTAAGTATCACAGAATCCTAAGGTCACACGGGCAGGGATGTCCGTGCGTAAACGCGCGCCCCATACGGATTCCCCTCCAGAGGCGGCGTTGCAGTGTGCGGATGCGAGTAGACAACAAGCCCGTATAGGACTCGTGCGGTTACTCTGGTGGCGGTGGTTTCTCCTCCTCCGTTCACCCCTCCGCGATCTGCACTTATAATATAACCCTCTGGATTGAATAATCAACCGTTACAAAGCGAAATTGTGCTGTTTTTTTTACTGTTTTTCTCAAGCAGAACAGACCCAGGGGGCAAAGGGTCGTATACAGATATCCCAACTTACCTGGGTTGTCAGCGTATCTGTTGTGGGGGACAGGGGATGGGGTTGTCTGCACACTGACTCATACCCGCGTGTTCATCTGAGATGCAGTGCACTGGTTAGGCGAATTGGGTTTCTCGGGCGATGCGCGGGTCATCGATTCGGTGCTACACGGGGTTGTGATATGAGTCACCAGTTGATTTGAACGGTGCTGTTACCGCCATCGAGCATGTTGTAGGCAAGTTCGATGTCCTGGTCGCGCATGCGTATGCAGCCCATGGAGGCTTGTCGTCCGATGGATTGGGGGTCGTTGGTGCCGTGGATGCCGTATCCGGTGGCGGATTCGGTGTTGGGTTCGGTGCCTTGGAGGGCGAGCCAGAACTCCCCGATGGGGATGTTGGGGTCGTCCTTGGGATAGAACTTGCCTGTGCGCGGGTTGCGCCAGGAGGGGTTTGTGACTTTGGAATTGGACTGGATGATGAAGGCACCGTTGGGGGTGGAGTCCGTTTTGCCCAGACCTACGGGGAAGCTGCGTATGTAGAGGGGTTGGCCGTCGGGGTCCAGGGCGTAGATGTCCATACGGAAGTTGCTTTTGCTGATGCGTGCGTGGAATGGGCCTTTGATGACTTTGATGGGTTTGCCGGCCTGTAGGCGTTCGGCCTTGACGTGATTGATGCGTTCGATGAACTGGTAAGGGACCCCGTATCGAGGCGCGATACGTGAGAGGTAGTCGCCGGACTGGACGAGGTAGGATTCGGCGAGGGTGTCCCCGGGGATGATCTCGTCTGAGAAGACGAGTTGTTTGTTGACGCTGGCGAGAGTGTCGCGGATGGATTGTGCGTCCAGCGGTGAGATGCTGGCGTCGTCCGCGAAGAGGAGTTGACTGAGTTCGCGTCGTCCCTGGACGAGTCGGCCTTCACGGATCATATTCATGCCGCGGTTGAGTTGGGCGCCGGCGTGGGAGGAGGTTGGGCCGGAGGTGGTACGGGGCGGGTTAGCGGGGGTGGCTTGTGACGGGGCCGCTTGGGCACGCTGTGGGTTGGGTGTGGTAAGCGAGGCGGAGTCTGTTTCACCGATACGGATGGTCTGGACGACGGCGTCTTGAGCGGGTGTGGCTGCGCCGAGTATGGGGGCGGGCGACATGTCTTTGGTGGAGGTGGGAGGCTGGGCTTGCTGTTGTGCGGTGGTGGCGTATGCGTTTTGGCCTGCGGGTTGGCCCGCCTGCGCCGTAGAGGGTTGTGTGACGTTTGGGCCGGTGTCGTCGGCGGACCAGACGAAGATGTACATCGAGGCAAGTCCGATGGCCAGCGCGGCGACGATCCATCGCCATTTGATGCCTGGGCTGGGCCTGGAGGACATGTACTGTCGGGATGAACCTGCGCGTGGTGTTTGTGAACTGAGGACCATGATGCTGACCTTCCTGGCCGGTGTGGGCCAATCCCTGGCCTGTGTATGACATCGGACGCGTGTGTAGTCTATCCCCTTGGGGTTATTTCGGCACGATTGGGGGTGTTACGCCAACGTGGGGGTATTGGCTGACGGGAGATAAAGCCGTCTGGGCTGGGGAGATGGGGATCAGGTGGGGGCTTTTTCCTGGTCGGGTATTTTGGGTTTGGCGCGTTGGTCGTCGATCCATTGCATGTATTGGCGGATGGTTTTTTCGTAGCCGCGGTCGGTGGGGTGGTAGAAGGTTTTGTCGATGCCGAGGTAGTCCTGATCGACGAAGCCGGTGTCGGAGTCGTGTGCGTACTTGTACCCCTGTGCATTGCCGAGTTGTTTGGCACCGGCGTAGTGGCCGTCGCGGAGGGCTTTGGGGATCGGGAGGGTGCGGTTGTGGTGGACGTCGGTCATGGCAGCACCGATCGCGAGTGTGGCGGCGTTGCTCTTGGGAGCGGTGGCGAGGTAGGTGACGGCCTGGGCGAGCGCGTATTTGCACTCGGGCATGCCGATGCGGTGGGTGAGGTCGTAGGCGGCGGCGGCGACCTGGATGGCCTGGGGGTCGGCGTTGCCGACGTCTTCGCTGGCGAGGATGGCGATGCGGCGTGCGATGAATAGGGGGTCTTCGCCGGCGTGGAGCATTTTTGCGAGCCAGTAGATGGCGGCATCGGGGTCGCTGCCGCGCATGGATTTGATGAGTGCGGAGGCGGCGTCGTAGTGGCCATCACCGGTGGCGTCGTAGACGGGGGCTTTTTGCTGGATGGATTGTTCGGCGGTGGCGAGGGTGATGTGGATGGGGGTGGGGGTTAAGGGTTGGGGATTGGGGGTTGGGGAGGAGGAGAGGACGGCGATTTCTAATGCGGTCAGTGCTCGACGGGCGTCGCCGTCGCAGGCGGTGGCCCAGTGTGCCAGTGCGTCTTGGTCGAGTTGGATGTTGAGTTGGCCGTAGCCGCGTTCGGGGTCTTTCAGGGCGTGGTTGATGAGGCCGGTGATAGCGTCCAGGTCCAGCGGCTGGAACTGGAAGACCTGGGACCGACTAACCAGGGGGGAGTTGATGGCAAAGAAAGGGTTTTCGGTGGTTGCGCCGATGAGTGTGATGACGCCGCGTTCGACGTCGCCGAGCAGAACGTCTTGTTGAGCGCGGTTGAAGCGGTGGATTTCGTCGAGGAAGAAGATGGTGCGTCGGCCGTCGTTTTCGAGGCGTTTGCGTGCATGGAGGAGGATGTCACGGACGTCTTTGACGCCGATGGCGGCGGCGTTGGCGCGGTCGAAGTGTCGCTTGGTGTAGGCGGCGATGAGTTCGGCGAGTGTGGTTTTGCCGGTGCCGGGTGGGCCGTAGAAGATGACGCTGGTGAGTCGGTCGGCCTGGAGCATGCGTCGCAGGAGTTTGCCTTCACCCAGGAAGTGGGCCTGGCCAGCGAATTCGTCCAGGGAGCGTGGGCGCATGCGCACGGCCAGGGGCTGGGCGGCACGGAGGTGGTCCTGGCGGGTTTGCTCCCAGAGGTCGGGCATGTGGGCATGATAACAGCGAGGGGTCGTGGGGAGGATTATTGATGCAAACCCTAGAGGGGATACACTAACTCCCATGCCAAAGCTCCCGGTCATGCTGGATATCCAGGGCAAGCGATGCGTCATCATCGGTGGCGGGCCTGTGGCGTTGCGTCGGGCGAGGGCCCTGCTGGCGGCGGGTGGGGAAGTTACGGTGATCTCGCCCGCCATTGGGCCGGAGTTGTCGGCCCTGGCCTTGGATCGCTTGGAACGCCCCTACCGGCACGGTGATCTTAAAAATGCACGATTGGTGATTATCGCAAGCAACAACCCGAAGGTGAACCAAATGGCTGCGCGGGAAGCGGAGTTGGCTGGCGTTTTGGTCAATCGGGCGGATGGCTTGGGGGCTGGGGATTTCACGGTCCCGGCACACGAGCGCCACGGCCCGGTTACGCTGGCGGTTGATACCGGCGGGACGTCTGCGAGCGCGGCGGCGGCGATCCGTCGGGCGTTGTCGGATGCACTGGACCCGGACTGGCCCAGGCTGATTGAGTTGGCTTCGCCCTTCAGGTCTATACTGCGGGAACGGTTCGCCGATGTGGACCAGCGTCATGCCCGGCTGAAAAGACTGGCCGATCCCCAGGCCATGGCGCTTTTGAAAGACCAGGGCGAAGAGGCGGTGCTGGACTATTTCAAGGCACTGACACAGACACAAGACGCGGACTGATAAGAAGCTCGGCCCATACCCCCATAAGCGCACACCCATGAACCTGGCGAACCCGATCACGACGTTGATATTGTTAGCGATGACGGTCTTGTCTGTCTATGCGACGTTCGGTGCGTTGCGGCGGTTAAGCCCATCGGGTCACCCGGGTCGGCCGGTGTTAGCGAGCGTGATGCAAAGGGTGATCGTGGCGGTCATCATGCTTACCACGCTGGGGATGTTCGCGCGGTTCTGGCTGAGGGATGGGGGCTGGCAGCCGGTGACGTCGCATCGGGATGGGCTGTTGTTGATGTCGTTCATGCTGGCGGGGGCGGTGCTGTTTATTCAGAGCCGGGCGAGGCTGGTGGGGCTGTCGTCGTTTGCCTTGCCGGTGCTGACGTTCATCCTGGGCTGGGCGATCTGCGCGTCGGCGTGGACGTACCACCCATTTGACCTGCCCACGCTGCATCCGGTTTGGCGGGGTGTGCATCTGACCGGGGTGTATTTAGGGACCGGGTTCTGCGGCGTAGCGGCGATGGCTGGGGGGATGTATCTCTATGTGCAGGCCCGGCTGAAGCGTAAACAAAACCTCGGCGGGCTGGGGAGGCTGGCGAGCCTGGAGGCGCTTGAGAACACGATCATCCGTTCGGCGACGCTTGGGTTTGTGCTGTTGACGCTGGGCCTGGTCAGCGGAGTCGTGGTCATCAGCGATGGCGACACGCCGCTGCCTGCGGGGTGGTGGTTCGCTCCCAAGATCGTGCTGGCGACGCTGGCCTGGGGGATCTACGCGGTGTTGATGAACGTGCGGTACGCCAGCGGGTTCCGTGGCCGACGGGCGGCGTGGCTGAGTATCATCGGGATCGTGCTGCTGCTGGCGACGTATGTTGTTGTCACCAGCCTGCCCCCGGCCCCCCCGGTTTCCCCAACAGCCTCGGTGTCGAACGGTTCCGGCCACACGAACACTACGAATCTTGTCCTGCCGGCGAAGAGTTCGGCCTCCAAGGCATCGGTCTTAGACCCCGTGGAGGGTGATTGATGCGTGTCCTGTTCACAGGGATCAACCACCGCACGGCGTCTGTTACGTTGCGCGAGTGCTTCGCGGTAGGTGGTGATGCCTCATCACACATGGATGCGTTCCGTGAACGGTTCCCCGGGTGCGAGTGCGTGATCGTGTCGACCTGCAACCGCTTTGAGTTGTACGTCGCCCGGCCTTTGCATGGAAAACCCAACGCAGACGACCTGCGCACGTTTCTGTCGGGACGCTTTGGTGTGCCGATGGATCAGGTCGCCTCGGCGTCGATCCATCGCGAGCAGGACCAGGCGGTGGCGCACCTCTTTAGGGTTTGCTGCGGGCTGGACTCGATGGTGCTCGGTGAGCCACAGGTGTTGGGGCAGGTTAAACGTGCGTACCAAGCGGCTGGGGATTGTGGCGCGGCTGGGCCGGTGCTGCACAGGGTGTTTCAACAGGCGATCGCGACCGCCAAGCAGGCACGCACGGAGACGGGGATCGATGCGGGGCGTGTGTCGGTTGGGTCGGTTGCCGCGGACTTGGCGCATCAGGTTTTCGCCGACTTCGCGGACAAGACGGTGCTGGGGATCGGCGCAGGGGAGATCGCCAAGCTGACGCTGCGACACATGATGGAGCTTAAGCCTCATCGGTTGTGGTTGGCGAACCGCACGCACCGTAACGCATCGGAGTTGGCGGAGGCGATCCACCTGCCGGCCAGCGTCGGTGGGGCTCGGCCCTGGGAGCAGCTCGACGAGTTGCTTATCGAGGCGGACATCGTGGTGACCTGCACGGCAGCGCCCGAGCCGATCCTTACCCCCAAGCGTTTCAAGCCGATCCTCAAGCGGCGCCGGTTCAGGCCGTTGTTCGTGATCGACCTGGCGATGCCGCGCGACGCGGACCCGGCGATCGGTTCGATGACCAACCTGTATCTCTACAACATCGACGATCTGCAGTCGGTTGTGGCGGACAGCCTGGGGCAGCGCGGCGATCAGGCGCAGGACTGCGAGCGTCACGTCGCTGCCGCGGTGACGGCCTGCATGAGCCAGATCACACACGCGGACCTGGGGCAGCTCATCCGTAAGCTGCGTGCCAAGCTGCACGACATCGGCCAGGAGGAAGGTGAACGGACGCTCAAGAAACTCGCCCAGCACCAAGACTCGCCGGACGCCGAGGCGTTGGGTGCCGTGCTTGATGAACACACCCAACGGCTGGTTAATAAGATCCTGCACATGCCGTTAAGCCAGTTGAACCAGCACCACGGCGACGCGCCGCTTGGGTTTTATGCCGCGGCACTGAGGCGGCTATTCGATCTTGAAGACGACACCGAGGCGAAGACCGAGCCCACCAAGTTACCGGAGCAAGCACCGGGACCCGATCCAGACGCAGAGACCAATTCAGCGGAATCGGTGCAAGACAAACCGGCTGCGACGCGCCCCTGACACACAGCTTCGCCGCCGGGGTACACTTCTATCTGTGAATGACGCAGCTAAGACACGTCGAGCGGGTACGCAGGGCGTGGCTACCTGCGCGGTGACGGTGGTGATGGGGGTGTTAGCGATTTGGTTTCTGACCCAAAACGGCGTGATGCCGGAGCGGCCGGAAGCTTTCTGGGATGTGCTGAATATCCTCGCGGGGTCGGTGCCG
>JAJDCX010000094.1 GCA_029260615.1 Phycisphaeraceae bacterium | reverse complement strand
TCGAAGCCCGCACGCTTACGGTTCAGGCCGCCGGGGCCCAACGCCGACAGGCGTCGCTCGTGGGTGAGCTGGCTAAGCGGGTTGGTCTGGTCGACGACCTGCGACAACTCGCCGCGGCCGAAGAAGTGGTCGATCGCGCTGCTGATGCTCTTGGAGTTCACCAGGTCGGCGACCTTCGAAAGCTCGTCCAGGTCCTTGACGCTCATGCGTTCCTGCACGGTGCGCTTGAGCTTGAGGAAACCCTTACGCATCTCCTCCACGGCCAACTCGTCCAGCGTACGCAGACGCCGGTTGCCTAGGTGGTCGATGTCGTCGATGTGGGCCTTGTTGCGGTTGTTACGCAGGTCCAGCATGTACTTGATGACCTGCAGGAAGTCCTCGGCCCGCAGCTTCATCTCGCCCTTATCGACATCCAGGTCGAACTTACGGTTGATACGGAACCGCCCGACCTTGCCCAGGCGGTAGCGGTTCTCGTCAAAGAACTTCTCGTTGATGAGTTGCTTGGCCTTATCAACCTGAGGCGGGTTGCCCGGACGCAGCCTTGCGTAGAGCGCCAGCAGCGAGATCTCGTGCTCGGTGAGGGTCACACCCTCGAGCTCGGCCTGCTTCTCATCCGCAATCGTGTTGAGGATCAACAGGTCGCCGGGGTTGGCGATGATGTCGATCTTCTTGAGCTTGCTGGCAAGCACCTGCTCGATGTGTTCGCCGACCTGCGCACCGATGGGGACCAGCTCCTCGCCGGTCTCCGTGTCGATGATCGGGGAAGCGACAAAGTGTTCAGGCTTGAGTTCCGCGGCCTTGATCGTCTGGACGTCGTAGAACGTCCGCAGCAGCGCATCGGTGGTCGAATACTGCTCATCAATGGCACGGATGAAAGTCGTCGCGGGGATCTTGGTGGACTGATCGATCCGCATCTGGAGCACGTCCTTCTTGGACACCTCCAGCTCGATCCACGAACCGCGGTCCGGGATGATCCGTGCGGAGTGCAACGGCCTGTCCGCCTCAGCAGAAGCGATCGAGAAGTCCACACCGGGTGACCGGTGCAACTGATTCACGATCACGCGCTCGGCACCGTTGATGATGTACTCGCCACCACCCATCAGCACAGGGATCTCCCCGAGGTAGATATCCTCCTCAGGGATCTCCGCCACGTCCTTGCGGACCAGGCGCACACGGATTCTGAAAGGCAACCCATACGTCAGCCGTAGCTCACGGCATTCGTCGGGGGTGTACCTCGGCTCGTCCAGCCGGTAATGCACATACTCCAGATGCATATTCCCGTCGTAAGACTCAATAGGGAATACTTCCTTGAGCAGACCTTCGAGACCCATGTGCGGATCCCGCTTGTCGTGCGGAAGGTTTTTCTGAAGAAACCGCTCGTAAGCAGCTTGTTGAACATCAACCAGGTTAGGGATTGATAACGCATCTCCACGTTTGGAGTAGTCGCGCACCGTCTTCTGCAGCATCGATTACCTCGATCTTGCGAGTGATAAGTGTAGTTAGTTATTGACCTTACAGGTTCCTGACCATCGTTTAAACACCGCGAACCGATTAGTATAGACTAATTTTTCACCCTTCACAACCCGAAGGTCATGAAATTTTCATGAAAATCGAGAGTTTGGCCTTGACTTTGCGTGTTCCCAGGATCGAAATACATGCAATCACTTTATACAAAGTAGTTTATATAACTAATGGCCCCGCCGCTCCCGGCCTGCCTGGTTTAGGCACCGGCAGCTATTACGTTTATCGGGACCTCAAGTTATTAACAATTCAAGATGTGCCTGGCCATCCACTTGGAGGACCACCGGGGCCGTCCCAGCCGGATCCCCATCCACCTGAATCGGAGCCTGGGCCTGGGCGCTTATCGCCAGCCTCGCCGCTCGGCCGTGCTTCACATCTCCCCGAGCCAAATGCCTCCCTCGCCACACCGACCACGCATAACCCAGCAACGCCACCGACCCGGGCCGCTCAAACAACACCCAATCCAACAACCCATCATCCCCGCGACAACCCGGCGGGGCTAGACTCAATCCCCCCCCGTACTCCGGCAGATTAAACACAAACAACTGCGACCCCGTCAGCTCTTGCCCATCAACCTCCACGGTCAAACTCGGATATCCGTAACCCCATAACGACGACACGATCCGAGGCAGATAACTGGCCCGCCGTACACGTCGAAGCCCACTGCGTCTGGTTGATCCGGGGGTGATTCTGGTGGCTACTCCTTGGGCGGGGGTCGATCGCCAACGATCCATGCGATGCACCACATCGGCATCAAACCCGACCCCAGCCATCAAGGTAAACAGTTGCCCCCCCTGCCCCGGAATAGTCCCCGGAATAGCCCCCGACTCACACGACCCTACCCTCCCCAAATCAACCCGCCGTGTTTGGCCGAGCCCGATCGCTTTCGCCAAAGCCTCGACATCACGCGTAAACCCAAAGTGTTTCGCAAACAGATTCTCATTCCCCATTGGCAGGGTCGCCAACGCTACAACCCTGTCCCCGCCCCCTGATTTCACCCCGGACGGGTCTGCAGAATCATTGCTCCCCCTATCCTGCGATGCGCCCCCGCCAGACAGCGCCCCCGCCGCACCTATCTCATTCACCACCGCACCGATCGACCCGTCCCCCCCCGCCACCACCACACATCGGCACCACCCGGCCAATCCCGGGTCTGCCAACAAATCTTTACGCTCCTGGATATCCCACACCAGCCTCGGCTCAAGCCCCCCCGCTTTCAACGCCCCCACCAGCCCCTCGACATAGCGACGATTCGGACCAGCCCCGCTGAACGGGTTCGCGCAGATCAACACACCACGGACATCAGACAAGACTCAGCCTCCCTAAACAACCCCGCACCCACTTAATAATGCGGCGGCTTCTGCGCTTCCAGATCATCTCCCCCATCATCTTCTTGCGACTGATGCTCAAGCTGCGACCGCAGCGTCCCCACATCACGCTTCACCGCCCCCAGCATGTCGTGCATCTCGCGCACCACGCCATCCAACTCCGACACGAATTTCTCCAGGTGCGCGATCTTCTCTTCAACATGGGTCAGACGTTCACTCATGTGGGCATTGTACCCCCGATGAGTAGATCAACAGAAATGGGATGCTGTATTGAAATCAGTCAGCCGTAATCAACTCTTTTTTAGAAACCCCACCGTCGATTGCAAGACCCGCTGCCGCAGCCGGTCCATGTGTGCGCGGTCTTCACTTTCTTTCAGGTCGTCCAGGTTGGCCAAACAGAACCGACAGCCAAGGTTGTTCAGGTGGAAGTCAACGTAATCCTGCCAGGCGGGTTCGAGCGTGCCCAGGTGGTACCCTCCGATCGTGCTACGCTTGGGACAGCTTGGGCGATGGTCTTCCCAGACTTCGGTGAGCAAGGCCTCGGGGGGGTCCGAAGAAACCGGAGAAGCTGAGGAGCCCGGGGCTTCCGGGGATTCTGGGGAATCCGATGGGGTGCGGTTTAAAAGATACTTTCGGATGCGCGAAAGGCTGCGGGTTTTGATCGTCGCCACATGCCCGGCCTCCACGCCGACCGCCTGCCCGACCTGGGCATTCCTCAACTGCGCATAAAACAGCAACTCGATCACCTTCAACTCACGGAAGTTCAACGCCTCCTTGTAGCCACTCACCAAATCAGTGATCGCCTCCGCCAACGCCCTGTGCAGCTCGCCGCGGTGTTCCGCATTGCGTGCATAGGTGCTTGCTGTCAGGTCCGGCGCGGGCAGACGTGCCTCGGGCCCGGCATCCTCATCATCACCCCCACGCAACGTGTCGCGCAGCAGGCACATACTGTTCGTCTTGCCACGGTGCGAATCAATGATCCGCCGACGCAGGATCGAGAAAAGATACGTCTCCAAAGAGCATTCCCCACGGAACTTTTCGAGCCCGCGCAGCAGCCCGATGAACGCCTCCTGAACCCGGTCCTCGGCATCGCTCGCGTTCCTTACCCGGCTACGCGCAAACGCCAACAACCGCCCCTGGTAGCGGTCCACCAGTTGCGGCCAACCCTGCTCATCCCCCCGACGCACCGCGTCGAGAAGATATCGCTCAGCCTCGGAAAGTGCGTTCATGCCAGTCCGTCGTTGACTACCCCGTCAAAGAAACCTAACCAGGAACACCGCCGCCGCGATCCCACCGACCGCCGCAAAACGCAGTGCCCACGCATAATAACCCTTCGTGGCCATATTCAGAAACAGGTACGTCCCGAATACCAGCCCGCCCAGTGCCAGAAACGATAAAAACGTGTTCCGCTTGTGGGTAACCTTCGCATCGACCCCCTGCACCAACGACCGGGCGATCGCCTCAACACGCTTGGGTGAAGCATCAATTAACACCGCTTCCCGCCAGACCGTACCGTACGGCCGATCAAATCGTTGCGCAAACCGATCCGTCAACATATTCCGTGAAACCAACTCATCCGCGACCCGGTTACGCAACCAGTTGGCGTCTTTCTGCATCTGCTGGGCAAAGTGGTGCTGATCCGAGGCCGAGAGTTGACTGATCCGAGCCTTCGCCAAGGGCAACAGGACATCGGTGGCGGCCCATATCGCGTCCTGTTTGGCCTCTTCATGCGTGGTGTGTGTGCCATCGGAATAGCCGACCAGCCAGTTTCCCTTCGAGTAGCTTGTCGCGAAGGCGTTGCGGTTCTCGACCCAGGGTGAATCAGCAAAACGTGTAGAAACAGAGAACGGCCCATCGGGCGTTTCAACCCGCAGCGCCAGTCCACCGGTCTTGGTCTCCGCATGTTGCCCCCATCGGTTGTGGTTATCGAAATTAATCTCCTGGAAGACCGCGTTCACCACCGCGTAGTCCGCCCGATTACCAGACGGTGATTTTTCCACCGAGACATACGCCGGGTTCTCAAGTTTTTGCCTGATACCGGAGGCGGCCACGTCGAGTGCCTTACGCGAGATGATCATATCGCGGTCGGATACGGTATGACCGTAGACCATGCCTTCATAACGTTCACGCCAGACGTAGATGGACTGCTTGTTACCCTCGCTCGTGTCGGATGCTTCCATCAGCCGCTTCCCGACCCGCCGACCCAGCGCCTCGGCCGCCGCCTCGATCGATGGATAAACATCCGCCTCAAAGTCCTGGAACTCCTCCACCGCGTTAGACCACGGCGTGCCGGCGACGGTCAGACCCGAAGCGGCCGATACGTCAGGTTCAGCGAGCGTAGGGACAAGCTTAATATCTTCGATCCAGCTGCTATCGTTGCCAAACTCCATATGGGTCTGCCCGGTACTAAGCGATGTATGCGTTGAGTCCGTCGTGGTGGCGGTCACGAACGATGCCGGCCTAACCACGATCTGGGCCCCAACCGACAAAATCATCAACGCCGCAACCCCGCCAGCAAGCACCACAGCCACCCCACGGTTATGAGTCAACGCTTTAACCACGAACCAGACCGCCGAAGCTACCATCAGAACAAGCACACCCACAATTAACAATCCGAATATTGAAATAATACCCACAGCCATCATGACGCTCCTTCCTCAACCATCGGTGCAACCCCTAAAGTCTGCTGCTTCGCAGGCCAGGCCAGCGCGAACACGCAAGCCAGGATCACCAGTCCAGAAAACACCGCCGTCACCAGATCAAAACTCTGCATCAGTAATTCAATGGCAGGCCCGGTGCGGTCGTGATTCAATTCATCTACGATCCCAAACCACCGGTCATCCATGTTGTATCGAGCCAGGTTCGGCGCGACCAGAGGGATAAAGAACATCAACACCAGTGTGGAGAGCCCAGCCCGAAGCATGTGCGCACCGCCGCCACCCCGCCTCGCGAGGATCAACGCGGCACCGCCCACCAGGAACATCACGCCGGCGAAGACCTGCCCCAGATCGGTAAACATCGCTGGCCAACGGTCGTAGCCCAACACCGAGCTGATCTCACCTGCCAGCCCCGGCAACACCACGCCCGACGCGATCGCCTCGGGCAGATGCAGCGCCAAACCCAGCCCAAGCGTCAGGCCAATCAGGATCATCAGTGAACCCAGAAAAGATAAGACAACACTAAAGAAACTAGGAAGTAACCCGGGAGACGGATAAGACCGCGTCACGTCGATCTGTCCGCCATGTTGTTTCGCCAGCCCACTTCGCCCACCCGAAGAGCCCCGCCCCGGCTGCCAAGTGGTCATCGGCCGACCCGCCGCATCCGTAAACGAACCAGTCGCGATCAGGACGATATCCACAATCTGACCGATCCCAAACAGCCCGAAGGTTAAGAGCCAAAGAATCCCCGTCCCCGTCTTCCCGGCATAGAACCGCTGCAAACCAAAGATCGGGGCCCCCGTCACGAAGGGTACCGCCGACAACAACAGCGCGATCAGCCGGCTGCGTGGGGAGGTGTTTTCCGTCACCACCGCGGAGTAGGCGTTGACCTGCTCGGTGGTGTGAGCCGCGAAGTGCTTGCCGGGCTGATAACGCGCCAGCCGTTCGTGCAATCGGCTTGTATCGCTCCAATCCTCTTCATCGTCGTCGTCATCGTCGTCCAACGCCCAGTCCTCGGTAACCGTAGGGTCGAACGGGCTAAGCGCCTGGATGGCGAGCATGACCGCGGCGGCGGAACCGATCGCAAGCAGTGAACTCATGTCGTCCACAAACCAGGACGCAATCCAAGCGAGCAGACCTGCGCTGACAGCCGAGCCGAACGACAGCCGCTGGACCCGGCCGGGTGACATCGCCTTGGCCCAGTCCATAAGAAGCAGCGGCCCAGCAAGCGTCAGGATGGACATCATTGCCTGGGGCACATCCCAACGCCCGGAAAACAATGTCATGATCGACATCGCAAACAACCCCGACATAATGATCGCCATCCCGCCGACCGATATCCTTCTGACGAATGCCGGCTCATCGGCAAGTGTCGGCACCAACCGTTTGCGTGCAATCGAAAGCCCAAACACCGCACCCAGCGCCGCGGTGAACGCGAACAGCATGTACATCTGTTCCTGCTGTGTGCCGGACCCCGCAAGCAGACCCGCACCCATCGCGACTGTGCCCAGGGCGATCGCGGCAAGCGTTCGCCGCTGACCAGCCCGCATCGGGTCGCGCATCGGGTCGGCGACCATACCCCGGCGGGTTGCGCGGGGACGGCGTTTACCGGTTAGCTTCTCTTCGATCTGTCGACCGACCCGGTCCACCCGGCGCTGAACCACCTGTGCCGAGTGCTCCAATCGCTCATGTATATCCGTGTGTAGATCGTCGTCGTGATGCGTCTCATCCACCGACGCACCCCCGACACGCACCTTCTGCGCCACCTGCCCGGCGACCATGCTCAGGTCGGCCGCGGAGAAACTGGCCATGCTCTGCTTCATCCGTTCCTCGCCGAACACCGCCTCGACCATCTCGTTAACGCTCTGATACCGCTGGGCCGGGTCTTTGACCATCGCTTTACTGATAACCGTCCGGAAAGGCTCTTGAATCTCATCAAGGTCGGGCTTAGCTGACAGGTGCTTCATCAGGATTTCACTGGGGGTATCGCCCTTAAACGGGACCCGCCCGGTAAGCATCTCAAAAACCACCACGCCCATCGCGTAGATATCAATGCTACGGTCGTATTTCCCTGCGCCGACTTCGGGGGCCATGTAATGGACGGTCCCGACGGTCACGGTCTGGCTCTGGTGGTGGTCGGCACTGATCGCCTTGCTCAAACCATAATCGCCGATCTTCACACTGCCGTTCTCGTAAAAGATATTGGCAGGCTTAAGGTCGCGATGGACGATGCCGTGGTCGTGCAGGTACGACAAGCCCTTGGCGATCTCACGCAAAAAGAACGCCGTCTTCTCCGGCCCCAACCCCTCAGGCGAATCATCAATCAGGTCCGCAAGCGATGGCCCAGCGATGTACTCCATCAAAACAAACGGCTGCTTCTTCTCGTTGTACTTAACATCAAAGATCGTGACCAGGTGATGGCTCTTGAGGTTCATGCACTGGCTGATGCCGCGCAGCTCGATCTGCTCATAACCCTGCACCGCCTTGAGCGCCACCTCGCGCCCGGCATCACTGACAGCGTAATAAACCTCGCCGAACCCGCCGTAGCCCGCGGCGCTCTTGATCGTGTACCCCTCCAAGGGTCTGTCGCCGGGTTGGTATTGGTAAGTGTGCATCGTCTTGTCCTGCTGGCGAAAATTTCGCCCGTAAACCGGCCGTCAAAAAACCGTCAGGCCTCCATGATCCGAAGTGACACCGCGCCGAGATTCACAACCTCATCCATCGGCAACCCATTGCGTGGATTGCAAATACCGTCCCCCACCTTCACCGCCTGCTTGGATTGCAACATCAGTCGGCCGTCACGCAGCCCCAGAATAACAGGTTCCTCCGCCGAATCCGCACGTAGATGGCACGCCAACCCCGCGCCAACAACAATCTGACGATCCAACAAGATCACCCGTTTGACATCGCCACGGACCAGCCTCGCCCCAGCCATCTCGATCACCGCCGTCGTACTCGCCGCGTGAGGCAGGCGGAACTTGAATCGACAGCGAGGCGACAACTCAATCTTATCCCCGTCACATAGCAGGCGATCATTCGTAGTCTTGCCGTTCACCTTCACGGGCCGTGGGCTACGAAGAAAGTAATCGTCCTGCGTGCGTTGGATCGTCACGACCGGGACACCGGGGTCAGCGATCAACCCCACATCCGGGCGGTCCGGCGAACTCACCGGGCCCACCGTCACCACAGCGTTGCACAGCACCAACGCCGACCCCGCGCCATCAACCTGCATCAAGAATTGTTTCGGCAACACGTCCTGGCTCCCACATACCGGTCCATCAACACCCTGATGATAAACGATCGGGGTGGTCGCCCGCGCATCGGCCGTCCTCTGCCCACGCCCAGGTGTTTGTGCCGGGGGAGCCGGGGGAGCCGGGGGCTGAGACGCGTACCCGTCCGAGATAAGCCCAATTGGCCCCGATTCCAACGCATCCCGGCTATCAATAATCTGTTGGGCCTGCTTGATCGCCTCATCCACCCAGCCCGCACCCGGTAGCAGGGCCTTAACCTTACGCAGCCCACGCCCAGCCAACCTCGCATCGCCACGCTGCAACGCCTGCGATGCCAACGCCACCTGACCGACCGCCTCACGCATCTCGTGAATCGCCAAGTCATCCCCAACCGCCGGCGAAACCGCCCGCAGCAACGCCTCGGCCGTGTCAACCCGACCACGCATCATCGCGTCACGAATCTTCCTGACCGCCTCACCAGACAACCGCCCAGCCAACTCATCAACACGCTTATCAAACG
This sequence comes from Phycisphaeraceae bacterium, assembly GCA_029260615.1. Classification (GTDB taxonomy): domain Bacteria; phylum Planctomycetota; class Phycisphaerae; order Phycisphaerales; family Phycisphaeraceae; genus JAJRRS01. The sequence continues at coordinate 14,654 of JAJDCX010000094.1, read as the reverse complement.
GCCGCAAACGATGCGCCTCGGTCAAGTGATGCCCCGCCGCCGCCCAGTCTTCACGATCCAACGCCACGCCGGCCCGCTCAATCGCGGCGTCGGCCTTGGCACGGTGCAGGTCCAGTTCCTGTTCAGCACGATCGACCCGGGTGCTCTCGCCATGAACCCCGCGCAGCATCGCCACGCCCTTGGACAAAAAACCTTCACGGGCGTGCTGCCGCGCACCTTGCAAAGCCAGGTCACGGCGGTCTGCCACAAGACGTTTATCGCTCATCTGCTCAACCACATCACCACGCAACACCGCAACATCCGTCTGATGCCCGCCCAACGCCCCCGCCTTCTGGCAATCGGACATCGCCTCAGCCAAACGTCCCTCTTTAAGATGAACTCGGCCACGCTTGACGTAAGCCTTCACCAGCTTCGTGGCAAGCCCCTGCCCGTGGCGATGCGAACGCACATCGTCACAACAAACCAACTCATGCGCCTCGTCAAGTCGGCCCGACGCCAACGCATGCTGCGCTTGTTTGATTCGCAGGAAAGTCACCGTGAACCCTCCGTGATGCCAACCCCTTGGACGTCCCGATCCACGCACGCCCCCGCACGCTCTTCTTGCACAGCATCCGAGCCGATCAACGACTGCTCAAGTGTTTCTTCTACCTTGTGCAGCATCGCCACACGCAGGTACGCCAACTCCCAATCTTGCATGCCCACCAGCATCGACTCGCTCATGCGGTCCGCCTGGATCAGCAGGTTGGATTCTATCGCGTTCATCGTCCAAGCTCCTAAGCTATCCGCCCTCACCCCCCAGAAAATACCGGGAAACACAGGGGAAACACCATCCGCCTCAATCCGTCCAGCCGGGCTTTCACCGACCGGACAGCATGTCGTATTTAATGCCCCCGCGCCGTCGAGTGCTACACCGCAACTCGACGGCCCGAGGACCGCATCAGCAATTAATTAAGAACCTTCGCATCCGCCAGACGCGAATCTTCTTGAACTTCCGGGGTGTCCGAACGATCAAGCTCGACGGTCACCTCGGCTGGGCCGTATAGGTACTCATCCACCTGCGCGAACAAGTCGCCTTCATCCACCACACTCACCTCGATCGGCTGGACAAACTCAGACTCACGCGCCAACACGCGCTCCGCGACATCCAGACGCTTCTTGATATCACCGATCAGCTTCTCGGTCTGCGCCAGTTTGCTGTTGTCCATCTGCACATGCGACCCCACCGCCGCCGCCTGCACCAACCGGTGCTGACTCGCCAGGGAATCGATCTTGTCTTTCAACAACGACTTCTGCGAGCGGGTCTTGGCAAGCATCCGCTCCGCCGCGGCAAGCGTGGCCTCGCGCTGGGTCATCAGACGTTCCTTGCCCGCCATAATGACCTCCGCTTCCTTCACACGGTCGAACCGGCGAGACAGATCGTCCACCACCTGCTCACGGGTGTACTTACGCCCTCCGACCCGGTAGCTGGCCAGCTCCACGCCCACCACATCCCGCAGCTTCGCCACCCGGGCACGCTCCTCGGTGAGCTTCTCGCTGCTCGCCTGGATGTCCGCCTTCAACGAAGCCAACTCGACCTCCTCGGTCGCGATCCTTCGGACGTTCGCATGGATCTCCGGGATGATCTCATCCAATAGATCCCTAGCCCGTGTCAGCTCAAACTCGATCGGCACGCTGCTCTTGACGTGCCCACGGACCGCGTGGGCCGAACTTTTCACATAGCTCACCAGATCGCCACCAAACAACAGACCGCCGACCAGGGTCGCACCCACGGTCGCGATCACACCGCGTTTAATCCACTTGCCTAACATCACAAATCTCCTTTATATAACGGTTTACAATCGCAACCGGTTCAGGCGGAACACGCATCCGCCAATAGGTAGTCGCAGACTGGCCCGGTATATGTCAGCAGGGAGCCCGAAAATTCTTCATGCCTCCCCACCCCCCGCTAGGGGCGGTATCATGGCCTTGAAATTAATTACTATTCATATGAATATTTATTGAATAATCAGCCCCGGCCCGGGGTTAGCCTCATGATGACTGAATCTGCGGCGACCAATATCTGTGTAGACAAGCTCAAGGTGCTGGCCGACCCCACACGGTTGGCGGTGGTCGAGGCCCTGATGGCCGGGCCGCGTCACGTCGGGGAACTCAACGAAGAGATAGGCCTGGACCAGAGCCTGTTGTCGCATCACCTCAAAGTGCTGCGCGACTCGGGTCTGGTGACTTCCGAGCGTGACGGCAAGGCGGTGCTGTATCGGCTGGACCCGTCCGTGGTCATGGACCGGGCGGACAAGACGATCAACCTGGGGTGCTGCAAATTGGTTTTTGACGATCACAAACAGGAGTGAATGATGAGGTACGGATGGGGCGCGGTATTGCTGGTCGTTTTCGCCGGCGTGGGAACGTATGTCTTCTCTCACGGATTACAGGCTGACCCGTCCGTGCCCGGTGACGGCCTGCGCGGCCGGCTTGTGCTCACCGGGTCCAGCACGGTCGCCCCACTGGCCGGTGAGATCGCCAAGCGGTTTGAGCAGTTGCACCCGGGCGTGCGGGTCGATGTGCAGACCGGCGGGTCGTCGCGCGGCATCGCCGACGCACGGCGCGGCACCGCTGACATCGGAATGGCGTCACGCGCGCTTAAACCCAAGGAAACCGACCTGACCTCCCACACCATCGCACTGGATGGCATCAGCATCATCCTCCACAGCGACAACCCGTCCGTCGCGTTAACCGACGAACAGATCGCCGCTATCTACACCGGCAAGATCGCCAAGTGGAACCAGGTCGGCGGGCCCGACGCGCCGATCACCGTCGTCAACAAGGCCGAGGGGCGATCCACACTCGAACTTTTCCTTCACCATTTCAAACTCAATAACGAGGACATCCATGCCGGCATCGTCATCGGCGATAACCAGCAGGGCATCCTCACCGTGGCCGGGGACCCTAACGCGATCGGGTATGTCTCGATCGGGACGGCCTCATACGAGGTGTCGCGCGGCACGAAGATCAGGATGATGCCGATGAAAGGTGTCGAGCCTTCCCTTGCCAACGTGCGCAACGGAACGTTCCCGCTGTCCCGCCCGTTGAATCTGGTGACTCATGGCGAGGTCTCCCAGGTCGCGGCGGCGTTTATTGCATTCGCTCAATCGCCCCAGGTCCACGACCTTGTGGAGGCCCAGTATTTTGTTCCGATCGCCCGGTGACCGGTTGCTGCTGGGGTCGTTGCGTTGCGTCTCGGTGCTGGCCGGGGCTGTGGTGCTGCTGATCGTTGTGTTCCTGTTGATCGAGTCGTGGCCGGCGCTGCGATCGGTAGGCCCGATGCGCTTCCTGACCGACCCGTCCTGGCACCCGGCCGCGTCTGACGGCGGCGGCGGGCGGTTTAATCTCATACCGATGTTGATCGGCACACTGGCGTCCACCCTAGGTGCGGTGATGCTGGCGACCCCGGTGGGCATCGCCTCGGCGTTGTTCTGCCGGTTCTATGCGCCAAGGCGGATCGCCACGGGGTATCGGCGACTGCTGGAACTGCTCACGGGGACGCCGTCGGTGGTCTTTGGGCTGTGGGGATTGCAGGTGCTCGCGCCGCTGATCTGCCAGTGGCGCCCGCCGGGCCAGAGCCTGCTCGCCGGCGTGTTGATCCTGACGATGATGATCCTGCCGACGGTCGCTTTGCTTAGCGAATCCTCATTAAACAGCGTGCCGCGCGCGTACCTCCGAGGCGCCGCCGCGTTGGGGCTCTCGCGTTGGGCGGCGATCCGCAGCGTGGTGCTGCCGGCAGCACGGGGCGGGATCATCACCGCCGTGCTGCTGGCCACAGGGCGGGCGATCGGCGAGACGATGGCGGTACTCATGGTCGCCGGCAACGTCGTCCGGGTCCCCCAAAGCGTGTTCGATCCGGTGCGCACACTCACCGCCAATATCGCCCTGGAGTTGGGCTATGCCATGGATATCCACCGCTCGGCCTTGTTCGTTAGCGGGCTTGTGTTGATGGTGATCCTTACCGCGCTGATCGGTGTGACCGAGTGGATTGGCGGAGACCGACTTGATGCCTAAAGGCGCGATCCAACCCGCAGGTTCTCTCGCTACCTGGTCCCGGGGACGGGCGGACTGGTCTGACCGAGCCGTCGCGGTGGTGGTCTGGCTGACGGCGTTAGCGGTTACCGGGGTGTTCGTCTGGATCCTCGCAGACGTGTTGCGTCACGGGGTCAGCGGGTTGTCCTGGGGTTTTCTGATTGATGGGCCGCGCGATGCCGGGCGTGCCGGGGGTATCGGGCCGATGATCGTTTCGACCCTGTTGGTCCTGATGGTTTGCCTGGCTGTGAGCGCGCCGATCGGTGTGGGGACGGCGGTGTGGTTGGCGGAGTTTGCCCGCGGTGGCGGGTTGCTGGGCCGACTGGTGCGGCGGTCGCTGGACGTCTTGGCGGGTGTGCCGTCGATCGTGTTTGGGTTATTCGGCAACGCGTTGTTCTGCATCTACCTGGGGATGGGTTTTTCCATCCTCTCCGGCGGGCTGACGCTGTCATGCATGGTGTTGCCGCTTCTGATCCGTTCGTGTGAAGCGGGTCTGCGGGCTGTGCCGGACGAATACCGCCGGGCCGCCGAGGCGCTGGGCCTGTCACGTTCGGCGGTGTTGTGGCGGATCCTGCTTCCGGCCGCGACACCGGGGCTGGTAGTCGGGCTGGTGCTGGGCGTCGGCCGGGCGCTGGGGGAGACCGCGGCGTTGTTGTTTACCAGCGGTTATGTAGATCGCATGCCCGGGTCGCTGATGGACTCGGGCCGAACGCTGTCGGTCCACATCTACGACCTGGCGATGAATGTCCCCGGTGGCCAGAGCCGGGCCTACGCCACCGCCATCGTGCTGATCTCACTGCTGATGATCGTGAACACCCTGACCTGCCACCTCGCCGACCGCTGGCTGCACCGAAGGATTACCCGGACATGAACGCACAAAGCACCACCGAAGTCATCCGCCCGTGGACACAACGCAGGCCCTGCTGTGATACAAGCGAGACGTGCATCCAGGTGCAGGGTTTATCTGTTCACTACCAAGGCCAGCAGGCGTTGGGTGACGTGAGCCTCTCGATCCCGCGCGGGTGTATCACCGCCATCGTCGGGCCCTCCGGCTGCGGCAAGAGCACGTTCCTGAATTGCCTGAACCGCATGACCGACATGATCCCCGGGTGTACGGTCAGCGGCAACGTCCGGCTCATGGGACAGGACATCATGCAAAACGGTACCGACCTGATCTCCCTGCGACGCCGGGTCGGGATGATCTTTCAAAAACCCAACCCCTTCCCCCTGTCCATCCGAAAAAACCTGACCTTTGCGCTCAAACACCACGGCATGAAACGCCGCAGCGACCGCGATGAGGCGGCGAGGAACGCGCTGTGCCAGGTAGGGCTCTGGGAAGAAGTCAAGGACCGACTCGATGCCCCGGCACAAGACCTGTCCGGTGGGCAGCAGCAGCGATTGTGCCTGGCACGCGCGCTGGTGCTCAAGCCCCAGGTCCTTCTGCTGGATGAGCCCAGCAGTTCCCTGGACCCGGTCGCCAGTGGTGTGGTCGAGGACCTGATCTCGCAACTGCGTGGCGAATACACGCAGGTGATCGTCACCCATAACCTGGCTCAGGCACGACGGATCGCCGACCACGTCGCGGTTTTTTGGACCCGCCACGGCTCGGGGCAACTCATCGAGGCCGGCCCGATCAGCCAGGTCTTCGACGACCCCCAACACGAATTGACCGCCACCTACATCAGCGGCCTGCGCGGCTGATCGGCCTATCTAAAGTCTCCGCCAAGGCCCGCACTTGCCCGCACCTGACAACACGGGTAACTTGCCTGCTCACACCGGCCGGTGTGGCGGAATTGGCAGACGCGACGGATTCAAAATCCGTTGGTGGCAACACCATGTGGGTTCGAGTCCCTCCACCGGCATCGAGCCCTCTATTTTTAGGGGGCTTTTTTAGTGCTCTTGATTGTCAGTCAGATATGTATATACATTTCTCTTAATTATTCCCGCAAGTATAGGTATGTGCACATCATGCTGGCATACGGGAATAAAACTGAGCGCGTAAAAGGGAACCATTCGTCGGATCCAGTAGGCTAAAAGAAGGCCCGCTCGAGCCGATCAATCCGTTTTGACATGTCAGCGTATGCGTCCGCTATCAACCCGGTAAGAAACTCAAGCATCGGTAAGGGATCGAGGGTATCCGTGACGGGGTCATACTTCGATTGGGCCGCGTCGAGGTATTGGTTTCGCCGTCGATCAAACATGCGGTGTAGGTCTAAATGAGGTACAGCTTGGTGGCCGGCCTTGAGCAGCATCAACTCAAACATGTGTCGGGCCGTCCGCCCGTTACCATCGTGAAACGGATGAATATAAAGCAGGTCCAGGAAATAACCGGCCGCTACGATCACCCGATCCGTCGGCCGATCACGCCACAACCGCACTAACCGTTCGTGCAGCATATCGATCTCGTCCCCGACCTGGTCAGGGTGGGTCGTTGGAAACAGTCTTAGTCTTTCAACCGGGGCATTCTTGTCTATCTGGGTGACGTAGACCTTGGATGTTTTAAAGCGGCCAGCGGTGGGATTCTGGCCGACGTACAGCTGGTTATGCACCTGTCTAAGTGTTTCCGTCGAAAGATCGATCCCTGGATGTTCATCCCATATCCACCGCCGCGCCGCTTGTAGCCCTAGCAACTCACCCCATTGCACATGCCGGTCCTGCCCCGTGCGTGATAACGCGATCGGATCGTTCAGACGCTTGCCCGCTGTCGATTCAGTAGCGATAGCACCCGCTCGATCCTGTACGGCTTGAGCAATCCGATCGATCCGCGGTCTGAGAACATCAAACTCCAACCGACCCCGTTCGGCCTGTTCTAGTGACGCCTCGAATCGCCGCGTAACCTGATCCCACCACGACATGGGATGGCTCAACGTCATATTCATGGGACGTCCCCCCGTCGCTCCGAATTGACGGTGCCCAGTTGGCACCTAACAGCCGCCACAGCCATTGATCCGGGTGTCTGGCGATCCAGTCCATCCAACAAGGCACTAGCTTCAACATCCCGCCCCAGACGCGCCAACACCTTGGCGAGGCTCAACCGCGTGTCGGGTTTGTCAGCCAAGCCCACCGCGGCACGGAGTTGTTCGGCAGCGACAGCCAAGTCTCCCCCGGCCAACGCTTGTAAACCCCAGGCCCGCGCCCGGCCTAACCGCATCTGCTCAAACGTACTGACCTCAAAGGACGGGGCACGCACCAGGTCCAAACCGATCAGATCATCGACCAACTGCGCGTTGGACCAGAAGTCATCCGACGATCGTGGACACGTCATATCCGGGGCATCACGCAACGCCTTGATCGCTTCCGGCACGATCAAATCCTCTACCACGTGATCGCTAGCCATTCCTTTAGCACGCAAACCCAACAGCGCCAGCGTGATCGGCGCAAGCTGTGTCAGCGACATCGCGATCGGATCGGCAAGACTTCGGATACCGGGCCCCGCACAGACAATCATGCCCTCGGGCCGTTCATAATCCTCGGGGGTGGTAGGATCAACCGGCGGCCTCAATTCGCCCTCCTCCTTAGGCCTAGCCTTTTCTTCTTTAACACCGGCAGGCATGCTGCGGTAGCCGTGATCCGAGAACAAAACAACATCTGCTTCGGGGCCCGCCTCCCAGAGAAGTACTCCAAGCATCTGGTCTAACCACAGGTAGGTTTGAGTCACGACCCCGCCGTACAACTGGGCCTGCTCATCACTGACCAGTGGGTGCTTGGGCGGACTGAAGTCCATGAAGTGCCCACACGCCAACGCTAGCGCGTCGAAATGAACCGCCACCAAGCCCGGCCGCAGGTCCGAAACGATCGCGGTAACGATGTTTTGGATCGTCGCAGTACGGGCGATCAGGGTCGCAAGTGTCTTAAGCTGGTTGTCCTTAGCCATATCCACCCGATCGATCCCAGGAACAAACGGCCTCATCTGCTCCCGGGTGATTGAACGCGGATCCACACGCAACGCTAAAAGATCCTCCGCAAGATCCGCGGGGTGTACGGCCGATCGGCTGTCGCTTTCACCCTCTACACCTGACAAGTTCGCCAGCGAAGCGGTATAAAAAAACCGATCGGTGACCACGGTGCCAAGGATCGGTTCCGCTGGATGCGTCGCCGGCCAATTAACTAAGGCAGAAGTGACACCGGACGCGCCCAGGTGATCCCATACGGCAGGCACAACCCGGCAAGCACCCGTCACCGCCACCACGCCCGGCGTCAAGACCTCCGGGTCGCGGGGCTGCACGGCGGACATCACCCCGTGCTTATGACCGTGTACCCCGGTGACCGCAGAAGTCAGCGCCATCGCCGGCTCCACCGGCTTAAATGCAAAACTGTGCCCCAGCGTTCCCGCAGCGATCAGCCCCGCCAAGTGTGGCATCTGGTCGGCATCAAGCATCGGGCCCAGCAGTTGCCAGTCCGCACCGGACCAGGCAAGCAGTAGCACCGACCGGCCCCCGCCGTCATCTATCGATCGGGTTGAACCACTCACCGACACCTCGAGTTTATCTCATACCACAGCCCGGTCCGCACGGCGGCGAGCCAGGACACCCGCCGCACCCAGCGCCAATACAGACAGTGCCGAAGGCTCGGGGATCGACGCACCGACCGCAGGGGATGGTATGCCGCTGTTCCAGTTGCCCAAGATGGTGTTCAGGTCAGCGATGCCGACGAAACCGTCACCGGTCGGGTCTCCTAAGAGCAGGTCACCAGGTGTGACGTCCTGGTTCCAGTTTCCCAGGGCGATGTTCAGGTCAGCGATCCCAACAAAACCGTCGCCGTTAAGATCACCTTGGATCAGAACCAAGGGCGCAGTGAATGCGTTGCTCTCATAAGCGAAGTTAGTCAGGCTCACGGTCTGCGCAACCGAGTCGAACTCGACCTTAAGATAGCCTATGTGGTTGGAAGCCGTCGTCATCCCGACAAAGCCACCTGTCTCGAAATCACTGAGCGCAATATCAGTGGCCCCAACGACCGTCCCCAAACCCTGGAGCTCGACCAGATCGCCGGGTTGATATGTAACGATCATGTCTTCTGTAAGCAAGATAGACTGGCCAAGAATGATGTGGAAGGGACCATCAAAAACGATGCGCTCGAAGACCAAGGGGTCGAATCCGTCATGCCGAAAAAAAGTAAAAAGACCCTCGAACAATGAATCGTTGTCTATGTCGAAAAGAACATTGATGGAATCTGGCGCCCCGGGGCCCAAGTCGATCACCTGACTCAGGTCCGGGCGGAAGACCAACGCGGCATCGGCCTGCCCGGGCGACAGGCACATCGACGCGGCCGCCATCGCCGGGAACGACCCCGTCTGGATGCAGCGCCTGACCTTGTCCTTAAATGACCCGTGAAGAAGTACGACCATCGCAAAATCCTCCCTGAATGAAAGGCTCTCACCCGAAGCACGCTCTTGGATTGACTATGCTCCCGCCAGGTGCTCGTACGCAGATATTATGTAAATTAGTATACCTGCTTGGGACGGCGAAACAAGGATTTTCACCCGGATCACACCGTGTTGGTCCGGCTTTTACACCTCCCTTCCAGTTTCATAAAAACACGAACTAGACCTGTGTCGTCCCGTCGTGCGCGCACACATGCCATTTGATACTCAACAGAGCGGGCTAATGGTTTATTCATCTAAGATCAATGATTGTGACTGACATAGGCCGTGTGCCCTGCTGAAAGAAAAAAACCCCGGCCAAGGCCGAGGTTTGGTGAGGTGTAATTGCCGTGGTGTACTCAGATGACCCGTCGTCGCAGCAGGCCCAGCGAGCCAAGCATCAGCAGCGCCACACTCGTCGGTTCTGGCACGACTGACTCGTCTGAGGGTGGCGGCGGGAAGCCGCCGTTCCAATTGCCCAGGACGACGTTGAGGTCTTCGATGCCGATGAATCCGTCACCCGATGGGTCACCCAGATCGCCCGGGGGAACGGTCATGTTCCAATTACTCAATACGATGTTCAGGTCGGTGATGCCGACAAATCCGTCACCATCCAGGTCCCCTGGCAGGACCATGCGGAAGCCGGTGTTGTTGAAGCCGGTGTTCCCAAAGAGCGTGAACCCGTTGGTCTGCTGATCCAGGTCGGTGCTGAGGAAAAACTCAGGCTGGAAGCCGTTTTGCAACATGAGGTCCAGATCATCGAGAAAGCTGCCTTGCCCGAGGAACGCGGGGTTAATGAATATCTGAGCATCACCGACGAACCCGCCCAACGGTTCGCTCAGGTCAAGCTCTGGTATAAGCGTGGTATCGTCAATATTGCCGAAGCTGCCGGGCGTGCCGGGGAAATCGACGATGGTGGCTTGCGGGTCAAAATGGATCCCTGTGAGCTGCATCTGTAACAACTCTGCACCGAACGGGACGAAGGGGTCCAGGACTAATTGCATCTGGAAGTCATCGAGTATCGGGTTGCCGAGAAGATCAAAACCCACGATCGGGATCTGGTCGGGCAGGACCATGAAGTGGTCACCCAGCGGGTCGATGAGCCCAAATGCGTCGCCGTGGAATGCGTCGCCGACTCTCACCGTCCCGCCTGTCAGTGCGGTGGCCCCGGGCCCGGGGCCGGGCAGATCACCGGTGAGCACCAGCGCACCGTTGGTCCCGATGCCTGGATCAAACGTCGAAGTCAACTTGGCCGCCTCGGAGATCGTCCCCAGCAGTGTCTTGAGCAGTTCCTGTACGGTGACGTGCTTGCCGTTGACACTCAGCCCGACCGTGCCGGCAAGCTTCATTTTGGATGTGTTAGTAAATCCCTTATCGGTGCCGTCCACGGGCCCGTCCATCAGGTTCATCTCGGTCGGGTCGTCGCCGTGGCTCAGACCAAGCAGGTGACCCAACTCGTGGCTGCCTACGTTGGCGAGTTCGTTCTCCATTTTGGTTTGCGTGTTGGTGCCTGTGCGGACAGCCGGCGCCCCCGCAGCGGGGTTGGTGTTGCGGAACCTGTCAACGAAGATCCATGCGTCGTCGCTGGGGAGTTTGTTGCCCACATCGACCTTATCGACGGTGCCAAAGATCGCTTCACCGGGGTCCTCTGTCTTGTCCTTTGTGCCAGCGCCGAAGTCCACGCTGGAAAAATCTCCAGCACCCGGCTTGGTCTTGGTAAATGAAACCCAGAACCCCTTGTAGTCATCCTTCATGTTGGCAAGGATCTTGTCCATCATCAGGGTGGCGACCTCGGCGGCGGTGTCCTTGGCAGGGTCGCCGGGGACAACAAACGCCGTCACCGCCGGGCTATTTACAAAAGCCGTCTTGTTCGCGGTGTTGGCGTCGCTGCCGGCACCGGCAGTGGTCCCGCCGGTGAAGTCTAGGAACACCGTCTGGCTGGCCTGCACGGCCGTGCCAATCCCTAAACATACAACAAGAACACTCGCACGCCGTAGCGTAGGTCTAAACATGTATCCGCCCTCCTGATTCTAGATGTGATATGTGTACGCCCTCGACGAAATGCTGGATCGCCGATATCAATAGACTAACGGGTGACCCGTACACGGGTCAACGAAAATCTTACTGCCTGGCCGACATCTTAAACCGCGATAGATACCAAACGAAGGGTAAAAACCATACATATCCCGCTGGCATAGGCGCTTACATATTCATTTCGACCGGATGGACCCCAGCCAGAACAGCCCCGATCCGCCCCCGATCAAACCGCCGACTCCCCGATCGCTTCGCCCATGAGCTTCACAGCCGTGTCGATCTGCCCGGCGCTGACGGTCAGCGCGGGGGAGAATCGGATCCCGCTTTCGCCACAACCCAGCACAAGCAGGCCCTTGTTGAAGCACGCCATCACGATCTTGTTGCGCAGGTCCGGGTCAGGTGCATTACTGCCATCGGTCTTGACGAACTCGGCAACCACCATCAATCCCTTGCCTCGCACATCGCCGATTGAAGGGAAAGTCTTCTGCAACTCGCGCAACTTGTCTTGCAGGTGATCGCCGACCTTTCGAGCATTGTCGATCAGGCCCGCTTCCAATAGATCGATGGTGGCCAGTGACGCGGCGCAGGCGACGGGGTTGCCGCCGAACGTCGAGGCGTGTGCCCCGTAGGGCCAATCCATCACCGACTCCTTGGCAACCATCGCACCCAGGGGCATGCCGCTTGCGATCCCCTTGGCGCTGGTGATGATGTCGGGCTCGACGCCGTAGTGCTGGCAAGCCCACATCTTCCCGGTTCTGCCCATCCCGGCCTGAACCTCGTCACACACCAGCAGTATGCCGTGCTTATCACAGAGCTCACGGAGCCTGGGGAAGAATTCAGCGGGTGGCACGATGTACCCGCCCTCGCCCTGGATCGGCTCAACAAAAATCGCCGCCAGCACAGACGGATCAACCTTCCGCATGAATAATCGCTCGATCTCATCGAACGTGAAGTCCACCACCTTATCCGGGCTCACCCCCCCGGCCGGCCTGAACGTGTTGGGATACGTCACATGCTGCACGCCCGGCACCATCGGACCAAACTTCTTGCGCTGGATCGCCTTGCTCCCGGTCAACGACATCGCGCCGTAGGTCCGCCCGTGGAACGCGCCCCAGAACGCCAGCACATGCTGCCTCCCGGTGTGGTGACGTGACAGCTTGAACGCCGCCTCCAACGCCTCTGCCCCGGAGTTCGTGAAGAACACACGGTTCTTACCCGACATCGGCGCGAGCTTGGCTAACCGTTCCGCCAACTCGATCTGACTCTGATAAAAAAAGTCGGTCCCCGACATATGGATAAAACGTTGCGTCTGCTCGATGATGGCTTCGACCACATAGGGGTGGCTGTGCCCGCTGGCGGTGACCGCGATACCCGCCGCCATATCCAGGAACTTGTTGCCATCCGGGTCAATCACGACCGACCCGATCCCGCTTTCCATCACCAAGGGGTAGTCCCGGGTGTATGACGGGCTGGTCACCTTCTGGTCACGCTCGGTCAGAGCCTTGGCCTTGGGCCCCGGCAAATCAGTCACCAGGTGCGGGGCATTGGGCTGTTCGGGGATCAGAGGAAACTTGTCGTGTCGCATCAGATCGGTCCTTTACTACGGGTTTTAAAGGGGCAATCTTCAAGCCCCCGCTACATAAGCCAAGTGAAAGGGAACTTCAGAGTATAACAAATATAATAATACTCCGCCTCTTTTAATTGTATGAACCAAGCGGAAGATGCCAGCCCCGGCCCGTAATCCCGTGACGGCGCATCACCTGTCATCTGTGCAATCGAGCCTGGGGAGGATATGTTGGGTGCTGAATGTATGTGTCTCGATTTTTCCGAGGAAGCCATAGAAAGGAACCATCATGATGTGGTACCGAACGATGTTATTGACAATCATCGCCTCCGTTACTCTGACCGGCGCGGCATGGGGCCAGGACACCCAGGTTCAGACCCAACCCGAGCCATCGACTCAGGCCGCAGCCGACACAACCGATGCAACGGACACGCCGACCATCACACCGCGGAAAGTCCGCATCGGTGCGTGGAATATCGAATGGCTCGGCCAACCAACCAAGCGCTACGGCAAAGCGCAGGGCAAGACGCAAACCCCCGCCGACATCGCCGACTACATCGCCGCCTCGCGCGTCGAGGTGCTGGCGCTTGAAGAGGTCTGCCCGACCAACCTCGCCGACCCCGAGCGATACGACCCCGAGGTGGACGGCCAACTGGACAATGAAATCCTCCGCGCCGCGTTAGAGATCGTCTCTAAGAAAACCAAGAGCGACTGGCAGTTCCGCCTGTTCCCAAACAACGGCAAGACCCAGGCCACCAACCAACTCACCGGCATCGCATGGAACAGCACCACGCTCACCGTCCTCGGCGAGTCCTGGCAGACCATCGAATACGACAAGTCCAAAACCCAGTCCTGGTTCCGCCCCCCCTACGCCACCGCGTTCTCCACAGGCGAAGGCATGACCGACCTGGTCGTCATCCCCATCCACATGAAAGCCTACGATAACGAAGCCGCCGCCCGAAAACGCTTTTTGGAAGCCACCGAACTGACCGAAGCACTCGCACAATCCGACGGCGACCCGGACATCCTCATCATCGGCGATTCGAACTGCCACAAGGGCGACGAAAAAGCACTACAAACCTACGCCGCCGCCGGCTTCATCGACCTGAACCGACGCAACCTCCCCACCCACGTCGGCAGCCCCCCGCTAGACCGCGCGTTCGTCCCCAAAGACCAGCCGGAGTTCAAGAAACGTTTTTTCCAGGTCTTCGACAAGCCCTACATGGCACGGCGCCGACTAAGACCCAACAGCTTCCACGAACGCTACTCCGACCACTTCATGGTCATCACCACGATCCAGGCTGGGGAAGATGATGATTGACCGAACCAGAGTATCGTGAGCCATTAGTGAAGTGCCTGCCTGTATCAGCCGCGGATGAATATCCATGGAACATCACATAGGCTTGCGAGGCTATGACTCAAATAGTTATACAACTGGCAGTAGTAGAGACTCAATCCCCCTGCATCACCGGCAGCGTGACCAGCGCATCGCGCTTGCGGGTCATCAGTGAGTTCGCAGCATCGGCAATCGGGTGCCCCGGGCCGTTTTTGGTAGCAGATGCGGGCTCGGCTTCGTGTTCGACCTCGTCAAACGTCGTGTAGTTCAACCCCAGGTCCTTGAGCATC
>JAJDCX010000093.1 GCA_029260615.1 Phycisphaeraceae bacterium | reverse complement strand
TGCGGATGGCCCATGCGATGCGGCACGCACTTGAAGCTGGGAGGTTGTCTTACCTCGCGGGGCGCATACCTAAGAAACTCTACGCAACGGCGAGCAGCCCGTGGAGCGGGGTGATTAGTTATATCCCGGGTGAATAACGGGGGAAATTTCACCGCAGAGGGATGCACGCAGGGGGAGTGTCCACAGATTGCGCAGATGACACAGATTTCTGGACTGCACACTCGAACACACCTTTTTTAATCTGCGAAATCTGCGTAATCTGCGGATAACCTCTTCGTTTTTATCTTCTCTTCAAATCCTTACTCACACATCAGCGATCTATAAAACTCACGATTTTCCGGCGGTAACGGCAGGCGCGGGGTCAGCGGGACCGGGTCGAGCCCACGTCCTGTGATCCGTCATCTAGCCGGGACGGTCCGCTACCAAGCCCCCGGATGTGTACGAATTTTCATTCGCACCGTTTCCGGGGGAGCCCTCGAGTCCCGGTCCTTTTAATCTTTGGATGCTCGGGGTAGCTGTCGATCGTCGCCGTGAGGTTGTCGGCAGGCGCCCCGGATATAAGTCCAAGGATAAGTTGCGCCTCCACCCTTGGATGACGCGACAGGTTTGTGCGCACAAAAGTGGTTATTGCGGGCGTTGGGGGTGGGGTAAGTGGTGGGTGGTGAGGCGGATAAGGAAATGTTTGAAAGGGGGTATTTTTGAATGGAAAGTCGTCGGGTTTGTGCGCACAAAAAAGGCGAAAAGAGGTGAACCGCTAGGGTGTGGAGACACGAAGACGGGGCGGATTTTATCACGCCGGGGTTGAGGCGGGGCGCGTGGTTTGTTTGTAGCGTTTGATGCGTTTGGCGGAGAGATGGAGGATGGTTTTGTATAGGATGCCAGCGATGAGGGCGGGCACGAGGAACGCGACGAACTCCCACGGCAGCTTGGGGAGTTCTGCGATGCCGGGCTCTTTGGGAGCCAGTTCGTTGATCAAGGATGCCAAGCCTGCGAAGAGCATCAGGCAGAACAGGCCGACGAGATTAGGCGAGACGGGCCTGGGTGGTTCCTGGGGGCAGGATGATTTGGCGGTCAGCCAGCGCGAAGTGGCCTGATAGAAAAGAGCTGGCAACAAGATCGAGCCGAAGACTGTTAGCGATATCCATTTGGATTGAGACTCTATTTGAAAATTGGGTGGCAGGTATTGAACAAAGTTGGCAAGGACACCCCAGAAAATCACCGCGCCAATGGCGGCGAGGGTGCGAATCCTTGAGGGGGTGAGGCGGGTCCAAATCTTGACGGTGGTGTAGATGGCGAATAGGCCCAGTGCGAGGGAGAAGGTGTTGAAAGGGATGATGAAGAGCAGGCCCAAGGGGTCGGAAAAACCGTCGCGTACCGCATCGATCAACAGCTTGTAGTAGGCCTGCAATGATGCGGCGATGACGCAGAGGCCTGCCACACCCACGGGGAGTGATAGGAAACGGATGAGGCGATCGGTGGACTTGGTACCCATCTGAGATTCCTCCGGGGGGTGAGGGCGGGCGGCCCCTTCATGACACATCGGCTGCGATAGCGTATCCATCATACCCTCTAGCTCCGGCGAAACTGGCATATGGGGAGGGGGCAGACTGTCACGATGACAGCGATGTGGGGTTGGGCGGCGAAGTGGCCGCGGCAACACATTCGTGTAATATATTGATAGTACTATAATTATATTTAAAAATCCCTATCGATACGGATCGACCGTCGGGTACGGGGGTTGCGACATGTAGGCTGCCGCGCGGTGGGGCTCCTCTTATATAGAGGGCTTGCCTGGCGGTAGCCTTGGTCCCCGTCCCCTGGCGGGGCTGGGAGCTGGATTTGATGATGGCAAAAGGAATGAGACTGTAAACGAATCAACCCGAACCTTACTTCGTGGAGATGAACTGATATGGCTGTGAAAGACATTGCTTTTGAAGCGGACGCTCGCAAGAGCTTGTTGCTGGGCGTTGAGAAGCTGGCGGCAGCGGTGAAGAGCACGCTTGGGCCTCGGGGTCGTAATGCGATCCTTGATAAGTCCTGGGGTGGGCCGACGGTGACTAAGGACGGCGTGACCGTCGCTGAGGAAATCGAGCTGGCGGACAAGAGC
This sequence comes from Phycisphaeraceae bacterium, assembly GCA_029260615.1. Taxonomy (GTDB): domain Bacteria; phylum Planctomycetota; class Phycisphaerae; order Phycisphaerales; family Phycisphaeraceae; genus JAJRRS01. The sequence continues at coordinate 7,516 of JAJDCX010000093.1, read as the reverse complement.
GAGAATATGGGCGCTCAGCTGGTGAAAGAGGCGGCGAGCAAGACGTCTGACAAGGCGGGTGACGGGACGACGACGTCGACCGTGCTGGCGGAGGCACTCTTTAAAGAGGGGCTGCGTCAGGTGACCGCGGGTGCCGAGGCGAACGCTTTGGTTCGTGGGATGCGTAAGGCTGTGGACGCGGTAGTCGATGAGATCGGCAAGTTGTCTAAGCCCGTGAAGGGCAAGAAGGACATCGCCAGCGTTGCTGCTATCAGTGCGAATAATGACGCGACGATCGGGAAGATCATGGCCGACGCTTTCGAGCGTGTGGGCAAGGACGGGGTGATCACGGTCGAGGAAGGCAAGAGCCTGGAGACGTACTTCGATGTCGTCGAGGGGATGCAGTTTGACCGTGGGTATCTTTCGCCGAACTTCATTACGGATGCGGATGAGATGCAGACGGTGATGGACAAGGCTTTGGTGCTTGTTTACGAAGACAAGATCGACTCGATCCAGAAGCTTGTGCCGTTGCTGGAAAAAGTGCAGCAGGCGAAGAAGCCGCTGCTGATTATTGCTGAGGACGTTGAGGGCGAGGCCCTTGCTACCCTGGTGATGAACAAGCTGCGTGGCGTGTTGAACATCTGTGCGGTGAAGGCTCCGGGGTATGGCGATCGTCGCAAGGCGATGCTACAAGACATCGCGGTGCTGACCGGTGCCGAGCCGATCATGAAAGACCTTGGGGTCGATCTTGATAAGGTCGAGCTGGATCAGTTGGGCCTAGCCAAGAAGATCACGATTGATGCGGATAACACGACGATTATTGAGGGTGCTGGTGCGAGCAAGGATATCCAGGGTCGTATCGCACAGATCCGCCGAGAGGTCGAGACGACGACCAGCGATTATGACCGCGAGAAGCTGCAGGAACGGCTGGCGAAGCTGACCGGCGGCGTGGCGCAGATCAACGTTGGTGCGGCAAGCGAAGCTGAACTCAAAGAGAAGAAGGCCCGTGTTGAAGATGCGTTGCACGCGACCCGTGCGGCATTGGAAGAGGGGATCGTTCCCGGCGGCGGGGTGAGCTTTATCCGGTCGATCGGCAAGCTCAAGAACCTCAAGACGGAAAACCAGGACGAGGCTGCGGGCGTGGCGGTGGTCGGCAAGGCGATTGAGGTGCCGTTGCAGACGATCGCGGACAACGCTGGGGAACGCGGGACGGTGGTGGTGCGTAAGGTCGAGGCGGGCAAGGGGGCGTTTGGGTTTGATGCACTGAAGCTTGAGTATGTGGATCTGGTTGATCGCGGTGTGATTACGCCGGCGAAGGTGGATCGTACTGCGTTGCAGAACGCGATGAGCGTGGCGGCGTTGCTGTTGACCACGGACTGCATCATCACCGACGTGCCTAGTGATGAAGAGCCTGCGGGTATGCCAGGTGGTGGCGACCCGATGGGCGGTATGGGAGGCATGGGTGGCATGGGCGGCATGCCTGGGATGGGCGGCATGGGCGGGATGATGTAAACCCGGCCAACCCACGGCCCGTTGATTGAAGTTCCTTTAACTAGACACGAACACAAACCTAAACATAAACGTTGGAGATTAAAACGATGGCGACTGCAACCAAGAACAAAGCAAAGACGACTGTCCGGCCGATGGAAGATCGCGTGTTGGTGAAGCCGACCGAGGCTGAGACGAAGACCAAGAGCGGCATTTTTCTGCCGGAGAGCGCGGCCGAGAAGCCGATGACCGGGAAGATTGTCGCGGTCGGGCCGGGTGCGTTGAGTGATGACGGCAAGCGTATCGCGATGTCGGTGAAGAAAGGCGACACCGTGATCTACGGGAAGTATGCCGGGACCGAGGTCGATATCGACGGCAAAGAACACATGATCGTTAAAGAGAGTGAACTGCTGGGCGTGATCGAGAAGTAAATCGCCCCCGGAAATTTCCTAGGTTTCATCCTGTAAGTTTCCCGGACGTTTCCCAGTATTACTGAACACACATACTGGCACCGCCAAAAACAAACCGGCGTGCCTAAGCAATCAACGGAGCCAAGACAATGGCAAGTAAGCAGATGATATTTGGAGCCGAGGCGGCGGTCGAGCTGAAGAAGGGCTTGGAGAAGCTGGCGGCGGCGGTGAAGGTGACACTTGGGCCGACGGGTCGGAACGTGGTGTTGCAGAAGTCCTTTGGTGGGCCGACGGTGACCAAGGACGGCGTGTCGGTCGCCAAGGAGATCGAGATCAGCGAGCCGTTCCAGAACATGGGCGCGAAGATGGTGGTCGAGGTCGCCAAGAAGACCAATGACAAGTCCGGCGACGGGACGACCACGGCGACGATCCTGACGGAAGCGATCTTCAACGCGGGCCTGCGTCATGTGACCGCGGGTGCGAACCCGATGGCGGTGCAGCGTGGCATCCTGGCTGCGGCGGATGCGGCGATTGCGGCGATCAAGGATTCGGCGATCCCCTGCAAGGGCAAGGCGGACTACCAGAAGGTGGCGACCGTGTCGGCGAACCATGATGTGGAGATCGGCGAGCTGATTGCTGAGGCGATCGCGAAGGTCGGCGCGGACGGCGTGGTCGAGGTTGAAGAGGGCCAGGCTGCGGAGACGAGCCTTGACTATGTTGAGGGGATGCAGTTCGACAAGGGCTATTTGTCGCCTTACTTCATGACGGACCCGGCGAGCCAGGAGTGTTTGCTGGAGGACTGCCTGGTATTGGTGCATGAGAAGAAGATCGGGAATCTGCCGGACCTGTTGCCTTTGTTGAACAAGGTTGCGATGGCGCAGAAGCCGTTGCTGATTATCGCGGAAGATGTTGAGAACGAGGCGTTGGCGGCGTTGGTGGTAAACCGGCTGCGTGGCGTATTGAAGATCGCTGCGGTGAAGGCACCGGGGTTTGGCGATCGTCGTAAGGCGTTGCTGGGCGATATCGCGACCCTCACCGGCGCGACGTTTATCAGCGAAGACCTGGGCGTGCAGCTGGAAACGCTTGAGTTGGATTCTCTGGGCAAGGCCAAGAAGATCATCATCGACAAGGACAACACGACCGTGATCCAGGGTGCTGGCAAGAAGAAAGATATCGACGCACGGGTTGAGCAGATCAAGGTGCAGATCGAGAAGACGACCAGCGACTACGACCGCGAGAAGCTCAAGGAACGTCTGGCGAAGCTGACCGGCGGGGTGGCGATCATCTACGTCGGAGCGGCGACCGAGACCGCGATGAAGGAACGCAAGGACCGTGTGGACGACGCACTACATGCCACGAAGGCTGCGGCACAAGAGGGTTTTGTCCCCGGTGGCGGGGTGGCGTTGATCCGTGCTATCAGTGCGGTCGAGAAGGCGCGTGACAAGGCCCGTGGCGATGAGAAGCTGGGGTTCGATGCGGTGGCTGCGGCGTGTGAATCGCCGCTGCAGCAGATCGTGGCGAACGCTGGTGAAGATGGTTTCATCGTGGCCGAGGAGGTCAAGAACTCCAAGGGCAACCGTGGTTATGACGCGGCGGCATCGCAGTATGTCGACATGGTGAAGGCTGGGATTATTGATCCGGCGTTGGTGCCATGCACGGCACTGTTGCACAGCGCATCGGTCGCGGGGCTGATGCTGACGACGAACGTGCTGATCTCCGATCTTAAGGATGATGAAGAGGCGGTCATGGGTGCGGTGTCGTAAGTGATATGCACTGGCTTATGATCGTTAAGTAGACAACAACCAAAGCCCAGGGATAATCCTCCCTGGGCTTTTCACCGGCAAGGGTTGGTTTCATTCCAGGCCTTATTTACAGTGGTTATCTGAATCATGCCTACCCAGATGGATTACTACGAGGTGCTTGGGATCGACCGCGATGCGAGCGAGGCGGATGTTAAACGCGCGTATCGCAAGCTGGCGATGAAGTATCACCCGGATCGGAACCCCGGTGACACCGAAGCCGAGGCGAAGTTCAAGGAATCGGCCGAGGCTTATGAGGTATTGAGCGACGCGGAGAAGCGTCAGCGGTATGACCAATATGGGCACGCGGGGCTCAAGGGGACCAGCGGGCACGACTTTAGCCACATGGATGCTGGGGACATCTTCTCGATGTTCGAGGACATCTTTGCTGGCGGTGGTGGCGGGCCTTTCGGCGGGCAACGGCGGCAGCGAGGCAGGCAGGGGCCGCAGCGCGGTTACGATCTGCAGACCCAGGCTGAGGTGACGCTCGAAGAGGTTGCCGACGGGGTCGAGCGGGAGATCGAATTTACCCGGCAAGACCTTTGCGAGAGCTGTAAAGGAAGCGGCGCGGCACCGGGGGCGGAGCCTGTCGCTTGTGTAAGTTGCGGCGGTGCGGGGCAGGTCGCACAGAGCGGGCTCGGTGGGATGTTTCGGATGGTGACTACTTGCCCTGCCTGCGAGGGAGCGGGCAAGGTCGTTAAGGATAAGTGCAAGACGTGTGCTGGGGATGGGCGTCAACCTAAGAAGCGGGTGCTGCGCGTGAAGATCCCGGCGGGTATCCACGACGGCCAGGCGATCCGAGTGCCCAATGAGGGTGAGCCCGGTGCGATGGGCGGGCCACACGGGGATCTGCATGTGGTGGTTCGCGTTAAGCAGCACGACCTATTCACACGCGAGGACGATCACCTGATCCTGAAGATGCCGATCAGTTTTACGCAGGCGGCGTTGGGTGCGACGCTTAGCGTGCCGGTGATTAATGGCGAGCACGAGATCACGATCAAGCAGGGGTCTCAGCACGGTGATCTGATCCGCGCGTCGGGCAAGGGGCTGCCTAATCTGCGTAGTGGGCGGCACGGTGACCTGGTGATAGTTTTGCTGATCGAGGTGCCGAGCAAGCTTACCGAGCGTCAGGAAGAGTTGCTTCGTGAATTTGCGGAGACGGAAGACCGTAACGTGATGCCACACAGCCAGGGGTTCTGGGACAAGTTCAAGTCGTATATCAGTTAGACACAAGCCACCTATAACCATGAGCCGACCGAGGCCCGACATGACCGACGAAGAAAAACAGACCGACGAAAACGCAACGCCACAAGAGTGGGAGCTTAACGAGGCCGAGGAGGCGTTGGAGTTTCCTGGTATGGATGAGCCGGCGGCAGGTGGGGAGGTATCCGGTGAGGAGGCCGACCCGTTGGCGGCGGCGGAGGCGGCGCGTGATGCGTTGGATGACAAGCTCAAGCGGATGCTTGCGGATTACCAGAACCTTGCCCGCCGGGCCCAGCAAAACGAGGTGGCGGCGAGGCAGTACCAATTGATCGAGGTCGCCAAGCAACTAGTCCCGGTGCTGGATCACTTTGATAATGCACTGGGTGTGGACGCGGAGGCGTCTTCGGTTGAAGACCTGCTTAAGGGCGTGGGCATCGTGCGTGATGAGTTGATGCGTTCACTGACGGGTTTCGGCGTTGTGCGTTTGGATGTGGAGGTCGGGGAGGCGTTTGATCCCAATCGGCACGAGGCGTTGATGCGTCAGGCGGACACGGATATTGAGCCGAACCACGTCACGGCCCAGTTGCAGCCGGGGTATATGCTGAATGATGTGACGATCAGGCCGGCGAAGGTAAGCATTGCGGAATAGGGGGAGCGGTTAGCTATTAACCGTTTGCTTTTAGTAATGAGGTGGCCATTTGTGATCTGGGCTGTTTGATTTTTCGCCGCGTGGCCTCGTCAGCTAAACCAAATAAACCTGTCCGCCCCACCCTGCCGACATCTGAACACCAATACCCGAACCTTCTATGCCTACTTACGAATACCAATGCGATGCGTGTGGCCACGAGCTCGAAGAGTTCCAGTCGATGACCGCCAAGCCGTTGAAGAAGTGCCCCAAGTGCGGGAAGAGCAAGCTGGTCCGCCAGATCGGGATCGGTGCGGGGATCATCTTCAAGGGCTCGGGTTTCTACGAGACCGACTATCGTTCCGAGGGGTATAAGAAGGACGCCAAGGCGGAGAAGGACGCGGCGAAGCCGAAGAAGGAAGGCAAGGGCGAGTCCAAGGGCGGGGGCGAAACGAAGTCGTCGGCGTCTGACAGCGGTTCAAAGAAGTCCTCGGCCGGCGGGAAGTCCGAGACGAAAAAAACACCCAAGAAGCCGAAGAAGGACTGATCCATACCGGTCAAGTGGAATCGCTACGGATGAATGCCTCTGCATTCCGCCCCAACACACACCCCATCTTACCCCCTCTCACATCGACTCGGAAAGCCCACAGAGAAGGGCTTCATTTCACAAAATGTAAAACCGGGTAACTTAGACTTTGTAATTATATAACAGTCTATTAATCTTTATATACATTGCAATTATAACAAAAGCTTCACTTCGAGCATTATGCGATATCGGAGATCTATTAAAACGTTTCACCTAAGGTCCATTTTGTCTTGTAATCGACCCGAGAGGTGATACATTTGGGGTAGAGGAGGGCCTATTTACAAGCCCTGGGTATATCATTTCACTGGAGAGGAAGGAACACTTATGAGATTTCGTAACCTGATTGCAGTAGCAGCTGTGGCCATGACGGCCTCGGCGAGCATGGCGGCGGCACCGTACTACGTGCGTGGCGACTTCAATGCCTTTAGCGGGATTGCCGACCTGATGGTTGACCAAGGGGGCGGGCTGTTCACCTACACCGTCACCGGGTTGACGCCCGGCACGTCCTACGAGTTGAAGGCCACCGTGGATGACTGGTCATTCAACGCCCCGGGCAGCAACGCTAAGATCCCCGCCGACGCCAACGGCGAGATCAACCTGAACTTCTTCGAGAACACGACGTGGGCCGATGGCTGGTTCACGGAATCCAAGCCGCGTCTGGGTTGGACAGACCCTGGCACATTCGACTGGGAGATCATCGGCGCCATGAACGGCTGGGCTGGCGGCGACCTGCTGACCGACATGGGCAACGGCCTGCATGTTGGCCAGATCACGATTCCCGTCGCTGGATCGTATGACTTCAAGTTCCGCCAGCAGGGTTCTTGGGATCACTCAACAGGTGACGACTCGGGCAACGCTGCAGCCAACAACACGCTCGTGGCCGCCAACGACGGCGACATATGGGAGTTCCAGTTGGACCTGCCTAACGGTCGTTGGACTACCACTCTCGTCCCCGAACCTGCCAGCCTGGCGCTGATAGGCCTGGGTGGTTTGGCGATGATCCGCCGTCGATAATCTGTTAACGACGTCGGCTAGATAGACCTTTCATACCACGACTGCCCGCATGAACCATGCGGGCAGTCGTTTTTATTTGGGGAGGCAATTATAGCAATCCCATTTATTACTTGTGCGTCGTCGTTTAATTATGCGGGGAATCCCCCGGCAAAGCCGGGGGCTGAGGGGGAAGGGAAGAGGCACGAGAACTAAATGGGATTGGTATTACGTCTGACAGACGGTGGTTACCGATAGGCGGGTTCACGGCATGTCGGCAAGCAGCACCTCGATCTCCGCTTTCATTTGTTCGCCGACGCCCGGGCGGTAGCCGACGTGGACTTGTTGGATTTTGCCGTTGGCGATGATGACGGTGTGGGGGATGCCGTTGACCTGGTAGGCCTGTGCGGCGGTGAAGTTTTCGTCCATGAGGACG
>JAJDCX010000092.1 GCA_029260615.1 Phycisphaeraceae bacterium | reverse complement strand
CCGGCCCCCGGAAGTTTTCGAATTTTCATTCGATGCGCTTCTGGGGTGACGGTTCCCGCCGCGGTCCCACGGCCGGAGGCCATGGGCTTTTGGGGGAAGTTGGGGGCAGCCCTCGAGTCCCGGTCCTTTTAATCTTTGGATACTCAGGGTAGCTGTCGATCGTCGCCGTGAGGTTGTCGGCAGACGTCCCCCCGGAAATAGGGCCAAGGAAAAAATGACGTCTCCACTAATGGGCGATGCGTCAGGTTTGTGCGCACAAAGGTGGTATTTTAGGTGCGGTGGTTGTGTGTAAGTGGTGGGTGGTACGGGGGGTAAGAAAATGTTTGAAATGGCGTATTTTTGATGGGAAAATGGTCGGATTTGTGCGCACAAGGGCTGGTGTAGGCCGTGTCGGTTTCTGATCCATAGGGTTTTCCGCGTGGGTCGCTGAAGCGACCACGCCGGGGGGAGGGGGAGAACCGCGAAGGCGCAGAGCGCGAAGGAAGGATAAGAAAGGCGGGGGGGGCAAGAAGAGCGAGGCGGTGGCACGGAGGGCGCGGAGACGCAGAGACACGGAGGAAGGCAGAGAGAGGAGGGGTGTGTTATTTGTGGCTGGGGGTGGAGGATGAAGGCGGGGGTGATTTTTGTGGTTGGGAGGTTGGTGTGATTGTGTATACGGGGAGGCGAGAGGTGGTTGGGGTGGCGCTAAGCCGCAAGCGGCGGGAGGGCATCGGCTTAGGAAGGGCGTTTCGTCTACAATCCGCCGATGGCTGACACGGAGAAGGAAACAACTTGGTACGAAGATGGGTTGAGCTTTGAGTGTACGCAGTGCGGGAACTGCTGCACGGGGCCGCCAGGATTTGTGTGGTTTGATGAGGGAGAGGGTGAGGCGATGGCTGAGCACTTGGGTTTGAGTGTGGAGGCTTTTCATAAGAAGTACTGCAAGAAGAAGCACGGGCGGTGGTCGCTGGACGAGCTTTCGACTCGGCAGGGGTTTGACTGTGTGTTTTTAAGGCGGGATGCGGAGGGGAAGGGGCTGTGTTCGATTTATCCGGTGCGTCCGACGCAGTGCCGGACCTGGCCATTTTGGCCGGAGAATCTGAAGACGGTGCGTCACTGGGCTCGTTCGGCGAAGAACTGCCCGGGGATGAAGAACGGCGGGACGTTTTATCCTGTTGATCAGGTGCGTGTGATCCTGGGGCAGAATAAGGATTGAGTTTGGGGTGATGGGTTAGGTTGTGGAAGTGTGGTGAGGTGAGAAGGCGGAGAAGGCGGAGAAGGCGGAGAAGGCGGAGATATAGCCGCAAATGAACGCAGATGAACGCTAATGGGATAAGCGGGTAGGGATGTTTGTGATTGCGTGCATGGGTGTTTGTCGCGGTGATTTACCTATTTTTCTTTGGTTTTGTGGGTGTGTGTAAAAAAACAGGCCGGCCGAGCTTTCGCTTGACCGGTCTGCATTGGGGGGGTAGGTAGGGTTGAAAAACTGATTAGGACTGTGCGAGGGAGGATCGCCGCTCTTCGGTGCCGGGGGGCGCGCTGCCGCGTTCTTGACGTCGGTCGGAGACTTTGATTTTGAATTTGCCGACGAGTCCTCTGAGTTGCTCGGCCTTGAGGGAGAGCTGTGCGGCAGCTTCTGCGGATTGTGCGGTGCCTTCGCCGACCTGATTGGCCACGGCGCTGACGGCCTGGACGTTGCGGCTGATTTCTTCTGCGGCTGAGGATTGCTGCTCGGCTGCTGCGGCGATGGATTGGATCATGCCGCTGACTTCCTGTGCGCCGGAGACGATCTGTTTGAGGCTTTCACCTGCCTGGGTTGCTTTTAGAACGCCTTCCTGGACCTGTTCGGTGCCGGTGCTCATGCGGTTGACGGCCTGATCTGTTTCGGTCTGGATGGCCTTGATGGAGTCGCCGATTTCTTCGGTGGCTTTGGTGGTGCGGTCGGCGAGTTTGCGTACTTCATCGGCAACGACGGCGAAGCCCCGGCCGTGCTCTCCGGCTCGTGCGGCCTCGATGGCGGCGTTGAGTGCCAGGAGGTTGGTCTGGTCGGCGATGTCGTTGATGACTTCGATGATCTGGCCGATCTGCTCGCCGCGTTTGCCAAGCTCTGCGACGCTGGCGGCGCTGGAGGAGACGGCGTCGGAGATGCCTTGCATGCCGGTGATGGTTTCGGTGACCACATCGCCGCCCTCGGCGGCGACCTTGCCGGAATCTGCGGCGCTGTTGGCTGCCTCGGCGCTCTTGCGTGCTACTTCGATGACGCTGGCGGACATCTGTTCGACGGCGGCGGAGACCTGTGTGATCTGGCCGGTCTGCTCGGACATGCCGGTGCTCATTTCTTCTGCGCTGGCGGCGATTTCCGTGGAGGCGCCTGCGACCTCGTGTGCGGCTCCGGCGACGGAGGCGATCAGGTCGTGGATGCGTTCGACGAAGTTGTTGAAATATTTACCCAGCTCGCCCAGCTCGTCAGTGGAGCTGACTTCGATGCGTTGGGTGAGGTCGCCTTCGCCCTCGGCGATGTCGCGGATACGGCTCAGTAGGTTGTGTACGGGTTTGCCGAAGACTATTTTGAGGGCGAAGATAATTACGCCGATGCTGATGACGATCAGTGGGATGGTCCATATCAGGCCGCCGGTGATGAAATCGGCGACTTGTGCATCGACGGGTGCCAGTGGCATGACGACGTGGTATGAGCCGTGCATGAAACCGGGCTTCCAGTTTTCCATGGTGAAGCCCAGGACGTCTTTGCCGTCGCCTGTGAGGCTGTCGGCCGGGTCGCCGTGGCAGAGCATGCATTCCTGGCCGAGCGTGATGGCGCGCATGTAGTGCAGGGAGTTGGTTTCATTATTGATACGGTTGATGGTTCCTTCGCCGCCTGAGTTGACCTGTGCGGTGAGGTCGGTGAGGAGCATGCCTTCGAAGGAGTCCTTGGCGGGCTCGTTTTTCTTGTTGCGTACGTCGTAGGAGGTGATCCTGAAGTCGATGTTTTCGCGTTCGGCTGCTTCCTGTGCGGCGGTCCATCCTGCGACGACGGGGATGGTGCCGAAGATCTTGGAATCGCTGTAGGGTTTGCCGGCTTCGAGGTCGGCTTTGAGTTGTTCGAGCATCCCGGCGGTATCGAATGTGCCTAGGTTGTTGAGTGCGGCGACGTGGTTCTTGGCTTCGTCGGCGACGGCGGTGAATGCGGCGGCTTTCTCGACGATGGCTTGAGTTGCCGAGGCTCGGTGCTTGGTGATGAACACGATGTAGTTCACGGTGACGACCACGATCAGCACGGTGAGCGTGATCGCGGCGATCCGCTTAGCTAATGCAATTGAGTTGATCCACTTGAACATGATACCGCCTCCAATAGGTATTTTGCCAAACCCTGCTAGCGTCCTACCAACCCCCTGCTTGAGCGTTCGGTGCGTGTGGGTGGTCACGGGACAAACCCACGATCCGATCTGGTCCACACAAAAAAGAAATGCATTGGGCGTTGCCGCCCTCTTCTGGACCAGAAGATTTATCGACGGGTGGGGGGGGGCGTGATTACCTTGCGGGATAGCTCTGTAAAAAGTATTTTGGCTTTACATGGTTTGGGGTAGCCTTGCCTTACTTTTGAGAGAATCGATATCGGATGGTAACTCGTTGGTCACGAAACGTCAGTGATGATTTTCTGTCTGATAAAGATCTGTTAAGTGGTCGGATGATTGCGTTTGTGGGCGGGTTGCCTGGGGCGGTGTTCGAGGAGATTTTTTTTGTTACTCTGGTTACTTGGTGGTCATGCAGGGGCTGCTTTTTATTAGGTCCAAGTTTACTTTGTAGTCGTTCTAATCTAGTAGTGGTTAGTCATTCATACAGGAGGCCCATGAATTCATCTGACGGCGAGCTTTGGGTTCAGTGGGGTGAGGCGGCGGGTCGCCGGGAGGTGGGTGAGCGTCTGCGCGGGATGCTTGATGAGATTGATCGGCGTGTGGGGGCGTCGGGTTTTGCGTGTGAGCAAAGCGGGCGGTGTTGTCGGTTCGAGTCGTTTGGGCATCGTCTATATATGACGGGGTTGGAGGTGGCTTGGTTCCGGTCGGTGGTTGGGGGTGCGAAGGGTGGTGGGGCGGCGGATTCGGGGGGTGATGGGAAGACGGTTGGGTTAACGGTGATTGATCCGAAGGGGGAGGGTTGCCCTTATCAGGTGCAGGGGGCATGTAGCGTGCATGGTGATCGGCCGTTCGCTTGCCGGGTATTTTTTTGCCAGGCGGGGTCGGATGAATGGCAGGTTCAGAGGTACGAGGCGTTTCAAGAGGAGATGAAACGGCTGCATGAGGAGCTGGGTCTGCCGTACCGTTATATGGAGTGGCGTCAGGGGTTGGCGGACGCGGCGGGGTTTGATTTGTGATGTGTGATTGATGATTGCTGATGTGAAGAAGAAGAGGGGGAGGCGTTAAGCCGCAAGCGGGGGTGGGGGTGTTGATTTTATGGGAGCGTCAAACGTGGGGTCAGGGGAGTGCGTCGATGAGTTGAGCGGGTTGGTGGATGATGACGTCTGCGCCGTGTTGGCGTAGTTCGGGTTCGTCGCGTAGTCCCCAGGTGACGCCGACGGCGAACATGCCTGCGGCCTTGGCGGTGGCCATGTCTTCGCCGGAGTCGCCGACGAAGACGGTGTGTTGGGGGGAGAGGTGCATGCGTTTGCAGATATCGAGTGCGGCGGTGGGGTCGGGTTTGAGGGGGACATTTTCGCGTTGGCCGAAGACTTGATGGAAGGTCCAGTTGCCCAGGAGGTGATCGACCATCTTGACGGTGGCCTGGTGTTGTTTGTTGCTGAGGACGGCGAAGCGGTGGCCGAGGGTTGTTAGTGCGTCGAGCGTGTTGGGGATATCGGGGAAGGGTGCGGTGTGGTCGTACATGTGCTGGTGGTAGTAGGTCATAAAGAGGTCGAGGCCGTCTTGGATGATTTGTGGGTCGTAGTTGGCGGCTTTTTTGAGGAGTACGCGTACGCCGTTGCCGATCATTTGGCGGCATGCGGAGATGGGGATCGTGTCGTGTCCGAGTGAAGCCAGGACGTGGTTGGTAGCGTGGGCGAGGTCTTCGTAGCTGTTGACCAGTGTGCCGTCGAGGTCGAAGATGAGGGCTTGTGTAGGCATGTGTTTGGGGGGGGTCGGGTTTGGGGGAGCGGGGGTTTGAGTCCTGGGGGAGCGCTAAGCCGCAAGCGGGGGTTGAGTGTAGCGGATGGGTGGCGGGGTGTGTTGGGAAGTGTGATGTGTGATTGCTGAGGTGAAGAGGTGAGGGTCGTTAAGCTGCAAGCGAGGTTGGCGGTGGTGTGTGTGACCCCGGCCAAGGCCTGGGGGCCATGACCGGGCTTTGGGGGTGGCGTGGTGTGAAGATTGCGTGGAGGGTGTTCAGCGCGTATCCTCATAGATTGGTCATTTTATAGAGCGGCCTTATGCGAGCGAAGAACCCACATCCTGAGTTGGATCCTAAGACGCGTGAGTCGGTTGGTCATGCGATGGGGCGGCTGCCATCGGGGCTGTTTGTGCTGACCGCTGCGCAGGATGAAAGTCGGATGGGGATCATTGTTAGTTTTGTGCAGCAGGCGTGTTTGGTCCCGCCGATGGTGATGGTGGCGATAGCGAAGGGCCGTCCGATCATGCCTTTGATTAGTGAATCCAGGCAGTTTGGGCTGTGCCAGTTGGCGGAGAACGATCGGCTGATGGTGAAGAAGTTTGCCAAGTTTAATGATGCGGCGGTGACGGAGGACCCGTTTTTGGGTTTTGAGATGATGCAGGGTGTTCTGCCGAAGCTGCCGATCTTGGCGAATACGCTTGCGTACCTTGAGTGTGAGCTGGTGAGTCACATGGATATCGAGGGGGACCACGATCTGTTTGTGGGTGCGGTGCGGGGTGGTGATCTGCGTTATCAGAAGGTTCAGCCGCATATCCGGTTGAGAGAATCCGGGCAGGATTACTGATTTAGTCGTGTGTGGGTGGATGGCCAGGGATATAGCTGGGTGTATCCGGGTTTTTGCTGCGCTTAAGGCGGGGTTGGTTTGCTGGGGGGGGGGTGGTGTGGGGCTGAAAGACGCGACAAGTTGCGGCGCTTCGTATGGGTGAAGCGCGACACCTGTCATGCAAATGCTTTAGAATCCGGTGATGAACCAGCACACGATTCCTATTCAGATTGACGACCCGATCAACGCCCGCATCCTGGCGGTTTCCGAGGACAAGGTGCAGGGGTACCTGCGTGACCCTTTGGGTGAGATTGCGGGGCGGAGCGGGGTGGATTTGGACACGGTGATTGGGCGGCTGGGGGCGATGCTGGAGGCGGGGACGATCCGGCGGATACGTCAGACGCTGATGGCGACGAACCTGGCACCGGGTGCGTTGGTGGCGTGGAAGGTTCCTGCTGAGAAACTCAACAGCGCGTTTGAGTACATGTCGGGAGAAGACCCGTTTTCCGGGCACGTTGTTTTGCGTTCGACGGATAAGGATACGCCGGGCTCGCAGTACAAGTTGTGGACGACGCTGAAGGTTCCGGTGGGGTATTCGATGGCGAAGCACTGCGAGTTCTTGATGTCGCAGACGGGTGCGGAGTCGTACAGGTTGCTGCCGGCGAAGAAGTTGTTTGCGTTGGGTGTGGGGCATGTTCGGCGAAAAGATCTGGAGCCCGGTGCGCGGACGGATGATCCGGGGCGGGCGATGGATGTGAGCGTGGTTGAGTTGAATGAGTTGGAGTGGCGGGTATTGAAGGTGTTGAAGCGGGACTTCGCTGTGAGTGAGTTGACGGGGGACATCTGGGCGGGGCGTGCGAAGGAGGCGGGGGTTGAATTAGAAGAATTTCACCGGGTGGCCGAGGACCTGAACGAGCGGCGGGTCATCGGGCGGTTCTCTACATTCTTGGAACACGTCAAGAAGCTCAAGGACGGCACGACGGTGACGAAGTACAACGCGCTGTTTCACTGGGCGGTCCCGGCGGGCAAGGAGATGGAGGCGGGGCTGGAGGTGGGGCGGCATCACATCATGACGCACGCTTATTGGCGCGAGGCGGGGGCGGAATTCAACCATGTAAACATCATGGGCGTGGCTCATGGGACGGATAAGCAGAAGGTGCTTGCGCACAAGGCGGCGATGGACCGTCATCTTGAAGAGGCGGGTATCGAGGTGTCGTATACGAACGTGTTTTGGGGGGGGCGAAGCGAGATCAAGCCTTCGGAGATATCGCCGATCGCGTACAAGGCGTGGTGCGAGGGTGTGGGGCTGGAGGATGTGTGATTTGTGATGTTTGATTGATGATGTGAGGTGGGGGAGGGGGCTACACCGCAAGCGTGGCGGTGGGCGAGTGGGATATTGGGTGTAGAAATCCATGAGCGAGCCTTTGACAGCGCTGGAAGTACGAGACGCACTGGTTGGGCCGGTGGGTGAGGCGTTGGTGTCGGTTGCGCGTGTGGGGTCGATTACGCCGTTGGGTGGTGATAAGCCGGTGGATGACCAGACGTATAAGTACCTGGTGCGCAGCAGTGAGGGGGAGTCGCTGGCGGTGGTGTTGTGTTCTCCGGGTGTTGCGCCGGACTTGGTTGCGCGGGGGTCACGGTGTGCGGTGGAGGCGAAGCGTGCGCTGGGGACGGAGTTGGGTGGGGTGGTGCTTGATCCGTTGGGTGAGGGCGAGGTTGGTGGGTTGAGCTATGTGGTGTTGCCTTATCGTGAGCCGTTAAGTGAGAAGCGTGTGGTGGGTTGGTTGCAGCGGCGGCGTGTTGAGCCGAAGGTGTTTGATTGGCTGTTGGGGGCAACGCGGCAGACGATGCGCGATGTGAGTGAGGGGGATCGTCATGCGCGGTTTATTCGGCCGTTGGGTGAGCTTGCGGGGGCGGTGGGTGTTTCTGATGCGGTGCGTCGTGCTGCGGAGCGTGGGTTAAGCAGGCTGGAGGCGGGGAAGTGGACGCCCAGGTTTGTGTTGATGCACAACGATCTGTGGAAGGGGAATATCCTGCTGGATGGTAAGGGCGGGATCGTGGTGATAGATTGGCCGGGGTCGGCGGTGGATGGGTATGCGGTGTACGACCTGGCGCGGCTGGCGGATTCGTTTGGGCTTGGTGACCGGGCGTTGGGTGAGCAGGTGGGGGTGCATTGCCGGGTATTGGGTTGCGAACCGGAGGATGCGGTGTCTCATCTGGCTGCGGGGCTTGGGCACCTGATGGGGCACTTGGATCATTTCCCGATGCACTTGTTTTTGCCGATGGCGGACGGGTGTGTTCGGCGGGTTTCGTCGGCGGTGGGGTAGGGGAAAAAGCTGGAAATTTGGAAAGCTGGAAATACGAGTTTGGATTAGAGAATTATGATGTGAAGAGGGGGAGGGGCTAAACCGCAAGCGTCGTGGTGGGGGCATGTGTGTGTGGGGGGTGGTGTAGTTGTGAGTGACCCCGGCCAAGGCCCGGGGGGCCATGACCGGGCTTTGGGGCGGTGGGGGAAGTGCGTTAGACTTTCGTCATGGCCGAGACGCCCGAGACTATTTCGACGGAAGGTTCGGAGGATTCTGCGGGTATGTCGCGCCCGGAGGGTTTGCGTCGGTACAAGCTGTTGATTGCGTATGACGGTTCGGGTTTTCACGGCTGGCAGAAGCAGGAGCCGCCGGAGGGGCCGGCGTTGCGGACGGTGCAGGGGGTGATGTACGACGGGATGCTCAGGTTGTTCAAGCAGCCGATCAACCTGGTGGGCGCGAGCCGGACGGATGCGGGGGTGCATGCTGCGGGGCAGGTGGCGCATTTTGATGCGGAGTCGCGGGTGCCTGTTGATCGGATGGCGATGGCGATCAACAGCCGGCTGCCGGATGACATTGAGGTGCGTGAGGCGGTCGAAGTATCGCCGGCGTTCGATGCGATCCGTTGTGCGGTGACCAAGCAATACACTTACACGATCCACAACACCGACCACCGGCCGTTGGGGCTTCGGCACATGGTGTATCACACCCGGCACACTTTGGATGCCCAGGCGATGGATGCGGCGGCGGGGCGGCTGCTAGGGGAGCATGATTTTGAGGGGTTTAGTGCGGCGGGGCACGGTCGGGAATCGACGGTGCGGACGATCCATCGTTGCGGGGTTGAGCGCGACGGTGACCGGGTGATGATTACGGTGGAGGGGAGCGGTTTTTTGTGGAACATGGTGCGGATCATCGCGGGGACGTTGGTGGAGGTCGGGCGTGGGCGGTTTGAGGCTGTACATGTCGACGAAATATTAAAGACCGCTGATCGTCAGCTCGCGGGGCCGACACTGCCGCCAAATGGTTTATGCCTGGAATGGATACGGCATGGAGATTTATGATTTATGATTTATTCGGAATGAGGCTGCTGGCGTTGACTATGTATTTCCCTACATCATCAATCATAAATCACACATCATAAATAGCCCTATGAAGATACTTCACATCATTACACGATTGATTCAGGGGGGGGCTCAGCAGAACACGGTGTTGAGTTGTGGGGCGCAGGTGCGCGCGGGGCACGAGGTGCATCTGGCTTATGGGCCGATCTATGGGCCGGAGGGTTCGCTGCTGGATGAGGCCAAGGCGAGCGGTGCGGTGTTGCATGAGGTTTCGTCGATGCGGCGTGCGGTGAATCCCTGGCATGATGTGGGTTGTTATTTTGCGTTGCGCAGGTTGATCCGTGAGGTTCGGCCGGACGTGGTGCACACGCATTCGAGCAAGGCGGGGGTCATCGGGCGTGCGGCGGGGTGGGCAGAGGGCATTTCGGTGGTGGTGCATACGGTGCATGGTTTGCCGTTCCATGATCGGCAGGCGGGTTGGGTGCATGGGGTTTATGTGGCATTAGAAAAGTGGGCGGCGAGGCGGTGTCATCATCTGATTGCGATTACGCCTGCAATGGTGGAGGCATTTAAGGAAAAGGGTATTGCCGAGGCTGATAAATTAACGGTGATCCCAAGCGGTGTAGACCTTGCACGGTTTGAGGTTGGGGAAGATGCGCGGGGGGCGGCGCGGGAGCGGTTAGGGATTGCGTTGGGTGTGCCGGTGGTTGCACTGCTGGGGAGGTTGGATGCGCTTAAGGGGCATGATGATGTGTTGGATGTTTTGCCGGGGTTGTTGGAGCGGTTCGAGGGGTTGCAATTGTTGTTCATGGGTGATGGTTGGCGCCGTGAGCATCTTGAGTCGCGTATCCGTGATGAGGGGTTGGGTAAGAATGTTCGTTTGATGGGGTTGATTCCGCATGAGCAGGTGCGTAATGTTTTGCCCGCTGCGGATGTGAAGGTGTTGCCTTCGTATCAGGAGGGTCAGAGCCGAACGCTGATTGAGGCGCTACTATGTGGCTGCGGGATTGTGGCCTACGATGCGGGGGGGATTCCCTCGATTTGTATCGACGGGGAGACGGGTAAGCTGGCGGCTGTTGGGGATAAGGCGGCGCTGGCGGAGGCGATTGTGTGGATGATTGAGCATCCGAGGGAACGGGGTGCGATGGTAGAGCGTGGGCGGGTGCTGGTTAGGGAAAAATATAGTGCGGAGTCGATGACGCGGGAATTAGAAGGGTTGTATCAGGGTTTATTAGCGGCTTCGCGGTAAAAAAGGATTCTAAGATGGCGAACATACTTGTTGTTGGACCTCACCCGGACGATCAGGAGTTGGGGATGGGTGGGTCGATTATTCGGTTGGCGAAGCAGGGGCACGATGTGTTGGTGCTGGATGTGACTAATGGGGAGCCGACGCCTTACGGTTCGTTGCCGGAGCGTGAGAAGGAGTGGACGGAGGCGGCGAAGATCATGGGGGTGAAGCGTCGGCTGCTTGGGCTTAAGAACCGTGAGGTAGAGCACACGCTGGAGGCGCGTCACAAGATGGCGGGAGTGATCCGTGAGCATCAGGCGGAGATTGTGTTTTTGCCTTTTGAGGAAGATGCGCACCCGGACCATCGTGCGGTGACTCGGATCGTGGAGGATGCGCGGTTTGATGCGAAGCTGACGAAGATCGATCTGCCGGGTGAGCCGATCTATCCGAAGTGGTTGATTTATTACTACTGCACGCACTTGCGGTGGGTGGCGAACCCGTCGTTTTGCCTGGATATCACGGAGGAGATGGACCAGAAGGAGCGTTCGATCAAGGCGTATCACACGCAGTTTGTTGTGCCTAAGAAGAATCGTCGTGTGGTTGAGTTTGTGCGTGAGATGAACGGGTATATGGGTTCGCGGATCGGGGTGCGGTATGCGGAGCCGTTCTTCACGAAGGAGCCGGTGGGGTTGGGGTCGCTGGATGGGTTGGTGATGTAGGGGGATTTATGATTTTTGAGTTATGATTTATGATGTGAAGAGGGGGAAGTGGGGCTGAATCGTAAGTGTGGGGAGGGGGGTATTGGTGGGTGGCCAAGGCCCAGGGGCCATGACCGGGTTTTGGGTGGGGAGGGGGAGACTTGAAAAATGTTTGTGTTAGCGGTACTCGATGTCCTGGACGAGTTTGCTGTCGTTGTCGCGTGACCAGACGAGGGTGGGTTCGGGGTGTAGGCCTGCGGCGGTGATGCGTGGGGGGAGGTCGTTGCGTGAGGGTTCGAGTAGCTTGAAGAGTGCGGAGGTGCCGTTGCGTCTTTTGTAGCGGTAGAGTTCGGAGTCGTCGGCGTTGATTTCGACGGTGATGCCGTGGGACTTGCGTGTGAGGACAAAGTGCCTTGCCTGGAGTGAGTCGCGTAGTTGAGGGAGTGATTTGGGGGTGGGTTCGCCTCGTTGATACATGAATCGTAATGCTTCGCCGAGGAACTCCATGCGTGCGGCGGCGGTGTTTATTGGGTCGGGCTGCTGTTGGTTGGCGAAGTGGGTCCAGTGTTTGGCGAGTGGTCGCAGGCTGTCTTTGCCGAAGGCTTCTTTGAAGGCGGTTTGATGGTCGCGTCCAGCGCTGACTTTCTGGAGGTAGTGCGAGAAGGCGGTCTGGTAGCGGTCGTTTTCTCCGTGGATGAGGAAGAAGACGATGGACCAGGACTGCGCGTACATGAGTGCGGCGTGGTCGGGGTTGCTGTGGAGGGTGTCGGCCCAGCGTTCGTGGGAGAAGTTGACGAGTTGGGCGAAATCGATGGCGGTGTTTGAATCGAGGGCGTGTCTGACTTGTTGGACCCGGCGGGCGTTGGCCAGGCCGGTGATCATTTTTTCGCCGACGATGATGGCGTCCTCGAAGTACTGCGCGAGGCCTTCATTGATCCAAGTGGGTAGGTCTTTGCCGAGGTGGTTGAAGGCGAACTGGTGGAAGCCTTCGTGTTGGAGTACCTGGAAGGTTTGGCTTCGGCTTCGGCCCTGGGTCCAGGTGGCGAGGCCTTGAGATTTAGGAGAGAAGAAGAACATGCCGCCGGTGTTGGTGGCGTTGATGTCCTGTGAGCGCATGAATTGCTGGTACTGCTGCTCGGTGCGGAGCAGGTATAGGGGCATCTGTGCGAGCGTGCGTGAGTGGAATTCACGGAAGCGGTCTTGGTATTGGTCGAAGACGGTGTCCATGTGCCGGCCGAAGGTGCGGACCTCGTCGCGAGTGAGGTTGGTGTGGATGAGGTAGGACTTGCTGCGGAATTGTTGGAGGTCGAGGTCTTGTGCGTGTGATGCGCTGGGGGTGATCAGGAGCAGGAGGAGGGTGAGTAGGATTGAGGGGGATGTAGATATCCGCCGCTTCGCTGCGCTGGGGGGCGGCGTTGGGTTGGGGTGGCTTGGTGTGTTGAGATGTGGTTTTGCCGGCGTCATCCGTGGGTGAACCGATGGGTGAAAAAGGGGTGGATGATGTGTTACTTGCCGGCGTAGTCGATGACTCGGCTGATTTCGCTGCGCATGTCGTGTCGGTGCAGGACGCGGTCGACGAAGCCTTTTTCCTGGAGGAACTCGGCTCGTTGGAAGCCTTGGGGTAGGTCCTGGCGTACGGTGTTGGCGATGACGCGTGGTCCGGCGAAGCCGATGAGTGCTTCACGTTCCGCGAGGATGATGTCGCCGAGCATGGCGAAGCTGGCGGTGACGCCGCCTGTGGTGGGGTCGGTGAGTACGCTGATGAAGAGGCCGCCTGCGTCGTCGAGTCGCGCGAGGGCTGCGGAGGTCTTACTCATCTGCATCAGGGAGAGTGCGGACTCTTGCATGCGTGCGCCGCCGGAGGCGCTGATGACGATGACGGGGCGATCGGTTTCGGTGCCCAGCTCGATGGCGCGGGTGATTTTTTCACCGACGACGGAGCCCATGGAGGCCATCATGAAGCGGTTGTCCATGACGGCGAGTATGACGCCACGGCCTTTGATGAAGGCGCGTCCGCATTGGACGGCGTCGTTTTCGCCTGTCTTTTCTTGTTCTTTTTTGAGGCGTTCTTTGTAGGGGATGCGGTCGTGGAAGCGGAGGGTGTCGCGGGGGGCGAGGTTTGCCCAGAGGGGCTCGAAGCTGCCAGGGTCGCAGAGTTGTTCGATGCGTTGGATGGCGTCGATGCGGTAGTGGTAGTCGCAGTCGGGGCAGACGTGGAGGTTCTGTGCGACCTGCTTAGCGTAGAGCATGGCTTCGCAGTTTGGGCAGCGTTTCCAGAGTCCTTCGGGGATGCCGGAGGTTTTGCCGTTGGCCTGGGGCTTGAGTCCCTGCCAGGTGGGTTCGGCTTGGGTGGGTGTGGGTTGTTTGGGCTGGGTCATTGCTTTCACGGGGTCTTCCGTCAAAATGGCTCACGTGGGCCCTGAAGCTAACAACCCCGCACGGAGCGGGGTGTTAGGATTATATCGGCAAACCCCTTTGGGATACACCAGCCATGCGGATCGTTCGATTTTTGGATATTGGCGGTAAGATAAGTTTTGGAAAAGACTTAGGCGATGGTTCGGCCGATTTGCTGGGCGGTTCTCCGTTGGTTGAGGGGGTGAAAACGACCGGGGAGGTGGTGAGGATCGGCCGTCTGCTAGCCCCGGTTGAGCCGGTGAATGTGATTTGTATTGGTAAGAATTATGCGGAGCATGCGGCGGAGATGGGGGGGGAGGCTCCGGCGAGGCCGATTATTTTTATGAAGCCGACCAGTGCGTTGAATGATCCGGGTGGGGCGATCCGTTTGCCTGCGTGCAGCCATGGGCCGGAGGTGGATTATGAGGGGGAGCTGGCGGTGGTGATCGGGAGGGCGGGGCGGGATATTGCGGAGGCTGATGCGCTGGATCATGTGTTGGGGTACACCTGCGCCAATGATGTGTCGGCGAGGTGGTGGCAGAAGAAAGGCAGCGGTGGGCAGTGGGTGCGCGGGAAGGGGTTTGATTCGTTCTGTCCGTTGGGGCCGGTGCTAGTTACGGCTGATGAGATACCCGACCCGCAGGCGCTGACCTTGACCACGACGCTCAACGGGGAAGAGATGCAGCGGGGTCACACGGGGGACATGATCTTTTCGGTGGCTGAATTGATTTCGTTTTTGAGTCAGGACACGACGCTGTTGGCGGGGACGGTGATTTTTACGGGGACGCCTGCGGGGGTGGGAGCGGGGCGGACGCCGGCGGTGTTTCTTGAAGCGGGGGATGAGGTGGTGGTTGAGATTGAGGGGATCGGAAGGTTGGTGAATGCTGTGGTGGGTGCGGAAGCGTCGTGTTGATGAGGCGGGGCATGGGTTGTTGGTGAGCTTAACACGGGGGTTGCGGGCCTGCGGCGTTTAACTCCGCGGCTAGGAAAGATAGTGGTGCGATGGAAGAACCACGCGAACAATTCGTCAGCGAGTCGATCGTGCCGGTGGCGGGGACGTTTGATACGCGCGGGATCGGGCGGGGTGAGCCGGGGTTGCCGGGGCGGTTTGTTTGGCGTGGTGATGAGTATGCGGTGGTTGAGGTGTTGGCGGTGTGGAAGACGAGCAGCCCTGATACGACCGGTGAGGTGTATCTGCGTCGGCACTGGTGGGAGGTGCGCACGGATAGCGGGCATGTCATGAAGCTGTATTTTGAGCGTCAGAAGAACCGTAAGGATGCGAAGGCGCGGTGGTTTTTGTATACGGTGAGATAATGTTCAATCTTTGATGTGCAATCTGGGTTTAGAGATTGACGATTGCAGATCGAACATCGCACATCAGTTAATCGCGCCGATGGTGGATTCGCCTGTATTGGGGTCGGTGGTGATGGTGACGGTGAGGGTTTCGCATTCGAGCGTGATGGTGGCGGCGGTGGGTTGGTCGAGTTGGCCGTAGATGCCGAAGATGAGTTGGTCGTCGCCGTTGAGGTCGTAGGTGTTGATGGTGACGCCGGTGAGGCTGCCAGCTGCGCTGGTGTCGTAGTCGATGAGGTAGGGGCGTTTGGTGAGTGGGTTGGTGATGGGTGTGGCGGGGTCGGTGGTGGCGGCGATGTGGTAGGTGTCGTTGGTGTTGTCGAAGACGAGCATGCGGAGGTCGTCGCTGTGGGAGATGGATTCGATCTGTGCGAAGGCGAGGTCGGCTGCGAGCATGGAGGCGGCGCCCTGGAGCTTGGTGCTGGCGGTGTTGCTGAACATGGGGACGGCGAGTGCGGCGGCGATGGCCATGACGATGACGACGGTCATCATCTCGACGAGTGTGAACCCGGCGGAGGTGGTTTGGGTTCGTGGGTGGTTTTGAGGGTGGGGTTTCACTTATACGGGTCATCGGCGTGATCGGACGGTCTGTTTGGTGCTGTTGGGCTGGGGCGTGAGGCTTGCTAGAAAAGGTTTAGCGGATACCCCATCGAAGCACGGGGGGGCGGTGGATCAGTGGGCTTTGGGGGATATTTTATGTGAGGGGTGTGGCCGATAACTGTGGGTTGATCGGGATATCGGGATTAAGTGTGTTATCCGGGTTGACGAAGTAACTCCTATAGCAGGGCGCGGGGTCTGCGCGTTAAGAGAGTTGGCTGGATAGGGAGGATCAGATGCGATCGAGATGCCGGCGTCGTGTGTGTGGGGCGGGCGGTTTTACGCTGATGGAGGTGATGTTCGCCGTGATGATCCTGGCGTTTTCTGTCGCTGCGCTGACACAGGCGGTGGTGTCGGGTCAGTCGCATACGTATGAGGCGCTGCACGCATCGCGGGCGGTGACGTTGGCGGAGGCGATGATAGATGAGGTGTTGAGTAAGCCCTACATCGACCCGGATGGTGATGTGACGGCTGGGCCGGATGCGGGCGAGGGTTCGCGGGATTTATTTGATAACGCGGATGACTACGACGGGTTTAGCGAGGCGGCGGGTGCGGTGGCGGATCAGTCGGGGGCTGCGTACCCGGAGCTGTACCAGAAGTTCAGTCGGGCGGTGACAGCAGCCTACACGACGACGAACGTGCCGGGCCTGGGTGGGGATCACGACGGGCTGAGCATCAGCGTCATCGTACAAGACGAGTCGGGTCGAACATGGACGGTCAATCGATTTATCCCGGAACCCGCGCCATGATCCGCTTGCTCCCTGAACCGAAACGCGAAATCCCCAGGTATTTGGGCCTGACGCTGGTGGAGATGCTGATGGCGTTGGCGATCACGGGTCTGATCGGGGCGGCGATTGCGTCGATGCTTTCGGCGGTGGCGTATGGGACGTCAAGTAGCCGGGATATACGTTCGCTGGTGGTGAAGAACAAGGCGTTAAGTGCGCGGATCACGGCGGCGGTGCGCGGGTCGGCGCAGTTGTTGGATGCGGCGGACGGGTATGTGATTTTGTGGACGAAGGATTTGAATGGGAGCGGCGTGCCGGACCTGTTGGAGCTGCAGCGGATCGAGTTGGATGGCGTGACGGATGAGTTGACTTCGTATACGCCGGCGAGTGGGGTGACGGATGTGGCGTATGACATAGCGGACGACTTTGATGCGATCACGACGGCGTTGATCGGTAGTAGTGATTTGGAGGGTGTGTTGTGGGCGACAGGTGTGGCGCAGTGGGTTGTCACGGTGGATGATGTGGACCCGTTAGAGGCGGGGTTGGTGAGTTTTCAATTGACGCTGGACGCGGGGGGGTTGTCGGATGTGTCGGTGAACGCGGTGTCGTTGCGGGATTAGGTGCGGAGAGATGGGTTATGACTATGTATTTAGATACGGGTGTCGTAGTGAAGCAGACCCACGTTCAAAGAACGTGGGCTTGGGTGGGTGTTGCGCGCGGGGTAGGGACAGTGCGTGAGCGTGGTGTGGCGATGTTGTTGGTGCTGATCGCTGTGGCGATGGCGACGGTGCTGTCGATGTCGTTCTTGTCTTCGCAGGCGACGTCGCTTGGTGTGGGGCAGAACGTGCAGGGTCATGCGCAGGCGCGGAGTGTTGCTGAGTCGGCGTTGGTGGTGGCGATTAACTATGTGCAGACCGACACGGACTGGCGTACGGATAAGGCTGACGGGCAGTGGGTGACGGGTGCGTCGTTTAACGGGGGGACGTTCGATCTTTACGGGTACGACGGGCTTGATACGGATGGGGATGGGGTGGTGGATGACACGGATGGTGATCTGGCGGACGACAGTTCGGACCCGGTGACGCTGAAGGTGGTGGCGGAGGTGGATGGGGTGAGTCACACGGTGTTTGCGGTGGTGACGGTGGGTAGCGGGAGCATCACGAAGACGGTGCTGATGATTGTGGCGGACGCGGGGAATCTGGATCCGAATGAAGAGCAACGTCAGGGCATGATTGAGGGATGGGGCTGGGCGGTCAATATTCTCGATGATGGTGCTTCGCAAGCGGATTATGACACAGCGGTGGGGTTGGTGGACGGTGTGTTGGTGCCGGGCACGGTGAATGCGGGCACGGTGGGCACGAAATTGAACAGTGCTGCTGTGGGCGTGGTGATTGAAGAGAGTGGTCTTGCGGACGACATGAAGATTTCGTCGTCGTTCGGGAGTTATAGCGGTACGGCGATCAACGTTACCAATAGCAGCCACTATATTACTTCGGCGTTCGGGTCGGGGCTGGTGGAGGTTGCTTTGAGCAGTGGGAGCATGGGGCATCCAGGTGGTACGTTGGCGAGTGGCGGTAAGCCTTTGGCGGAGTCACCGGACGGGAATGTGTCGGCGTTGGTTGCGGTGGAGACGGGTGCGGCTCTGTATAACGGTGGGATCGCGGCGGGTCGTCGTGCGTCGATCCCGACGGGAGATTTTCTGGTTAGTGAACTGACAGCCGATGGCGAGACGCTGATTAAGCGTGCTTTGACCTGGGGGGGCGGCGGCGAGGCGGATGGATTTATCTCCGGGCAGTGGGCGTTGGATGAGGCAAGCGGGGTGATTGCTTACGACAGCAGCGGCAACGGTCAGAACGGGCCGATCACGGCGGGGGATCCGAGTACGCAGTGGACATCGGGGAAGGTGTTCGGGGGTCTGAGATTCGACGGGACGGGTGATGGGTTTATCCGTATCCCGGATTCTGATGTGTTGGACCTTGCGGAGGCGGGGACGCTGTCTGCGTGGATTTATCTGGATGGTTACAAGAACTTTATGGGGATCATCCACAAGGGCGAAAACAAGAACTGGTCTGACGAGGCGTATTCGCTTCAGTTCTGGACAAGCCGACGTATCGCGATGTCGTTTACCACTTCGTCGGGGGGTAAGCTGATCGTCGGTTCACAACAGCTTCAAAATGGTCGTTGGTACCACGTGGTGGGGACGTGGGGCACTAACGGGATGGCGATTTATATTGATGGCGTGTTGGATAGGAGCAACACGACTACGGCGGTGGGCGTGGCGTCGATCGGGTCGGTGCAGATTGGTGCGCAGCTATCGGAAGACTACAGCAGCTTCTACAAGAATTTCCCGTTTATCGGGGTGATTGATGATGCGAGGATTTACCGCCGGACGTTGACGGCGGCGGAGGTGGCTGACGCTTATAACCAGGCGCTTGCCAGCAGTGATACGCCTCAACTGATTGCGTTGTACGAGTTTCAGGAGGTGGTGCCGCCGCCGCCGGCGATGGTGGGGCATTGGTTGCTTGATGAGCTCGGGGGTGGGACAGGCACGTTATATGATTTTGCAAACAGGTCGCAAGGCACGAATATCTGGGCCTACGACGGCAAGAATAATTTCGCGACACCTTCTAATAATACGACACCGTCGTCCGCACTGAACGCTGGCGAGTACGACAACATCGATCAGGACGACAGCAACGAGCATGTGTATTCGATCAATCAGAACGGCCGCTACGGCCTGATGCGCTATGTGTTCGAAATCGACGAGACGCAAGCAAGCGTCGGGCAGATCGACGTGGTTTGGATCGGTCGGAATGTCAACAGCAAGAACAACAAGATCGACGGTGTGGTTCTACACATCTGGAACTACACCAGCTCCAGCTACGAGCAACTGGATATCTCGGCGGATACGGAGGCGGAGGTGACGCTCCTGGGTTCGATCACGGCGAACCTGCCGGATTACATCGGCGGCGGGTTGGACAACATGATCACGATCCTGGCGGTCACCCGAGACAAGCGGGTGGGGAACAAGAATAACAGGATTTATAACGACTATATCTCTGTGACGATCAGCGAGGCGTTAATAGCTGTAGACGAAACGGCCGGAAATGATGGCGCGGGGGTTGGTAGTGTCACGGCTGAATCTTCGGGTAACGGTGATGGGGGGACGGCGTACCAGTTTGACGGTGTTGATGGGTACGTTGCGGTTTCACACGACGCCGCTTACCTGTTGAATGACGGGGCGGTGTCGTTCTGGTTCAAGCCCGACGACCTGACCGGGCACCAAGGGTTGGTTTCCAAGGACTCTCAGTACTTTGACACAGGTGGGCACCTGCACGTCTACACGGACGGCAGTACGCTCAAGGCCCGGTTGCAGAGTACCAGTGCCAGCTACACCGTGCAGTCATCCGGGCTGTCGGTGGGGAACTGGTACCAGGTGACGGTGAGTTTTGGTTCCGGTGGTTTGAAGCTATACCGAGATGGTGTGCTGGTTGATTCGGATAGTTATACGGGTGGGTTTGGGAGCAATTCGGGGGGGATCGGTAATCACGAGCCGATGGCGATTGGTGCGGGGACGTGGACGAGTGATGACTTGAATATCACGCCGATCACTTATCCGTTTGAGGGGTCGATCGATGATGTTCGTATTTATGATCTGGGTTTTGACGATACGCAGGCGTCGGACCTTTATAATGGTGGCACGCCGGGCAGTGGTCCGGCGACGGTTGTTTATGACACGAGCGGGTTTGGGGTGCCGCTGAATCTGAACATCGAGACGCCTGGGAATATTTCATGGCTGGCTGGCGGCGGTTTGGAATTCGACACGGCGACAAAGATTACTTCTCCAACTGCGGCGACGAAGCTTTTCACCGCATTGACGGTGACGGATCAGGTGACGTTGGAGATTGTCTTTACGCCGACCGATACGAGTCAGAGCGGCCCGGCGAGGATCGCTACCTATTCGGGCGGGTCGAGCAGTCGTAATTTCACGTTTGGGCAGGAGGATGATAGTTACATCACACGGCTGCGTACTGATACGACCACGAGCAATGGGACGCCTGACGTTGTTTCGCCGGCGGTGCTTTTGGGTGGTACGCAGGAGCATGTGATCGTTTCTTATGACGGGGAGAACGTGACCATGTACCGCAACGGCACGGCTGAGGTGACGGTGGCACGCACGGGTGACTTGAACTGGGACAACACCTTTAAGTTTATTCTGGGTGATGAAGTGACCGGCGGGCGCGAGTGGCTGGGGCAGCTCCACCGTGTTGCGGTCTATGACAAGGCGTTCAACACGGTGCAGGTTGAAAATGTTTTTAGCGGATCGCCCCCCGGTGACGGGAGCAACAGCGTTGGTGCCACCGATTGGGTTGAGCGGTAACACATTGATCGGGCGTGTACGGATTAGTCGGTGTGTTGGCGTTTAATTTGATGTGAGGCGATCCCCCGGCAAAGCCGGGGGCTAGGGGTAGATTGTGGATTAGCTCTTAACATCTATCACAGGTCGGAGGGGTCGTAGACCCACTGCTCGATGGTGCGGGGGGTGTCGGTGAGTTCGTTATCAGTGAACCAGAGGGCGAGTTCGCGTTCGGCGGAGGCTTCGCTGTCCGAACCATGTACGAGGTTGAATCCG
>JAJDCX010000091.1 GCA_029260615.1 Phycisphaeraceae bacterium | reverse complement strand
CCACCCATCGCATAGATCGGCCGGCCCGGCTCACGCCGTTTCAACTCGGCGATCAACGCCGCCGCGATGTGGTCGCCGCTGTGTTCGAACGCCGTAAATAGGAGGCCCTGGGACTCTGGCATGCCCGGTAGTTTAAGCCGGTGCAGGGGTTTACGCCTCCCCAGGCATCGCCTAATGCATCGCCTAGGGCCAGAACCTGGTGAAAACCTCATATATGAGCCATAGATGACTTATTTAGTTAGTCGCGAATCACTGCGGCACGCAGGTTTTAAATCGTTGAATATCAATATATTAAGTGAATCTCTGCGGTTTGATCGCTCACCTGTAATTTTTTCAATTAATGAATTTCAATTGACCCTCTACCAGGTGTGAGTTATGATTTTACTGTGAGTCATTTAGAGTAGGGCCCCAGAAGTATATGTCTTTGAACTAATGTAACCCACGTTTCAGGCGTGTCTTAAGTCTCGTTTAGGGCATATCAGATTCGTATTGGTTATAAAATCCGAGTAAGCTGTGGTCTGAAATGTTTTCCCCGGGCACAATCAATGTAGAGCCGAAAACAGGCTGAGAACACAGGTTTGTAAGCGGGTTGAGAGTTGATGGTCTAAAACCGATATGCAACGAATCACCAAAGCCAATCAGACCAGCGCAGCGATTCACAACCGCCGTCTAGCGGTTCAGTTGCTCCGACAGCACGGCACACTGTCCCGCCGGCAGTTGGCTCAGATCACAGGGCTAAGGACTTCGACGCTGACCTACATCGTCCGTGACCTGCTGGAACAGAACATCGTGCGGACGGTCGGCAAGGCCGAGTCCAAGACGGTTGGCAAAAAACAGATTTTGATCGAGATCAACCCGGGCTTGGGTTGGGTGGTGGGAGTCGGTCTGGAAACCGATCAGGCGTCACTGGTGTATGTCGATGCCTCCGGGGAAGTGATCGATCGTGAGCGGATGGAGGTCGGCCACGACGCGGACGCCTTGCCAAATCTGTTGCGTTCACGGATCGACGCCTGGGCCACACGGAACAAAAAAAGCACGGACGATCTGCTGGGGATCGGTGTCGGGGTCCCCGGTGTGGTCGATAGCGAACACGGCCGAGTCCTGCGTTCGACCTGGTTCGCCGCGGAAAACCTGCCGCTGCGTGACCTGATCGCCCAGCAAATTGACACTGCTGTGCATGTAGATAACGACGCAAACTTCGCGGCGCTATGCGAGTCCAGGTTGGGCAGCGCCCGTGGGTTGACCAACTTCGTCTACTTCCTGATGAACTCAGAGGCCGAGCAAGACGAGTTCGCCATCCGTGGCTTGGGGACAACGATCTTTCTGGACGGCCGGCTGTACCGCGGATCGCACTTCGCCGCCGGCGAAGTCGATACGCTCTTAGAAGCCGAGCGGTACGCGAATCTTTCTCAAGAGCAGATCCGGCTTATGGCCGAAAAAGACGCGCCGATCAGCGATGTCATGAAACGCCTCGCCAGTCAGACCGGGCGGACTCTTACCGCCGTCGTCGACCTGATCGACCCCCAGGCCGTGGTGCTCGGCGGGAACCTGGCGATCGCGAATCTGAAAATGATCGCCGAGATCGAGCGTGAAATGAACAGCCAACTGGTGAAAGTACCTAACCGCGAAGTCGCCGTGCGTGCTTCAGAGTTAGGTGACCTGGGCGTCTCCATGGGTGCCGCCATCGCCGCGATCGACGCGGCCCTGATCGGCGAAGACCCGGCCCACGAAAACCGACACTATGAGCAGATCATCCAAGAGGTCTTGGGCGATCAAGCGGCCGAGCAAGGCAGCATGGCCAACGCTCAAGCGTCCTAAATTCCTTCAAATATCAAAAAGCCCGCCGTCGGCGCTACCGGGCCGATCCAGAACTGTGTTAGCGACGGTGGGTTGCCTCCGTGGTAAAGTAGTGACAGATCAGCCGACCCATAGAGACGCCCAAGTAGTCCTCGCCACAGGGGGTTAGTGGTTCTGCCGGTCTTAGCATCGCTCGACTAAGCCACGCCTCTACGAGTACTGAATTTTCGCATGATGATACCCAGACCTCTCACCCATCAAACCCAGCAAGGCGCGTTTGCTTTCCCCCCCCAGGTATCGTTACTCCTGGCCTATGAATCAGACCCCGGGTACGCCCACTTTGTCGCAGAAGAACTTGCCCAGCATATCCGCGTGAAGTCCGGGAGCTTCGTCACCGTCAGGGTCGCCGAACCATCCGAATCTGATCGAGGCGCCGTGGTGCTGACCGACCGCCAAGTCCCCGACGGTCTGGGTGATGAGGGCTACAACCTGACGGTTTCTCCCGACCGTATTACCCTTCGGGCCGACCACAACGCCGGGTTGTTCTACGCCGGCCAATCGTTGACGCAACTGCTGAACCACCAGCTCGCCACACAAACCACAGGGCAAACCCCTACCACGACAAACAACGGCCACGCACTAGTCCGCGAACTCCCCTGTGCCGATATCAAGGACAAACCCCGCTTCCCCTGGCGCGGCTTCATGCTCGATTCAGCCCGGCACTTTCAGTCCGTTGAACTGGTCACCAAACTCATCGACCAACTCGCCGCACTAAAGCTCAACCGCCTGCACTGGCACCTCACCGATGACCAGGGCTGGCGGCTGGAGATCCTGGGCTATCCCAAACTTACAAGCGTCGGGGCATGGCGCAGCAACGGTGGGGGGGGGAATGGGAACCAGGTGAGTTACGGCGGGTATTACACACAAGAACAAGTCCGCGAGATCGTTGCCTACGCCAAGCTCCGTCAGATCACCGTCATCCCCGAGATCGAGATGCCCGCGCACAACCTCGCCGCCCTCGCCGCCTACCCACAACTTAGTTGCCACGGCCAACCGTCCGACGTCACCAACCAATGGGGCCTGCTCGACGGCGTTTACTGTGCCGGCCAAGACCAGACCTTTTCGTTCCTTCAAAACGTGTTGGACGAAGTAGCCGAACTTTTCCCAAGCCCCTACCTGCACCTCGGCGGCGACGAACGCAAGCCGGGCACATGGGACAACTGCCAAGCCTGCCAAGCTGTCCGCGATAAGCACAACCTCACAGACGAGCCCGCCCTGCAAAAATGGTTCATGGACCGCGTCGCAGACCACGTCCACACCAGACTTAACCGACGCTCGATCTCCTGGGGCGACAACATCGACGCCGGTGGCACCCAAGGCCAGGTCGTCCACGGCTGGCTCCCCGAGCAGTCCACCAAGGCCGCACGTCAGGGCCTGGATACCATCAACTCCACCCACGAATGGGTCTACCTGGACTACCCCGCCACAGAAAAAGAGTTGGCCGAGGATAAGCCCGACTGGATGCGGCTGCTTCCGTTGGAAAAGGTCTACCAGTTCGACCCGATCCCACAAGGCCTCGAGCCCGACCTGCACCACCACGTCCTCGGCAGCGAAGCACACCTCTGGACCGAACACGTCCCCACCGAGGCCGATCTGCACCACCAGCTTTGGCCGCGCCTGATCGCCTTCGCCGAAACCGTCTGGTCACCCATAGAACTACGAGACTTCGACGACTTTAAGAATCGCCTCAAGGTCCAAGAGACACACCTTTGTCTTGAATAGCGTACACCAGTTCTATGCGAGTACGGGTCTGTGTATCAGCTGCGCAACCTCTTCACCGCCTGCCCCACATCCCTGCCTTCCACCACTGCGCCGCTGGACTTTAGATGTTTCATTGCCGTCCCCGTCGCCTGCCCGTCGTTGCCCGCCGCCTTCACCGCATCTGTCACCGGGGCCAAGGCCTCAATGATCTGCTCAATCGTCAGGGTCTTAGGCAGCAGCGATTCCAGCACCACCAGTTCCGTCTTCATCTGCTGGACCACCTCCGGCCGTTTACTCAGCTCGGCCATCTCCAGATTGGACTTCACCATCTTGCGGATGATCCGCTGGGCCTGGTCGTCGTCCATGTCCTCACCCGTACGGGCCGCCACCGTCTGCAACTCGCCCAGCACCACCTTCAGCAGGTCGCGCCGGGCGGAATCCTTGGCTCGCATAGCCTGTAATACCTGGTCTTTGATGTCGTCGATGAGCATGGGAGGCCTTTCATGTGTTCGGTGAAGCCCGGAGGGCGGCCATGATACGGCCATATGACCCGTCACACCCAGCCGGGCCATCAGAGTGCATCCGGGGATATCCAGGGGATCTCCGGGGGCGGGCCACCCCAGGGGGCCATCTGCGGGAGCATCTGATATGATTTGCCGGTCAGCCCCGCCTTTTCCGGTGCGACCACCGGCGGGCAGAACCGTATTATCACCACCCTCGTTCCACTCCTAAAAGAGACACGACATGCAGATCAACGACGCGCTCAACCTGGTCCGTGAAAAATTTACCGCCGAGTCCAACGACACGATAGATGGCGAGGCCGCTGAAAAATACCAGAACGCTTTCAGCGACTACCCCGTCACCATGGAAGTTGCCACCCACATCTTTTCCGTCCAACTGATCCAGCACAACATGGCCCAGCAGATGCAGGCCCAGCAGCAGGCCGGCCAGCCCGCCGCCGACGACGCCGCAAACTGACCCCGGTCGATACCACAGCAGGGCGGCTCCTCATGAAACGATCCATGACACTGTGCTTGTTCGTCTGCTTGGTCTGCTGCGCGCAGACACAGGCACAAGACTCTACCCCGCCCAAGCAGGACCCAGCCTGGTCTGCCATACGGATCAACCCCGACACCCCGGGCGATCTGGATATGACCATGGCACTGGCCCGTCTGGATACCGCCCTGCGCCGCGACCTAAAAATCGAAGCCGAGCAAACCGCCATCGGCCTACTGGACATGACCACTGGCCGGCTCGCTATGCTCCGCGCCGACACCCTGTACTACGCAGCCAGCGTCCCAAAAATTACCATCCTCCTGGCCTACTTCCAGACCCACCCTCAGGCCGCCGAAAACCTCGACGACCAAACACGCCACGAACTTGGCCTGATGATTAAGCGGTCCGACAACGCACTCGCCGCAAAGTTCAGCCAAAGCCTCGGCTTCCAGGCCATCGCCGACGTCCTCACCTCACCGCAGTACCAGCTCTACGACCCCCTGCACGGCGGAGGCCTGTGGATGGGCAAACACTACGCCAAGGGTGACATACGCAACCGTGACCCCCTCGCTGGCGAATCACACGCCGCCACCGTCCGACAACTCCTCCGCTACTACCTGATGCTCGAACAAGGCCGGCTCGTCAGCCCCCAGGCATCCAAAACAATGCGCGAAATCTTCCAGAGCCCTGACATCCAGCACCTCAACTCCAAGACCGTCCTCGCCCTGACCGGCCGGGACCTGCAGATCATCCGCAAAAGCGGCACATGGAGCGACTGGTACGCCGACTCCGCCGTCATCACCGGCCCCGACGGCCGGCACTACATCCTCGCCGTCCTCACCCACACACCCGCTAACCCAGACCACGACCCACCGCGTGCCATCGGCAACGAATACATCGTCACCCTCGCACGCCGGATCGACGACTGGGCCCTCGCCGGGTTCCTCGGCGAAGCCCCCCTCGCCGTCCCCGCCTCACAACCGGAACACAACTGATGCACACCGACATCCCCGACGAAGACTACCGCCGGATCGAACAACTGATCCATAGTGAGGCCAGTCCCGTCGGGATCGACGCCAAAAAAACCCACGTCCTGATACTCCACAAACTCACCGAGATCGAACGCCGCCTCGAAGCGATCGAACAAAAACAAACACCCGGCGGCTAAGCCCACAAAGTACACAAAGACAAAATACCAAGGAAAAATGAAGATGAAACGTTTTGAAAAAATAACTCGATTCGATTGGATGACGTTTATATTGGTCGGCATCCTGTCCGTCGTGACGGTAACCGTCGCACTGGCCGAGGATGAACCCGCCGGCACCCAGCCCGCAGAAACCCAGCCCGCCGAGACTCAGCCCGACCAGGACGAGGCCCCCGCCACAGCCCCCCAAGAGCCAGACGATGACCAGGCCGATAGCGACCAGCCGCAAGCAGACGCCCCGCAAAGCGCCTCGCAAGACGCACCCGACTACGCGCTCCTGCTGGACCCCTCCCACGAAAGCTGGGCCCGCCAGGCCCCCGATACCTTCAATGTGAAATTCACGACAACCCAGGGCGACGTCGTGATCCAGGTCACCCGCGCCTGGGCTCCGCTCGGCGCAGACCGCTTCTACAACCTCGTTGACCACGGCTTCTACGACGGTTGCAAGTTCTTCCGCGTCATCGGCGGCTTCATGGCCCAGTTCGGAATCAACGGCAACCCCGAAGTCTCCGCCATCTGGCGCGACCAACGCATCAACGACGACCCCAACACACAGTCCAACACACGCGGCCGAATCACCTTCGCCATGGGCGGCCCAAACACCCGCACCAGCCAACTCTTCATTACCTTCGGCGACAACAGCTTCCTGGACAACCAGGGCTTCTCACCCTTCGGCGAAGTCATCCAAGGCATGGAGGTGATCGACAAACTCTACGCCCACTACGGTGAAGGCGCCCCCCGTGGCCGAGGCCCTGAACAAGGCCGCGTCCAACAAGAAGGCAACCCCTACCTCGAAGCCGAGTTCCCCAACCTTGACAGCATCATCACAGCAAGGGTCGTGGAGTAATTTTTCAACAAATACACGCACGGCAACATCTACCCTCAGCCCCTGGCTCTGCCGGGGGATCGACACAACTAAACCGCCCAACGACGATCACCCCCATGCTCATGAACCAAACCGACTTCCTGAAAACCAAGTTCAACCAGAGCCTGACCTACGCCGACTTCGTCGCGCTAGGTGATGCCGAAGGCCACCGCATGCCCTGGGACCAGCGCTACAGCCAACTCGCACTTGATGCGGAACAATCCGCACTGGTAGGGGGGTTCACGCGTAAGATCCACGTCCTGTGCCTGACCGGAACATGGTGCGGAGACTGCGCACTACAAGGCTCGGCCATGCAGCGTATCGCCGAGGCAAACCCCCAAGCGATCGACCTGCGTTTCCTGTTAAGAAGCGAGGAACACGCGGACCTGGTCGTCAAGAGCCAGATCAACGCCGGCTTCCGTGTCCCGGTGACGTGGTTCCTGGCCGAAGACTTCGAGCCAGTAAGTTGGTTCGGCGACCGGACCTTGAGCCGATACCGCGCCATGGCACTTAAAGCGATCGGCCCGGAGGTCCAGGCCACGCTCCCACCCCCGTCCGCTGACCCCGTCCGCGAGGTACTGCAGGAAGTACTTGACGAATTTGAGCGCGTACACCTGCTACTAAGACTAAGCGGTCGGCTACGCGAAAAACACGGGGATTAATAAAGCGGATTTACCACCGATTGCATCCCGAGACTTGCGTTACTTCTTGTATGCCTGTGATAAGCCCGCGGTGCCAAACACTTTGATACGGAGCCGAAGATGCGGATGATTCTCTGTTTTGCCGTGACCTGTTTGTGGGTTTCCACCATGAGTATCAATGCTCAACAGCCAGAACCCGTCCAACAGCCGACCGACTACGCGGCCCTGGACCGATTCATCCACGAATACACCGACGAGGTAGAGGGCGGCAACGGCCGATGGGCGTTTGTCATCGAGGGCGTGTCGGTGATGGTCATGGCTGACCAGGCCGCCGACCGGATGCGGATCATGACACCGGTCGCAAGTGTGGCAGATTTCGAAGATGGGGAGTATGAGCGTCTCATGGAGGCAAACTACGACCGCGCCCTGGACGCCCGCTACGCCATCAACGCCGGCGTGCTCTGGTCGGCGTTCATCCACCCCATGTCCAGCCTCACCCACGAACAATTCGACGACGGCCTCAATCAAGCCGTCCGCCTCTCAACCAACTTCGGCACGACCTACACTAGCAGCGACATGGTCTTCGCCCCCAACGAACAGCAGCCCCAAGACCAACCGCGCCAAGACGAGCAACCCCACCAGCACGATGAACCTGCCCCGCCTAACCGCGGCGCGCCCCCAGCACCCAGGTCCTGACAACACCATCAATAGCTTCAAGTACCCGCACGACGAGGAGAAGCCATGCCGATGCTTAAAACAACCACACCCGTCTGGGCCCTTGGTTTGTCCATGACCCTGATCGCGGCCCTGTGTTTGTGGTCTCCAACACACCTCGCAGCCGACACCCCAGCGACCGCTCCAGAAATAGCCCCCGCATCCGCCCCCGACACGCCCACCGCACCGGTTGCGCCCACAGCCCAACCCGCCTCCACCGTCGTCCACCCCGATTGGTCCTACAACGCTAGCATCTACGAAGTAAACATCCGCCAGCACACACTCCAAGGAACTTTCAAAGCGTTCCAGGCGCACCTCCCCCGGCTACAAAAAATGGGCGTCGGCATCCTCTGGCTCATGCCGATCCACCCCATCGGCGAGCTCAACCGCAAGGGCACCCTCGGCAGCCACTACGCCGTCAAAGACTTCCGCAAGGTCAACCCCGACTACGGCACACTCGATGACTTCAAAGCCCTTGTCGATGACGCCCACGAGCGCGGCATGCGCATCATCCTCGACTGGGTCCCCAACCACACCGCCTGGGACAACCCACTCACCCTCGAACACCCCGACTGGTACACCAAGGACGACCAAGGCAACTTCACCCCGCCCGTCCCCGACTGGAACGACGTGATCGACCTGGACTACGACCACCCCGGGCTTAACCGGTACATGCTCGATTCACTCGCCTACTGGGTACGCGAGGCAGACATCGACGGCTACCGCGTGGATGTCGCCGGGATGGTCCCGCTGGAATTCTGGGCACAGGCACGCCAAGAGCTCAGCGAGATCAAGCCCGTCTTCCTGCTCGCCGAATGGGACGACCCCGCCGCTCATCGCGATGCCTACGACATGACCTACGCCTGGTCACTCAACGGCGTGTTCCACCGCATCGTCGCAGGCAAAGCCACACCCAAAGACCTCTGGGCCCACCTCAAAGAAGAAGACACCCGCATCGACGACCAAGCGATACGCATGTACTTCACCTCCAACCACGACGAAAACTCCTGGAACGGCTCGGCCATCGAACGCTACGGCGACGCCGCAGAAGCCTTCGCCGTATTAACCCTCACCCTCGATGGCATGCCCCTTGTCTACAACGGCCAGGAAGCCGGGCTCGATCGTCGCCTTGCCTTTTTTGATAAAGACCCCATCGACTGGGCCGATCACTCGATGGCCGAGGTTTACACCAAGCTCTTAAACCTCCGTAAAGCAAACAAAGCCCTCGCCGTCGGCGGACGCGGCGGGGCGGTCAAGCAGATGGACCAGGGTTCAAAAGAGTTTTTCAGCTTCACCCGTCAGCGCGATGGAGACGGCGTGGTGGTCACAGTCAACCTGACCGACCAGCCCATTGAGGTCATGTTGATGCACCCACCCTTGGGCAGTGGCGATTACACCGATGCCCTCACCGGCGAAGTCGTCCTCTTGAAACCCGGAACCAAAATAACCTTGAAGCCCTGGGGCTACCGGGTGTGGATTCATTAAGTCACATGTGGTTCACTCGTAGAGCAGCACCTGCCTGCGTGCCTCTGCAAAATCCTTAAACCCCTGCGACTCGCGCCACCGCTTCACGATGTCTTCAACCGGCTCACGCGCCTTAAGCGCATCCAGCACCCACTGCGCCCCGACCAGGCCACGCAGATTATCGACCTTGTACCGCTCAGGATGGACCTTCAACAACGCATCGAGCATATGCACGCCCGCCTCCACCGGCCGCACTGCCCGACGATCCGTCACGACAAACCGCACGCCCTGACACACCTCTCCAATGTACTGATACGGGTAGTTCTCCCGCCCGGAGATATCCGTCCCCGAGGGGATAAATGTCGTCCGCATCACCCAGATCCCCGGCAGATCGCGAGACCGCAACTCCGCGGTCAACGCATCCCCATCAACCCACGGCGCACCTAAATATTCAAACGGCCGATCCGTCCCACGCCCGACCGACAAGTCCTTGTTCGCCTCCGTCAACGCCACCATCGTGTAAATAATCTCCTCGTTCACCGACCGCATGTTTGGCGAAGGGTTGACCCAAGGCAGCCCCGTCTCATCAAACATCACCCCACGCTCCCAACCCTCACACTTAACCACTTCCAACTCGCAACCGATCCCATAAGCCCCATTAAACAACAACGCGATCTCCCCGACCGTCATCCCATGCGTCGTGGGCATCAGCTTGAAAGAAGTAAACCTGCCCACCAGATCATCATCCTGGATCGGCCCATCAAACGTGTCCCCGCCCAACGGGTTGGGCCGGTCAAGGACATAAACTTTAATCCCACGCCGCGCCGCCGCCGCCATGCATTCCCCAAGCGTCCCGATGTAGGTATAAAACCGTGCGCCGATGTCCTGGATATCAAAAACCAGCGTGTCGATCCCTTCGAGCATCTCGTCTGTGGGTTTGCGCGTCTTGCCATACAGGCTGTGGATAGTCAGCCCGGTCGTTTCATCCACACCCGAGTCAACCCCACGGTCAGCCTCCCCGCGTATCCCATGCTCGGGGGTGAAGATCGCAACCAACTCAACGTTCGGTGACCCGTGCATCAGGTCCAAAACATGTTCACCGCTACGGTTGATCCCCGAATGATTCGTCACCAGCCCGACCCTTCGGCCCTTCAACGCCTCAAACCCATCACGCTGCATCACATCCAGCCCCGTGAGAACCTTGGGCTCACCCAGCGCCGGCCCAACACACGCAGTCACAGCCAGGCAGGCGATCATGAACAACACAGTCAGTGATTGGGCTATACGGGTAAACATGTAGTGGCCTTTATTATTGGGGACTTATTCCGGGGTGTATCCGGGGGGGTTATTGATCGGTCGGCTCACGCCGTTCGGATTTACGTTGAGCACGGTGTCGCTTGCCGTCCAGTCGGCGCTGGATCGACCCCCGGCTGGGCTTGGTCGCCCGGCGCCGCTTGGGCCTGTCCATCGCCTCCACCACCATCGCCCGCAGCTTGGCAACGCACGCCTGCTTGTTAGATTGCTGACTCCGACTCGATGAGTCGGTAATGATGATCCGATCGCCATCGCCCGCCAGCCGACTCCCCGCGTGGATCAACAAACGCTTGAGCGCCCAGATCGGCAACGCCCCCGCGAGTTCTTCGATCTGAATCGTCAGGGTTGCCTTGGTACTCAGCTTATTCACATTCTGCCCCCCCGGCCCACCGCTGCGAGAAAACGTGAACCGCATCGCCGACTCCGACAACAACACCCCCGGTCCAATCGCAATCCGGTTGTCGGGGCTCATCTCATCCATGACAGGATTGTCGTTTGAATCTACAAGGCTGTCGAACGGGGAGTATCACGAAGGGCGCGGAGACACGGAGACACGGAGGCACGGAGGAAGAATGTTTGACAGAATGGCAGGATGGGGCAGGATAAAATCAGGTTTTTTGATCCTATCCAGTAAATCCTGTCATCCTGTCAAAATCGCTTTCCTCTTCTCCGTGCCTCCGTGTCTCCGCGCCCTCCGTGATGTCCTCTCAACGTTCACCCCAGCGTGTCATAAAGCAACTGCTTCCAGCCTGGGATATCCAACTCCCACACAACCCGGCACAACGGCGCATCACCAACACTCCGCCAGGTGTCCGCATTACGCTCATCCCCAGCAACATTCAATCGATCGACCACCGTCATCCCCCGGGTCAGCTCGTCGGCACAGGCGATCTGCACCCGGTGCCCGCTACTCTTTACCGCGATACCCGGGTCCAACGCCACCGCCATCGCCGTCGGGTCCGGCAGAGAAATCCCCACATCCCCGGTCTGCGTCTTGTTCGCAACCATCACATGGGCGTTGCAGTCGATCGCAAAGTGTGCCAACGGCGTATCCAGACTACGAACGTGCGCGATATCACTTTCAGACAGATTTGCCTCGCCCACGCTCAGTTGCCAGCCGACCATTTCGACTTTCATACCCGAGCCGAACACAATCTTCGCCGCCTCGGGATCGCACCAGATGTTGTACTCCGCCGCCGGCGTGACATTCCCCTCGCAGCAGGGGTTCCCACCCATGACCACACACCGCTCTATCCGGCCAACCAACGACGGGTCGCGCTCCAAAGCCCTGGCGATATTCGTCAACGGCCCCAGTGTCACAAGCGTCAACCCCGCGTGGTCGTGAGTCGCCTGCAGAAAAGCATCCACCGCATGGAGTGATTCAGCCGCACGCTTGGGCGCAGGGTAATTCTGATTCCCCATCCCGTCTTCCCCGTGAAACCACTGCGCATGAGCGGGCTTCCGCAGCAGGGGCCGATCTTCACCACAATAAATCGGCACGTCAGACCCGCAGAGCTCCGCGGTGTACAGCGCATTGCGTGTGCCTTGTTCAAGTGGCATGTTCCCGCTGACCATCGAAATGCCCACCACATCAACGCTCGGCGTGCGCAACGCCATCACCAAGGCAACCGCGTCATCGGAAGCGGTGTCGGTATCGATCCAAAAGGTACATGTCATAATTCAAGTGTACCGCGGATCGGTGTTCCGATAACCGCCCCGCTTAACGTATCACGATTTGCGACCGATTAAAACAGTTGTATGCAAGTTTCCGGTTTCAATCCCGTCAGCCCGATGCCTCTGCAAGCCCGACAAGCCCTCGCGACAGGGGGTGGGGCCTCTGACCCCGCCACTGGCCCATCACTTTCAAGAGGGCAGGGGGGGCACGCACACGACCGGGACGCCGACACCGTAAGCCTATCCCCCGCCGCCCTTGCCGACAACAAGCAGCACCAAGCCACACCGGATGCGCCCCATAAGCAGAGTGATACAGACGACAGCAACTCGGCTCAGCCCGATGACCAATCACAGGCCAGCGCTGCCGATCCCGATCGCAAGACCATCGGCAAAGCCTTAACCAAAGAAGAAGAGAAGCAGGTACAGGAACTCAAAGACCGTGACCGTGAGACCCGCACCCACGAGCAGGCACACAAAAACGCCGCCGGCCCCTTCGCGCAAGGTGGCCCCGTCTTCGAATATCAACAAGGCCCCGATGGCCGACGCTACGCGGTAGGAGGCCACGTCAACATCGACACCTCCGCCGTCCCCGGCGACCCACAAGCCACGATCCAGAAGATGCAGGTCGTCCGCCGCGCCGCTCTCGCACCCAGCAGCCCATCTGGGCAAGACCGCAAGGTCGCCGCCCAGGCATCACAGGCTCAACAGAAGGCTCGCGCCGAGTTACGTCAAAGCCGTGAGGATGAAAACAACGTTACTGATGACCGTGACACCCAGGCGGGCAGTGCCCACAAGCCTCCCGGCTCCCCCGGTTCACCCGCCTCCCCTGACGACCAGGGGTTGCTGCTAGACGTGTCGGCCTAAGAGATGCGTATCCACGCGCGTGCCGATACACTCCGTGCATGTCTATTTCAGTCACAGAACCCATCGAACGTGCGTGGAAGCGGATGGTCGAGGTCTTGTTCAAACCGTTCAGCATAAGCAAATGGTTTGGGCTTGGGTTCTGTTTCTTCCTGGCGAACCTGGGCCGCGGCGGGGGTACGAACTTCAATCCCGGCGGCGGCGGGGGTAGGGGCGGACCCGGCGGCTCGGGCGGCAGCGCTCCCGGCGGCGGTTCGTGGATGGATTGGATCCAAGTTCATATTTACCAGATCGCTGGCGTCGTGCTTCTGGCACTCCTGCTGATAACACTGCTATGGGCGTTCCTGCTCTGGCTGCGATGCCGGGGCGTGTTCATGATGATCGACGGGCTGGCATTAAACCGGGGCCTGGTGAAGAAGCCTTGGCACCGTTACCGGGAGGCGGGTAACAGCCTGTTCGGCTTCAACCTGATCCTGTTTTTAATGGTATCTGGGGTGATGCTGGTAACACTCGGCGTTGCCGGGCTGATAGCCTGGCCCGACATCACCAACCAGACGTTCGGCACGTCGGCGATCTGGGCAATTATCGTCCTGGCCGTGGTCGGCCCGCTGGTCATCGTCAATTCTGCCATCATCGAGATGCTGTTGATCGATTTCATCGCACCGACCATGTACATCCACGGCTTGCGCGTCCGGCCCGCATGGAAACTGTGGTACCGTGAGGTCTTCAAGGGCCACTTCTGGATCCTAACGCTCTTTTATCTGATGAAGATGGTGCTGGCTATCGCGGCCGGTGCGGCCGCGATCTTGGCGACCTGCATGACCTGCTGCATCACGGCGCTGCCTTACATAGGCACCGTGATCCTGCTCCCCGCGCTCGTTTTTATGCGATGTTACACGCTCTATTTCCTGGAACAGTTCGGTGAGCCCTGGCGTCTGTTCGTCTACGACATGGACAGGA
Organism: Phycisphaeraceae bacterium; assembly: GCA_029260615.1. Lineage (GTDB taxonomy): Bacteria > Planctomycetota > Phycisphaerae > Phycisphaerales > Phycisphaeraceae > JAJRRS01. Next base: position 36,315 of record JAJDCX010000091.1, on the reverse strand, counting down.
TCCCCTGTATATCCTGCGGCTACGACCTGCGCGGCAACCCCGATGCGCTGACCTGCCCGGAATGCGGCGGCCCGACACCCTGGGCTTCGGAGGCTAATGTGCAGTGAGGTATCACCCCGGTGTGTGATACGGCCCGACGAAGTGCATGCAAAGCGCATCCGAAACGACTCAGGCCGAAAGCCTTATGGGATTCTGACTGTTGACGATGTACTCGCCCGTATCTTTCGCGTTCATCGGCTTGGAGAAGTAATAGCCCTGCGCGGAGTCACACTCCAGGGCCTGGAGCTGGGCGACCTGCTCGGCCGTCTCAAGACCCTCAGCGACAACACTGATATTCAGCGTGTGCGCCAACGTGATGATCGCCTGGATCACAGCCGTGTACTCGATCCGCTGTTCCATGTTCATGATGAACTCACGGTCGATCTTCAGCACATCAATCGGGAAGCGGTGCAGGCAACTCAGCGATGAGTGCCCAGTCCCAAAGTCGTCCATCGCCAACTGAACGCCCAGGGCACGGACCTCATCCAGCACCGGCGTGATCCCGTGCCGATCGTCCATGATGACGCTCTCGGTGATCTCCAGCTTGATGTCCTGGGGGTTGACCCCAGTGTCCTTAAAGACCTGCGCAAGCTTCTTGGTGACGTCCGGTTGAGCAACCTGCCGCTTGGAGACATTGATGTTCATGAACAAATTGTCAGCGATGGCATGCTCTTTCTTCCATCTAACTAATTGCCCGCACGCCTGTTTGAGAACCCAGTCGCCCAGCGCGACGATTTCTCCGGTCTCCTCAGCGATGAGGATAAACTGATCGGGCCCGATCGCCCCCAACTCCGGGTGATCCCACCGCAGCAACGCCTCAAATCCCCGCAGCGTACCGTCCTCCAGATCAACAATCGGCTGGTACGCAACCCACATCTGACCAAGCGAGATGGCCTTACGCATGTCTTTTTCAAGATTCAGACGCTGCAACGCCTTGGCGTGCATCTGCTCGTCGAAGACCACATACCTCGCCTTGCCCGCGGCCTTCGCCTGGTACATCGCGTTGTCCGCGTCTCGGATCAACTCGTCGGGCCGGTGGTACTCCCCGTCACTGGTGACGATCCCGATGCTGGCCGTCGAGATAACCTCGTGGCCTCGCAGATTGTGCGGCTTGGAAAACCGATCCAGTAGCCGGTTGGCGACATCGATCGCACCGTCTATCCCGTCGGTCCCATCCAGCAGCACGACAAACTCGTCTCCCCCGATCCGTGCCGCGGTATCGACCGTCCGCAGTTGCACCCGTAGCTGTTGGGCAATATTGATAAGCAGCATGTCGCCGAACTTGTGACCCAGGCTGTCATTGATAACCTTGAACCGGTCGAAGTCTAGGAACAGCACCGCAAACTTGTAGCCTTCCATCCGCTTGGAACGTGCCAGCGCTGTCCTGACAAGTTCTGTAAGCAACGTACGGTTAGGCAGGCCCGTGAGCTTGTCGTGTTGGGCCTGCTGAAGCAGCGCGACTTCCGACTGTTTCTGCTTGGTGATGTCGGTCAACGACCCGGCGATACGCACGGCCTGATCGTGATGATCACGGACCGCCACCCCCCGGCACAGCACCCACCGCTGCTCACCGCTCTTGGTTGTCACCCGGTGCTCGTTGTGCAGTTGCTCGGTCTGCCCCGCGAGGTGGAACGCCAGGTCCGCTTGGAACTGGGTTGTGTCAGCTGTGACGATCAGATCGATCCAGGACTCCGGCGCCTCGCCGATCTCATGCTCCTCATACCCGAGGATCGACTTGCACCGAGGCGAAAAATAAATGGAGTTGGCCCGCAGGTCCCAGTCCCACAGCCCGTCGTTCGAGCCCTTGGACGCAAGGGCATAACGTTCCTCGCTGTGCGCCAAGTCGTACTCGGCCCGCTTACGCTTGTCGATGTCTCGAGCCACCGTCGACGCCGCGATAACCTGACCATCCGCCCCACGGACCGGCGAAAGATTCATCGACACGTTCACAGTGGTGCCGTCTTTACGACGATGCACCACCTCCACAGACGAAGTCCGTTCCCCTTGGGTAACTTGCTGCATCAACGGCTCAATAAAATGATCTTCACCCTCGGGATACAGCAGGCACGCCGATTCCCCGATCATCTCCTCAGCACTGTACCCATAGAGCTCCTCCGCCGACCGGTTCCAAGTAGTAATCAGCCGGTCCAGCGTCTCGGTGAAGATCGCGTCATCGCTGTTCTCAACGACCGACGCGACCTGTCGTATCTGCTGTTCTCCCTCTAGGTGCAGCTTACGTTCGATGATCGCCGCGATAATCAACATCAGAATCCCGACCTCGTCATCGGGTATCTGATCGGTGGGTGTCGCACGGGGATGCTGGCGGAAGAAACACAGTGTCCCAAATGCCTGCCCGTCGATGCGTATGGCTAGGCCCAGGTATTGTTGGAAACGAACCGGCACGTCCTTGTACGGGGTCATGTCATCTTTGGTTGCATCGATGTGTACGATGTAATCATTTTGGAGAACAACGGCGCAGGCCGTGTTACATATGGCAAACTTCGCACCCGGGACGAAGACTTTCTTGCCAGGCTCTTTTGATGCGATGATATTGAATCGGTCGCCCTCGGCACGGGTTACCACGCCGATGTCCATGCCGAAGCGGTCGCAACCGATCTTCAACAGGGCTTGAAGCTGCTGCTCAAAACCCGCGCCCCGCTCACAGGCCGTGCGGTAAACCGACTCCAGAAATATATGGTGTTCGTTCAAAGGTCTACTCCCCCCATGAGAGTATTTGTGGTCATCAAAACCCAAACGGCCACCCCTGACGCATCGGTATCGATACTAGGCCGGGCACGAACCCAAGCCATGAACTTGACCTAAGTATTGTCGGTGGAAGGGGCCGCTCACTTTATGAGTAACCTACTCACCGGGGAGTTACCGGACAACGCCCGATACCGCCTATAATGCCGACACACCGGGTTAATACGGGCCGGGTACAAAATCATGAAAATCCACACCAGACTATTTTATCTGATACTCGCTCTCGCCTGTGGACCCGCCACGGGACAACTGGTCCTCCCCGGAGACGGCGCGGATATCGAACCCAAGATCGGGATGGACCTTCGAGACCTGATCCCCCTGACCAACCCAGGCCGAACCGACACCCTCTACCCCGTCAGCGTCAACAACTGGTGGGGCTACATGAATCAACGAGGCCACCTCGTCGTCTTCCCCCAGTTCGACTGGACCGACGACTTCTACGACGGCCTGGCACGCGCCGTGATCGAGGGTAAAACAGGGTTTGTTAAAGGCAACGGCGGCTGGGTCCACAAACCGATCTATCCCTACGCCGACCGCTACGCAGAAGGTAGAGCCATCGTCGGTGACGGCGAGCACTTCGGCTTCATCGAAAAATCCGGCAAACTCATGGTCCCCATCCGCCTGGACGGCGTGCTGCGATTCCAGGACGGCTTAGCCGCAGTCATGAAGGACGGCCTGTGTGGTTTTATCAACAGGGCGGGCGATGTCGATATCCCCTTACGGTTCACTTCCGTGCGATCGTTTCACCAGGGCTTCGCCGCGGTCACCCTCCCAGGTAAAGGTGGGGCGCACGACCAGGTGGCGTACATAGACCGCCGAGGGAAGGTCGTCTTCTCCGATCCCAGCGGGTCTGTCGCAGAACTGGGCGACTTCAACGACGGCCTGGCACGCGTGCGTGGCGGTGAGAAGTGGGGCTATCTCGGACGGAGCTGGAAACTACGCATCGACGCCCGCTTCGATGACGCCCGCGACTTTACCAACGGCATCGCCGCCGTACGTATCGGCGACAAGTGGGGATTCATCGACAAAACCGGCAAGCTCGTGATCCAACCGACCTACGACAACGCCGATGACTTCGACGACAAACTCATCATGGTCACCCTGGAAGGCAAAGTCGGCTACACCAACCGTGTCGCAAACTACGGCATCACACCACAATTCGATGGCGGCAGACCTTTTTTTAACAACTACGCACGTGTCGGTACCCACCCATCATTCGGATATATCACCTTAGCTGAAAAATTAATCTGGGACCCGCGGCTGGCGCTTAAAGGTTTTATCAATAAGCGGTCCACAGAGAGCGCGGCTATCACACAAATCCAAAACATCACGCATCACCGCACCGTCGATCCCCCTCTCTACCGCGAACCAATCCCCGATCCCTACCCGCCTGACCACCTCTACGATGAGGTTCTTCCCCCAAGTAAAAAGTAATTTCGGCGAGGGTCCTTTCTTACGGTTGAGTTATTACGCGGTTAATGGGTTAAATGATCCAACGATTAAATACAACTTAACTTTCGCGCTTGTATGTACAGGCGAGCAAGTTGCATGCACGACTTCTTGATCGATTTTTCGCCCATCTCTATCGCTTTTTGTTTTTCCGTGCGTATCATAGAGGTGGAAGTTACATCAAGGAGTGACAGCATGTTTAACTCCGACTCAAATCCCACGCCTGACTTTGACCCGGACCACGACGCCGATTACGACCCACTGAACGACCAGTGGAGCGAATGGCAAGACGACGCCGGCCAACTCGAAGTCCCCGACTATTTCCCCGATGAACTCCCGCTCTTTATGCCCGGCACACTTGTCAGGCACCGCCGATACGGGTACCGAGGCGTGGTCGTGGACTTCAACATGTCCTGCCACGCAGACGACGACTGGTATCACGCCAACCCCTCTCACCCAGACCGTGACCAGCCCTGGTACCACGTCCTCGTGCATGGCTCCACAATCAACACCTACGCCGCCCAGGAAAACCTTATCGCCGACGCCACGGGCGGGCAGATCGACCACCCGTTGATCCAGCACTTCTTTGAAGGCATCGATTCCCTCGGATATCGACGCAACGCAGAGCTTTGGCCCACGTTTGAGGACTAGTTTTATTCGATTCAAGCCACTCGGCAATTTATAATAAGCGGCGGACACCCCTGAAGTGCATCCCAATCAATCCCCGCGTGATTTTAATACTCTTGTTTTAAGCAGGATTGTCGTATAGCGGCGGATCAAAGATCTTTGCGTTGGCTCAACAGGCCAAGCCCACCGAACCTGGGAAGAGTCTATTAACAGCCGAAATCGGTACACCCGTGTGGCGCGCCATTGGAGGGGTGGCGCGCCCACGCAAGTCTATGATTCTTTCCCCGCGTAACGCCTGACCACATCCAGGATGAATCGGTTGACTGTCTGACGGTGAGAAAAATGGATCAGGTGCCGCCCGTCGGGGATGACCGTGTCCGGGTCACCCTGGTAAAGCGGGATGATCGCGTCGTGTCGGCCGTGGATCTGGTGGATCGGCGGAAAGTCGGGATGATCGCCGCTGTCGAATCCCCAATCCGCACAAGCGTGCCCCGACCAGCGTATTAGTTTCGGCTCCGAGTCGGCCGCCATCGTCATCAGCAGCGCCCGATGTTCGTCGTCCAGCCGATCCAACACCGCCACCCACAACGCCGCCGCCGCGAGGACACGTCGGCCAAACAACCGAGGCGGGATCATGTCACCGATCCGTCGCGCCATCTGCCAACGCGGCGGCTTCGCGGCCCGTGACCGGCAGCTCCCGATCAGGATCACCGCCGCCGGGTTCATGTGCCGCGCCATCTGCATCGCAACCATCCCCCCAAACGACACCCCGCCCAGAAACAACGCCCGATCATCACCAGCCTCGGGCTCAAGCAGCTTCGCCCATCGGCGTGTGTAATCGTCGAACGACTCACCCGCATCCGGCGTCAACCAGGCCGGGCACACCAGGTCATCGCCAAACACACGCTTCTGCTGCGCGAACATCCTGGGATCGCCGCCGAGTCCCGGGAACAGGATGATCCTCGCAGGGATGTAGCGTTTCACAATCACCTCCCGGTCGTTGCACCGGGTGCAGGTTGCCAGGAACGATCAAGCCGAGAGTTATTTGATCTCGACCAGCTCGATCTCAAATATCAGAGTCGTATTGGGCCCGATCTTCCCATCGGGTGTACCGCCCTCGCCATAACCCAGGTCAGAAGGGATCACCAACTCCCACTTGTCCCCGACCTTCATCAGTTGCAGAGCTTCGGTCCAGCCGGGGATCACACGATTCAAGGGGAACGCCACCGGCTCATCACCCGGCGAGCTATCGAATTCCGAGCCATCGACATGTGTGCCCCTGTACCGTGCAGCAACGACGTCGTCGATCGTGGGGCTCACCCCTTCGCCCGATTCGATCACCCGGTACTGAAGCCCGCTCTCGGTCACGGTCACGCCTTCCTGCTCAGCGTTCTGTGTCAGGTACGCCAACCCGCGATCAAGATTCTCCCGGGCCGCCGCCTGCTGCTGCTGCTGCATCTGCATCTGGAAGCTGAACAAAGACTGGGAGACCTGCTCGGACGTGAGCCGGGATTCATTGAGCCCCAGCCCAGCGCGGACCCCCTCGACCAGTTGGTCTGCATCGATTTGGACTCCCCGCCGACCCATATCTGAACCGATCGTAAAGCCGATCGAGAAGCTGACGTCTTCCTTGCTGGCAACCGGGAGTGCATCTAACCCAAACGCCTCTTCTGTGGGCTGTGCCCCAGCCTCGGATTCGATAGTCGCTTCGGGTTGAGTTGCCGCTTGGGGCTGGGTCGAGGCCGCCTCATCCTCCGCGAGTGCCAATACAGGCAACACAAGCAAAGACAGGCACACAACGGTCATACGCAGGGAGGTCGCGAAGTTCATCAGACAATTCCATTTAGGTAAGGGAAGGTTTCCGCCGCTGCTATCCACAGCGATCAAGCCAAGCATGATAGCGTATGCCCGCGTCAACGTCCTCCCGGCCTCTCCCCGCACAGCACCCTCACAGTAGGTAAGATACACACGTCGATGTACGCCCGCCGGCACGCCTGCCGGCTCAATCGTGTTCGCACTTATGTAATAACACAGGCCTCACGGGTCACGCCGCTTCGGGGGAGGTCAGCCTGCTACCAGTTGCGGTTTTTTTCGAGGATGGAGATGGTTACCCCCCGACCTAGCCACTGCAATCAACGGGCCTTTGCCTGCTTGGCAGAGCATCTCCCGGCACTGGATACAACACGGGGGCTTCTGCGCTCCGCCGTCGCGGTGTCCATGCACCAGATGCAGCAGGCCGACCCCGACGCCGTCGAATCACAGATCCAAGAACTCACCGCAAAAATTGATCGACGCATCAAGAGCATCCACCCACGCGCCGTCATGGCCCACGCACACGACATACTCTTCGAAGAACGCGGCTTCAAAGGCAACCGTGGCGACTACCACAACCCACGCAACAGCTACCTCCCCGTCGTCCTGCGCACCGGTAGAGGCCTGCCCATCACCCTCTCACTGATCTACAAATGCGTCGTCGATCCCCTGGGTGTGCCCGTCTTCGGCATCAACGCACCCGGTCACTTCATGGTCGGGATCGACGGCTCGGCCACCGATCCAGCCGTCCGCGCCGTCACCATCATCGACCCCTTCAACGCCGGCCGGATGCTCTCCCCCGATGAAGCCTTGGCCCTCTGCCGCAAATCCCTGGGCAGTACCCCCATGCCCGACGACCCACTCTCACCCGCCACCCACCAACAGTGGCTCTTGCGGATCATCCAGAACCTGATGGATATGTTTGACCGCCTCGGCCAGCAGACTGACGTCGCCGCCATGCTGGAGATGCGGGAACTGGTCCTGGAACTCTGCCCCGAATCCTAATCAGGGATCCGGCAGTGGGGGGGTAGCGACACGGGCTGACCAGGCGCACAAAAGAGGTCCGCAGAGGGTGGGGGTTTCCTCGTGCGGACCTGAGGGGGGTGGCAGGTCAGAATAGCCATTTGAGAATTAACTCCCTGGCTGATGGCATAATCCACGAACCTCTGCAGTTATTCCAATACCGTCCAGCCATAGCGATATTTTTCCTCGGTTATAGAGTTGGGGCGAGATAATTTTCAATATCTACTTATGTGAGAAGCAAATATGACGGATCAAATCCCCATGAGTTCAGACAAAAAAAACGGGCAATCACCGATTCAGAAGGTTGTTTTAGTAGGGCATTGCGGGTTTGACCAAGGCTCTATCAGCCGAGCAGTCGCCGGGGCGCTCCCAGGCCTTGCTATCGAATCGGTCTACAACACCGCAGGCCTGGATCAGCACGCCGGCCCCGATGCGCTGCTGCTGGTCAACCGTGTGTTGGATGGCCGCTTCGTTACCGGCTCGGGCATCGACCTCATCGCCGAACTCTCCAGCCGGGACGTTTCCCCTTTGATGATGCTCATCTCCAACTTCCCCGACGCCCAGGCCCAGGCCGTTCAGGCCGGCGCGCTACCAGGCTTCGGCAAAAGCGAATTAGGCTCGCCCCAAACCGTCAAGAAACTCCAGGCCTTGACCGGGGCTTAGACCACCTTGCTGTAATCCTTGCATCGCAGGATAAATAATGGGTACAGCTCGCCACAGATTTGATGCCAAGAGTGTTCTGGAGTTCATCCTCGATCCGAGGAACAAGCGGCGGATAATCTGGTCGCCCGGTACGACCCTCCATGTCATGGACATCGAACAATACCCACACGATCCGCCTACGCGCTACCGGAAGATGAAAAGGATCCTGGAAGAGCTTCATGCCGAGGGTTATTTAAAGCAAAGGGCGAGATTTCACAGCCGGTTCACATTGAAAGAGGTGGCTTACGAAAGGTCTCAAGCACCTCGTGTTGTCGCCAAATAAGGCCTCGTTACACCCCTCATATTCGTATCCTGGTGTAAAATAGATCCTGTTCCTGCACGCACACCCATCCTCGAATATGATCGTCCCGCAAGGCAAACACGTCTTTGAGCCGTGAGAACCCCAAACATCCGTCTAGCGGGACGGCCTCGATGTCAAAGAAATCCAAAACCAAACCAACCACCCGGCGACTCTCTCATCTAAACGACGAGGCGTTGCTGGATATACGGATGTGTGACCTGGGCCTGTCTGTTGAACGCCCCCCGCTTAAACGCCGGGTCAAACGCCTCTACGACGAGTTGGAACGCAAGGGCATCGCCTTCCGCCCTCACGTCTGGCTCTCCAGCGAGTGGTTCAGCCCCGACGGCGTCCCGGGGATCGCGCTCCCGTTTTACCTGGCAAACCCCAGGCTCGCCAAACTCGAAAAATCACGGATGCTTGAGGTCGAAGGCGGCAGCGAAACCCAATGCGCCCGCATCCTCCGCCACGAGGCCGGCCACTGCCTGGACACCGCCTACCGCCTGCACCGCCGTAAAAAATGGCGCGAAATCTTCGGCTCCTTCTCCGAACCCTACCCCGAGGTCTACAACCCAAAGCCAGGCAGCCGCAGCTTCGTCCTGCACCTGGACTGGTGGTACGCCCAAGCCCACCCCGCCGAAGATTTCGCCGAAACGTTCGCCGTCTGGCTCACCCCTCACTCCCGCTGGCGCACCCGGTACCGAGGCTGGCCCGCGCTCCGCAAGCTGGAGTACGTCGATGAGCTGATGAAAGAAATTGCCGGCACCAAAGCACCCGTCCGAAGCAAGCAAAAGATCGAGCCCGTCTCCCAGCTACGTACCACCCTCCGCGAACACTACCGCAAAAAACGCCTCTACTACGCCAACGAATGGCCCGACTTCTACGACACCGACCTCCGCAAACTCTTCTCCGACGACATACGCTACGCAAGCAAACCCACCGCCGCCGCCTTCCTCCGAGGCGTCCGCCCCCAGGTCCGTGAGGCCGTTGCGCGGTGGACCGGCACACACACCTACACCGTCGACCAGGTCCTCAGAGACATGATCGACCGCTGCAAGGAGCTCAAGCTCCGCCTCGCCGTACCCGAACGCCGAGCCAAAAGCGAAGCCGTCATGATGGTCACCGTCCAGACCATGAACTTCCTGCATACCGGGCAACGGAGGTTGGCCTTATGAGCAGGCCTCGCAAAATGAGAATCGTTGTCCTGATGCACGAGGACCTGGTCCCCCCCGACTCGATCCACGGGCTATCCCAGGAGCAAGTCACACCCTTCAAAACGGAGTTCGATGTCGTGGTCACACTCCGCGACATGGGCCACGAAGTACATCCCCTCGGCGTCTCCGACGACCTGGGAATGATCCGCCGGGCCATCGAGCAGATCAAGCCCCACGTCTGTTTCAATCTCCTCGAAGAGTTCCACGGCCTGGGGGTCTACGACTCACACGTCGTCAGCTACCTGGAACTCATGAAACAGCCCTACACCGGCTGCAACCCCCGGGGTTTGATGGTCGGGCACAATAAAGCCATGTCCAAGATGATCTGTCGATACCACCGCATCCCCGTCCCAAAGTTCGCCGTCTTCCCCATCGGACGCAAGGTCAGACGCTCCACCAAGCTCGCCTTCCCCCTGCTGGTCAAATCACTTACCGAAGAAGGCTCTGTAGGCATCAGCCAGGCCTCCGTCGTCTACGACGATGCCAAGCTCGCCGAGCGGGTCGAATTCATCCACCGCACCGTCAACACCGACGCCATCGCCGAACAATACATCGACGGCCGAGAGCTGTATGTCGGCGTCATGGGCAACGACCGACTCCAAGTCCTACCCATCTGGGAAATGGTGTTCCCCAAACTCCGCGACGACGCCCCCAAGATCGCCACCGACAAGGTCAAATGGGACCTGCGTTATCAAAAAAAGATCGGCCTGGATACCCGCCTGGCAAACGATCTGGACGAAACCCTGCGCCGCCAGATCAACCACCTCTGCAAACGTATCTACCGCGCGCTTGGCCTCTCCGGCTACGCCCGCATGGACCTACGTCTCACACCCGACGGCCGGGCCTACCTCATCGAAGCCAACCCCAACCCAAACCTCTCCTACGGCGAAGACTTCGCAGAGTCCGCCGAAACCGCCGGCATCGAATACGATCAATTACTCCACAAGCTCATCACCCTTGGCATCGGCTACCGACTGCGTGGCCAAGCCTAAAACCCAGACCTATCGCCCGTGATCACTGACTCTCCCGCCGTCTGATTCATAGGCAGGCACCAAACGTCACGACCCCCTCAGCCCCCAAGTCCACCGATCCACGTTACCCCCAGCACCCGCAGGCTTGCCGTTTAGCGGCGGACAGCAGATCCGCTCGTTGCCTCACAGGCCATAACCTCTGACGCAGTACCCACGCCCCTCAACCCCCGTTGACCGGCTATCAACAAAAAAAGAAAGCGACCCGTTTGGGCCGCCTTCTCTATAAATGGAGCTCCGAGGCGCTTTTTTCGATGTTCTGGGTTCCAAATCCGCCATCTTTCGGAGCGGCGGACTAAGTTCCCCTGATCAGTGGCCGTGATACTCTCACGGCCGTGAATCACCCGAGGGCTACTTTCACTTCTTCTTCTTGGCGGCCTTACGCTTGGTCTTGCGCTTAGCTTTCTTCTTAGTAGCCTTCTTCTTCGTAGCCTTACGCTTGGCCTTCTTCTTAGTGGCCTTCTTCTTCTTAGCCTTGCGCTTGGCCTTCTTCTTGGTGGCCTTCTTCTTCGTAGCCTTACGTTTAGCCTTCTTCTTTGTTGCCTTCTTCTTGGTGGCCTTACGCTTAGCTTTCTTCTTCGTTGCCTTCTTCTTGGTCGCCTTACGTTTAGTCTTACGCTTAGCGGCCTTCTTCTTGGCCTTCTTCTTCGCCATGGCTCGGTCCTTTCAGTTAGCCCTCGGAGCTGTGGGTCAACTGTAACCTGTCGTCGGCAAATCGGTCAACAAAAAAATCCCGATTGCGCCAGCTATATCGGCACGCGCGTCGCTGTGTCTTTAGCATTATTCACTTGTCGGTGAATATCCTACAACACAATCAACACATTTTACAACCCCCAACCTGAAATATTTTCAATCCGCGACACTTCAACACCGATTCAGATCACGCGATCAACCGACAAACGCACACAACGATCACCACGATGCGATCATCTTTCGCAACAGCGCGCACCATGAATCGAACACCACACAAGGCACCGCGCTACATGACTTGTTCAACCGTCATAACCACCATCACATAAAGCCTTCATCCGCGCGCAAGTCGCCGATCCGGCGCAACAACAAGCCCATTCAACAGATATCCCATCAAACGTAAGGTGTTTTGTTTAACCGGACTTGTGAGATTACATGCGCCGCAATGTGGAAAACTTTGCCTGCCTAGAAAAACCGCCGCCCCGCTAACGTATGTCAGCGGGGCGGCGGTTGATTGTAGTATTGTTCAGCGGTTTTTACGCCGATCAATCCTCGTCATGCTTAGGTTTGTACTCGGCAACAATCAGCTGCTGAACGTGGCTGGGAACCGGGTCGTAATGGCTCAGGTCCATCGTGTATGTCCCCTGGCCGCCGGTCACACTTTTTAATTGCCCCTGGTAGTTATTGACCTCCGCCAACGGCACAATAGCGCGGATGATCGCCATATCCCCAGGCAGCATGTCCGTGCCCTGGATCCTCCCTCGCTTGCCCGAGAGGTCACCGGTCACGTCACCCATCGCACTATTAGGGACCGTGAGTTCCATATCAACGACCGGTTCCAAGAGGGCGGGCCTCGCTTTGCTGATGGCATCCATGAATGCACGTTTGGCAGCCGTCACGAAGGCGATCTCCTTGGAATCCACCGCGTGGTGCTTCCCGTCGTACACGCTGACCTTGATGTCCTGCATCGGATAGCCAGCGATCGCCCCGTGTTCGATAACCATGCGAACACCTTTTTCCACCGCCGGGATCAACTGATGGGGGATCGACCCGCCGAACGTGGCGTTCTCGAACTCAAACCCAGCGCCCCGCTCCAACGGCTCCACACGCAGGTACACCTCGCCAAACTGCCCAGCCCCGCCGGTCTGTTTCTTGTGCCGATGATGACCCTCCGCTTTCGCCTGGATCGTCTCCCGGTACGCGATCTTAGGCGTCTTCGTATCCACCTCCACGTTGTCCCGGTGCTTGATCTTCTCAAGCATGATCCGCAGGTGCAGGTCGCCCACCCCGTGGATCACCGTCTCGTGGGTCGAAGCATCTCGGGTCACCTTGAACGTCGGGTCTTCTTCCTGCAACTTAGTCAGAGCATCAGCGATCTTCTGCTCCTCACCGCGACGCTTGGCCGTAATCGCCAGGCCGACCATCGGCACGGGGTACGGCAGGGCCTTCAGATGGATGCTGTCCTCATCGTGCGAGTCGTGCAGCACTCCGTCGCGATGGATCTGGTCAAACTTCGCCACCGCCGCGATATCCCCAGGGATCGCATCCTCGATCTCCACATGCTTCTTGCCCTGCAGCTTGAACAGATGCCCGATCTTCACCGGCTTACGGCTCTCGCCCGCCACCGGATCGCCGATGTACAAATGCGAGTCCTTGCGGATCGTCCCCTGATGCACCCGGAACATGCACAGCTTCCCAGCGAACGGATCGACACGCACATTGAACACATGGGCCAACACATGGTTGTCCGGGTCCGCATCCGCGTGAATCTCATGCTCGCTATCGCTGCCCTTGTGGAACGGCCGGGGGTTGCCCTCCTTGGGATTCGGTGCCAGCTTCACAAACACATCCAGCAACGCCTCAATCCCCACCTGGCTGCTGGGCGCGGCGTGCGGTTGAGCAGCCGTAAAACAGATCGGCACCAGGTGCCCCTCCCGCAACGCACGCTCAAATGGCTCGTGCAACTGATCCGGCTTCACATCCCCTTGTTCCAGGTAGACCTCCATCAGCTTCTCGTCCACCTCCACCACCTGATCGACGATCGCCGTGTGCGCCTCCTCGACCGAGCCGAAGTCGCTCTCGCCGGTAGGATTGAAGAAACAATCAACCACCGATTTGCCCCCATCCGCAGGCAGATTCACCGGCAGGCATTCCTTCCCGAACATCTCCTGGATCGACTTCACCAGGTCCGGCAGGTCCACGCCCTCCGCGTCAATCTTATTAATCACGATCATCCGACACAGGTTGCGATCCTTGGACCGCTCCATCAGCCTCCGCGTCAGCGATTCGATACCCGCCTGCGCATTCACCACCACCGCCACCGTCTCCACCGCTGGCAACGCGCTGATAGTCTGGCCAATAAAGTCCGGCGAACCCGGGGTATCAATCAAATTAATATGGCGACCCTGGCAGTCACAATGCACCACCGCGTTAAATAAGCTGTGGCCGTGCTCCTTCTCCTCGTCCGTGAAGTCGCTTATCAGGTCACCCGGCCGCCCCATCTCACCCAGCACGCCAGCCTTGAACATCAACGCCTCGGTGAGCGTCGTCTTTCCCGAATTCGCGTGCCCCACCAGGGCGATGTTTCGGATGTCGGTCGTGCTGTAAGTCGCCAACGTAAGCCTCCTTCGGCGTCAAGATATTGGGTTGTCATGCACCCCGGATAAGCCATGACAGTATAAGACTCCTCCCTCGCTATACCAAGTCCTCACCCCCGTATGGACGCCGAGCCACGCTTGGCTATCCTGACGAGCATGTGTGACACCGACCGCCTCGCCCAACTGGACCACCAACACGTCTGGCACCCCTTCACCCCCATGCGCCAGTGGCGAGACCAGCCCCCCCTGATAATCGACCACGCCCAAGGCTTCCACCTCACCGACACCCTCGGCAACCGCTACATCGACGGCGTCTCCAGCCTCTGGTGCAACGTCCACGGCCACCGCGTCCCACAAATAGACCAGGCCATCCGCAACCAACTCGACAAGGTCGCCCACACCACACTCCTGGGCCTCGCATCACCCCCAAGCATCGAATTCGCCGCCATGCTCTGCGATGCCGTCAACGATTGCCTGACATCCGATTCCCCTCCAAACTCAAGCCTCACCCCTCACCCCTCACCCCTCACAAAAGTCTTCTACTCCGACGCCGGCGCCACCGCCGTCGAGGTCGCCTTCAAAATGGCCGTCGGCTACTGGCACCACACCGGCAAACCCAACAAAAACAAGTTCATCGGCCTCGCCGGCGCCTACCACGGCGACACCACCGGCTCCATGTCCGTCGGCTTCAGCGAACTCTTCCACAAACCTTTCATCTCCATGGCATTCGACGTAAAGACCTTCCCCCACATCGACCCCCTGCGCAGCTCCTCGTTTAGCGGCTCTTCGCAGAAGAACGCCTGGCCAAGCGAAGATGAAGCACTAAATCAATCCTTGATGCACGACGCCCTCCAAGAGCTAGACACCCTCCTCACCACCCAAGCACACCAGACCGCCGCCATCGTCATCGAGCCCGTCATGCAGGGCGCCGCCGGGATGATCTGCCAACCCCCAGGCTTCGTGAAAGGTGTCCACGACCTCGCCAAAAAACACGACGTCCTGCTCATCGCCGACGAGGTCGCCACAGGCTTCGGCCGAACCGGCAAGTTCCTCGCCTGCGCCCACGACCAGGTCACCCCCGACATCCTCTGCCTCGCCAAAGGCATCACAGGCGGATACCTCCCCCTCGCCGCCACCCTCACCACCGACCAAATCGAACAAGCCTTCACCGGCACCCCAGACCAACGCCGCACCCTCTACCACGGCCACACCTACACCGGCAACCCCCTCGCCTGCGCCGCCGCCATCGCCTCCCTAAACCTCTTCAATGAAAACAAGGTCTTAGAACACGCCAACCAAAGCGCCCAACTCATCCAAGAAAAGCTCGCTCCCCTCCACGACCACCCACTCGTCTCGGACATCCGCCAACGCGGCCTCATGGTCGGCATCGAACTAGGCCAACCCCACCCAATTGATTCCCAAGGAACTTCCGGGTCCGGCACCGAAACTTCCGGGGCCGGGGTCGACTTCGCCCGCCGCGCAGGCGCCAACATCTGCAAAAAAGCCCTCTCCCAAGGCCTCATCATCCGCCCCCTGGGCAACACCCTCGTCCTCATGCCCGCCCCCGCCATGGACCACGAAACGCTGAGTAAGATGCTCGACATTGTCACCGGAACGATTCAGACCTCTGTAATCGAATCTTAACGTTCATCCGTTTCGTTCGTAGAAGTGTTTTCTGTATTCCCCTCCTCTGTCCATCCTTGGCGGACGCCTTCTTGGACTCCCTCTCTAACATTTCTCCAGAAAAACGCACGTATGTCGTTCCGGTAGCTTAAGTAGGACCCCACCACAGTGTGCCGCCATGCGTCATATTCCCCGTCCAGCCAGATCGCGAGCCCACTGTCTACCAGCCGTTGTACGCGCTCACGCTCTATGGCCTCGTATCCCAGTAATACAGGCCTGGTGGTCATTGGCAATGGCGATGAAGTTCTGTAATCCAGAAGAGCCAGGTGCTTTGCCATCAGGTCATACAAATCGGCACCGTCTATCTGCTGGAACTCGATTATTTCCAACATGTCTTTTGCAAAACCAACATCAACGGTATTGAGTACACGCTTCGGGTCGATTCTGGATAGCAGTTCTGTTTCTTTGCCCGGTAAAAACAATATCGACCCCTGAGAGATAGCCGAGATCACATGTGAGTCTTCGCTGATCCAGATCGCGACACGGAGCCGTCTGAGTAGAGCCGACTTGTAGCGATACCACTGCGGCCCAACCATCCCCAAGCTTTTCGCTTCTTGATTTTTAAGTAGCAGATATCCGTATCGTTTCTTATCGGTGACTGGGTCCGTTGGTACTAACCATTTGACATTCTGGCGCAACATACGAAGAAGCATGGTAAAGCCCAATAGGGCTGCCAATCCTATGCAGGAAAGCGTGAAACTGAACCAGCTAAATAAGGAATACATGTCTGACACGTTGACTCCAACAATGGTATTGATCTTAACACCTGAGGCTCAGACGCCGCCTGCCAATTCGACACCATACATATACCCCTCTCCCCGTCCCGGCAGTCAACCCCCTCAAACCACCTGCCTCCAAATCCACTAAACACTTTTGTAGAAGCCATTTATGTCTAAAAATCATTCCCGCCCCCTCGGCACCCCCCTTGCATCTCTATGTACACCACAGGCAGCGTCTGCCTAAATGAGTCCGCCATGCACCCGACCAACCCCCAACCCGCCGCCCGCTTCAACGTCCTGCTCACCGAGGACCGCCAGCACGCCCCCGGCCACTGGACCCGCCAACTCCCCAGGCTCCTGGAGCCCCAGGGCGTCAAGGCCTACATCGCCCGCACCGGCCGAGAAGCCGTGGACATGGTCAACGACCTGGATATCCACGCCGCTCTCATCGACCTCGCCACACCACAAGAAGACCACGATCCCGGGGCCGGCTCCGGTTCCAGCCCCGTCGGCGAAGCTCAAGGCCTCTGGGTACTCGAAGTCCTCAAACGCCAGCCAACCCGCCCACCGATCGTCATGGTCAACAGCCGAGCCATCGCACGCATCCAGGCCCAACGCTTCCTCAACGAAGCACTACGCCTCGGCGCCTTCTCCGTCGTCAACCGACCCAGCGACCTCGAAGACATGCTCGCCGTCATACGCCGACTCATCGACCGCCAGTACGAAGGCACCTGGCCAAGCAACTAACCACCCAACCGCTATCAACCGTAACTAACCTCGACCTACTACTAACCACTACTTTTTGGAGTTAACACCATGAAAATCAAGCCCCTCGGCGACAAGATCCTCGTCCAACGCCTCGAAGCCGAAACCAAAACCGCCTCAGGCATCTTCCTACCAGAAGGCGCAGCCGAAAAACCCCAGCAAGCCAAGGTCATCGCCGTCGGCGAAGGCAAGGTCCTCGATAACGGCGAACGCGCACCCATCTCCGTCAAGAAGGGCGACACCATCATCCTCAACAAGTGGGGCGGCAGCGAACTAAAACTCGACGGCAAGGAATACCTCGTCATGTCCGCCGACGAAGTACTCGCCATCGTCGAGTAATCACCAATAAACCACCGGGGCTAACCCCCCAAAGCCCACGGGCTCCCGTCCGTGGGACCGTTTAATAAAAACACACTGTCAGGCACACCCTGACCCACACCAAGGAACCACCCATGCCCGCTAAGACAATCACATTCGACAACGAGGCACGCGAAGCCATCCGCCGCGGCGTCGCCAAGCTCGCCAAAGCAGTCAAAGTCACCCTCGGCCCATCAGGCCGCGTCGTCGTCATCGAAAAATCCTTCGGCAGCCCAACCGTCACCAAGGACGGCGTATCCGTCGCCAAGGAAATCGAGATCGAAGACGCCATCGAAAACATCGGCGCACAGATGGTCAAGGAAGTCGCTTCCAAGTCCAGTAAGGACGCGGGCGACGGCACCACCACCGCCACCATCTACGCCGAAGCCATCTTCACCGAAGGCCTCAAAAATATCACCGCCGGAGCCAACGCCAACCAGGTCCGACGCGGCATCGACAAAGCCGTCGCCGCCCTCGTTGCACAGCTCGAAAAGACCTCCAAGAAGGTCGCCAACTCCAAGGAAGTCGCACAGGTCGGCACCTGCTCCGCCAACCAGGACGCTAACATCGGCCAGATCATCGCCGAAGCCATGGATAAGGTCGGCAAGGACGGCGTCATCACCGTCGAAGAGGGCCAGTCGCTCGACACCTACGTCGAGCTCGTCGAAGGCATGCAGTTCGACAAGGGATACCTCTCCCCACACTTCGTCACCGACACCACCGACATGCAGGCCATCCTCGAAGACGCCTACATCCTCATCCACGAAAAGAAAATCAGTAGCGCCAAAGACCTCATCCCCATCCTCGGCAAGATCGCCGAGTCGGGCAAAGCCCTCCTGATCGTCTCCGAAGACATCGACGGCGAAGCCCTCGCCACACTCGTCGTCAACAAGCTACGCGGCGTCCTCAAGATCGTCGCCGTCAAGGCCCCAGGCTTCGGCGACCGTCGTAAGGAAATGCTCGGCGACATCGCCGCGCTGACCGGTGGCCGCGCCATCATGGAAGAGCTAGGCATCGACGTCGAGAAGCTCGAGCTTACCGACCTCGGCCGTGCCAAGAAGCTCATCATCGACAAGGACAACACCACCATCATCGAGGGTGCCGGCAAAACCTCCGACATCAAGGCCCGCATCTCCGCCATCAAGGCCCAGATCGAACGCACCACCAGCGACTACGACGTCGAGAAGCTCCAGGAGCGCCTCGCCAAACTCGCAGGCGGCGTCGCACAGATCAACGTCGGTGCAGCCACCGAGTCCGAGATGAAAGAGAAGAAGGCCCGCGTCGAAGACGCCGTCCACGCCTGCCGTGCAGCCGTACAGGAAGGCATCCTCCCAGGCGGCGGCGTCGCCGTCCTCCGTGCCCGTAAGGCTCTCGACAAAATCGAGGGCCTCGTCGGCGACGAAAACCTCGGCGTCGAAATCGTACGCCGTGCCGTCTCCGCTCCCATCAAGCAGATCGCTTCCAACTGCGGCCTGGACGGCTCAGTCGTCGCCAACAACGTCGAGTCAAAGACCGAAGCCAACTACGGCTTCAACGCCATGACCCAGACCTACGGCGACCTCATCAAGGACGGCGTCATCGTCCCCACCAAGGTCGAACGCATCGCCCTGCAAAACGCCGCCTCCATCGCCGGCCTACTCCTCACCACCGACGCCGTCGTCAGTGAAATCAAGGAAAAGAAAAAGGCCCCAGCCGGCGGCGGCATGGATGACATGGGCTACTAAAAACCAGAACGAGCCTGTCTCGTCGATTTACAAGTCTGTTAGATTGTTTTCACGGCGGGACAGCGAAAGCTGTCCCGCCGTTTTATTAAGACCAAGGCCTCTTGACTCATATGATAGGTAAATGTTACACTGATATTAACCAAACAAAAGGAGCTGCTCCATGGCTAAGACAAAGGTTAGATTCAAAATCACAGGTCTTGAGTTCGAGTTTGAAGGCGACAGAGAAAATCTTCCTGCTGCCGCAAGTGGTGTAGCTCAACAATTGGCTGGGATGCTTGAGGCTCCTGTGATTGTCAATGGGCAAAACACGAATCCAAAATTGGTCGAGTCCACAACTGTAAATCAAGCTGATTCCAACGCTACGAAACGTCGGTCACGTAACGGAAGAAGTAAGTCAAAATCTTCGTCAGGTGCTACTGACGCAAAGAACAACGCAGCAATCGATTTTACACACTCTCCATTGCGCTTTGGCAATCCTACAACAGAATGGATTACTGCTGATAAGGCATTGTGGTTGCTATTCTGTCTTGAGCAGGAAGCCGGCGTCAAGGAAGCATCGGCCGGTGCGATTGCTGAAACATTCAATAAGCACTTTCGCCAAGCCAAAACGATTCGTCCCTCAAATGTTTCACGTGATTTTGGAAAGATGAAGAAGAACGCCCCTTACCTTGTAGGTGAAGACACAACCAAAGATCCAACTATGTGGTATCTCACAGATCCAGGTAAAGATCATGTCAGATCACTGGTTGCCGGCGTATTGTCAGGTGGAACTGATGGAAATGAAGGGTAGATAAGAGAAGCATATGGGTCTGATTGAGAAGCATAAATTGATTAATGAAGTTGCGCCGCCGCTAGACGCTTTGTTGTTTGGCCAACTCATTGATGAGTTTGTGTCGCTTGAACGAAGATACATGCTTTGTGATTGGGAGCCAGCCGAACTTGATGGCGGGCAGTTTGCTGAGATTGCTTTTCGTATCCTATATCATGCTGACTCCGGGATTCTCAATCGTTCAAAGGGTGTAAGTGACTGCAATAAGTACTTGGAAAACGAAACAAATACGCATGTGTTACAGCGCGAAGACGCGAGAAGCCTTGCCCGTGTAGTTCATATTGCGTGGAAATTTCGTAGTAAACGAGGTGCGGTTCATATATCACCGCATTACACTGCAAATCAAATGGACGCCAGATTCATGATGGAGTCGGTCAGATGGAGTTTGACCGAGATGCTACGTATATTTTGGAATGGTGATAGAGACGTAGTTGCTCAAGCGATCAGAGAATTGTTAGATTTTGACGTTCCTTGTATTGGTAGATTCGAGGATGTGATTCTGGTTCAAAGAACTGATCTGTCGCCCGAAGAGGAAATCTTGATACTTCTTCACCATGCGGGTGAGCAAGGGTTCAGCAGGCGTGAAATCGGACAGCATGCGATGCTTGATGCGCCTCGGGTTACGAAGTCTTTGCAACGATTAAATTCTTCTGAGTATCGACAGGTCGTTCAGGTCGAGACGGGTAACTACCGGTTATCTTCATTGGGCTCTAAGCGTATACGAGACGAGTTGTCCGAGAAGCTACGGCTATAGGGGGATAAAAAAAGGATAAGAAAAGAGGGGTAAGAAAAGGGGATAAGCCCCTATAATTATGGTGCGCACTTCTCAGAGCAATTCATGCATATCCGAACAGCAACAAGCCTTGACCGAGATGATGTCCGCGATGTCCATTTGGCCGCCTTCGACCAAGGCGAGAGGGATATCGTCTCAAAGCTTGCCACCGATCTGCTTTCAGAAGAAACAACCCCCCAAACAATCTCCCTGGTGGCTGAATCCCAAGGTGATGTCGTGGGCCATGTGGCCTTCAGCCCCGTGACAATAGGCACCGGTGAGAATTCTCAGGGCTATATCCTGGCGCCACTTGCTGTAAAGCCCGACCACCAGAAACGCCGTATCGGCTCGAAACTAATAGAAATCGGCACGCAGCAGCTATCAGAAATGGGTGTCCACATCCTCTTTGTCTATGGCGATCCAGCCTACTACAGCAGGTTTGGTTTTAGCGCGGATGCCGCCGCTGGATACACCCCGCCTTACACGCTTCAATACCCTTTTGGCTGGCTGGGCATCGCCCTGAAAGAACGCAGCACCGAAACGTCACCCATCAAAATAACCTGCGTCACTTCTTTGTGCGACCCGGAGCTGTGGTAAGCACGGAGAAGGGGGGTACGAAAAAAGGATACGGAAGGGCCGGAAAAGGTCTCAGGAACCGCTATTCATTCGGCGAGATAGCGCGCTCACCGTAAAAAGGCCCCACAACACAACCGTTGCCGGCTCGGGCACCACCGAGATGTCGTCAACAAAGTGTACGATTGCTGGCCCCGTATTCCTGGCACTGCGTGTGAAGTGAAGCTCTAACATCGCATCTCCCGTAATCAGAGGCTCGAAGTTCCCCGAGAATGTATCGGTCAGTGTCTGGTTCCAAAGGATACCTCCCACATCGAACGTATGCAGCAGGGTCCCGCCGAGCGAGACCGTAATCGTCCCCCCATCGCTGTTGTTGATCCCGCCAAAGTTCTGGATTGCCATCACACCGACAGAGACTTGGTAGGACCTGCCCGCCACAAGCGGGATCGATTGCGACAGGATGCCCCCAGCCTCGCGGTCTGTGAACGCGAACCGGGTGCCGGGGTTGACCCGGAACGCCTGGCTCTCCATGAAGGGTAAGATGTTAGTAAACATCTTCGTCTCGGAGAGGGGATCGGGTGTGAATTCCCATCCGGTCAGGTCCCCTGTCTCGAAGTCGCCGTTGGTGACCAATTCCGCCGATGAGGCGCTGGCGCAGATACATACCGCTGCGACAGTGGCTAACACACATTCAATCAATTTCATCAGGGTGCCTCGGTAGGGACGCAGGTGCTTGGGCTCATTGTCGTTGCAGACGTCATGAAACCCGTGCCCCCCCCAAGATGTTGTTGAGCATACCTATGCCAGTAGATATATTCAAGAATATTTTCCGAATTAACCATCGGATTATACTGGGGCATTTAGGCGGCTTGGGGGGGAAGGTACGAAAAACGGATAAGCCCCTATAATCCTCCACATGCTCGGTGTGGGTGGTAGACCCCGTTCATGCTTGCCTCGTAGGCGTAGCCGGGCAATCCAAATCGG
This sequence comes from Phycisphaeraceae bacterium, assembly GCA_029260615.1. Lineage (GTDB taxonomy): Bacteria > Planctomycetota > Phycisphaerae > Phycisphaerales > Phycisphaeraceae > JAJRRS01. Next base: position 13,667 of record JAJDCX010000091.1, on the reverse strand, counting down.
AAGTGTCAGATCACGACGAACTTCGACCCCGACAAGCTAGGCTGGCGATCGTTTTTCCAGGACCAGATAACCCCGGACGAAGCGGCCGACGGCTGGCAACCCGCCCGCGTCTGTCAGGGGAAGGCCCGGCGGTGCCGCGTCTGGAGCGCCCGTGGCACGCACACGCTGGAGATCAATCTGTTTGGTGACCAAGGCCTGCCCGCGGTCGGCGACTGGTTGTTGCTTGATCCAAAGCAGGCGCAACGGCCCCGCCGGCTCGAACGCTTCAGCGCCCTGACCCGACAAGCCCCCGGCTCGCGGTTCGCCACGCAGGTCCTCGCCGCCAACGTCGATACGCTGCTGATCGTGACCGCGTGTAACCAGGAGTTCAACGTCGGGCGGATCGAGCGCTACCTCGCCCTCGCAGCCGAGGCACAGACCCGGCCGGTACTGGTGCTTACCAAGGCCGACCTAGCCCCCGGAATCGCCACCGCCCCCGGACCAGGCCCCGCCCCCGGTAACGCCCCCGTTCAAGGCCCCCAGAGTTTCATTGAGCAGGCCCGCACGTTAGGCGAGCACCTGCAGATCGAATGCCTCGACGCCCGCGATCCCCACCAACTCGAACCCATACGAAAACTCTGCGGCCCCGGCCAGACCGTCGCGGCACTGGGTTCCTCCGGTGTGGGTAAATCCACCCTCATCAACGGCCTCACCGGTTTGTCCGGCGAGGCGGGGCAGCAGGTGGGCGAGGTCCGCGGCCAGGACAACAAAGGCAAGCACACCACCTCGTCCCGTTCGTTGCACCCACTGCCCGCCGGCGGGGTGCTCGTCGACCTCCCGGGCATCCGCGAGCTGCAACTCACCGAAGCTGGCGACGGCATCGACGACACGTTCGCCGAGATCACCGCGCTGATCGCCGACTGCCGCTTTACAAACTGCCGCCACACCAACGAGCCGGGCTGCGCCATCGCCGCCGCCCTCGCCGCCGGCAAACTCAACAAGCGTCGCTGGGAAAACTACCGCAAACTCCAGGGCGAACAGAAGGTTTACGACCAAGCCAAAGCCGATCGCACTAAACGCGACGGCCAACGGTCAACGAGCAAAAAAACCCAGCGCCGACTCGACAAAGAAGATCAGCACTAAGTTCTACCCACACTACGGGGAAGACCGGGGGAAAGACCGGGGGAACCGGGGGGGAAGACCGCTGTCGGATACCGTCTTTCGTCACGGCCCTATCCCGCCGTCACCGATCTGATAAACTCTTGGCGGAGCGTTCCCCAGCGTGGTTGGGGATCGGCTGCCCCGTGTCGGCTACCTCCAGATGAAAGCACGCGTCCCATGGCCAACAAAGATCAAAAAAAGCGAACGGACAGCAAGAACAAGCCCAAGCTCACCGCCAAGGAAAAAAAAGAGCGCAAAGCCAAGAAGACCGCCGCCAAGAACAAGTAGGCCCGCCGTGAAACGGGTGTCAGGCCCCGTTATGTCTGGGGCGCCTGGGGAAGTGAAGCGGGGCGTACCCCATTTCATTTTCTGCTGCTATTGCTCGTCGAGTACCTTCTGATAAGTGAAGAGCATCCCCTCGTTGTTCATCGTAAAGGTGTCACCGTCGAGGGTTCCCGTGGTCTGGCCCGCGCCTTCCCACCGCATGTTCAAGGTTGAATCTGCTTGAGTGTAGGTCGCGTTGACATCGCGGGTGACGTGTTGGTCGCCCGAAGGGGGGCCGAAGTCCGTGTGGCTTTTGCACGTTCCATCCGCATTGATCGTGAATAAGCCCGAGTGTACCTGGATCTCCATATCGCCGTGTGAGACAACCGCGGGCAATTCCTTTCCATCGGCCGCGACCAGTTCGTAGGTTCCTGTGGGGTCCAGATCTGTCTGGCAGGCCGATGAGGTCAGCGCAACAATCACAAGCAGGCACAGCTCGAAAAGTCTCGTGTTCATGTCTGTTCTCCTGGGAAGTGAAACGGGGTGACCCCGTTCCATAACGAAACAGTGTTTTGTAACGCGACCGATTACGTCAACGCGTGATGCAATCGGCCGTGGGTTATTGAAGCAGGGTTAGGTGCGGCGGCGACGGCTGATGCACGTCATGCATAGTACGATCAGTGTGCCAGCACTAGCAGGCTCGGGCACTAACGGTAATGCGTAAATACCCAGATGATTGCTTACCGCACGGTTCTCTGACGGGCGGTTCAATGCGAATGTGTCGCCGTCGGTTTCAGACATCCATAAATGCGTCGAGCCGCCGCCGTCTAGATTGATGCCGTTGTAAGCACCAAAACGCTTAAGCCACTGGGACTCTTCAAAGGAAGTGGCGCCTAAGCTATAACCCGCCTGACGGCCGTCGATGGTCATCAGAATCAGATACCTTCCGTCCTGACTCAGGCCCACCGCGGATCGCGGTTCAATATTACCCGGGATAAATCTCGGATCTCCGGTATTTACGCCATCGACAAGCAGATACGCCCAGGACTCAATGGCGGTCCATACCCCCGCCAAATCCGTTGTGGGAAACGTTTGTTGAATACGTGCATTATTATCCTGTGTCACTAACAGCGTGCCGGGATTAACCCCGATCAACGCATGCAGATCTTGAGCCGGTGAAACGATCGCCCCTTCATTGATCGAAAGCCCCCAAAGATCGCCGTACGGAAAACCTGTGGCAAGGTCGATAAATTGACCATTGATACCCACCTGCACACCGGTATCCGTCATGTAGGAAAGACCCGTCTGGCGCGTCGTATCACCCGGCAAACCCCCATTGCCCGGTGTTGTGATGAGCCTGATATCCGGGTCATGCAGATCAACCCGAATCGCAGTGACTTTCTGAAGCCGTGGTGTGTCTGTTTCGCCGGTCGCATGTTCTACGCCCTTGAAGACGGGCTGCCACGGATTGACTGTCAGAAAGCCATAAGTATTCACACCGAAAACAAGCACGCATAGAAGAAATACATAACGTGGAGATGAAAACATAAAATGCCTCCACTCCCCTCCACTTCCCATACGACCTTAGCCCGGGTACACCGCCGGGTTCCTTGGTGGCTAGTTTAAAGCACGGCCCCGGGAAATACAAGATATTATAGTCATTTTATAGACAAATGCAGACAGAATCAAGCAAACACGGGGGCATCTGGGAATTCCGGGATGACTAAGAGAAGTCTAAGAAAGGGGATAAGCCTTTTATAGGTGTCGAGTCGGTCCTGCATGACACAACCCCACCCGTCTGATATCTTCACCACCCCCTCCGGGAAACCGAACCCAACGAAATCCGCATCAGCAAGGACCAAGATCAGTGCCCACCTCCATAAATTTCTGGAACAAGCGTGCTGGCAAGTACGACGCCAAGCTCTACAAGGGCCCGAACTACGCCGCCCGCCTCGAACGCGCCGCCGTCGCCTTCGGCGACAACGCTAACATCCTGGACGTCGGCTGCGCGACCGGCGAGATCACGCTTGATCTTGCACAACACGCCGGGCAGATCCTCGGGATCGACCACGCCCCCAACATGACCGACGCCGCCAACGCCAAGGCACGAGAGCGGGGGATCGACAACTGCCGGTTTGAAGCGCTGGACGCAACCGACCCGAGCCTGGCAGAGGGTTCCTTCGACGCCATCACCAACTACAGCCTCCTGCACCTGATCGAAAACCCACCCGGGGGGCCGGGAGCGCCCGCAACCCTCGCCCGCTTCCACACCCTGCTCAAACCCGGCGGACACCTCCTCACCGAAGCCCCGCTCCTCGGCGACTGGAACCCGTTGTGGCGCATCCTCATCAAGCTCGCCGTCACTATCCGCATCTGTCCAAAGATCACCGCCCTGAAACTCACCGACCTGGAATCCATGACCACCGCCGCCGGCTTCGATATCATCGAAAGCAAAGTCCACAACCCCAAGAGCGGCATGCACTGCATCCTTGCACGCAAGCGGTAGAGTATCCGTAAGCCAATGTGTCGAAGCACGGCTCAGAGCCGCGTCTGTCGTATTTGACAGCCGCCGCGTTACACGCGCACGACCCGGACCGTCACGGAATATCAAGCACTTCCACCTCGAAGCCCCCGATCCAACCTGCTACGAGGTTGTAAATCGCAGTGAATAGACAGAAAAAGACAAAGCCAATCCCGGCCATCAAGATCGGCATGAACAAGTAGATGACGCCCATGATTCGGATTTCAGTATTGCCAAACAGGATCATCGGGATACCAATCAGCGAGTAGAACAAGCCCATGAACGCATAAAGAGCGGCCGCCACTTTGCTGGACTGAAGAATCGAGATACGAACAACTTGCTTTTTCATGGTGTGTTCCTTGCGACGACTTGGTTGTGATGTGCCCGACGGATCAATACTCTATCCCAATATTTTATACAGGATGCCGACAAGCTTGTCTTGCTAGGGAAGTCAAAAGCGGGGAAGTTAGTAGGGCTATGTCCGTCCTTGTGCGCACAATATGACCGATTCTCCCATCAAAAATCTCACATCACGAACATTTTTTTAGCCCTCTCCCCACTCACCACTTACCCCACAATCCACACCCGCAAATGCCACTTCTGTGCGCACAAACCCGTCGCGTCACCCAATAGTGGAGGCGTGATTAATTTTGATCACACCTGCCGACAACCTCACGACGACGATCGACAGCTACCCTGAGTATCCAAAGATTAAAAGGACCGGGACTCGAGGGCTGCCCCCCCCGGAATTTTGCCAGGTTTCATCTGGTAAGCATCCGGGAACCCCGGAACCCTGACGAATGAAAATTCGCACAGTTTACGGGGGGGGCCTTGGTAGCGGACCGTCCCGGCTAGATGACGGACCACAGGACGCGGGCTCGACCCGGTCCCGCTGACCCCGCGCCTGCCGTTACCGCCGGAAAATCGTGAGGCTTTAGGTGGATGATTTGAAGAACAAGAAGTCTTAACCACAGAGCTACGGAGAAGATAAATACGATGAAGTAATCCGCCCCCACGAAGCGCCGCGATTTGTCGCGTTTCCTTTTAATCTGTGTCATCTGCGTAATCTGCGGATACCTCTCCTCTGCGCCGCCGTCTTCTCTACGCCTCCGTGCCTCGGTGGTAAACCCCCGAACCCCCGGGTACATCACTGCGTACTATTAAAAGAAAGGATCTACCCATGAACCTGACTATCCGACACGACGGCTTGGAGATGACCAAGGCGATCGACCTGCACGTCCGTGACCGCCTCTCTGCGGCACTGAACCAGCACCATGACCATGTGCGTGCCGTGGCGATCACCGTGCGCGACGAGAACGGCCCCAAGGGCGGCGTGGACAAGTCATGCCAGGTACAGGTCGACCTGGACTTCCACAGCGACCCCGTGATCGTCAAGAAGCTACACGAGGACCTCTACCTCGCCATCACCGACGCCGCCGACGCCGTAAAACGCACCGTCGGCAGACTGGTAGGCAAATCCAAAAAACACAGGTAGACAATTCGCCGTTGGCCCAGCCTTAACGCTCTCAAACGCCGGACGCCGCAGTTACAGACGAGGTGCCGTGACCGAGTCCGCAGCCAGTTCCTGTATCATGTCCGACACATCCGACATGACACCAGGAGCGACACAATGGGTATCGTCAAACTGCTTTGTTGCATCTTCCTCCCCCCGGTCGGCGCATACATGGGCGCGGGCTTTGGCCTTCACTTCATCCTTAACATCGTACTGACCCTGTTCGGTGGCCTGCCCGGCGTCATCCACGCGCTCTGGCTGAATATGAAATAGACCTCGATTTAATTTGTGTCTGCGGTCTTGCTCCACACAGCCTTTTGCACTGCTACTTACGGGCTTGGCAGTGGGTCAGCCGTCCAGCCGCTCAATATCCTGTGGCCCATTCATCCGGTACCGGATATCGCGCCACCAGATCGTCCTGCCAAATATCGCTCGCACGAGCAGCACCCAATTAATCCCCAGCCAGACCGGCGTCGCCCAGCGATCCAAAATCAAAGTCGCCTGGAGCTGATTGGCAACCTCTTCACCCAACGCAGCCCGAACCACGCTCCGCCGAAAACCCGCACGCACCTGGTTCGCCACGAACACCAGCACAAATACCCCAATCGCAAAGTGAACATGATGCCGCGTTGATGCCTGAATCAACAGCGTAAGGGCGGACGCGATCCCCAAAAAATAAAGCGAATTGATAAACAGTGCAGCGAGAAAAACAAACGGCGCATGGATCCGAGTAATGACGTACTGCCGATACGCAAAGTCGCGCAGCCCCGAAAAATCATAATCCACCGGCGAAGCTACTAAGCACTCAGGCACAAAATAAACCCGCCTCCCCAACTCCCGGCACATCCGGGTCACCTGGTAATCATCACTGATCGCTCCCCGCCACCGCCCAACCAGGTCGGCCTCCACCGCGGTACTCACACGCATCGCCATCGACCCGCCCCAGGCATGCGTAAACGACTCGTTACGGATCATCCCGGTCGTGGAACTATTTAAAATGCTCGCAATCTTCGACGCGAACGACGGGGCATCAGCGCCCTCGGCTGCTTGCGGGATCAACCAACGGAACCCGGTCGTCACCGCCGTGCGATCCTGCAACAACGGCCCGACCAGTTCACTCATCCAGTTAGCACCGGGCACCGCATCCGAATCAGCAAACACCCAGACCTCTTCCCCCGCATCATCCTGTTTCAGTTTCTCAAGCGCCGCCAAAAGGTTGTGGACCTTCTGCCCCTCGTTGGGCCCAGCAACACCCGCAAAGACAATGTCCGCCTGACGCCCGGGGTGTTGCGCCATCGCGTCAACCAGCAACGGGTACGCCGTGTCAGACTCATCCTCAACCACCAGCATCACCCGGTAGTCGGGATAGTCCTGTGTAAATAGACTCTGGAGGTTGCCTTGAAGTGCCGGCTCAACACCCTTAAAAGGCACGATCAACGCAGCCGTGGGGCGGTACGCGGCAAACCGTTCGGTCTGCGGGTTCTTCGCTTGTTTAGCCAACTTCCTCTGCGCGACCATCGCCAGGACCGCCTGTGCGCCCCAGGCGATACACAGCCCGATCAGGGTCCAGCCGACAAAGTCGTTCATCCGTCAAGCTCTAAGAGACTCACGCCCGTCATCTCCACGGGCTTATCAAGGCCCATCAGATCCAGCGCGGTGGGGAACACATCCGCCAGCCGTCCACCCGCACGCATCGGCGTATCAGTCGTCAGGTCGTCATCGACAATGATGCAGTCAACGTCATACAAAGTATGCGCGGTGTGCGGTGCATTGGTTTCCGGGTCGAACATCTGCTCCGCGTTGCCGTGGTCAGCGGTCACAATCAGCTTGCCGCCCTTGGCGATTGTGGCGTCAACGATCTTGCTGACACATCCATCCACGACCTGCACTGCCTTGATCGCCGCGTCGAGTTTGCCGGTGTGCCCGACCATGTCGCCGTTAGCGAAGTTAACGATAATCATGTCTTCGCCGTCGTCGGCATTGATCCGCCCAAGCACCAGATCGCATATCTCCTGAGCGCTCATCTCCGGCTGAAGGTCATAGGTAGCCACCTTGGGCGACTGCGCCATCTCCCGGGACTCGCCGGGGAAAGGCTCTTCTCGGTAGTCGTTAAAGAAGAACGTCACATGCGGAAACTTCTCGGTCTCCGCACAACGGAACTGGGTCTTACCCAACGCCGCGAGGTAGGCCCCGCCGGTGTTTTCCATCTTCGCCGCCTTGGGATAGGCGACGTTGACCATCGCGTTGAGCTCTTCCTGGTAGGCGGTCATGGTGACGTAAGCCAGGTCGAGCTTGTCGCCACGGTCGAAACCTTTTTCGCCGGAGTCAGGTGACGCTGCGACCTGGCCGTAGAACTCGTCCATGACAAAGGCGCGTGTGATCTCCCGTGGGCGGTCGCCTCGGTAGTTGTAGAAGATCACGGTGTCGCCGTCCTTCACCGGGTCGGGGTCGCCGACCAGGCGGGGGGTGATGAACTCGTCGCCCTGCTGGCTGTCGTTGGTGGGGTTGTCGTAATAGTCCTGGAGGGCTTCTTCAGCGGTATCGAACTCCGGTGCGCCCCCGGTTTCCTCTGTTCGCCCGGTGAGCAGGTTGTAGGCCTGGCTGACACGCTCCCAGCGATTGTCGCGGTCCATGGCGTAGTACCGCCCGCAGATCGACGCGATCCAGCCGACGCCGATCTCCTCGCATTGCTCTTCGATCTGCTTGATGAAGTTGATCCCGGTGAAGGGGCCGGTGTCTCGCCCGTCGGTAAACAAATGCAGGGCGACGTGGGTTTGGCCGCGGTGGTTGCAGGCTTGCAGGCATGCGTAGAGGTGGTCCATCAGGCCGTGCACCCCGGCGTCGGAGGCGATGCCCATGAGGTGGACCGTGGCGTCGTTGGCTTTGGCGCGGTCGATGGCGGCGTTGATGACATCGTTCTTGAAGAACGAGCCGTCCTCGATGGCGTTACTGATGCGGACGGATTCCTGGTAGACGATCCGGCCGGCACCGATGTTCTGATGCCCGACCTCGGAGTTGCCCATGGTGTCGTCGGGCAGGCCGACATCTTGCCCACTGGTGTGGATCTGGGTGTGAGGATACCGGGCGATCAGGGCGTCGTTGCAGGGGGTGTCGGGGAGCTTGATCGCGTTGAAAGCGTCGTGTTCAGGATGGGGGTTGTTCCCCCAGCCGTCGCGGACAATCAGCACGACGGGTTTAGGATTCGAGGGCATGGTGTGAGTTCTCGTCAAAAACAGGTTAATCGTGGGTGGGAGTTCCGTGTCTCGGGCCGACTTCGTCCGTGATCTCGGCCGGGCCTGGGCAGCGATTTTACCGTTGCTGCCAGCAGGTAGGCGGGATTGTAGACGATTCTGACTTCCGTGCGTGGCGTTGCTTCGGCGGGGCGGATGGTGTTAGATATGTGTGATGAGCAAGATCACGGGCAAGTCATGTGGGGGATGCGGTTACGACCTGACCGGGCTGGAGAACCAGGGGCCGTGCCCGGAGTGCGGCAGTTACTTCGACGCCTGGTCGGGGGAGGGGATCGCCAACCGGGGGATGGATAAGCACAAGCGTGGCGACTGGGTCGTCCGGCTGTTTCAAACGCTGGGGCTTATTTTTTTCGCGTTGATTATTCTGGGGGTGGGTGCGTTGTTTTCGTGGAAGTCTGGCAATGCCAGGGCGTTGGTCATGACCAGCGTGGTGTCGCTATTGTTGCTGGCTAGCGCGGTGGTCACCGGGCTGTCGCTACGTCGTTTATAAAAAGCAGGCGGTTGGGTCCGGGGGAAGTTCGGGGGAAGCCAGAGGGTGGTATACTCCGGGGATGTGTCATGGACACTAGGGCATCTTTGGGCACCGGGGGGCACCGGGGGGGGTGCCGGGGTGTGACCGATTCACTTTCAATCAGATTTAGGAGACCTGCGATGATCGCAACGAAGAGCCGGGTATGGTGTGGGATGCTGGTGGTTTGCCTGTTGTTGGCAGGTGGCTGCAAGACCGAACAGCCCGGGGTGACCAACCGTGTCGGGACGATCAAGGCGGTCCTTGCCGCGAGCCCCGCCGCCGTGACCGAGGCCGCCAACGAGGTGCTCGGGGCCATGGACCTGATTATCATCAACTCCACCTCGACCTCGATCGATGGCCGGATCGTCGCTCGCACGGCGCAGGACGTAAAGGTCCGCGTTGATAGCACGAAGATCGGCGAAAACGTCAGCGAGGTCTTCATCCGCGTTGGCAGGGTCGGTGACGCCGATCTGAGCCTGACCATCCTTAACGAGATCAAGGAAGAGTTGGGTATCCCGACCTACGAAGAAGAAGACGGCGATGATGAAGACGAAGACGACGGTGAAGAGGGCGACGATGAAGAGGGTGACAGTGACGGCAAGTAGTCACGCCTGCTCCCGATAAGCTATGTATTACTTTGATGACCCGGCCGACCTCGCGTTGGCCGGGTTTTTTAATGGATCGTGTTCGCCGTAGTCGGGGTGTTCAGGTGCATACTTGGTCTACGATCCACTTCTATATTTCCATCGTTCATACAGTTGATGCGGGTCGATGCCCGTGAGGGCAAAGACACCGAAATAAAACCCCATCCACGCAAGGAAGGTGGGCATGATGATGATCGTGTAGACCATTTTCACGTTCCAGGTAAACCCGCGGATGAGGGCTATCAAACAGGTGACCAAGAGTATCAGGCACACAAGCGATGCGAAACCGGCCGAAACACGGCTTATCCACGAGGGTATTTGGAAACCCGGCTCAAACTCTTCGTCTTCTTCGTACTCTCCCCAGTCTTCATAGTCCATGAACTCGCCGAGGAACTGGGGGAACGAGTCCGCGAGTTTGGTGATGCGTGGGGGGCTGGCCTCGTGAGCGTAGTACATCACCGCGTATTCGCCGTCGGTGGGGTCTCGCGTCGTGTCGAACAAGACCTGATCGCCGTCCGCCAACATGAAAAAGTCCCCGAAGCACAGCATCCCCTTGCCGGGGCCGCTGTCGTGGTAGAAGTGAAAGTATCCGATGCGGACGGTCCAGTCACGCGTCCTCATCTCGGAGGTTAGCTGCAGGAACCGCTTATAGGATTCGGGCAGTGCTACTTCCAAATCAGATTCGAGGTCTCCGATTATCTCTGCAGACCTCGGTTCGATGAACTCGAAAGATATGCGGGACTCCCAACGTTTGATGCTCTCCGCTAACTGGGGGAACTGCATTTGTATGCGGCCCGCAATTGTGTTTGAGTCTTCAGATGGAGTCATGTCTGATTACTCTTTTTGAGTCCACCCGGCCTTGGGTTCGGTCCCGGCACGGAGGCGTTGGATGTTGTTGCGGTGGCGCACAGCGATCAAGAGTGCCAGCACGATGGACACGCCGACATACACGGCTATCTCCCCAGGCTTTCTGCTCCAAAACAGCCCACTGACCAGTGCCAGTGCCGGCAGCGAACCGGCGGCCGCGATGCTTGCGAGGCTGACGTACCCGGTGCGTTTGGCGATGGTGCCCCACAGCAGTCCCGATGCGATGCCCGGCAACGTAAGCACCGGCCAGAAACCAAGCAGCACCCCCAACCCGGTGGCGGCGCCTTTGCCGCCTTTGAATTTCAACCACACCGGGAACACATGCCCGAACACCGCCGCCGACGCCACCGTCATCCAGCCAAGCGCCGCAAGTGTGCCGCCCAGCTCGGGTGAAGATTCAACCCCGAGTGTCACCCCCGGTATTGCTCCCGGTTGGCCCCCCTGTGTTATCCCCGGGTCCATCCCCGCGAGGCCGAAGCACAGGCCGTAGCCCAGCGTGGGGGCGAGCCCTTTGCAGACATCCAAGACGAAACAGAACAGCCCCCAGCCCCGCCCAAGGACCCGCCCGGCGTTGGTCGCGCCGACGTTGCCGCTGCCGGCGGATCGGATGTCGATCCCTTTCGCCAGGCCGATCAACAGCCCAAACGGGACCGAGCCCATCAGGTACGCCCCCGCCAGCCATAGTCCCCAGGCCGTGATGCTCATCGTCAGTCTCCTGCTGCTGCTGCTTGCCAGCGGTGAATACCCACCTTAACAGACCCGCCGGCCCAGCCCCCGATTCTTGTCTCCATTTACATGCCGCCGACTCCCGCCTATCATATTCTGTCATGAGATGGATACCTTTGCCCACCGCAGTTCTGACGCTTTTGCTCACGGCCCTGCCCGTGCTGGCGCAGGACGCGACCAAGGCAACCGCGTCTAAACAGTTGATGGCCCAGCCTTGGGTCGCGATCCTGGTGACGTTCTTCCTCATAATGTTGATCGCCGTAGGCAGTTTGATGAGTTCCAAGCGAAGCCATCAGGACTGACTGTGCTTGTTTGACCTGACACCGGACCCGGGCGACCGGGTGCCGAAAAGCTATTAAGGAGTTAGCCATGAACAGACGCTCACTGGCGGGCCTGATCCTGATAAACGCGGTGCTGCTTGCGTCGCTGGTGGTCGCGGCGTTCAGCCCCGAACCGGCATCGGCGCAGTTTGGCGGCGGTGGTGGTGAATACCTGATGATCGCTGGGAACGTCACCGGTCGGGACGCCCAGGCCGCTGTCTATGTCATCGACATGCGGTCCGGCCGTGTCGCAGCCATCATGTTCAACGGGTCGAACGGTAATCTCGAATTCGTCGCAGGCCGCAACGTCTCCGAAGACACGACCCGCCCGGCAAAATCGCGTTAATACCCGGCCCCGCCCCCGCATTGCCTGACACACTTAATTACCCTGATATCGGGAGACTCGATATGACCCGAACCGAAACCGCCTGCTTTGGTCTGATCGCCTCGGCCTTTATCCTCGCCGGCCTGCTGCTGGTGCAGGTCTCGTCGATGCCCAACAACGCCCAGGCCTCGATGGTGATCTCACGCAACAACTTCACGCTCTTGACCGCCAAGACCCGGTCAAACGAGGAGTCGTTGTTTATCATCAACAACGCCACGGACCGCCTGTTGATCTACAGGCTGGATCTGGCGCGGAAGCGCATCGAACTGTCGGGCAGCGCTGACCTCGCTGACCTATTTAGCCGCAGTGGTAGTGGTGGTGGGGATAATGACGGTGGCCGCAGCGGACGCTGACCTACCAACGATGTGACCCACCCGTGGGGGGGGTGATAGACGACGCGTATCAGGGATGATCGCCGAATGATTCAGACACACACCCAGCCGGTAACCGACCGCATCGCCAAGATCGCGCAGCGGGTTCTCGGCGGCGAGCCCATCTCACGAGATGATGCGCTGGCCCTGACCCGGGCAAGCGGGGACGAGCTCTACGACCTTTTCTACTGGGCCAACAAGATCCGCATCCGATTCGTCGGCCCGCAGGTCAAGTTCTGCTCCATCGTCACCGGCAAAGTCGGGGCGTGTAGCGAAGACTGCGGCTATTGCTCGCAATCCAAACACCACCAGACCCACGTCAGCCCGGAGAAGATGTCGGTTGAGCAGATGTCCGCCGCCGCCGATGAGGCGTTGAAGAACGGCGCCTCCAGCTTCGGGATCGTCAACTCGGGGCGGGGCCCGACCGATCGGGAGCTGGACTGGCTGGAACCGTTCTTTAAGAAGACCGTCGAGCAAGGCGAGATACGCCCGTGTGCGACGCTTGGGGAGCTGACCGAAGCACAGGCCAAACGCCTCAAGGCGATGGGCGTGAAGCGAGTCAACCACAACCTGGAAACCAGCGAACGGTTTTTCCCCAACGTTGTCAGTACCCACACCTACGCCGACCGCAAGCGCACGATCCAAGCCGCCAAGTCCGCGGGGCTGTCGATCTGCTCGGGCGGGATCTTCGGGATGGGGGAGGTCTGGCAGGACCGACTCGATGTCGCTTTTGAGCTAAGAGAACTTGGCGCGGACGTCGTCCCGATCAATTTCTTAAACGCGATCCAGGGCACGCCGATCTACGACAAGACCGAACCGCTTGAGCCGATGGAAGCGCTGCAGATTATTGCGGTGTTCAGGTTTATTTTGCCGGACCGTGAGTTGAAAATCGCCGGCGGCCGAGAGAAGATCCTGCGTGATATGCAGAGCTGGATATTTTATGCCGGCGGGTCCAGCTTCCTGATCGGCAACTACCTCACAACCTTCGGGCGAAGCCCCAAGGACGACCACCAGATGCTCAAGGACCTGGGGTTGAACTACACGACGTTTGACGAGGTCGAACACGAAGCCGAGCCCGCATCTGCTACCAAAAACGGCCCGGGGCACCCGATTGCCGATGCTGCGAACTCACTGATGACCCGCAAGCGCGATGC
>JAJDCX010000090.1 GCA_029260615.1 Phycisphaeraceae bacterium | reverse complement strand
ATCTATCACAGGTCGGAGGGGTCGTAGACCCACTGCTCGATGGTGCGGGGGGTGTCGGTGAGTTCGTTATCAGTGAACCAGAGGGCGAGTTCGCGTTCGGCGGAGGCTTCGCTGTCCGAACCATGTACGAGGTTGAATCCGCCTGACATGCCGAAGTCGCCGCGGATGGTTCCTGGGTCTGCCTTGCGGCCGTTGGTTGCGCCGATGAGAGTGCGGCAGACGGTGATGGCTTCGAGGCCCTGGATGGCGAGGACCATGACGGGGGAGCTGGTGACAAAATTAATCAGGCCGTCGTAGAAGGGTTTGCCGTGATGTTCGGCGTAGTGTTTTTCGGCCTGCTCTCTAGGTACGAGCATGAGTTTGGCGGCTGCGATGCGCAGGCCCTTGCGTTCGAAGCGTTGGAGGATCTGGCCGGCGAGACCGCGTTGGATGGCGTCGGGTTTGAGGATGATGAGGGAGGTCTGCATCGGTGAGGCACTCGGCTTGGGGTGTAGAGAATACAGGTGGAGCGGTGTTATCCCGCATCCCGCTGGATATATCAAGCCGGGGGTGTCTTATGAAAGTGGCTGAACCCGGTGTTGGCTACACCTCCCAGAGGCCCAGCAGTGGGCTGGCGGGTTTTTTGTCGAGGTTGGGTTCGGCTGGCAGGGGGATTCCGACCTGGAGGGTGGTGAGGTTCATCCGCCAGACGGTGTTGGCGCCGGTGTCGATTCTGTGCCAGAGGATGTCTGCGATGCCGTCGCCGGTGTAGTCGGCGATGCCCGCGATTTTCCAGGCGAGGTTTTTGACGCGTTTGATGGCGATGTTTGATTGGAAGGTGGTGTCGTTCATTTCCCAGACTGTATTCTTGCCGGTGACGCTGTTGCGCCAGAGGATGTCTGCTTTGCCGTCGCCGGTGAGGTCACCAACGGCGGCTGCTTGCCAGTCGAGGTTCCTGACCCGTCTGACGGCGGTTTGGCTCTGGAAGGTGGTGTCGTTCATTTCCCAGATGGCGTTTTTGCCGGTGAGCGTGTTTCGCCAGAAGATGTCGGGTTTACCGTCGGCGGTGAGGTCACCGACGCCGCCGACCTGCCAGTTCAAATCGGTCTGTGCTTTTAGGGGTATGGCGCGTTGGAAGGTGGTATTGTCCATCTCCCAGACGGTGTTGCGTCCGTCGGTGGTGTTTCGCCAGAGCAGGTCGTTTTTGCCGTCGCCGGTGAAGTCGCCCGTGCCGACGAGTTTCCACTTGGTGTTTTTGAGTCGTTTGACGGCGGTTTCGAGCTGGAAGGTCGTGCCGTCGAGTTGCCAGACGGCGTTGCGTCCGTCGACGGTGTTGCGCCAGAAGATGTCGGCCTTGCCATCGCCGGTGAAGTCGCCATCGACTGCGGTGGTGGGTGGCGGTGTGGCGAGGTCGCCGGTGGTGATGGAGCCCGAGTCTGAGAAGGTGTTGCCGCCGGCACTGACGATAAATAAGGCCCAGGTGCCTACGGCGTCATCGGAGAGGGTAAAGCGTCCGATGTTGAAAGTCCCGATATCGTTGGTGGCCAGGTCGGACCAAGAGGCGTCGATCTGAACGGTGTCGAACTGCAGGGCATCGCCTCCGACGTCACCGGCAGCGCCGACGAAGCTGACGGGGTTTCCGTTGCTTTGGACATAGGTGTCGAATTCGGATGTCGGGTAAATCCCGAAGAGGGCTGGCCTGGGTGGTCCCAGGGTCGATCCGTTAAAGAGGGTTCCTTCTTGTTCCTGGTAGATAGATCCCTGTGTCAATTCAATCAGGAGGGCGGCTGCGGTCCAGTCGGTGGTGGAGGTAACTTGGAGGTCGGCTGTCTTGAAGCCGGTGAGTGCGGAGGTGTTATCGACGGAGACGAACTCGGCGCAGAGTGTTCCTGAGAGGAGCATCCGTGGCTCAAGGGTTTCCAGGCCGGTGGGTTGGCTTGTGGGGGATGATTTTTCGCTGGGTATAGATCGAGACTTAAAGATCATATGTGTTCCCTTGCTCCTGTGCCTGTGGGTGAGCCGGCACGTTCGAATTATTGCTGCGCAATGCGGTGATATCAAGTCTGATCCTGCGGAGGTCGTTTGTGGGGCTAATAAATCGGGTTTTGAGCCCTATGATTCGCACGATCGGTCTATTCGGACCGGTACCCGTTTTGACCC
Organism: Phycisphaeraceae bacterium; assembly: GCA_029260615.1. Classification (GTDB taxonomy): domain Bacteria; phylum Planctomycetota; class Phycisphaerae; order Phycisphaerales; family Phycisphaeraceae; genus JAJRRS01. The sequence goes on along the minus strand of JAJDCX010000090.1, from coordinate 74,649 downwards.
CCAGTTGCCGGGGGATTTTTCGAAGACACCTGGGATGACGTACCTGCAGGAAGAACAACGGTTCAGGTCCAGGTTGTATTCCCTTAAATAGTACCTGTCTCGTTCGATGAGTTGTTGGCGGCAGTGTGGGCAGTAGGTGGTCTCGTTTTTGGGGTCGTGGACATTGCCGAGGTAGGGGTAGTGGATGCCAGCGTCGAGGGCTATTTGTCTTGCATGAAGGAGTGTGTGGTGTGGGGTTCTTGGGGTGTCCTTCATTTTGTAATCGGGGTGGAAGGCGGTGAAGTGGAGGGGGACATCTGGGCCGAGGTTATCGACGATCCAGTCACAGAGGGCGCGCAGTTCGTCGGTGGAATCGTTTTCGCCGGGGATCAGGAGTGTGGTGATCTCGAACCAGACGTTGGTTTGGTGCTTGAGGTAGATGAGTGTGTCCAGGACGGGCTGGAGCTGGGTCTGTGTGAGTTTTCGGTAGAAGGTTTCGGTGAAGGCTTTGAGATCGATGTTGGCGGCGTCGATGGATTGGAAGAACTCTGTGCGGGCGTCGGGGCTGATGTAGCCGGCGGTGACGGCTACGGTTTTGATGCCTTCACGTTGTGCGGCTTGAGCGATGTCGATGGCGTACTCAGCCCAGATGACCGGGTCGTTGTAGGTGAAGGCGATGCTGCGGCAGCCGCTGTGTTTGGCGGCGTCCACGATTGCTACTGGTGTGGCGAGCGAGGCGAGGGTGTCCATCTCTCTACTTTTGGAGATGTCCCAGTTCTGGCAGAACTTGCAGCCGAGGTTGCAGCCTGCGGTCCCCAGTGAGAGCGTGGCGGTCCCGGGTAGGAAGTGGGCGAGTGGTTTTTTCTCGATGGGGTCGATGCAGAAGCCGCTGGATCGGCCGTAGGTGGTGAGGACTAATTCATCGTTGATGTTTGCGCGGACGAAGCAGAAGCCTCGGCCGCCCTGGGGTATCTGGCACTTGCGCGGGCAGAGGGTGCAGACGACTTTGCCCGTCTGGGGATGGGTGTGCCACCACCTGGCTTTGTAGTTGCTTTCGTTGGACACGCTGCTCCTTCAATAGGGTTAACAATTGAAACTTTGGCGTGCGGGCTCGACTCTCCGGGGGCTGAAGGCGAAGGATAGAGCCCCCCAATCATGGCATTATACCGCTGATTTATGGCCCTGAGGAGGCTAAATTCTTAACCAAACCGGTAGAAAACCGGGATTTGGGTGCCTAGTATTGAATCCTGCCTGTTTCTGTTCACCCTGGAGTTTTACGCATGGTTAAGATCGACGACGCACCGGACCTTAACGGGCGATCTCTGCTGCGGGGCGATACCGTCACGACGGTGGGTGGTGGGACGACCGGGAAGATCAAGGATATTGTCAGCGATGAGGGGGCTTTATTCGTGGAGGTTCGGCCGATGTACCAGTCCGCGGGGAAGGGCGTGTGGCACGCGGCGGATCGGCTGTTGTGGCTGTCGCGCCCGAAGGTCAAGGCGGCGAAGCCCGAGGAGGCGGAATCAGACCCGCGAAAGGCTGGTCGGCGTCCGGCCAAGGCGGCCGTTAAGTCCGCTATGGTTAAGAAGTAACCTACCGCTATCGGGTGGGAGTGGCTGGAAACTTCAAAAAAAGCCTATTTTGACTTTGTTACCGGGCCTTGGGGCAGGTAGCATGTACCCCTCTAATTACCGACCGACGTCCGTGCCGACCGCTTGGCTGTCATCCTTGATGGGCCGGGTCGTTGAGCAAGCAGAGACCGTTCAGGGTGCCCATGCAACAACGTACTGACTACTACCCACGACGCAGACGACCGCTTGGCTTAGGCGAGGTGGGTGTGTTTGCGTTGTTGGTGTTGGCGATGTCTTTGTTGGCGATGCATAAGCCGGGGAGTGGGGGGGCTGACAGGGTTGCGGCAAGTTCCAACCCGTCTGGGCTTTCATTGATGAACGTTAAGGCGGCGGGCGCATCTACTGGGGTTGATGATGTCGCGGTAGCTGAAGTCGTCACGGTGCGATCTGAACCGAGAATAGTTGCTGGGGACGGGGATGAGTTTACTAAGACCGAGATGATCGATGATCGCCCGATGTTTGATGGGCGACCGCTTCGGCGTGTCCAGCAGGTCACGATGCTGACCACGGCCTACAGCCCGGACGCGCGATCCTGCGGCAAGTGGGCGGACGGGTATACGGCGTCGGGTTACAGCGTGTGGACCAACGGGATGAAACTGGTTGCTGCGGACACGAGGGTTCTGCCCTTTGGCACGCTGGTGAGTATCCCCGGGTACAACGGCGGGCGGCCTGTCCCGGTCTTGGACCGTGGCGGAAAAATCAAGGGGAACCGGTTGGATCTGTTGTACCCAACGCACTCGATTGCCCGGCAGTGGGGGGCTCAACGCCTGACGGTGGATGTCTGGGAATATGCCGACTGATCGTGTCGTAGTTCGGCGAGGGCGATTGATTGTGAGGGGTGTTGTTAGTCAGATAACGCGTACGACTTAACAAGGTGACCACCTTTGTGGGGGTTGTCCTTTTCGGATGTCAAATTTTAATTGAAAGGTCAGGGAATGAAGAAGCGAATCATGATGGTAGCGGGGTCGTTTGTGATGGCGGCATGTCTGTCGATGTCGGCGTTTGGTGAGGCCGAGGCTGTGGCTGAGGAGGCTGTGGACGCGGTGAGTAATGTGGCTATGGAAGCTGCCGAGGGAGCGGTCGAGGCGGCTGTGGGTGACTCGGCCGAGGAGGCGGTGCAGGTTGCCGATGAGGCTGGGGAGTCGGTGCAGGAAGCGACTGAGGCCGTTGAGGGCATTGGCGAAGAACTGGGTGTGGCAGAAGAAGCGGGCGAGGATGTCGCGGGTGAGTTGGCGCAGGACGCTGACGTTGCTGGCGAAGTGGCCCAGGGCGTTGCGGGTGAAGTCGCCAGCGAGGGTGCCGACGCCGACCACGATGCGCACGGTGAGTATGCGGAGGGCCACTCGGCTGAGGGTATGGCGGCGTGGATGGCGATAAGCCAGCCCGGCGAACACCACGGCCAACTCGAGGCTTATGTCGGGCAGTGGGATGTGAATGTTTCGTTCTGGATGGCCCCGGGGATGGCTCCGCAGGTCAACCAGGGCAGCAGTGAGGTCAAGTGGATTCTGGATGGCCGATTCATCCAGGAAAACTTCCAGAGCGTGATGCAGATGGGTGATGAGCCGCAGATATTTAAGGGCTTTGGCCTGACGGGTTATGACAATGCCAACAATGAGTATGTCGGCATCTGGGCGGACACGATGTCTACCGTGATTATCGAATCGGCTGGGCAGATCGATCAGAGTACGGGGGCGCTGGTCCTGGTGAGCGAATTCGCCGATCCGATCAGTGGTGAGCCCACCTCGATGCGTACGGTGCTGACGGTGGTCAGTGATGATGAGGTGTTGATGGAGGCATACAAGCCGCTGGGCGATCAGGAGTTCAAGTGTCTGGAGATCGTTTACACGCGTCGGCCATGATGCCGGGGCGGTTGTTGAGTTGATTTAAACCGACCCGTGGAGCGTGTGCTCCGCGGGTTTTTTATGCGCGTGATTCGTAGGGGTGCATCGCGTACAATGTGATGTTCCACGCAGTCAGCCCCCGGCCCCCGGGCCCGGGACCACCGGATATTACGCTCATGGTTAAGAATCACTCGAATACGACTCTTGTTATCTCCGCGATCACGTTCATGGCGGGGGTATTGGTGGCGGTGTTGTGGATGACGATGTCGGGGGCTGGGGGAGCGCCGGGTGGTGGGCATGGGGGCGGGCCTGGCGGCGGTGGGCCCGGGGGTGGTGGGATGCGTCCGGCGACGGTGCGTGTGGGGGCGGTTGAAACACAGACCCTGCGGGAGCGTACCGCGGTGATTGGTCGGCTGCGTGAGGTCCGTCGTGCGGTGGTGGCGGCGGAGGTGGAGGGGAAGGTGCTGGCGGTTGCGGTGCGCGAGGGTGACGCGGTGGTGGGTGGCGAGACGGTGCTTGCCCAGATCGACGGGGTGTGGGTGGAGCAGGACCTTGCGCGGACGCAGGCGGAGGTGGCTGCGGCGCAGGCGACGCTGGACCAGTCGTTGTTGGACCTTTCGTACCTTGAGCAACTGTTAGAGGCGGAGTCGGCGAAGCCTAAGGAAGTGGATGACATGCGGGCGACGGTTTCATCTGACCGCGCGCGGTTAAACGCGGCGATGGCGGAGCGTGGCCGGGTGAAGAAAGAGGTGGAGCGTCTGGTGGTGCTTTCGCCGTTTGACGGGTTCGTGACGCGGAAGATCACGGAGGTTGGGCAGTGGGTTGCGCCGGGCGATGAGATCGTTGAGGTGATATCGCAAGGGGAGGTCGATGCGGTGGCTGACGTTCCCGAGCATGTGATCGATCGGATCAAGATTGGTGATACGGCGGAGGTGGTGATCGAGCCGTTGGGTCTGCCGGTGCGTGGTTTGGTGGTGGCGATCAATCCCAGCGGCGGGAACTCGGCGCGGACGTTTCCGGTGAAGGTTAAATTGGATGATCTGGGTGGTCGGCTTAAGGCGGGGATGAGTGTGACGGTCTGGCTGCCTGTTGGGCCGGAGGCGGGGTATTTGACTGTTCCGCGTGATGCGGTGAGTTATGGGGTGGATGGTCAGAGTGTTTGGGTGGGTGTGTTGGGGGAGCCGCAGGAGGCTGTGAAACCTGGGGGCGAGAGTGAAGGGGGTGAGGTGGATGGGGAGCGGGAACCCAAGAAGCCGACGGCTGTGAGGGTTGCGGTGCGTGTGTTGTTTGGGGAGGGGGATCGAGTGGTGGTGCGGCCTGTGGTTGATGGTGGGGGCGGGGTGTTGGCCGAGGGCGCGATGGTGGTGATCGAAGGTGGCGAGGGGGTTAAGTCGGGGCAGCCGTTGGTTTATGCGGATGGGCCACAACCGGTGGAATGAACGGATTGAACGCTGGCGGCCGCAACAGGTCAGACGCGACAAGTCGCGACGCTTCGTAAGAACCTTGATTCTTAAACTTGAATCCTTGAACTTTTAGTACTGACTTTTATGGACATCATCCGTTTCGCCATTGAGAACCCGGTGAAGGTGGCGGTGGGCGTGCTGTTGACGCTGCTGTTTGGTTTTTTGTCGGTGGTGACGATCCCGATCCAGTTGACGCCGAACGTGGATAAGCCGGTGCTGACGGTAGAGACGAGTTGGGTTGGTCGTAGCCCCGAGGAGGTGGAGACGGAGATTGTTCAGGAGCAGGAAGACAAACTCAAGAGCGTGACGAACCTGCGGAAGATGACGGCGACGGCGAATCAGGGGAGCGGTGCGATCGAGTTGGAATTTTATGTTGGGACGGACATGAACCGTGCCCGGCAGGAGGTTTCGGACAAGCTCCGTGAGGTGCCTGCGTATCCCGATGATGTGGATGAGCCGGTGATTGCTACGGGGGAGACCGAGGGGTCCAAGGCGATCGCGTGGTTGATTATTACCAGTGATGAGCCGGGGTTTGATGTAGAGAGTCTGGGAGACCAGGTGGAGGATCGGGTCAAGCCGTTCCTTGAGACGGTGGAGGGTGTGACGCAGGTGAATGTGTATGGGGGGCGTGATCGGCAGGTACATATCCAGATCGACCCGCGTGAGTTGGCGCAGCGTGGGGTGACGTTTAACACCCTGGTCGGTGCGATCCGGGACACGAATGTAAATGTGTCGGCGGGTGAGATCGCGGAGGGTCGGCTGGACATCCGAGTGAGGACGGTGGGGCAGTACGACAACGTTGAGGATGTGCTGAACACGGTGGTGATGGACACGGAGGCGGGGCCTGTGCGTGTGCGCGACCTGGGGGATGTGGTTGAGACGCTGGAGAAACGGCGTGCGCTTGTGCGATCCAAGGGTGATCCCGCGTTGGCGTTGCCGATTTTCCGTGAGGCTGGGTCGAACGTGATGAGCGTGATGGCGGAGGTACACAAACGGATCGAGGTGGTGAACCGGGACATCCTGCCGACGCTTGGGCCGAAGCTGAAGATGGTGCAGGTTTATGATGAGACCAACTACATCAGCCAGGCGATCGCGTTGGTGAGTAACAATCTTTGGTTGGGGGGGACGCTGGCGGGGCTGGTGTTGCTGATGTTTTTGCGGACGGTTCGGCCGACGGTGGTGGTGGGGTTGTCGATCCCGATCTCGATCATCGGGACGTTCGTGGTGATGACCGTGGCGGGGCGTAACCTGAACGTGATCAGCCTGGCGGGGTTGGCGTTTGCGGTGGGGATGGTGGTGGATGCGGCGATCGTGGTGTTGGAAAATATTGATCGGCATCTGTCGATGGGTAAGGCGGTGAGGCCGGCGGCGTATGAGGCGGCGAAGGAGGTGTGGGGGGCGATCCTCGCATCGACGCTGACGACGGTGGCGGTGTTTGTGCCGGTGATTTTCATGGAGGAGGAGGCGGGGCAGTTGTTCCGTGACATTGCGATTGCGATCTGCGCGGCGGTGACGTTGTCGTTGATCGTGTCGGTGACGGTGATCCCTGCGGCGTCGGCACGGTTTCTTAGGTCACACGATGAGGAGCCTGACGCGGATTCGTTGAAGGGGCGTGCGCGGGGGTTGTTTGGGCTGACGGCGGTGCTGGGGTCGGCGACCAAGGCGTATGCGGACTTAATTTACCGGCTGACGGAGCCGACGAGGGGGCGTGTGTTGCAGCGGGTGGCGGTGGTTGGTTTGATGACGATGCTGTCGCTTGGGGGTGCGTGGGTGTTGATGCCGCCGACGAGTTATCTGCCTGCGGGGAATAAGAATCTGGTGTTTGGGTTCATGCTGACGCCGCCTGGGTACAACCTCAAGCAGAACAGCAAGATCGGCGAGCACATGGAGGGGAGGCTGAGACCTTATTGGGAAGCTGAGGCGCTGTCGGATTTGGAAGCGCTGGATGAGAAGGGGGAGTTGCCGACGGTTGTGCATCCGTTTACAGGGCAGCCGGTGTTGGATGTGCCTCTGGTTGATAATTTTTTCTTCGTATCATTCGGCTCGGTGTTTTACGGTTCGATGAGCGCGGACGATCAGAATGTTAAGCCGATCGAAGGTTTGCTGGCTTGGGCGGGCACGGGTGTGCCTGCATCTTTTGGTATAGCGAAACAGCAGGGGCTTTTTAGTCACGACATGCTCGGGGGCAACTCGATCGACATCGAGGTGGTCGGTGAAGATCTGGAGATGATTCGGCAGGACGCCAAGTTGCTTAAGGGTGTCTTTTCTTCGAAGTTTCAAATCAATCCCAAGCCGGGGAATTTTGATAAGCCTGGGCGTGAGGAGCAGGTGCGGGTCGATTTTGTGAAGGCGAGTGCCTTGGGTATTCAGGCGGGTGCGTTGGGGATGGCGGTGCAGGGGCTGGTGGATGGGGTGACGATCGGGGACTACCGGATGGAGGGGGACAATGTCGACTTAGTGCTGATCCGTCACCCGGACCTGCCGCTTGAGGCGGATACGTTGAAGATGGTGCCGATCGCATATTACGACCGTAACGGTGAGGCGGGGATCGTGCCGTTGTCGCACGTCGCGGATGTGGTGCATGCCCAGTCGCCCCAGGAGATCCGGCGGATCAACTATCAGCGGGCGGTGACGTTGTCGCTGAGCGCCCCCAAGGGGATGCCGTTGGAGCGGATGACCACGGAGGTGCAGGGGACGATCGACCGGATGAAGAGCGAGGGCCGGCTGTCGCCGCAGGGGACGGTGACTCTTTCGGGTACGGCGGACAAATTGATCCAGGTGCGTAGCGCGTTGCTTGGGGAATGGCATGGCTTTACGGGGGAGAGTCTGTACAGCCTGCTGACCAGCCGGATGTTTTTGGCGTTGCTGGTGACGTTCCTGCTGATGGCGGCGTTGTTTGAGAGCTTCCTGTACCCGATGGTGATTATGTTCAGTGTGCCTTTGGCGACGATCGGTGGGTTCATGGGGCTGGCGTTGGTGCATGCGGTGGATGACTCCCAGCAACTGGACACGCTGACGATGCTGGGGTTTGTGATCCTGATCGGGATCGTGGTGAATAATGCGATTTTGATCGTGCATCAGGCGTTGAATTTCATGCGGGGTGTGGGTGAGGGTGAGGGGGACAGGACCGGGGCGTTGCCTGCCCGTGAGGCGATCCGCGAGTCGGTCCGCTCTCGTATCCGGCCGATCTTTATGACGACGGCGACGAGCGTGTGTGGGATGCTGCCTTTGGTGCTTATGCCGGGCTCTGGCAGTGAGTTGTACAAGGGGCTGGGCAGCGTGGTGGTGGGGGGGCTGATCGTGTCGACGCTGTTCACGCTGATCGTGGTTCCGCTGCTATTTAGTTTGGTGGTGGACGCGAGGCAATTTTATTTTCGGCTCCGCGGCGGGGGCTTGACGGATTCTGTGCGATCGTTCTGATCGTACCCGTCGTTTTGAGTGCGCCGGCGTAAAGATTATCGAACCTGGAACTTCGCCGAGAGGTGCGTCTGTTTTTGAATACGGCCTGTGGTTTGCGCCGATAGTTGGTGTGCGGGAAGGCGTCATGTGCCGGCGGGCAGCTGGGGGGTAGCCGGGGGGCCCGGGTCCGGGAGGGCCGCAGGCAGGCAGGCAGGCGACGAGGCCCGCGGAAGGCTGGGATGGCCCATTAAAAGGGCTCGAGGCGCTTGACTTGTCGGTTTTTGGGCTAATGATTCATACATACCAGATGGGATAAACCATGACGACTGAAAACGCATCCATCACGACGCCCCTGATCCTCGATGCGGAGAAGAAGATCTTCTCCTTGGCTCAGGCCAACAATGCGCTGCCCTACGTTTCTCGGGTGGTGGAAGATATTACGGTGGTTTACGCCCGGATTATCGAGCTGCGTCGCGGTGCGGATCATCCCGTGGGGCCGACGCCGGATACGGAAAAAGAGTACGAAGCCACGATGGATCGCCTAAGTGAGCTGGTCGATGAGCTGCACGCTGTGGGTGTGGAGTTGAAGGATTTTGAGTTGGGGCTGGTTGATTTTCCCGCGATCCATGAGGGACGAGATGTCCTGCTGTGTTGGAAGCGTGGGGAGTCAGATATCGGGCACTGGCACGAGGTCGATGCGGGCTTGGCCGGGCGTCAGTCGGTGGCGTTGCTTGAGGCGCAGAAAGTTTAAATCCAGAAAATACAACGGCTTGATAATAAAATCACTTGTTAAAAGACGCCTTGCGGCGTTTTTTTATCGGATCATACATAAAATATAAGTTATAATTGATTTTATATATCTGGTGGGAGGTTGGAGGAGGAGAGGTGAGGAGAGGTGAGGTGAGGTGTGTGGAGGTGTGTGGAGGTGTGAGGTAGTTGGTGGTGGGCTCTGGTGTAGCGAGGTGTGTTGCTGGGGCGGGGTGAGGGGGTTTTGTGATCGGTGCGGGGGGATGACGTTTGGGGTTGTGGGCGGCCGTGGTAGCGTGTCGGGGTGCGTCTGTGGGTGTGTGGGTTATGGATGTGTTTTATCGGACCACCAGAGGGTGAATATGGTGGAGATGATTTTTGTTCCTGCTTTTGCGCTGCCGATCAGGGAGCCGGAGATTTTGGACTTGCCGGATCGGCGTTTTCGGTAGGGGACGTCCATCTCGACGACGCGCAGTTTTTGCCGAGCGGCTTTGAATTGCATCTCGACGGTCCAGCCCCAGGTGCGGTCCTTCATGCTTAGTTTTTTGATGGTGTGCCAGCTTAGGGCTCGCATCGGGCCGAGGTCTTTGTAGCGTTTGCCTGTGGCCAGAGCGATGAGCTTGCAGGCGAGCCAGTTGCCGAACTTCTGGTGGGGGTCCAGTGCCCCGGGCTGGGCGAGGTTGATTCTTGTGCCGATGGTCATGTCGGCCTGGCCTGTGGTAATGGGTTTGCAGAGGCGGGGCAGTTCGGCGGGGTCGTCGGCGAGGTCGGCATCCAGGAAAGCGACTGCGGTGGGGGCGTGGTCGGGGCCTAGCTGGGCGATCCATGTGAGGCCTGCCTGGCAGGCTGCGCCGTAGCCGGGCTGGGGTTCGTGGACGACGGTAGCGCCGTGTTGTTTGGCGAGGTGGGCTGTTTGGTCGGTTGAGCCGTTGTCTGCGACGATGATGTGGCGGAAGAACCCGGTGGGGAGGGCGTCTAGCATGGGGACGATGTTGGTTTCCTCGTTGCGTGCGGGGACGATGAGGTCGATGGTGGGCGGTGGGGTGTCGTTCATAGGGGGCGTATCGCCTGCGGCGGGCTTGGTGGTCGCACACGCTTTGGGTGGGCGTCGGTGTGGGGTGGATGCTAGGATAGTCAACAATGCATATTACGGACATATTTCAGGCAAGCACCCCGACGTTCTCTTTTGAGTTTTTCCCGCCCAAGACCGAGGCGTCATCTGAGCGGTTGTACCACGCGATCCGTGAGTTGGAGCCGCTCAAGCCGTCGTTTGTGTCGGTAACGTATGGGGCTGGGGGGTCGACGCGTGACCTGACCCACGACCTGGTGGTGCGTGCCCGCAAGGAGCTGCATGTCACGACGATCCCGCACCTGACCTGTGTCTGCCATCAGGAGGCGGACATCCAGGCGATTCTTGAGCGGTACGCGGGGCATGGGATCAGCAACCTCTTGGCGCTGGGGGGCGACCCGCCGGCGGACCTGGCGGGGTATGACAAGGCCAACGATGCCTTTCAGCACGCGGCGGACCTGGTTCGGTTTATCAAGGCGTTCAATGCCAGCGGTGTCCACGATGATCCCCGTGGGTTTGGGATCGGTGTGGCGGGTTTTCCCGAGGGGCATCCGGGGACGCCGAACCGGTTGATCGAGATGGACTATCTCAAGGCGAAGGTCGATGCGGGGGCGGACTATATCTGCACGCAACTGTTTTTCGATAACCACGACTTTTATGACTTCCGTGAGCGTTGCGGTTTGGCGGGGATCAACGTGCCGATCGTGGCGGGGATCATGCCGATCACCAGCGCCAAGGGGATGAATCGGATGGCGGAGCTGTCTGCGGGGTCACGATTCCCCGCGCCGCTACTCAAGTCGATTCTGCGTGCGGGTGAGGATGTCGAGGCGGTGAAGCGGGTGGGTATCCACTGGGCGACGGAGCAGTGCCGGGACTTGTTGGACCACGATGTGGCGGGGATTCATTTCTATACGCTGAATCAGTCCAACGCGACGCGGCAGATTTTCCAGAATCTGGGGGCGAGTGATAGTGGGGGGCTGAGGGGAGAGTAAGGGCACGACATGCGAATCCTTCTAATCGTTACATTTCTCTCGCTGATGGGCTGTAGTGACTCTCCGCGGGCTGAGCGTAGTCAAGAACACGGCTCGATTCACGACCAGATTATTGGGAAGTGGCAATCCGAGAACCTTGGCCTTGATTTCCCGATCTGGATGCTTGATACATACCACGCAGACGGGACAGTCATCACGGAGTTCTATTCCAAAGCGAGTGAGAAGGTTATCCGTCACGACGACAAGACGCGTACTCAACATTGGCGTTTACATGACGGGGCTCTGGAGTTAGGACATCTTACACCTGGGGGTAAATTTGAAACCGAGTCAAGGCCACGGCGGATTCATATGGACGAGGGTGGCAAAGTCCTAGGCGTTGGCACTTTTACTACGGTTAAGTAAAGGTTAGTGGCCAGCCACCAACCTTGTGGCCTTTCCCCCCGTCCCTTACCATATCCCCGACTTCGTGTATGGACCCCCATGCGGCGCCGGGCTGGCGTGGGGCTTATAAAAACCCTCCCGGTGACATGATTTAGGTTTGATGGGCGTTCCGTGCGGTTCTATGCGCGGGCGGTCGTTACACGGAGTCGAATTCAACATGGCAGGATTTATTACGCCGTTGCCGGTGATGCTTGAGGAAGCCGATCAGAAGATCTACGAGCAGCTTGAGGCACCTAAATCGATCGTGGTGCGTTATGGGTTGCAGAAGATGGTGGCGGAGCTGCCTTATAACGGGGACGCGAAGCCGGGCTGTGGGTCGAAGCTGGTGATTCGGACGAGTCGGGGGACGGAGATGGGGGAGATGCTGACGACGACGTGCCCGAACTCCGGCTGCTCCAAGGCGGTGTCGCGGAAGGACATGCTCAAGTACATCGAGAACTCTGGGGGGAAGGACTACCCGTTCACGACGGACGGGAAGGTGCTGCGTGTGGCGACCGTGGAGGATTTGAACGAGCAGTCGCGGATGGATGGGCGGAAGGTGGAGGTGCTTCGGATGGCGCGGGGGTTCGTCGGGGAGCTGAAGCTGGAGATGAAGCCGATCGAGGTGGAGCATCTATTGGGGGGTGAGCGGATCATTATTCACTACTCGGCGGAGCAGTGGGTGGATTTTCGGGAGCTGGTGAAGCTGCTGGCAGGGGAGCTGCAGACGCGGATCGAGATGCACCAGGTCAATGATCGTGAGGAGGCGAGGCTGGTCGCTGATTATGAGCGTTGCGGTCAGTATTGCTGTTGCAAGAATTTCTTGAAGGTGCTTAAGCCGGTGTCGATGCGTTCTGCGAAGGTGCAGAAGGCGACGCTGGACCCGCAGAAGATATCGGGGCGTTGTGGTCGGCTGATGTGCTGTTTGCGTTATGAGGACAAGACGTATGAGGAGCTGCGTAAGAAGCTGCCACATCGCAAGACGCTGGTGGAGACCGAAGACGGGGTTGGGCTGGTGCTGAATTCACAGATCCTGACGCAGTTGGTGCTGGTGAAGGTGGGGGTGACGGCGCCGATGGCGTACCCGTTAGAGAGTATTCGGCCATTGAATAAGGAAGAATCGGCGCAGTTTCGCAAGGAAGAGAAGGAGCGCGAGGAGAAGGCGGAGCAGTCGTACTCTCGGCGTTCGGCCCCCGCCCCCGGAGGCAGGGGTGGAGGAAGCGGGGGGGCTGGTGGGTCGGGCGGCAGGCCTGCGGGTCGGACGGGTGATAAGCCCACGGGTGAAGGTGAGGGCAAGGGTCGTCGGCGTCCGCGTCGGCCGGAGCGTGGCAAGGTTGATGGGGGTTCCCCGGGTTCCCCGGATGCCCCCGGTTCCCCCGGGGTTGAAAATAACAATACGCCATCGCCGTCGGCTGGACCGGTCGATGGGCAGGCCCCCGGGTCTGAAACGGATAAGCCGGGTGAAGAGGGGGCGGGTAAACGTAAACGTCGGAGGCGACGGCGGGGGCGCAGGCGTAAGCCCGGTGGCGGCGGCGAGGGAGGTAGCGGGGGAAGCGATGGTGATGGCGGTGGTTCGTCTGGTGGGCCGTCAGCGGGGGGGTGAGGGGTGATACGGGTTTAGGTAGATGCTCGTGTGTTTAAAGCAGAACCACCTTGTTCGTAGCGTGGCTTTAGCGTTTGAGGGGGTCCGTTAAGGTTCTGGGATGTCGCGTGGCCGCGGGGGCTAACCCTCACTGGTTACGGTTTAAGGCCACCTCTAAAAATACACACACGCAGGTCATCCATGAGGCCCCGCTAAGCCGCAAGCGGCTTTTTAGCGGAGGGATTTCAATTATTAGAGGAGGCCTTAAGTTAGACCGCTCTAAAAGAACGTCTGCCCATGTTCTATGAACGTGGGTGTCGGTGATGGGGTGGGGGGGAATTAGAAGGCTCGCTCTACGTTTCTTGTTTTGCGATTTGCCCGTCAGATGGGGGAAACTCAATCTTCGATGATAGAAATGATGAGGAGTACCTGAGTGTCGTGGCCTGCTCGTTTGCCGGCCATGAGGGCTTTTCCCAGGTGATTAGGGATCGTGGGCGGCTGGGGTGGGTCGTTGGGTGGGGTTTCTTCTTGGAGTATCTGTGTGTCATCGACGGGGGGTGTGGCTTCGGTGTTTTCGGTGACGTTGTCGGGAGGTGGGTTTTGATTGTCAGGGGTCGTGTCTGTGGTGTTTTGGGGTTTGGGCCAGGGTCTGTATAGGCCGACGATGGCGGCGGTGTTGGGTGTGAGGGGTAGGCGGGCGGTGAGGGGGGTGTATACGGTTCCATCCAGTTGTTTTTCGAGTGGGCTGCGTGGTACGAGGTCTGGCTTGGGCTTGTAGTGGTGAGGGGTGAGTTCGAGGTAGGCTTGGCCGGCCTGGTCGCGGGTAATTTTGGCTAGGAGTTGCAGTCGCCCGCCTTGGGGGTGTAGGACCTTAATGCTTTTAGGTGGGTCGGTGAGGTCGATGGTGACGGGTTGGATGAGTCTGGGTGTGCTGCGGACGGTGGTGGGGTGGGGTGATCCGATGAGTTTAGCGCGGGACTCGCCGAGGATGGTTGGGAGGGAGTCGGCAAAGGTGGGGGCTTGTTCTGCGTTGAGTATGCCGATGCGCAGGCCGTTTGCTTGCCACATGCCGTGGGTCCGTAATGACACGGTGGATTCATCGACGATAAGCCATGCTGCGTCCAAAGAGACATCCAGTGGGAGATCGACGCGGTGGATCAATACGCCGACGGGGGTGTCGGCGGTGGGGCGGTCTGTGTCGGGGCTGGGTTCTTGAGAGTTGTCTGCTTGGCCGGTGGGGTTGGCATCAAGGATGCCGGTGGTTGTTTGGGGCGGGGGGATCTCACAAGCGCCTAAACAAAGCGACAGGATCAGTGTCGCCAGGACTGCCAGGGTTGCTCGTGGGGTGATTGGCTTGTCTGTCATCCGTTTAAGACGTCCTCGAGGATATCCAGGCCCCTATCTAATTGGTCCTGCTCGATGGTGAGCGCCGGTGCGATGCGTAGGACTTTGCCTTGGACGGCATTAAACAGGGCCCCGCGTTCCATGCATGCTTTGACGACGTCGCCGCCGGTTTTGAATTGGCTGGGGGAGGCGTCGAGGTCTAACTCGATACCCAGGTAGAGGCCCTTGCCCCGGACGGCCTTAATGATCGGGTGGTCTTTGGCGAATGCGTTGAGGCGGTCGGTGATTTTGTAGCCGAGGGTTTTGGCGCGTGTGACGAGTTGGTCGCGGTGCAGGACGTCGAAGATGGTGGCGGTGACGGCCATGGACAGGCAGTTTCCGCCGAGGGTGGTGGCGTGGACGGCGTGGCCGTGGGTGCGCCAGTCGAAGAGTTCGGCGAACTCAGGGCTAAGATGCGTGACGCCGACGGGTAGGCCGCCACCGACGCCTTTGGCGAGTGTCATGACGTCGGGGGTGACGTTCCAGTGCTGGTGGCCGAAGTATTCGCCGGTGTGTCCGACGCCGGTCCAGACCTCGTCGAAGATGAGTACAAGGTCGCGGTCGTCGCAGAGTTTGCGGAGGTCGGCGAGGTAGGCGTCGTCGGGGACGTTGACGCCGCCTTCGCCCTGGATGGGTTCGACGAGGACGGCGACGGTTTCATCGTCGATGGCGGATTCGATGGCGGATAGGTCGTTGAATGGGACGTGGACGTGGCCGGGCCCCAGGGGTCCGAAGCCTTCGTAGACGGCGGGTTGGCCGGTGGCTTCCATGGCGCCGAAGGCTCTGCCGTGGAAGCTGCCGAGTGTGGAGATGACTTTGTAACGGCCGGCGGAGGCTTTGCCTTTGTTTTTCTGGCCGTGGAGTCGTGCGAGTTTGAGTGCGGCGACGTTGGCGTCTGCTCCGCTGTGGCAGAAGAAGCTGCGTCCTTGGAAGCCGAACTTGCTGATGGCTTCAGCGGCGCGTGTCTGGGGGTCGGTGTGGAAGAGGTTGCCGACGTGCCAGAGTTTATGGGCCTGTTCGTTGACGGCGTTGGTGAGGTCGGGGTGGCAATGACCAAGCACGCATGCGCCGAAGCCCGCGAAGAGGTCGAGGTATTGTTTGCCGTCGGCGTCGTAGAGGGTCGAGCCATCACCGCGCACCATGGCAACGGGGTATCGTCCGTAGTTGATGGACATCGCGCGGTCGTGGCGGGCGATGATTTCTTGGGTCGAGGAGTTGTTGTGAGTGGGTGGCAAGCGTCGAGTCTCCGGGGCGGGGGTATTAGCGGATGATATCAGAGCTTGGTAGTGCGCAAAAGAGAACCCCCGGCATCGGAGCGTGCCGGGGGTTCGTTGTAATCAAGGTAAAACCGTGGTGCGGGTCGTGTTTGCGACGCACACCGGGGTTTGGTTGATTAGACCATTTCCTTGAGGTTCTTGAGTGCCCTGACGCGGACGGTCTTGCTGGCGGGCTTTGCTTTGAACATCATCTCTTCGCCGGTGAAGGGGTTGATGCCCTTGCGTGCCTTGGTGGCTGGCTTCTTTTTGACGACCATCTTGCAGAGGCCAGGCATGGTGAACATGCCGTTGGCGCGGAGGCTCTTCTTGATGATGGGCTGAAGCTCTTCGAAGACAGCGGCGACGTCGCGCTTGGCGAGTTCGGTCTTCGTAGCGATGGTGCTGAAGACCTCGCTCTTGGTTGGAGCCTTCTTGACGGCGGGTGCTTTCTTACGGGTGGTTTTCTTCTTAGCCATGTTGCTCTCCTAGCGGTTTGGGGTTGCTTCATCCGTGAATGGAGCCAACCCGATGTTACTTTCACCCCTGCGGGGTAGAACGGAATATCGCGTTTTGTACGCTATTTCCTGTACTTTTCAAGCCCGGATTTCAATTTGTGGGTAAGTTTTCCCTTATTTTCATGGGTCGAGGGCCCAAATCGACGGCTTTTTGCCTGCTAAATCGGTCTCAAATCGGGCTCTTGGGTGACCTCGGCGGAGGCTATCCGGTGGGTTGAGGGTTGGATGGATTGCCAATTTGGCAGTGGGATTTGGCTGTCGCGGCACACTGGCAGACGCTGCTCGCGTCAGGGCGTATCCAAGCCCGATAGGGGGGTGATAGGGTGGCACCGGGTTTGCGAATAAGAGGGGTGTAGTAAGATGGTGCGCCGGCTCAATGGGCCTTATTTAGTAGGCTCGGCCCCGCGTCGTCTGTAATAACCGCTTGAAAAAGCAATAGATACAGTATCCGAATTAAAGCGAGGTCAATATCATGTCCAAAATCATCGGCATCGATCTGGGCACGACTAACTCCGTCGTCGCCGTCATGGAAGCCGGTCAGCCCAAGGTGCTGATCAACAGTTCGGGCAACCGCGTGACCCCTTCTATTGTCGCTTTTACCGACAAGGGCGAGCGTCTGGTTGGGCAGCCGGCGAAGCATCAGCAGGTGACGAATCCCAAGAACACGATCTTCTCGGTCAAGCGTTTTATGGGTCGGCAGCACAACGAAGTGCAGTCTGAAGAAAAATTAGTTCCCTACGGCGTGGTTGGGGGGGCGGACGAGTTGGTGAAGGTCAACGTCCGGGACAAGGACTACACGCCGCAGGAAGTCAGTGCGATGACCCTGGGCGATCTTAAGAAGACGGCTGAGGACTACCTCGGAGAGGCGGTCGATCGGGCGGTCATCACGGTTCCGGCCTACTTCAACGACGCACAGCGGACCGCGACCAAGGAGGCTGGGGAGATCGCGGGGCTGAAGGTTGAGCGGATCATCAATGAGCCGACGGCCGCGGCGCTGGCGTATGGGCTCGATAAGAAAGCCAATGAAAAAATCGTCGTCTTCGACTTAGGCGGCGGGACGTTTGATGTCTCGATCCTGGATATCGGGGACGGCGTGTTCGAGGTGTTGTCATCCAATGGCGACGGACACCTCGGAGGTGACGACTGGGACCAGTGCCTGATCGATTACCTGGCTGACGAGTTTAAGAAGATCGAGGGTATCGACCTGCGTCAGGACGCGATGGCGTTGCAGCGTCTGAAGGAAGCTGCGGAGAAGGCCAAGCAGGAGCTGAGTTCTGCGCAGGAGACGACGGTGAATCTGCCGTTCATCACGGCAACGCAGGAAGGGCCTAAGCACCTGCAGATCGCGATCACCCGGGCTAAGTTCGAGCAGGTCAGTAGTGACTTGTTTGATCGGATTACTGGGCCGGTTAAGCAGGCGCTTAAGGATGCCAAGCTCTCGGCGTCGGACATTAAGGAAGTCGTTCTCGTGGGTGGGTCTACCCGCATGCCCAAGGTGCAGGAGATCGCTAAGGAAGTCTTCGGCAAAGAGCCCAACAAGAGCATCAACCCCGACGAGGTCGTCGCTATCGGTGCGGCGATCCAGGGTGCGGTGTTGCAGGGTGATGTGAAGGACATCCTTTTGCTGGATGTTACGCCGTTGAGCCTGGGTATCGAGACGATGGGCGGGGTGAACACCAAGCTCATTGAGAAGAACACGACGATCCCGACGAGCAAGAAGGAGACCTTCTCCACAGCCAGCGACAACCAGACCGAGGTGACGATCCATGTGCTGCAGGGGGAGCGTGATTTTGCCTCGGACAACCGGACGCTTGGCCGATTTAACCTGGCGGACATTCCCCCGGCACCGCGTGGGCTGCCGCAGATCGAGGTGGAGTTTAATATCGACGCCAACGGTATCCTCAGCGTGACGGCGACGGACAAGGCGACGAATAAGAGCCAGAACATTGAGATCAAGGGCTCGTCGGGTTTGTCGGATGCTGAAATCGACCAGATGAAGAAGGATGCCGAGGCCCACGAGGATGACGACCGCAAGCGCCGGGAGTTGGTGGATGCGAAAAACACCGCGGACAACGCGGTTTACCAGACCCGTAAGCAGCTCGAGGAGCACGGGGACAAGGTGAGCCCGGAGGTCCGAGGGAACATCGAGTCGGCGGTCAGCAGCGTGGAAGACAAGCTCAAGGCGGACGACGCTGCGGCGATCACGGCTGCGTTGGAAGAGTTGAACAAGCAGGCCCAGGAGTTGGGCAAGGCTGTTTACGAAGCGGCTGCTGCCGAGTCGGGCGGCGGGGACGCTGCAAGCGGGTCGGATGCGACGGCCGGTTCCGATTCGGCCAACGACGATGTGATTGATGCCGAGTACGAGGTGAAGGAATAGCCTTTCTGTATTTGACCTGAATTAAAGACATTTTTTGCCCCGCAGACCGTTCTGCGGGGTTTTTTTTCGTGGGGCGCAATTAAAAGATATATAGGTCTTGACACATCTTATTGAATCTCTACACTTTAGATAAGTGACTGGTTTAACTGCCTTAGGGCCCGTGAATGGGGGTGCGGCTTGTGCCCCACCGCTGAGTCGAGCTCGAGAAGTCTTCGCCGACGCTGGCGCATCCTTGGACAGGTTCAGGGTGTGGGGTATCGGCCATTCGTATACAGGCTGGCGCGGCGGTTTGAGATCGGTGGATATGTCCTTAATGATGCCCGGGGCGTTACCGTTGAAGCCCAGGGGTCGGCTGCTCAACTTAAGCGGTTTTCACGGGCCCTTGATTCCGAGCGGCCGCCCCTGGCACTTATAGACCAAGTCCTGGTCGAAGAACTCCCATCTGTGGCGGGGGCGGAGTCGGGAGCGCCTTTATTTCAGATATGTGAGAACAAAGACCCGGCGTCGGAAGAACGGGCAAGCGACTCGGCGCGGGCTGGGGTGACGGTGGACTCGGCGGTGTGTGGGGCTTGCTTAAAAGAGTTGGTCGACCGGGGTGACCGGCGGCACGGGTATGGGTTGATTAACTGCACCGATTGCGGTCCGCGTTACACGATCATCGATGAGGTGCCTTATGACCGGCCCCACACGACGATGCGCGGGTTTGAGTTGTGCGCGAGTTGTGGTGAGGAATATACAGACCCGTCTGATAGGCGTTATCACGCGCAGCCGATCGCTTGTCACGATTGTGGGCCTAGGGTCGGGTTGGTGGATGCTCAAGGTGTGCCGTTGACGGGTGATCCGATTGAGGTGTGCGCGGCGTTGCTGGCAAGTGGGAAGATTGTCGCGATCAAAGGTCTTGGCGGATTTCATCTGGCGGTGCGTGCGGATGATGAGCGGGCGGTGTCACGCCTTCGGCAGAGCAAGCAGAGGGATGGTAAGCCGTTCGCTTTGATGTGTCAGTCGATCCGTGTGGTGAGGGGGTTTGTGAAACTTGGTCGCAAGGCCCAGGCGTTGATGCGTTCGGGTGCGGCACCGATCGTGTTGGCGGAGCGTCGTTGCGGTGCTGTGGTGGTGGCGTCTGTCGCGCCGGACAGTCACCGTCTGGGTGTGATGCTCCCTTACACGCCGATCCATCATTTGTTGTTTGCAGGGTTAGGGCCGGGTATCGATGCCCTGGTGATGACCAGTGCGAACCCGTCGGGTGAGCCGTTGACGATTGATAATGATGAGGCGTTGTCGAGGTTAAGTGGTTTGTGTGACGCGATCCTTTGGCACGATCGGCCGATCCGCCGTCGTGTCGATGATTCGGTTTATTTAGATATGGGCGGGGCTGACCCGTTGCCTTTGCGACGGGCGCGGGGGTTTGTGCCGGGGGCGTTGGGGCTGGCGGTTGGTGGGGACGTGCCGGGGCTGTGTGTTGGCGGGGAATTGAAAAATACGGTGGCGCTGGTTCGTGATGGTGGGGCGGTGTTGAGCCAACATCTGGGTGATTTGAGTTACACGCCGGTGTTCGAGCATTTTGGAGAAACGATCGGTGACATGATGGGTTTGTTTGATGTTCGCCCGGCGTGGATCGCACACGACCTGCACCCGAGGTACTTGGGGACTGTGTATGCCAAGTCGCTGGCAAAGAAGTTGGATGTCCCCTTGATCGGTGTGCAGCACCATCACGCGCACGCCGCGTCGGTGATGGCGGAACACGGCGAGGCAGGGCCTGTGTTGGCGGTGGTGTGTGACGGGGTGGGGTATGGGAGCGATGGCACGAGTTGGGGTGGCGAGTTGTTGTTGGCTGATCTGACTTCGTTTAAGCGGTTGGCGCATCTGAGGCCGATCAGCTTGGCGGGTGGTGATGCGGCGGCGCAGGATACCCGGCGTTGTGGGTTGGCGCTGTTGTATCAGGTTTATGGTGACGACTTTGCGGAGCATCCGGCTGCGGTTGCGCTGGTGAAAGATCCTGACGAGCGGCGGATGCTTGCTGGGATGCTCGTGGGGGAGGTGAACTGTGTATCCAGTAGTGCTGCGGGGCGGTACTTTGACGGGGTGGCGGCGTTGCTTGGGTTGTCAACGGGTAATGCCTACGAGGCGCAGGCGGCGATGCGTGTGGAGACGGCGGCGTATCGGTGTGAAACGCCGGTGAGCCGTGGTCCGTTGTTTCATGTTGTCTCGGGCGAGCCGGGTGTGATTGATCTTTCGCCTTTGATCGGCGCGGTTGTTGCGGGCCGGTCGGGGGGCGTGTCGGTTGAAGCGCTGGCGGCGCTGTTCCATGACCAGTTGGCTTGGGCGTTGGCGGATTCGGTGTTAGGTGCATCAAGGCGGCTGGGTGTTACTACTGCGGTGCTGTCTGGCGGGGTGTTCTGTAACCAGCGTCTAATGGAGTGTCTTGTGGGGCGGCTTTCAGAGGTTGGGTTGCGTGTGTTGGTTCACGGGATAGTTCCTGGGAACGACGGCGGGTTGGCGTTTGGTCAGGCGGCGGTGGCTGCGGCACGGCTGAAAGCGGGGCTGAATAGAAAGGTGGGTGTCTGATGTGTCTGGCAGTCCCGGCGAAGTTGGTTGAGCGTGACGGTGACGAAGGCGTGGCGGATTTGCACGGCAACCTGGTTCCGGTGCAGGCGTTGTTCGCGCCGGAGGCAAAGGTCGGCGATTGGGTTTTGGTTCATGCCGGGTTCGTGATTAAGAAGCTGGATCGCTACCAGGCCGAGGCGACGTGGGCGGTGCTTAAGGATCTGGTTGAACCCTTGCCGGAGGACGTCGATGAACCCTGGTAATCCAACAATCAGATTGAATTCGCTCAAACGGCTCAACCAACTCGCGTCGGAGGTTGGCCGAGATGTTGCGTTTATGGAAGTTTGCGGGACGCACACGATGAGTGTTTTCCGTAGCGGTCTGCGGAGCTTGCTGCCTAAGAACGTTAATCTTCTGAGCGGTCCGGGTTGCCCGGTCTGTGTGACTGCGCAGAGTGATATTGACATGCTGATCGCTTTGGCGGTTGACCACGACGTGATCGTTTGCACCTACGGGGACATGCTGCGGGTTCCTGGCGCACGGGGGAGTCTAGAGAAGGCACGGGGGGATGGTGCGGATGTCCGGGTGATCTATTCCAGCATGGACGCGGTGTTTCTTGCCCAGGATTTGCCGGGGAAGCAGGTTGTATTTGCCGCGGTTGGGTTTGAGACGACGACCCCCGCGACAGCGGCGGCGGTTGAACGTGCTAAGCAGATGGGTTTGGATAATTTTACGGTGTTGGCTAGTCATAAGCTGGTGATGCCGGCGGTGACGGCGTTATTGGATAGTGGTGAGGTGCATGTCGATGGGTTTTTGTTGCCGGGGCATGTGTCGGTCATCACGGGTTGGCGTGAGTTCGATCCGATCGTCAAAGAATACGGATTGCCCTGCGTGGTTGGGGGGTTCGAGGATGAACAGATCCCCGAGGCGCTGGTGGACTTGGTTCAGATGGTTGGGGAGGGGCGTACAGAATTAATTAATCAGTACCCCCAGGCGGTGAGTGAAGACGGCAACCTGTCGGCGAGGGCGCTGGTGAAGAAGGTGTTTGAGGTTTCTGATGTGCGGTGGCGGGGACTTGGGACGATCCCGGGTAGTGGGTTGGTGTTGCGTGATGTGTACCGGGAGTTTGATGCGCAGGCGAGGTTTAATCTGGTGCAACCGGAGGACCGTGAGCCTAAGGGTTGTCGGTGTGGTGAGGTGATTACCGGTGCGGTGACGCCGCCGGAGTGTGTGTTGTTTGATAAGGGTTGTACGCCGACGAATCCGATCGGGCCTTGCATGGTGAGTTCGGAGGGGACTTGTCAGGCGTGGTTTAAGTATCACCGGGTCGGCGTTCCCACACGGCATCGGCGTGTTTTAACTGATCAAGGTGAAATTCAGTGTAAACCTGGGGCGGGCAGGCATGCCGCATTGGAGATTAAGCCATGACACAGGCCACCGTGACTATTGATACGAAAAGATGGCTCGCCAAGAAGGCCGGCAAGCCGCGCGGGCGTGTGTCTTTGGCGCATGGCGGGGGTGGTCAGTTAACCGACGAGTTGCTGGACGAGTTGATCCTGCCGCGTCTGGGTAACGATCTGATGGGGGGGCTGCTGGATTCGGCGACGCTTGCGGCGACGGGGACGGATCGGCTGGCGGTGACGATTGATAGTTATGTCGTGCAGCCTTGGAAATTTCCCGGTGGGGATATCGGGCGGCTTGCGGTGTGTGGGACGGTGAACGATTTGGCGGTTTGCGGCGGCGACCCGATGGGGATTGCGTTGAGCCTGATCCTGGCAGAGGGTTTTGAGATGTCAGACCTGGCGCAGGTGATCGACTCGATCGCGTCGGCGGGTAAGGAGGCGGGCGTGTCTGTGGTGACCGGCGACACGAAGGTGGTTGGTCGGGGTCAAGCGGATGGGATTTATATCACGACCGCTGGGGTGGCGTGTGTCCCGAAGAATCGAACGCTTACGCCGCAGAATGTTAAGCCCGGGGATGTGTTGATTGTGAATGGTCCGATCGGCGAGCACGGGTTGGTGGTGATGCTGGCGCGTGAGATGCCACGGGTTCAAAGCGTTTTGCGGAGTGATGCGGCGCCTTTGAATGGGTTGATCCGGGCGTTGCTTAAGCGGGTGCCGGGCGTGTTGTTTATGCGGGACGCTACACGGGCAGGGTTAGCGGGGGTTGCTTGTGACCTTGCACATGACAGCGGCTGGCGGGTGACGTTGGACGAGGCACGAATCCCGGTGCGTCCCGAGGCGCAGCACGCGGCGGACATGCTGGGGCTTGATCCGCTGGAGGTCGCCAACGAGGGGAAGGTGGTTGTGGTGGTCAGGCCTTACGAAGCAGATGCGGCGCTCAAGGCGATGCGTAATCACCCGTTGGGGAAAGGGGCAAGGATCATCGGGCACGTCGGTGGTATTGAGGATGGGTTGTGCGAGTTACACACACTGATCGGTGGGCGGCGGATTATCCAAAAACCCTACGGGGAGCAGTTGCCAAGGATCTGTTAGTCCAAGCGGAAAGGAATCGGTGATGACCGGCGTTGAACAAGGTATTCGGGATGTCTGGTTCCTCTCAATGCAGGGATTGGGCCACATGGTTAGTACGCTGCGTGCCAAGGGGTACACGGTGGTCGCGCCGATGGTTCGCGACGGGGTGATTGCCTTTGCGGAGATTGCGAGTGTAGATCAGATCGCTTCGGGGGTGCGTGATGAGATGGGGCCCGGGCGGTACCGGCTGGTGGATGATCCATTGAGCCGGGTGTTTAATTACGTCGTTGGGCAGGACAGCCCTAAGCGGTTCTTCTTCCCGCCGAAGCTGGAGTTGGTGGCGATGCATGTGGAGGGTAAGCGGTTTGTGTTGGATCGCACGGCTCCCAAGCCGCCGAAGCTGGCGGTTCTGGGGATCAGGCCCTGTGATCTGGCGGCGATTCAGGTGCAGGACCGTGTGTTTGGATACGGCGATGACAACGCGGCCGAACGCTGTGAGAGCGATACCTATTACAACCAGGCACGCAAGCAGTCGCTGCTGATTGCGGCTAATTGCACGCAGCCGGGCGCGACGTGTTTTTGCGATTCGATGGGGACGGGCCCGCGTGCCAAGGAGGGGTACGACCTGTCGCTGACCGAGTTGGGTGGGGGGTTTATTCTCCGCGCAGGGTCGGACGATGGGCGGGCGATTGTGAGTGAGCTGCCGGTGCGTGAGCCTTCGCCTTCGGAGATCGAGCTTGGTCAATTGAAGATTGACCAAGCCTGCGAGCGGATGGGTCGGAGCATGGACACCGATGGGCTTAAGGAATTGTTGAATGAGCAGATCGATCATCCGTCCTGGGACGAGGTGGCGAAGCGTTGCATGGCGTGCTCGAACTGCACGATGGTCTGCCCGACCTGCTTCTGTTCGACGGTGACCGACTCGAATGACCTGGCGACGGATGTGGCGAGCCGGACGAGGCATTGGGAGTCTTGTTTTACGCATCAGTTCAGTTACACGACGGCGGGGTCGGTGAGGAGCTCGCTGCGTGCGAGGTACCGGCACTGGATGAGGCACAAGCTTGGGACGTGGTGGGATCAATTTGGAAGTAGCGGTTGTGTCGGCTGCGGGCGGTGCATCACCTGGTGCCCGGTCGGGATCGACATCACAGAGCAGGCTGCGGGCCTGCGTGGTCATCCACAGGCAAGCAGTCATGGCGGGAAGCGATTAAGTGAAAGGGGGTTGATGGTATGACCTCAGTCTTAACAGAAACACGTCCCGCCCCGGTTTGCGGGCTGGATACTTGGGTCCCGGTTGCCGCCGAGATCATTTCGATCAACGAAGAGAACTTCAACACGTTGACGTTCAAGATGCGGTTTGTGGATGAGATCCACCGAGACAGCTACCGGTTCCTGCCGGGGCAGTTCAACATGCTGTATGTGCCGGGCGTTGGTGAAGCGGCGATCTCGATCAGCAGTGACCCGGAAGAAACGGACACGATCGATCACACGATCCGGGTAGTCGGCTCGGTGACACGGGCGATCCAGCGATTGGGTGTTGGGGGTGTGGTTGGGATCCGTGGGCCTTTTGGTCGGGGGTGGCCTTTGGAAGCGATGAAGGGGCAGGACGTGGTGATTGTCGCGGGGGGGATCGGGTTGGCACCGATGCGGCCGGCGATTTATTCGTTGCTGCGTCACCGCGAAGAATTTGGCCGGGTGATGTTGTTGTACGGTTGCCGTTCTCCAGACGATCGCGTTTTTGCCCCGGAATTGGATCAGTGGACCGAGGACGAGTCTATCCAGGTGCTGGTCACGGTTGATAACGCGACCGGCGGGTGGGTCGGCCCGGTGGGTGTGGTGACCAATCTGCTGCAGCGTATCCGTGTGGATGCACAGAAGACGGTGGTGCTGGTCTGCGGGCCGCCGATCCTTAACCGAGTCGCGGCCTGGCAGTTCCTTCAACTGCACGTCAAGCCCGAGCATGTGTACATCAGCCTGGAACGCAACATGAATTGTGGATTCGGGCGATGCGGTCATTGCCAGTACGGGCGTGAGTTTGTCTGCACGGACGGCCCAGTCTTTTCGTTTGATGAGATCGACGGCGTCTTTGGAAGGAAGGAGATCTAACCATGTCAGGTATCACCATCCCCGTGCAGACGGACAAACCCAAGCTAGCGGTGTACAAGTTTTCGAGCTGCGACGGTTGTCAGTTGACCTTGTTGAATCTTGAGGATGAACTTCTTGATATCGCCAATGCGGTGGAGATTGCTTTATTCCTGGAGGCGCGGCGCCGTGTGTTGCCGCCGCCTTACGACATTGGGTTGATCGAGGGCAGCATCTCGACGCCCGAGGAAGAGGAGCGGGTGCATCAGGTCCGTCGGGAGTGCAAGTATCTGATTGCGATCGGAGCGTGTGCGACGTCAGGGGGGATCCAGTCGTTGCGCAATTGGGCTGATGTGAAGGAGTATGCGAACCTGGTCTATCCAAGCCCAGAGTATCTCAAGACGCTGGAGGCCTCGACCCCGGTTGCGGCGCATGTGTTTGTGGACTTTGAGCTGCGTGGCTGCCCGATCAGTGGCGACCAGTTGTTAGAAGTTATCACGGCGTTGTTGGCTGGTCGTAAACCCAACATCCCGTCGTACAGCGTGTGCATGGAGTGCAAACGTCGGGGGCTGCCGTGCGTCCTTGTATCCAAGGGCGAGCCCTGCCTGGGCCCGATCACGCAGGCCGGCTGTGGAGCGTTGTGTCCTGGCTGCTCGCGTGCTTGTTACGGGTGTTTCGGCCCGATGGACCAGCCCAACATCAAATCGCTCGGTGGTAAGCTCACCGGGGAGCTGGGCCAAACCAACCGCGACATGAAGCGGATGCTCCGTACTTTCAACGGCTACCTCGAACCCTTTAAACAGGCGAGTGATGAATATGAACGACTCGAACAACAAGAAAACCAATAATACAGCACGCACCATCCGTGTTGGGGCGCTGGCCCGGGTTGAGGGCGAGGGGGCGCTGCACTTGGTGATGAACGGCGACCAGGTTGAGAAGGTCCACCTTGAAATCTACGAACCCCCGCGGTTCTATGAGGCGTTGCTGCGCGGGAGGGACTTCAAGGAGGTGCCAGACATCACCGCGCGGATCTGTGGGATATGCCCGATTGCGTATCAGATGGGGTCGTGCCATGCGCTGGAGAAAGCGATGGGCGTTTTTGATGATGTCACACCCGAGATACGTTTGCTGCGGGACATTTTGTATTGTGGCGAGTGGGTTGAGAGTCATGCGTTGCATATGTTTATGCTGCACCTGCCGGACTTTTTGGGTTATGAGAGCGCGATCAGTATGGCGGAGGACCACGGGGAGACGGTCAAGCAGGCTCTGCGTATTAAGAAGCTGGGCAACACGCTGATGGATGTGGTCGCGGGTCGGAGTGTCCACCCGGTGAATGTGTGTGTCGGCGGGTTCTACAAGGCCCCGGACCCTAAGGCGATGGCTGACCTGCTGCCCGAGGTCGAGGCTTGCTTGGACCTGATGTGCGAGCTGACTCTTTTCCTGGCTAAGAACATTACCTACCCGGACCTGGTGCGGGATTATGAGTTTGTCTGCCTGAACCCTGACGAGGGGTACCCAATGAACCTTGGCGGGCTCATCAGCAACAAGGGTTTGAATGTCACACAGGAGGAATTTGGTAACGCGATCGAAGAGCGACACGTCGAGCATTCCACCGCGCTGCAATCGATCATCAAGGGGCGTGGCGAATACCTGGTTGGGCCCTTGGCGCGGTTGAACCTCAGGCATGATGGGCTACACCCCCGCGCTCAAGAATTGCTGCCCAAGGTCTGCGATCTGGTCGGACAGCAACTGCCTTGGCGTAATAATTTCCTGAGTCTCCCGGCCCGGGGGATCGAGATAGTCCATGCGTTGGCGATCTCGGCGGACATTATTCGCAATTACGAACTCCCCAAGATCAGTCGTGTGCCGATCACGCCTCGTGCGGGTTGGGGTGCGCATGGGACCGAAGCGCCACGCGGCACGTGCTGGCACGAATATGAGACGGAGGCGGATGGCACGATCAAGTCCGCACACATCGTCCCGCCGACCAGTCAGAACCAGATCACGATCGAGTCGGACCTGCGTGAGTTGGCTCGGCTGCTTGTGGATGTGAGTGATGAAGAGGCCGCGATGCGTTGTGAGCACCTGATCCGTAACTACGACCCGTGCATTAGCTGTTCGGTGCACTTTTTGAGGTTCACCCGTGACTGGCGGGGCGGGGGGGTTGGTTGCACGTCCCCGGTCGGTGTGTTGGATGGAGCTTAGCGTGATGGATGACCACACCCAATCAATCCTGGTCGCGGCCTGCGGCAATGTGATGGCGTCGGACGATGCGTTCGGCCCGTTGGTTGCGTGCGAGGTTTGTCGGCGTGCATTGGCGGGTGTGGAGGTGGTCGATCTGGATATCCGACCGGCGGCGTTGATGGACTACCTGCCGGGGAAGAACGGGTTGATACTTATTGATGCGGTATATGCGCCTGGGTTGGAGGTCGGGCGTGTGTTGGATATCGATTGGTTTAGCCCCGATCGGCCGGGGCTTATGAATGACGACACGATGAGTACCCACGGGCTGTCGATCGGTATGCAACTGGACCTTGCCGGGCGGCTGGGCCTGCTGCCTGGGCTAGTGCGTCTGGTCGCTGTCTGTATTGAGCCCGCAGGAGTCGGCCAACCTCAGAGCGAACATCTGCCGGAGTCAGTAGCTGAGGCGGTCAGTCTTGTGGTTAAGCGTGCGGAGCAATGGTCTGGCTTGTCACAGGAGCAGCGGCATGCATGAGTTGTCGATCGCCAGGTCGTTGGTTGGGTTGGTGCGTGAGAGCGTCCCCGGTGGGGCGGTGGTAAAGTCTGTACTTGTGCGTGTTGGTCCGCTTCAGGCAATCGAGTCCGGGGCGATGGAACTTTCCTGGTGTGCGGCGACCGAGGGGACGGTGTTTGAGGGAGCCGAGTTATTGTTGACGTTTGTCCCTTGGGAATTGGGATGCCGGGAGTGTGGCCGGAGTTGGTCAAGTGATAGTTGGTCCGACCCGTGTACATGCGGGTCGTGCCGGGTCGATCCGGTTGGTGGTGATGAGTTGAGACTGGAATCGATCGAGGTGGAGGATTTGCCGAATCGCACGGCCTCCGCCGATGCCCCCCGTGCCGTGAAACGGAGCCAAGCTTCAAAGGAGACTCGCCGTGTCTGAGATCAGGATCGTCCAGAACGTATTAAAACACAACGATGAGATCGCGTCGATGAACCGTCATCGACTGCGCGACGACGGTGTGTTTTGTATTGACTTGATCGGCTCGCCGGGCTGTGGCAAGACGTCGTTGTTGGAGGCGACACTGCGGCGGTTGCACAACCGGATCAACATCGGCATCATTGCTGGGGATCTGGCGACGGACCGCGACGCTCAGCGTATCCAGGCCTGTGGGGCAAGGGTGGTACAGATTAATACGGGCAAGGGCTGTCATTTAGACGCCAACCAGGTCCGTCACGCACTAGACGAGATCGACCTGGCGGGGCTTGATCTGTTGATTATTGAGAACGTTGGGAACCTGATCTGCCCGGTGGGGTTTGATTTGGGGCAGGACGCTAAAGTCGGGATGTTCAGCGTCTGCGAGGGGGATGACAAGGCGGCCAAGCATCCGCACCTGGTTCGTGCGGCAGACCTGTTGTTGTTGAATAAGATCGACTTGATGAAATATGTTAAGTTCCACCCGGTTACTTTTCGAGAGGATGTTGAGAAGTTGAACCCGGGCGTGGAGATGATTGAACTCTCCGTCACCGAGCCGAAGATTGAGCGTTGGCTCGACTGGCTTTTATCCAAGACCCAAGCGGCGCAGGACGAGACCTGTGCCGACATGCCCGTGCCTGTTGGTACAGCGAAGGAGTTATCTGATGCCCGCTGATAGTATGATTACAGTAGACGGAAACGAGGCGGTGGCGCGTGTTGCGTACCGGCTTAATGAGGTAGCGGCGATCTACCCGATCACGCCATCCTCGGTGATGGGTGAGTTGGCTGACGACTGGGCGGTGCACGGGCAGGAGAACCTGTGGGGTTCGGTTCCGAGCATTGTTGAGATGCAGTCTGAGGGTGGTGCGATCGGGGCGATCCACGGGGCGCTGCAGGCGGGCAGCCTGGCGACGACGTTTACGGCGTCGCAAGGCTTGCTGCTGATGATCCCAAACATGTACAAGATTGCTGGGGAGTTGAGCTCATTCTGTATGCACGTTGCTGCTCGTACGGTTGCGACCCATGCGCTGTCGATCTTTGGGGATCACTCGGATGTGATGGCTTGCCGGCAGACGGGATTCGCGTTTCTGGCGTCGGGCTCGGTGCAGGAGGCGCAGGACCATGCGGCGATCGCGCAGGCATCGACGCTGGCGAGCCGAATCCCGTTCGTGCATTTTTTTGACGGGTTCCGTACTTCTCACGAGGTCGCCAAGATCCACCCGCTATCCGATGATGTGCTGCGTAAGATGATAAAACCCGAGTGGATCGCGGAGCATCGCAGACGTGCTTTGACCCCTGATGCGCCCAAGATTCGGGGCACGGCACAGAACCCGGATACGTTCTTTCAAGCCCGCGAGGCGTGTAACCCGTTTCACAATGCCTGCCCGCAGACGGTGCAGGAGCAGATGGACCGCTTCGCGGAGATGGCCGGGAGGCAGTACCACCTGTTTGATTATGTTGGGCATCCCAAGGCGGAGCGGGTGATCGTGATGATGGGGTCGGGTGCGGAGACGGCGCACAAAACGATTAGTGAGATGGTACACCTTGGTGAGAAGGTGGGTCTGATTAAGGTTCGTCTGTATCGGCCTTTCTCGATTGAACACTTCATCGCTGCGATGCCACATACCGCCAAGAACGTTGCCGTATTGGACCGGACTAAAGAGCCCGGGGCGGTGGGGGAGCCACTGTATCTGGATGTTGTTGCTGCTGACTACGACTCCAAGCGTGATCCGTTCCCGGCGATCGTCGGTGGGCGTTACGGGCTGTCGAGTAAGGAGTTTACCCCAGCGCATGTCCATGCGGTGTTGGACAACCTTGCAAGTGATGAACCCCGCAACCATTTTACGGTTGGGATCATGGACGATGTGACGCATCTGTCGTTGCCGGTGGATGAAGACGTTGTAATCGTGCCTAAGGGTGTGACCCGTGCGATGTTTTACGGGATGGGCGCGGACGGCACAGTGGGTGCGAATAAAAACACGATCAAGATCATCGGTGAATCAACAGATTTTTACGCGCAGGGTTACTTCGTGTACGACTCGAAGAAGTCGGGTGCGATGACGGTTTCGCACCTGCGGTTTGGGCCTGAGCCGATCCGTGCGGCGTACCTGATCCAGTGTGCGGGGTTTGTTGCGTGTCATTTGTTTACGCTTTTGGACACGGTGGATGTGTTGGCGAACGCGGAGCCGGAGGCGGTGTTCCTGCTGAATGCGCCGTATGGACCCGATGAGGTCTGGGACCACCTGCCTGCTAAGGTGCAGGAGCAGATCATCGAGAAGCGGCTGAAGTTCTATGTGATCGATGGGTACGCGGTGGCTCAGAAGGCGGGGATGGGTCGGCGGATCAACACGGTGATGCAGACCTGTTTCTTTGCGATCTCGGGTGTGCTGCCGAGGGATGAGGCGATCAGCAAGATCAAGAAGGCGATCGAGAAGACCTACGCCAAGCGTGGCGAGGAGGTGATCCGTCGGAACTTTGACGCGGTGGATCAATCGCTTGAGAATCTGCATGAGGTTTCGGTTCCGTCGAAGGTGACTTCGGTTTTGGCACCGTTGTCGGTGGTGCCGGACGATGTGCCCGACTTTGTATCGCGTGTGACGGCGGCGATGATGGCGGGGCATGGCGATGGCCTACCGGTCAGCGCGTTTCCGCCGGACGGCACTTGGCCGACCGGGACGACACGCTATGAGAAGCGGAACATTGCCCCGAGTGTTCCCCTGTGGGATCCCGACGTGTGTATCCAGTGCAACAAGTGTGTCCTGGTGTGTCCTCACGCGGCGATCCGTTGCAAGGTGTACGAGCCTGGCGAGTTGGAGGGCGCACCTGATACGTTTAAGTCGCAGGACTACAAGGCGCCGGACTTCAAGGGGCTTAAGTACACTCTGCAGGTTGCGACCGAGGACTGCACGGGCTGCACGTTGTGTGTGAATGTCTGCCCGGCGAAGAATAAGGCGGTGCCCAAACGTAAAGCGATCAACATGCAGGCCCGCGATGGGCATGAGACGCGGATGCGTGAGCGGGCCGATTACGAATATTTTCTTGACCTCTCCGAGGTTGACCCGATGAAGATCAAGCGGCTGGACGTGAAGGGTTCGCAGTTCCTGCTGCCGATGTTCGAGTATTCCGGTGCTTGTGCGGGCTGTGGGGAGACGCCTTACGTCAAGCTGCTGACCCAGCTCTACGGCGATCGGTTGTTGATCGCCAATGCGACGGGGTGTTCGTCGATCTATGGTGGGAACCTGCCGACGACGCCTTACTGCACGAACGAAGACGGCCGAGGGCCCGCGTGGAGCAACTCGCTGTTTGAAGACAACGCGGAGTACGGGTTTGGCCACCGTGTTGCGATTGACCAGCACCGTCAACAGGCTCAGGACATGCTTGCGGAGCTTGGCTCGCAACTGGATTCAGAGCTTGTGAATGGGTTGCTTAGTGGGAGCCAAGACGATTCGGCGGGTATCGCGATGCAGCGGGGCCGGGTCGTATTATTAAGAGAGGCGCTGGCGAAGATTAATTCGGCGCCGGCACACCGGCTGGATCTGCTGGCTGACTACCTTGTGAAGAAGGCTGTCTGGCTGGTTGGCGGTGACGGGTGGGCGTATGACATCGGCTTCGGTGGGCTGGACCATGTGATGTCGATGCAACGAGACATCAACGTGCTTGTTTTAGATACCGAAGTCTATTCCAACACGGGTGGTCAGCAATCCAAGGCCACGCCGTTAGGTGCGGCTGCGAAGTTCGCGGCTGCGGGAAAGAGTGTCCACAAGAAAGACCTTGGTCTGATGGCGATGAGCTACGGGCATGTGTATGTGGCCAGCATCGCGATGGGTGCCAACGACAACCACACGGTGAAGGTGATGCAGGAGGCGGGGTCGTATTCCGGGCCGTCACTGATTATTGCCTACAGCCATTGCATCGCGCACGGGTACGATCTGTCGCACGGGTTGGATCAGCAGAAGCGTGCGGTGGCATCGGGTATCTGGCCGTTGTATCGGTTTGATCCAAGGCGAGTGGCGCAGGGGTTGCCGGCATTGCAGATTGATTCCAAGCCGCCGTCGATCCCGGTTGGAGAATACATGAGCCAGGAGACGCGGTTCCGCATGGTTGAGAAGATCGACCCAGATCGGTTCCGTCGTTTGTCCAAGGCGGCGCAGCGTCACGCGGTGCAGCGTGTGCAGCTCTACCAGCATCTGGCTGGTCTGGGCCTGGATGCAGAAAATCACAACGGACAATCCGAGAAACCCATATCCGCGAAACCCGCGGCCATTAGATAAGGAAACGACACGATGGATCTTTCAACGAATTACATGGGGCTTAAGCTGCCCCACCCGCTGATGGCCGGGGCGTCACCGCTGGCTTATGACTTAGGATCGGTGAAGCGCCTGGAAGACGCCGGTGCTGCGGCAATCGTGATGCCTTCTCTTTTCGAGGAGCAGATCCTGCGCGAGCAGCTGGCGACCCACGACAGCATCGCTTCGCACGATGAGGTGTCTGCCGAGGCGTTGGACTATTTTCCTCGCAACGAGGAATTCAAACTGGGGCCGCACGGGTACCTGGAGAAGGTGGGGGCGATCAAGAGATGCACGGAGCTGCCGGTGATCGCATCACTGAACGGGATGAGTGGGGGGCGTTGGCTTGAGTATGCGAAGCTGATCGAGCAGGCCGGCGCGGATGCGCTGGAGTTGAACATCTACTACGTGGCGATGGACCCCCAGGAGACAAGCGGGGTGTTGGAAGACCGGGCGGTGGAGATGGTCCAAACGATCAAGGAGTCGACCCAATTACCGGTTGCGGTGAAGCTTTCGCCGTTCTACACGTCGTTGGTAGACTTCACGGGTCGGCTTGTTGAGGCTGGGGCGGATGCGCTGGTTATATTTAATCGGTTCTATCAGCCTGACATCGATGTGGAAGCGTTGGAGGTGACGCGGGTGAATCTGTCTTCGCCGTCGGAGTTACTGCTTCGTCTTCGCTGGTTGGCGATCCTGTCCAGTCGCGTGGATGCGTCGTTGGCGGTGACCGGTGGGGTGCATAACGAGATCGATGTGGTCAAGGCTGTGATGACCGGTGCGCATGCGGTACAGATGGTTTCGGCTTTGCTTGAGCATGGCCCGGAGCACCTGCTGAGCGTCCGTGAGGACCTGGAACGCTGGTTGGTCGAACACGATTACGATTCTCTATATCAACTCCAGGGCAGCATGAGCCTGGAGAATTGCCCGAACCCCTCCGCGTACGAGCGGGCGAACTATGTGCATGTTTTGCAGAGTTGGACGTACTGATTGCTTGGATCCAAGGCGTGGTTGTGGATCAAGGTGATTGAACTTCAGGATGTTTTAAGTGTAAGCCCGGAAGTCTTCTTAATCGCATCCGCCGAACACTTCGAGGGTGATATCTTTTGCATCGGGCAGGTTGGCGAGCCGGCGTTTTAGACGTTTGGACAATTCGGCTAGCTGCTCATTGGTCAATGCCGACACATAATCCTCCAAGGGTTGTCGTGCCACGGTGTAGAGTTGTACGGCCTTGATTTGGCAACCCGTTTGGATCAGTTCGGCGAGTCGGTCGGTGTAGGCGTCAAATGTCTGGGTCTGCATGGGGCGGTCGTGCATGTTCAGGAACATCGACTGGATCACGATCGGTCGGCGTTTGCCGCAAGCGAGGAGGTTGTCCAACACTCGCCGTAAAGGCACGGCTGAACGGTCGACCTGCTTGTAGTATGACTCTGTTCCGGCATCGAGTTTGGCCCACACCTCTCCGTTGTTGTCGTCCAGCACCCGAATCGCTGATTCGATGTGGGGGCGGTCAAGCAGGGTCGCGTTGGTAATGAGTATGAGCTTTATGCCGTCAAGCCCAGAGGCGTTTTTTAATTCCACGGCTATGTCGACTGCTTGCGTGAAGCCCTTGGCGGTGGTGGGCTCGCCGTCGCCGGAGAACGCGATGTCGTTGAGACGTTTTAAGGCCGGGTCAATTTGGGCGAATCTTGGTAGGGCCCATATTCTCCCAGACGCCACGTCCTGTAGCATCGCTCCCAACTCTTGTCGCAGACGATGAAGATCCACCGGCATGGGTTTTGGGTTTTCTAATTTATCGACCTGGCAATACACGCAATCGAAGTTGCATATCGTGTCGGGATTGAGGTTGATACCGATAGACAGGCCCCTGCTGCGTCGGCTGACGACCGGGTAGACATAAGCGAATGATTCCCAGTGCCGGCCGTGCTCGGCAAAGAGGCTGGTTGCGGGGGAGGCGGGTTTAGTTTTAATGGGGTTGGGTTGTTGATTCATCACGACACCTTTTATCCGCCAGTCCACTCTATGATAGCGGCCTTGGGTTGGGATAGAGAGGTGGGGTAGTGTCTTTAGGTTTAGATAGGCGCATAAAAATCCGGGCGCCGTGGGAGCGACGCCCGGTTTCAGTGTCTGACAACACAAACGGTTGTCCAAGCATATCTAAGACCGTTACAACTCAGATACACCCAACATTTCAAGACAGTCGATTCAGCGACGACGACGCAGCATGGCTACGCCACCAAGACCAAGCAGAGCCAGCGTGGTCGGCTCGGGAACAACAGCTGGGCCGGGCGGAACGCCGGCGTTCCAGTTGCCCAAGACGACGTTCAGGTCGGTGATGCCGACGAACCCGTCACCGGAAGGGTCGGCCAGCGGGTTAATGATGGGGTCGTTTGGGGGATCGCCGTTGTTCCAGTCAGCCAGGACAATGTTCAGGTCAGCGATACCGACGAACCCGTCGCCGTTGAGGTCGCCGGCGAGGCCGGGTGCATCGGCTGCGATGATTTCCAAGACGACGTTGTCGAAGTGGACGCCACCGCCTGAGGAACTGACGTTGGATGGGCCACCGAAACGGAGCTGGCTAAAGCCATCGGCGGTGTGTGGGATGTCGAAGTACTCGGCAGAACTGTCGATCGAGCCGTCGCGGTCGAGGTCAAACTCGAAGACCATGGAGTCAGGCTTGATGATGACACTGTAGGAGTGCCAGCCAGGGCCGCGGAAGCGGTTGACGTTGATGGCCTCTTCGTCGGGCTCGATCACGCCGCTGCCGTCGATGTCAAAGGCTTCGGTGCCCAGATCAAAAGCCTGCCAACTGGGGTTGGGTACACCGTTGGTCGAATCAAACAGGACTGCGCGGTGGACGAAGTGGGTTGGGTTGTTCCACATGCCTAGTTCGATGATGTTGGTCGTCCCATTTAATGGATCAACGGAGCGCATGCCCAAGCCCATCCGCTTGTTGTCTGGGACCAGCGGAAAGCCGGGGATCAGTGATGTGTCGTCATCGAAGATATCGACGCTGAGCTTGATCCACTCTGTCGCTGAGGCGCTGATGGGGGAAGCTAGGTCAAATGCGTTGACGACACCACCGGGGTGGCTAGCGGTGTTGTTGCCGACTTCGTCGGGGACCCCGTCAAAGTCGAAGTCGATTTCTGTCTCAAGGACGCCGTCGAACCCGGCCCAGACGGCCGACATGGCGGCGGTATCGGCGTAGCTCTCAAAGTCTTCGCTTACGACAACACCAAGTACTGCCCACGACGTGCTGGCCGTGCCCAGCA
This sequence comes from Phycisphaeraceae bacterium, assembly GCA_029260615.1. Lineage (GTDB taxonomy): Bacteria > Planctomycetota > Phycisphaerae > Phycisphaerales > Phycisphaeraceae > JAJRRS01. The sequence goes on along the minus strand of JAJDCX010000090.1, from coordinate 38,185 downwards.
GTGCTGCGCATCCAAGTCCAAGTGCAAACTTCCGCATGATGTAATTCCTCCCTAGCAAGATGGGTGTGATGAATCGTCAGAAACAACAGGCGTTCCTGAGTTTGGCACAATGGCCTGAAAATACAATTTAACTCAATCTGATTATATAACAAGGGGGCTGATTGTCAATAGATTGAGGTGATAATCGACAAAACTTGGTTTTAGGCTCTCAATATTGCGGTTTAGCGCGTTGGTGAGGATTTTTATAGGGAATGGGGGTGGGATTAGACTATTGGCAATTAGTGGAATTTATCATTTAAATAATTGTATAATAAATAGTTATATATATAGATAGGATTGAATTTTAATTACATAATCTAATGCGTGATTATATGGTTAAGGGCTATAAAAAGGCTGTTTTATTTGTTTGAAGCCAACAGGGTGCAGGTCGCGTTAGAGCGTGGTTACAGAGGTGTATTGTCCGGGGCTGCGTGATTCGGCCGATGTTTGTGCCATGGGAAGCCAAGGAACGGACGATGCCCCGGTAGCGGGTGGGCCAGATCGGGGGTGGTCGATGCCTTCGGTAGACCTTCGGCACCTTATAAAGATGACCGATTGCACGGGGATGTTTCAGCACGCCCTGTATTCCGTGCCGGACCTTCGGCATGGGTACTGTATAGACGACAATGCCCGAGCCTTGATCGCGGCGCTGTATCACGCGGAGTTATTTGGGGATGTTCCACCGGGGGAGTGTGGTGCACCGGGGGCGTCGGTTCATCGGTACTTGATGTTTTTGGCTTACGCCTACAACGAATCCGCGGGCGTGTTTCGGAATTTCATGTCGTATGATCGGCGTTGGCTGGAGGAGGTGGGTAGCCCGGACAGTCAGGGGCGAACGATCTGGGCGCTGGGTGTGGCGGTGGTGACGGCGAAGGATGACGACACATGTGACCTTGCGTGTGAGTTGTTTCAAAAGGCCCTGCCGGGGGTCAGCGGATTTTGCGATCTGCGATCTAAAGCGTTTACCGTCTTGGGGCTGGAAGATTACCTCAAGCGATATCCAGATCTTCCCCCGGATAGCCTTGGGGAAAGTATCTCGGCGAGCGATCTGCGTGACCGTTATGCTTCGGACCTTTTTGTTGCGTTTACGGAACACGCCTCGGACGATTGGGCGTGGTGTGAAGACAGGGCGATATATGACAATGCTAAGCTCTGCCACGCCTTGTTGGTTGCGGGCCGTTCGATGGGTCGAGACGAAATGGTTGAGCAAGGATTGAAGTCGCTGGGTTGGCTGCTGGATGTGCAGCGGGCACCACAGGGGCACCTCAGTGTCATCGGTAACGCGGGTTGGCTGCCGCGTGGTGGGTCTAAGGCTGGGTTCGATCAACAACCGCTTGAAGCGCACGCTTTGGTACACGCCTGCCTGGACGCGGCGCGGGTTAGTGGTGACTCGGTATGGGCTGACGAGGCGTGGCGGTGTTTCCAGTGGTTCATCGGCGGCAATGATTTGGGCGTGATGTTGTATTCGCCGGAGACCGGGGGTTGTATGGACGGGCTGCGTCCTGACGGGGTGAACCGCAACCAGGGTGCCGAATCCACGTTGGCCTACCTTTTGAGTGTGTTGGAACTGCACCGGTACTGTACGTCGTTGGTCTGAACGAGAGTAGCGGTATCGGAAAGCTGCCCAGTTATCACAGGCGGCATGGTTTACCACCTACGCGGTTTCTTTTCACGGTACGGCGTTAGTCCGCTGCGTGTTATATCCGACGATTCATGGCTGAGGTTCGTTATGGGACGGGTCTTGTGCGGTGCGGCCGGTGTTTAAGTCTGCTGGTTGAGCCGACGATGACGAAGAAGCGGGTTGTATGGGTTGCACGGGTTCCGTGCCAGACCCGGCGGCCGACGGGAGTTGATGAAATGTGGTTTCTACCCAATGCCAAGGCAAGTGATTCGGTTGTAGAGCAAGATGTTGAGCCTCAGGTTGCTGCGCCTCAGGTTGCTGCGCCTCACAGTACCGGGGTGTTGGGGCAGAGCGAGCCCCGGCCGGTGGTTGCACCTGTGCGCATGGTGTATGACGAGTCGCAGGCGTTTTATGTGGTGCTGATTTTCTTTGCCGCGATCGCACTGCGTTTGATGCTGTTTGCGGTGGGCCCCTACGGTGATAGCGAGCGGGCGATGTTCCCGGATTCGTATCGGTATGTTGAGTTGAGTGAGACGCTTGTTAATCAGGGTGAGTTTGGGCGGTCGGGGCCCGAGACGGGTGTGGTGCATGAGCCGTTGCATCAATTGCGAGTGGATCTTGGTCAAGTCGAATCGGCGGGTGCCGATGGTGTGCGTCCCGAGATCATGCGGACGCCTGGGTATCCGGCGTTTTTGGGGGCGGCGGCCTGGTTGGGGCTTGGGATGAACGGGCTGCTGCTGTTGCAGTGTCTATTTGGTGCGGCTTCGGTGGCGTTGGTTTACGGGATTGGGCGGGCGTTATTGAAACGTCCCGGGCCTGCGCTGTTCGCTGCGGCGATTGTTGCGGTACACCCCGCAGCCATCGCGGCTCCGACGGCTGTGCTTACCGAGACGTGTTTTACTTTCCTGGTGCTGCTTGGCCTGTGGTCGGTGGCGGACCGGGAGACACGGGGGATCGGGTCGACAACGTTCGGTGGTCTGATGATCGGGCTGAGTGTGTTGGTTCGTCCGGTGTCGATCATGCTGGGGCCGGCGGTGGCGCTGTGGATGGTGGTGACGGATTTCAGGGTCAAGACCTTCGTGCTGGCGACGCTGATGATTGCCCTTTCGTTGGCACCCGGTGCGGCGTGGATGGCGCGTAATGAATCGGTGGGGTTTGGCTACCGGCTTAGCAGCATCCCGTACATCAACACGTACTTCTACGGCAACGCCTACATGCGGATCACCGAGGAAGGCGGGGATTGGAAACAGGACTGGCCGGCGACGGTGGATACGCTGATGACCGAGCTGCGTGCCGAGCAGAATCTGAATCCTGATGCAGAGGTCTTCGGCACGATGAAGACGATGGGCATTGACGCGATCAGAGACAACCCCGGGCTGTATGGGCGTGTCCTTAGGGAGAGCGTGACCAAGTTCTTCACGGACCACTCGATGGGTGCGCTGTATCAGCAGCTTGGCCTGACTTATATGCCGACCGGGCTGCGTGACAAGCTGATGAATGGCGGTTTTACGTGGACGAATCTGTCAGAAACCCTCAAGAACCCGACTGGGTGGCTGGCGTTGGCCTGGGTCGGGTTTAACGGCCTGCTGCTGGTGGGGATGGTCCTTGGAGCGGTGATACTGCTTGTGCGCGGGCACTGGTCGGCGCTGCTTTTGCTTGGCGGCGTGATGTTTTACTTCGCGTTTGCTACACAGACCACAGGGCTGGAGCGGTTCCGTCTGCCCGTATTGGGTATCCAGGCGTTGCTGGTTGTGTCGCTGTTCGCGCCCCGGTTCCCGCGTGAGAAAAAGGTAAGCAAGCCTAAGCGGCGGTGGTATGAACAGGACGAGGAGGACGGCGGGGACGCGGAAGATTCGGTACCGCCAGCCGACCCTGCCGAGGACACCGACGAGCAAGAGCCGGAGTCGTTGGCCAGGCCTCTTTAAGAAGCCGGGTTATCGGTCCATCACATCCGAGTAGTCACTTAAGTAACATCCCCGTTAGGTCGATACAGCCTTTGCCGGTTGTATCGGCTGTAACGATTGGACGGTCTACGTCCAGACTTCGAGGCGTTTAGGCGTCGGGAGCCCGCGGTTTGTCCAGCACACCTTTTACGACCCTCATTCCGCTTGGCGAGACGGCTTCTCAGGGGGCTCATGTGACAGTCATTAAGCCGCAGGGGGGCTTAGGCGCGCTCGACCCGGTTGAACTGTGGCGACGTCGTGAGCTGGCTTGGGTTCTGGCGATGCGAGATCTGCGGGTGCGTTACAAGCAGACGTTTCTGGGGGTGGCTTGGGCGGTGATCCAGCCGTTGGCGACGATGGTGGTGTTACACATCTTCTTTGGGAAGGTGATGGGGATGGCTGACAGGGTTGGGGACGTGCCGTACCCGGTTTTTCTTTACGCCGGGCTATTGCCTTGGACGCTTTTTTCTAACGCAGTAACCGCGTCGAGCAACAGCCTGGTCGGCAACTCGCACATCATGAGTAAGGTCTACTTCCCCAGGCTTTTGCTGCCTCTGTCAGCGACGCTTGTGCCGGCAATTGATTATGTAATCGCGTTTGTCGTCCTGGCCGGGCTGATGCTTTGGTTCCAGGTTCCGGTCACGTTTGGCCTGGTGCTGGTGCCCCTGCTGGTGTTGTCGGTGGTGCTGGCGGTCTTGGGGATCGGGATCCTCTTGGCGAGCCTGACGGTGTGCTACCGCGACTTTCGGTACGTCGTGCCGTTCATGCTTCAGCTTTGGCTGTTTATGACGCCGGTGATCTACGATTTAAGTTTTGTGCCAGAGCGTTACCAGTGGCTGATGAACCTTAACCCGATGGCTGGGACGATCGACGCCTTCCGGGCGGTGGTGTTGGATCAGCCGGTGAACTACGCAGCGTGGGGTGTTTCAACGACGGTTGCGGCGATCACGTTGGTCATCGGCCTGTTCTTTTTCGCAAAGCTGGAGCGCAGGTTCGCGGATGTGGTTTGATGGGTTTAAGTCATGAGTGAAACAGCGATCCAGGTTGAAGGTCTTTCCAAACGCTACCGTCTGGGGCAGGCGATGACGCTGCGCCAGCGTTTGGCGGAGGTAGTCGGGCAAGCACGGCGGGGCGGGGGTGAGAAGGCGGAAGCTTGTGGGGACAATGAGTTCTGGGCGTTGCGTGATGTGGCGCTGGCTGTGGAGCCCGGCGAGGTGCTGGGGCTGATCGGGCGCAACGGCGCGGGCAAGAGCACGCTGCTTAAAATACTTTCACGGATCACCGACCCAACCCACGGCCGGGTTACGATCCGCGGTCGTGTGGGGAGCCTGCTTGAGGTCGGGACCGGGTTTCACCCCGAGCTGACCGGGCGGGAGAACATTTTTCTTAACGGGGCGATTCTGGGGATGAAGCGGGCCGAGATCAAGAGGCGGTTTGATGAGATTGTCGACTTCGCCGAGGTCGATCGGTTCCTGGATACGCCGGTGAAACGCTACTCAAGCGGGATGTATGTGCGGTTGGCGTTTGCGGTTGCGGCGCACCTGTCGCCAGAGGTTTTGCTGATCGACGAGGTGCTGGCGGTTGGGGATGCGGCGTTTCAGCGCAAGTGCCTGGGGAAGATGGACGATGTTGCCAAGCAGGGCCGAACGGTAGTTTTTGTCAGTCACAACATGGCTGCGATCTCGACGCTCTGTGACCGTTCGGTGCTGCTGGAGGGCGGGGAGGTAGCGTTTGTTGGCGCGACAGATAAGGCGATACAACTCTACCTTCAACGTGGCGATGAGCAGGTGCCGGTAGCGCTGCGTGACCGCGAAGACAGGGCGGGGAGCGGGGCGGTACGGCTTCACGGCATATCGATCCAGAACGCTGAACACCCCGATCAGACCTTCATCCAAAGCGGCGATCCTCTGCGTGTCACGATCCGCTATGAGAGTGACAAGCCATTGAGTCGGCCTCGATTCCTGGTGGGGATCTACGATCAGATGAATCAGCCATTGTTTCGATTAGACACTCAGGTCACCGATCAACTCCCCGAGTCGCTGCCCGCGCGGGGCGAGGTGGTCTGCGAGACAGGGCCGCTGCTTGCGACCGCTGGCATGTGTTATGTCAATGTTGCCGTCCAGCTTGGTGAGGAGATGGCGGACCACGTTTCACAGGCCACTCGTTTCGGGATCGAGCCTGCCGACATCTACCACACAGGTCGGAGCTTTGACCGGCGTGACTCGCTGTTCCTGCTGCCACAAAAGTGGCGGACCCAGGCGGCATAGCCCACGTGGGCCGGCAAAAAAATACCCCACATACGCCCGATAACCACTGGCTATCAATACCGGACACCGGCCTCAAGAGGGTGCTGGGTGTGGTCGATGACGGATGTACCGGTTGTACTGATTGGGAATACCCCAGGGGACGTAGAGGTTATTGGACAATGCCCTTATCCGAGACATTAAAACGCGAGCAGGTAAGCTTTGAGCCGTCTTCGGTGGCGGACCCCCACGGGAGGGTTTTCCGGTGGAGCGGCAGGCTGTACCGCGCGATCAATCATGAAGCTGCGCCGATCTATCGCCGGCTGCTTGACGACCCGCGTTGCTCTCGGCTGTTCGATGTCGGCCTGATCGACACCGGGGTGGCTGACTTCGATCTGGAGGGCTACGGGCTGGTTCTGTGTCACCGGGAGTTGCCGCGTGTGACTTACGGGTTTGAGTGGTGCGCCCCGATGCTGCTGGATGCGGCGAAACTTACAATCGACCTGGCGATCGAGCTGGACAAGCTGGGCTTTGAACTGCTCGATGCGCATCCCTGGAACGTCTTGTTTGAGGGTACGGCACCACGGTTTATTGATTTTGGATCGATCAAGCCTGCCGAGCCCAATACGCCGTGGATCGCGCAGGGAGAGTTCGTCAAGACTTTCATCAACCCCCTGTTCCTTCTGGTGCGAGGCTTCGGTGGTGAGGCACGACATCACATGGTTCAAACCCGCAAGTGGGGGGTCACCGGCCGGGACCTGGCGCAGGCTCTGGGGGTCAAGGCTCGGCTGACGCGATTCTGGCTGGGGTTGACGATGCTCCCCAGAGAGAACGAGCCAAGGTCCAAGGCGCTTGTGAAGCTGAAAGATTACCTCAACCAGATCGAGCTGCCCGCGCCCGCGACCGAGTGGTCGGACTATTACAACGAATACGCTTCGCTGGATGCCCCCGACACATGGACCGCCAAGCAGCGCGTCGCGGACGACGTGCTTCGCCGGGTCAAGCCCAAGACCGTGCTGGACCTCGCGGCTAATGCCGGCTGGTTCTCAAGGCTCGCCGAACGGCACGGCTGCCAGGTTGTTGCAACCGACAATGACGAGACTTGCCTGGCGGAGCTTTATCGAAATGCCAAGGCCGACGGGTTGGACATCCTCCCGGTGGTGCAGGACTTCACCCGGCCGAGCCCGGCACACGGCGCCAAAAGCGAGTTCCCCGACGCTTATACACGGCTGCGGTCCGACCTGGTCTTGGCTCTGGCGATCACGCACCATCTGGTCTTCAAGGCCGGGATGGATTTTGACCAGATCGCCGAGACCCTCGCGGGGTTCACCGGGCAGGAACTTCTGGTCGAGTTTGTTCCCAAGGAAGACCGTCACGTTGCGGAATGGTACACGGATCAATACGCCTGGTACACACTGGATAACTTCAAGGCCGCGCTATCAAAGCACTTTGACGGGGTTAGCGTGACAGCATCGAACGTGGTGCCGAGGGTGTTGCTGTCCTGCCGGGTACGATGCGTTGGAGAACAGTCCAAGGCTGCCTAGGGATTCTGGGTCAAGGATCGACTATCAGTGATGCTTCAGAAGTTGCGCCAAATCAGGTCCGTCGCAGGTGCCGCTAAGCGAGGCGGGCTTCTGTTGGGTCATGTTGGGATCGAAGCCTCGACTCGCCTTGCCGCACATTACGTCGCCACGAAACCCACCGTGATCCAGTTCCCGGTCAACGATATCTGCAACTCCCGCTGTGGTATGTGTAACATCTGGCAGCAGAAACGTGACCACGAAGTCACGCCCGATGAATTAGCGACCATCCTGCGCGACCCGTTGTTCACAGAGGTCGAATTCGTCGGGCTTAACGGTGGTGAGCCGACCCTGCGCAAAGATTTGCCCGAACTGGCATCGGTACTCACTCAAGAGCTGCCCAAGCTCAAAGATCTGCACATCATCACCAACGCGATACGTTACAAGGATGTGACCGAGCGGATCCTTGCGGTGAATGAGGTGGCCAAGGGTGCCGGCAAGAAGCTGGGCGTCAGTGTCTCCCTCGACGGTGTTGGTGAAGACCACGATCGTAACCGGGGTGTTAAGGGAAACTTCGACTCGGCTGTCAAGGTGATCGACACACTCAAAGAAAACAATATTCCCGTCTCAATCGGTTGCACTCTGACGGCAGCGAACTGTGATGGCGCGGATGACCTTTTGCAATGGTGCGAAGACCATGGGATTAAGGATTATGAATTCCGTCTGGGTGTCGAGATCCGGCGGGTCTACAACGATGGTTATGATCTACTTAATCCTTTGACACCCCAGCAGTGGTTTCACCTGACGATGTTCTTTGACAAGCTCTCGCGAGATCAGCGTGTCGGTGGTGCTCAGCGCCGCTTTTACAAGAGCCTGGTCGATCAGATCGCTTACGGCTCGCCGCGTTCGGCGGGGTGCCATTGGCAGACACAGGGCGTTACTCTCGATGCGCGTGGCAACCTCAGTTACTGCTCGGTTAAGAGCCCGATCATCGGGTCGGCGCTGACCGGTAGCGCGACGGAGGTCTATAAGAAAGGCTTGGTCCAACGCCGGCAGATCATCAAGAATCACTGCGGCGATTGCCGGCACGATCTGCTGGGGCCCCCGCCGATCCGGGATATGGTTAAGCAAGGGGTCGACGAGATCACGGAGCCGTGGCGGCGTCGGATCGCACAACGAAAAGACCTGCAAGGCGATCAGAACTTCGATTTTACTCCCCGTACTATCAATCACCCCACGCTCCCGCATCCGGGGCGGTGGCGTCATGTTGTCATCACCGGGTGGTACGGAACGGAGACCCAGGGCGACAAGGCGATCCTCGGCGAACTGGTTCACTTTATCCGCACACACAGCCCCGACTGCAAGATCACGCTCACAACGATCGACCGCAAAGTGAGTCTGCAGACGATGCGAGAGATGCCTGAATTGGCGGACATCGAGTTGGTCGATCTGGATCGCGCAGCGGAGTTGGGTGTGGTCGAGCGAGCGGATGCGGTCATCCTCGGCGGCGGGCCGTTGGAAGATATCGGAGAAACCGAGCATGTATGGGGGTTATTCCACAAGGCAAACCGACTAAGCAAGGCGCGGATCATCTTCGGCTGTGGGGTCGGGCCTTTCCACAACAAGCGAGTTAAAGCGCAGGCGTCGGCGATCCTGCGTATGACAACCGGGGGGTTCTTCCGCGACCAGGAGAGCCACGATTACGCGGTACGGCTTGGTGCCTCACCCAAGCTGGGCATCGGTTGTGACCCGGCGTTGCGGTATCTTTACCGCTGGGCGCAAGACCGGGCCCGCCGACTGGATCGGCAGAGTCAACCACAAGAAGCTCGCCAAGCCCCGCGGCTGATCGGGTTGGTCCGAGCCAACACCTGTGAATACACAGGCGATCTCTCCGGGGAGGTCTTGGAAGATCGCAACCGCCAGACGATTAGTGACTTGGCGTCGGTCTTCGAGTCCGCCACGTCGCAATATGATACCTCTGTTGATTTGCTGCCGATGCACTCGCTTTGGCTGGGTGGTGATGACCGATTGTTTAACCGGCAGATCGACAAAGCGTTTGTTGCTCCCGATCGTGTATCGGTTGAACGCGGGTATCTGACGCTTAACGAGTTGCTCGAATCGATTGCCACCGCAGATGCGGCGGTGGCGATGCGGTACCACGGCCACCTGTTCTGCATGGCGTTGGGCGTGCCGATCCTCTCGATCGATTACACAGGTGAGAACGGAAAAGTTTCAGCCCTGGTCAAGCGGATCGGGTACGGCCGGTGGTCGCGGCGTTGGGAGGGTATCGAGCCCGTCGATATGGCAGACCTATTTAACGGATTGATTGGGCAGCGACGCGAGTGGTCGGGCTATCTCAAGTCCCAGAGTCTCACGCTGGTCAAAGAACTGGAAACGACGTACGAAAAATCATTCGGTGTCATTGTCCCCGATCGTGTCCGTAACAACCGTCCCGTTTCACTAACCCTTCAAACACAGGCCGCCGCGTGAGCCAGATGAAGTCACAGATAGAATCACGGGCCGTATCGCTACTGCGAGCCAGCCGTGCGATGGTACGTCGTGCGGGGAGCATGGCTGGCCAAACCGCGCCGCCGATGGGTTCGGTGCGTTTCGGATCACTGCGGCGGACGACGCCGATCGCCGGGTCATTCGGTTACGGCCGAGGCGGGACACGGATCGGCAGGCATTATGTCAACCAGTTCATCCAGGCCCACGCAACCGATATTAAAGGGCGTGTCCTGGAGATCGGGGACAACCATGTTACCAAGGCGTTTGGTGGCGATCATGTGACGCAGTCCGATGTGCTGCACGCTGAGGCGGGCAACCCACTGGCCACGGTGGTCGGTGACTTGGCGACTGGGGAAGGCGTGCCGGTGGGCGTTTATGACTGCATCGTCCTCACGCAGGTGGTTCAGTGTGTTTACGACATCCGCGCCGCTATCAAGCACACATGCGCCGCGCTCAAGCCCGGCGGGGTCGTGCTGATGACCACACTCGGACTGGGTCAGATCAGCCGGTACGACGCCGACCGCTGGGGCGACTATTGGCGGCTTAGCGCACAGGCTGCTGAGAGATTGTTCGGCGAGCACTGGCCTGATGAGGCTGTCGAAGTTCAAACCTACGGCAACGTCTTGGCCGCGACCGCGTTCATGCACGGCCTGTCCTTGGAAGAACTGACACAAGAAGAGATCAATTACCACGACCCGGACTACCCGATCATTGTCGCCGTAAGGGCGCAGAGGCCCGTTGATTCATGATTAGCAGCACGATCGACAACCTGCGGGGTAAGACGCTTGGGCTGTTACGCCGACCCGCGCGTACCGCGGCGGTGTTGCTGTACCACCGTGTCGTTGATCTAGAGTGCGACCCCCAACTGCTAGCGGTGAGTCCTGGGCGGTTTGATGAACAGATGCGGCTGATCGCGGAGGAATTCCATCCGATGAGCCTGCAGGCATTGTCGTTGTGTGTCCGTCGTGGAAGTGTGCCGGACCGTGCGGTGGTCGTGACGTTCGACGATGGGTACGAAGACAATCTTACGATCGCTAAGCCGATCCTCGAAAAGCATGAAGTTCCCGCGACCGTATTTGTTGCCAGTGGTGCGGTGGGTGGTGATCGCGAATTCTATTGGGACAAGTTGGAAGACATTTTTTTGACGGGTCGTGATTTACCAAGTGAGCTAGCTGTCACTGTCGAGGGTGAAGAGGGTCGCTGGTGCATTGATCCAGAGGCGTCCGGCAGCACACAAGATCGTTGGGATGTGCTGTCCCCACAAACCCCGAACCCACGGCAGTTGGCTTATCTGGCCTTGTGTAATAAGTTGCGTCCGCTGCCACCCGGGGAGCAAACGTCTGTGATCGAACATCTCTGCCGGTGGGCGGGGGTTAGTACAGAATCACGATCGACCCATCGGGCGATGACCGCGGGACAGTTGGGACAACTCGCATCCGGCGGGCTCATCGAAGTGGGCGCGCATACAATCGATCACCCGATCTTGGCAACGCTGTCGTTAGAAGAACAGCGTAGGCAGATATGCCAGAGCCGGGAAGACCTGCAACGCTGGGTGGGTCAGCCGGTACAGAGTTTCTCGTATCCCTACGGCACACGCAGTTCGTACACGCAGGCTACTGTTGACGCGGTGGCCGATGCGGGATTCACTTGCGCCTGCTCGAATTTCACGGGTGCGCTGTCGCGGGGTGCTGATCCTTATCAACTGCCAAGGATGCTTGTGCGGGATTGGGACGGGGTACGGCTTCTGCGGGAAGTGGGGGTGCAGGCAGCATGACACGCAACAGGCTGAACATCCTGCAGGTGAGTACCGCAGACCGAGGCGGCGGGGCCGAGCGCATCGCGATGAATCTACACGAGCGGTACATTGCCCGTGGTCATCTGGCGACGCTGGCTGTTGGTCGCAAGACAGGCAACGACCCACATGTGGTCGAGATCCCCAACCGGAGATCGCGCAACGCCTGGGCCCGTGCTTGGGCTGGTGTGTCGTATCAACTGCACACCCACGAACACCGTCTAGGCAGCACACGGCCATTACGCACGGCGGCTGATGCGGTCGGACGGCCCAAGGCCTGGCTGGATGAGCAACTTGGGTGTGAACACTACGGGTTCCCCGGCACGAAGCAACTGACTGGATTGGCGGCGCAAGAGCCGGACCTGATTCATCTGCACAACCTCCACGGCGGGTATTTTGATCTGCGCCAACTGCCACAGCTCTCACGCAATGCCCCGATATTTATAACACTGCATGATGCCTGGATGCTGTCTGGGCACTGTGCCCACTCATTGGGCTGCGACCGGTGGCGTACAGGTTGCGGCGGATGCCCGGCGCTTGGGACGTACCCCGCAGTGAAGCGAGACGCTACTTCTCGGAACTGGCGGCGTAAGCGAGATATCTATGCAAACAGCCGGGTGTATCTGACCGCGCCTTCGAAGTGGCTGCTGGACAAGGCCAAGCGGTCGATACTCGCCCCGGCTATTCAGGGCTCACGGGTGATCCCAAACGGTGTGGACCTTAAGGTGTTTTGCCCTGGCGATCAGGCCGGTGCGCGACACCGCCTGGCGTTGCCTGAAAACGCATACGTCATCCTCTTCGCTGCAAACGGTATCCGCCGATCGGACTTCAAGGACTTTCAAACGCTGCGAGAGGCTGTCCGTCAAGTCGGGGATTCGGTGGCTGACCGTCCGGTGTTGTGTGTAGCACTGGGCGAGGCGGGCGAGACACAGGAAATCGGTGGGGCACGTATCCGGTTTGTCGCCCCGCAAAGCGATCCTGATGTGGTGGCTGATTATTACCGTGCCGCCGATGTTTACGCACATGCTGCCAAGGAAGACACGTTCCCGACCACGGTGATTGAGGCTATGGCCTGCGGCACGCCGGTGGTTGCGTCGGAGGTGGGGGGGATACCCGAGCAGGTCTCTCATGGGCAGACCGGGATGCTCGCGGCACCGGGTGACCCGGCATTGTTTGGCGCATACCTGACGATGCTTCTTAAGAACCCAGAGCTTCGTCGCTCGTTTGCCCAGGAATCAGTCAAGGTGGCTGTGCAACGTTTTGGTTTGGATACACATGTTGAACTCAATCTCGCGTGGTATGAGTTGGTCGTTTGGAATGTGCAGTCTGAGCAGACAAGGATTGCCGCGTGAGTACGGATAAGCAAGGAATGAGTAAGAGCGATATCAACAACCCGGATTCTTGCCCAAAGATCAGCGTCGTCATGGTCGATGGCTCGTTCCGTGAGCGATACGAATCCATCGACTTCATGGCCCGGCAGGATATTCCACCGGAGGACTACGAACTGATCTGGGTCGAGTATTACGGCCGTGTGAATCCTGACCTGCAACGCAGGATTGATGCGGCAGGTCGTGGCCGGGGCTTCCGTGCGATCGCGCTTGGGCGCAGTGGTACCTACCATTCGTCGTACTGTTTTAACCATGGCATTGCCGAGGCACATGGTGAATTGGTTGTGATCCCCGATGCGGATGTGATTGCCGAGCCGGGCTTCTTGAAAGCCGTCTGGGCGGATCACCAGGCAAGCGATCGGCTGGTGACCTACTACCATCGTTACAACGAGCCGAGAGAAAAGCATTCCGATACGGTCAACTTGGATCATCTGCGAGGGGCCTGCGATCTGACCAATCCATCCAATCACGGAGCCTGCCTGAGTGTCCGTCGTAAGTGGCTCACCGAGATCAATGGCTACGAGCAGAGCCCGATCTTTGCTACCGGCTTCCACGCCAACGATAAGGATGTGTACGCCCGGCTGTGCAGTTTGGGGTTGATGGTGCGGTGGAACCCGGATGTCCGGCTGTTCCATCCCTGGCACGACATGACCGGGGAAGTAACCCCGCACTATACCCCGCAGCTAGACGTCATCAGTTGGCGGGGCAGGATGCTGTCTACTTTGCCGTTTTCGGGGCTGGACCCGTCGAGAGATACCACACCCCCAGCCCGGTTCAGAGATGCCGAGAAGTGGCTCGCTTCACTGGATCAACCCAAGTGGAAGCGTGCCGCCAATAAACTGACCGCTCTGCTTGGGGCTTCGCCCAAGATTCAAAGAAAGGCCGCGTGATAGTTGTGAAAGGTGACGACCAAAATAACCCACCGCGTGTGTCTGTGTTGATGCCGGTCTACAACGCCCAGGCGTATTTGGCCGAGGCGATCGACTGCATATTATCGCAGAGCTTCGAAGATTGGGAGCTGATCTGTGTCGATGACGGCTCGTCGGACACATCGCTGGCTATCCTCCACGATTACGCCAATCGTCATGGACGTATCCGTGTGATTTCCCGGCCCAACACCGGGATCGTTGGTGCATTGAACGACGGTCTGGACGCGGCGCGGGGCGAGTACATTGCACGGATGGATGCCGACGACTGGTGTGCAGAGGTTCGTTTCGCACGCCAGGTTGATTACCTCGATCAGCACGCAGATTGTGTGGCGCTTGGAAGCTGGATTCAGCGGACTGACCCGTACGGCTCACCCGCCGGCTCGCAGGAGCCCCCGACGGAACACGACGCGATCGACCGTGGCCTGCTCGATGGCGACGCCAGCGTCATGGTCCATGCGAGCCTGATGATGCGAGTCGATGCGTTGCGGGAGGTGGGGGGGTGGTGTGAGGGGACGGACTGGGTCGAGGATTTGGACCTGTTTCTGCGTCTCGCTGAGCACGGTCGGTTGGCGAACCTGCCGGTGTATCTTTACACCTACCGCCGACACGTTCAGAGCGTGTGCTTCCGTAATTACGAATTGATGTGTAGCGGGCTTAAGGATGTGCTGCGAGAGGCGTATGGGAGGCGGGGGATAGCCGATCAATTTGACGTCGAGTCGATCAGGCCGGACCTGGCCCCGAAGCAGTCGGCGGCAGAGCACTACCGCAACTGGGCGTGCCATGCGATCCATGCCGGGAACAAGACATTGGCATGCAAACATGCCGCCGAGGCGATTAAGCATGCGCCACTCTCTCCGCGCACATGGAAAGTTGTTTACTGGGCGCTCGCCGCCTAACAGGATGAGGACGAAGATGAACCTGATGACAATCAAGCAGCAGTATTGGCGTGTGTTGGCGGCGTGGAACCGTTGGCGTCACCCAGTCAGCACATCGTACTCCCCGCATAACTGGATTGATGCGGTTGCACGGAACCTGCCAGAGGGTCGCAGCGATCCGGTTTACGTCGATGGCGGCGCGCACGACGGGCAGATGGCCAAGCGGTTTCTCAAACGATTCCCCGGCCTGCAGGTCCACGCCTTCGAGCCCAACGCCGACTTATTCCCAAGGCTCGAAGCGAACCTTGCAGGGATTCCCGGGGAACGGCACCCCCTGGCGTTGTCCAACAAGACGCAGACGCTGAAGATGTTTATCAACGACTCGCCGATGACCAGTTCGGTTCTGCCTCGTAATGAAAACAGCGAGCGGTACTTCGATGCGGTGACCCGTATCAAGGAGGTCCGGGAATTACGGGCGACGTCGCTTGATGACTGGTTCGAGGGTTCGGGGCTCAAGCAGGTGGACATCCTCAAACTCGATCTTCAGGGTTACGAGCTGGAGGCTCTGCGCGGGGCGGATCGGTTGCTAAAACAGGGTGTCTCGTGCATTTATATTGAGATCAACTTCGTCCCGTTCTACGAAGGGTCTGCGACCTTTGGCGAGATCGATGTATTCATGCGTAGCCATGGGTACAAGCTCTTTAACCTCTACAACACATGCACGCACCTCCCCGGTGGCGATATTGGGTCGGGTGATGCACTTTATGTTCCCGATCCTGCAGCAAACGTACAGGAGATCAGAATAGCCGCATGACTACTTGGCAAAACAACCCATCGGGCCCACCGGTGACCGCCATCGTGATCTTCCGCAATGAGAAGAAGCACCTTGGTCGGTGTCTGCGCGCGTTGCGGTGGTGTGATGAGGTGATCGCTGTGGACATGGAGTCGTCCGATGGGTCGCTGGGGGTCGCCCGTGAACTGGCAGATCGGGTCCTGCATGTAAGTGCCTGCCCGATCGCCGAGCCGACGCGGGTCGCCGCTGCGAAACTCGCAACTAACAACTGGGTGCTGTTGGTTGACCCGGACGAGGTGATCCCGTCATCACTTGTCGATGATATCCACGCCGCGTTGGCTGGACACCCGGATGCCGGGGCCTTTAGTTTGCCGATGTGGTTCTACTTTAAAGGCAAACGGCTTGCCGGCACGGTCTGGGGAACACTCACCTACAAACAACGGCTGATCCACCGTCATCGCTGCAACCTGTTGCCGCTTTGCAACCGCATAACTCAACTCAAGCCCGGCCAAAGCGATGTCCGCATCCCACATGCTGGCGACAACCACATGCAACACTACTGGTCCGACTCCTACAGGGATCTGTTGCACAAACACTTTGTGCGGTACTCACACAAAGAGGCCGCCGCCGTGGTTGCGCAGGGCAAGCGGTTTAATTTTCGGGACGGGTTTGTTACGCCGTGGGTTGAGCTTAAGAAGTCGCTTAAAGACTTTGATGGGTGGAGGATTGGGTTAAGGGGCTGGGTGCTTAGTGGGATTTATTTTGGGTACACACTGGCCAGTAATTGGTTGACGCTTTACTACCAATCGCGTGATACACCTGTGGAGGGTTCGGTTGCATACGGACTGCCTACTCTGACCGAAGACTCTACCATGCAGACGCCACGGAGTGTCGCGGCATGAATACTGAATCGCACCCACTACCCCGCATCACAATCATTACACCCAGCTTCAACCAGGCCGACTACCTGGAGGAGACGATTAAGAGTGTGTTGGAGCAGGGCTATCCCAACCTCCAGTACGGCGTGATCGATGGCGGGTCCACCGATGGTTCCGCCGAGATTATCGAGCGTTATCGTGATCGGCTGGACTTTTCGGTTATTGAAAGGGATGACGGCCAGACCGAAGCGATCAACAAGGGACTCACTCGGGCTGACGGAGAGATCGTCGGTTGGCTCTGTTCAGATGACACATTGCTGCCAGGGGCATTGGAAAAGATCGGCGGTCACTTTGCGATGCACCCAAAGGACGATTGGATCGCCGGTGGTTGCCGGGTGATTGATCCGGTTGGGGTAGTGACGGATACCGTGAATCCTTGCGGCGACTTCACGTTGCCGGGTGTGTTATTACGCGGCGAGGGTCGGTCGTTTAATCTACCTCAACCCGGGGTGTTCTGGCGTCGATCTTTACACGACCTGCTGGGGTTGCTGGATGAGTCTTTGCACTACTGCATGGATTTTGAGTTCTGGCTGAGGTTGATTGAAACGGGGCGTCGGCCGACACTGCTGGATACGGTTCTGGCAACGTACCGTTTGCACGAGTCGAGCAAGAGTTGCGCCGCACCGATCGGATTCACGCGTGAACATATCCGTGTCGAGGGTGGGTACGCCCGGTCGTTGCCGCTGCCGCAGAAGCTCAAGGTCCGGGGCCGTCTTGGGTATATGCACCGAGCCTGTGTTATTCACGAGGCACAGGGCCGGCTGTGGCCGGAGGTGATGCGGCGGCCTTGGTGGCTGCTCTCGCAGCAGATACGTCAGGCGGTCATGCAAGGTGACCGCAAGGCGGCCTGATCGTCTGCTTCGTAACTCAGATGTTAATGAGTAGGGGTCTGCGGATATTTATCCGGGGCTATGAATTGCAATCGGTGGATTGAGAACACACTACGCCGCTTTGCGGAGGGCTGACGATGCGTAGATGGTTCTCTTCACTGCCCAGAACGGGTAGCAGGTCTGGCCAAGGGGCTTTTCGTAAGACAGATCGTGCGTCGAATCCAAGGCGCGGAACACTTCCCAGTCGTCGATCCCGTGCAGCTCGCCGAGCACGATATTGACCTGTGCCAGCATGTTTCCAGGCATCCCCGAGATGACCGACCACTCCGCACCCTCGGTGTCGATCTTCATCACGTCGATGCGGTCGATAGCGTATGTGCGGCAGAATTTCGTCAGTGTGGTGACCGGTAACCTGACGCAATTGGTGTCGGCACAGCCCACGCCGTGGAAGGTCCCGCCACCAAAATTCATAGGGTCGTCTGACCTGCGGTACTCGAAGCTGCCTTCGATTTTGCCGAGGCCTGTTGGCACGACCGTGACACGATCGCCAAACACCGCGACATTTTTCCGTAACAGTTCAATGTTCTCCGGCAGCGGCTCGAAGCAGTAGACCCTGGCACCGGGGTAGCGTGCGGCGAAGTAGACAGCCGACGCGCCGATATTGGCGCCGATGTCGAAGATGATCTTTGGTTCAATGTCGTTGGGCAGGCGGTACTCTGAGCCGGCACACAGGATCTGCTCGAAGATGGCGGCATCGAGCGTGCCACCTCGGACGTGCAGCGTGTAGACCTTGCCGTTGAATCGCGCACGTATTTGGCGGATGCCTGGGCGGGTCCGATAAAACTGGGACAAGGTAGACAGCCCCGCAGACCACCTTACGCGGTGCGAGAATTGGTTTGCCTGGAACAGGCATCGTCTTGCAGCGGATTTTACGGTTGCTTTTATCGGCATACGGCTGGTCCACGCACAGGCAGGCTGTGCCCATACAGGCGTCATTATCGTCACAAAGCGATCCCGGCTTCAGATGAAGTGTGGGATTGTGGGTGAATCCTGGCCGGTGGTGTGAGGATATGACGGTTGTAACGATTTTTACGGTTGTGTGGTTAAGTCGCGCCTCCGGTGTGACGATTCGGGGGTTAGAACCTGTCAGTGTAAGGAACCGTATATGCCCAACACGACCCAACCGCGAATCACGATTATCACCCCCAGCCTCAACCAAGGGGACTACCTGGAGCGTGCGATATGCAGCGTGCTGGATCAGGGCTACGAGAATCTGGAATACATCGTGATCGATGGCGGGTCCAGCGACGGCAGTGTCGAACTCATTGAACAATATGAAGACGACCTGGCGTATTGGCAGAGTGAAACCGATACCGGGCCGGCTGATGCGATCAATCAGGCGATCCAGCGTGCGACCGGCGACATCATCGCGGTGCTGAATGCGGACGATCTTTATCTTCCTGGGACACTCGATAAGGTCGCCCAGTGCATGGCTCGTGAAGATGCACCCACGTGGGCGGTGGGGCACTGTTTGCGGATCGGTGAGCTGGATGAACAGCTCGGCCAACTCAACGCTTCACAGCCGGATGGACTTGCCGGGTTCCTGATGCACGACTCGGGCTACCTGCCGAGTTCTGCGACGTTCTACCGCCGAGGCGTCTTCGACTCCTACGGGCGATTCGACCCGCAGATGCAGTTTGTCTGGGGCTACGAGTTGAACTGCCGGCTCATCGCCCAGGGGATGACTCCCACGATCATCCCCGCGGTCCTTTCGGCTCACCGTGAACACACACACAGCAACTGTGCACAAAATACCCTCCGCAGCGGCACCGAGTTCATCGAAGCGGCGGCCCGGTACGCTGACCGTTTGCCATTTGACCTGCGGCATACGCTTTGGAGCAACATCGACGAGCGCCGCCGGATCTACGCCCTGGCAGAATCCGAGACACTGGCCAGCCGATCGCGCGGCTACCTCTGGCGTCAACTGCTGCGTCGTCCCTGGTGGCTGGCCAACGACCATTACCGCCAGACCCTGCTGCGTGGCGTCACTCACCCGGCGAACGTGGGGGATGGGCGCGTGGACGCCCCGGCCCGGCGGGCGGCCTGATTTATAGGCCCAGACCGGTGGCCGATCCGGGATAAAATAGAATCTCTCTACATGAAGAGGAGCCTCATGGAAGGGGCTCTTTTTCTTTGCGTGTCGAGACATATATGACCCGCGTGCTAGACGTGAGTGCGAAAACGCCTATCGTATCGGGATGAACCCAAGGCTGATCTCGCTGGCGTTGTTTCTGATACTAATCGTGGCGGTTGTGCCTTTGGTCATGCGTATGCGTATGGGTGCGATCCCGGACCCGGTGCAGATCGCGGAGTTGGATTTTAAGGACGGCCGAGGCATCCGTGTCACCGTCGAACTGAACTCGCAGAAGACGATTTCCCTGCACTACCACGTCCATGCCCAAGGCACGGACCCCGGTGTGTCCTCTGATGAGTCCCCCAATAAATCCCCCAATAAACGTCTCGTTGAGCATGCCTTCTTCGGCACACTGCCTCGGACCTCGCCGCCGCCGGAGTTTGTGACCTATACCGTAGACGGTGGTGACCTCATTGGTATAGCTCAGGCCTCGGTTCCCGATCGTATCATCATCCTGCACGATTTCGCCTCCGGCGACAGTTGGCCCATGCGGCTGGTCACCTATAAAGACACGGACCCCAGGCACTTCTACCCCTACTATGAGAAAGAGGAGCAGATCGTGTCACGGGGTGAGGCGTTGTTTCTGCGTCTAAGTAACGCACACGCCGGGTCAGACTTGGAGTTGTTACGCACGATGGGCAGCCGGCCGTTGACGGTCCCCACAGTAGAGGTGCAATCTCAGAGTCTTCCCCCAGATGAATCCTCTGACTAACCACAAGCCAGCACCGCCACCGAACCTTGACCCGGTGGTTGTTCGTGTGATGGCCTGATGTGCGGCGGTAGCCAGAGCGATAGACCTATCGCTCGATGTCGTACTGGGATAGCCGGTAATACAGTGTTCGAACACTGATGCCTAGCTCGCGGGCGGCGGCGGTGCGGTTGTCGTTGTTGCGATTTAGGGCGGCGAGGATGAGTTCTTTTTCGACATTTTGGATGGTGCGCGTTGGGTCAGGAGCCGCGTTCGGATCGGTTGCGGTGATGTGCGGTGGGGCGGTGGTGGGGGGGGTGTCGTGTTCGTCTAATCTGCGGCGCCAAGCGCGGTCCAGGGCCTGTTCCAGGTCGCCGAGCGTGCAGGGTTTGGTGAGGAAGTCCGCGACGTTAAGCCGGATCGCTTGCTGTGCGGCGTCGAGGTCGCCGTAGCCGGTCATGATGACGACCTGGGTGTCGGGCCATTGCTCGCGTAACCGCTCAAAGACGGTCATGCCGTTGATCCCTGGGAGGTTCAGGTCCAGTACGGCGATGGCGGCCGGTTCTTCTTGCATGCTCAGAAGCGCCTCCTCACCGCTGGCTGCGCCGATGGGCTCGAACCCCATGTCGGGTAGGGCGCGCAGGAGCATTGCCCGAAGCCTGGGCTCGTCCTCGACGACTAATACGCGTCGGTTAGGCGGTGGAGGTGTTGGCGTCGGATCGGTCATGATTTTCCTCGGTCGTCCGAATACTCGCTTTGGGCAGGTAAAGAGTGAAGCGGCTGCCTTGCCCGGAACCATCGCTGTGGGCTTCGATCCGCCCGCCGTGGTCCTGGATGATGGCGTGCACGATGGATAGCCCCAGGCCGTTGCCCTGTTCATGGGAGCCGCGTTTGTCTGTGTAGAACGGCTCGAAGGCGTGGGAGAGCACTTCGGCGGACATGCCCTGGCCGTTATCAGTCACACCTAATTCGACCTCTTGGTGATTCAATCTGCCGAAAATCTCTACCCGGCCGTGGCCGTCGCTGACCGCTTCCATTGCGTTGATGGTCAGGTTCAAGAGTACCTGTTTCATTTCGGCTTCGTGCGCCAGTACTTCCAAGGGCTGTGCGGAGTCGATCTGGATATCCAGCCCCCGGCTATTGAATTGCTTTAGGCCCCTTACCATCGCCACGACATCGTGGGCCACGGCACTAAGACTGACTTTACCACGGGGGGCGTCGGGGCTGTGCATCAGTGACAGTAGCTTCTCGATGATCCGCTTACACCGGAAGGCCTCGTCGCGTATGACTTCTAACCCTTCAAGTGACTCGGTGTCGTGTTGTTTTGCACGGAGGTCTTTGATCGCAAGCTCGGCGTAGCCGGCGATTATGCTAAGGGGGTTATTGATTTCATGGGCGATGCCCGCCGCGAGGTAGCCCACACTCGCCAAACGCTCAGAACGGACCAGTTGCCTGCTCTTGGTCTCGACCCGCTCTTCGAGGTTGTGGTACAGGGCTTCTAACTCGGCGACCATCCGGTTAAAGTCCAGGGCGAGGTCGGCGAACTCGTCGCGGCCACAGTGCGACAGGCGTTGATCGAGCCGACCCGATGCGATCTCACGGACACGGTCACGCATACGCGCCAGTGGTGGCACGACGGCTCGGTATTGCACCAATCCGCTAAGCGCCACGATAAACGCTGCCAGGAAGCTCACCGCCGAGAGGGTCAGCACGGATCGCTTCAGCACGGTCCGGCCACGGTCGTGGGCGTCCAACACGGCGGCGTCGCCCTCGGCCGCAAGGGCCTCCAGGTCTGATCGGATACGCCTGATCGAAGCGGACATCTCATCGATATCTGCCTGGGTGTCCGTTGCATCGGGCGAGGTTGATGTGGCGATGAGTTTCAGTTCATGGGCTCTTGCGGTGATCGGCTCCAACGCATGGGCAATCGTGTAGGTGGTCCGCTGCTCCGCGTCTTGGTGGCCCTCCGTCACGCTGCCCAGCCCGTATTCTCCCTCGACCTGCAACGCGATGTAGTCGTTGAGCTTGAGCATGGCCTTGCCCAGCTTGGCGTCGATCAGCTCGAAGTCCGGCCGATCACTCCGCAGCAGGCCGCTCGCATCCGCCAGGTCGTTGCCCGTCTGATCGATCAGACGCAGTTCGTTGTATTCACCGGCGACCCAGCCCAGGCTCCCGGCGATGTCCGACATCACCCACAGCGAGGCTCCTGTGACCGCCAGCAGACTCACGATCATCACCGAGGTTGTTACCAGTAGCCGGTTTTTCAGAGTCATCGACGGTTCCTGTTTAACCCCTGACATTGTAACCGTACCACAACCGCTAGGCCCGGGACCTAGTGATACCACATACCGCATCAGCAGCCATAGCCCTGCAATTCTTGCAGTCTGCAATGTTTGCACAGAATCAAACAATTAGTGAGATGTGCCGATATATAGAGGTGAGTCATAACGACTCCCGCCCTCCGTTTCTTCCCCCAAAGTACAGGACCCCTGAAACATGCATCAGTATTCGATCAGAGTTGTAGCCCTGTTATCTGGATCACTGGTTGCCACATGCTTGGCCCTTGTCGCTTGCAGCGGTCCGCAGTCGCTTGATCGGGCGATCACGGTGGTGGATGAGTCTGCCTACACCCAGGCCTTGGCAGATCAAAAGAACGACCCGGCCGAGGCGTTCCTGACGATGCGTGTCGAAGAATTGGGGATCAGTGCGGAGCAAGCCGTGGCGCGGGACCAGGCGCTGAGTACGACTAAAAACCCATTTAAAGCCCGTAAAGACCCCGTTGCGGTCAGCCGTGGCGCGGTGGTTTACAAGAAGCACTGTGCCGACTGTCACGGCCAGAACGCCGACGGCCGGGGCACTCGATTGCCCGAAGCCCTCGCGGGTGCCGACTTCCACGACTTCTCCCACCGCTTTGCTTCCACGCTCCATCACGGTGCGCCCCGTGCGTGGTTCAGAAAGATCACCGGGGGCTACACCGCAGAAACCCCCAATAGCGACGGCACCTTCTCCGAGATGCCCGCATTTAACGACACACTGGCACGGGAGCAGGTCTGGCTTGTGATTACCTACCTCCAGAGTCTTGACGCCGATCTTCAGGATGACGCACGGGCCGAGAACGAATGATGAATCAACCACCCGCCGACAATAGCCGTGTCTTATTAACGGGCGCGACCGGTTTCATCGGGCACTATCTGCTCGCGGATCTGCTACGCCGGCAAGTACGGTGCGCGGTGCTATTGCGGTCACCGCTGGATCGCTCCACACGCCGGTTGGCCGACATGCTCTGTGAGCTTGGAGTGGTTCTGGATGAACAGCTTTCATCCGGCCAAGTAGTCCTCCTCACCGGCGATTTGGTCTGTGGCCTGCCCGACCCCACCGGGCAGGGTATCCGCTCTATCATCCATACCGCAGCATCGACGCGGTTCGAGTCCGACCCGATGGGTGAGCCTAAGCGGACGAACGTGACGGGGACTTTCGCTCTGCTTCGCTGGGCACAGACACACGGCATCAACGACCTGCACCTGGTCAGTTCGGCCTACCGCTGCGGCAAGGCGCACTGCCAGGTCCGTGAAACAATCGAAGGCGAACGCCCGGAGTTTCACAACCCTTACGAGCGAACCAAGTGGCAGGTCGAGCGGGCCTGTGAGACCTGGTCACACGCCGCCCCCGGCAGAACCCTGACGGTCTACCGCCCATCGATCGTGGTCGGTGAGTACGCGACCGGCCGGGCGACGAAGTTCTCGGGGTTCTATCTGTCTGCCCGCGCGTCACAGATCCTGGCTGAACAACACGATGGGGCACCGAGGACATCCGTGGGTGGTGGGTGTGTCCGTGTGTCTTTGCGCATCCGAGGCCGCGCCGGTGATCGACAGAACATTGTGCCAGTGGATTATGTTACTGCGATGATCGCGCACGCGGTGACCGACCGCCGATTGCATGGCCGGGTCTACCACCTGACCCACCCCGACCCACCGACCAACGCGCAGATCAGGCATGCCATTGAGTCGTATTACCACATCACCGGCGGACGTTTCGTGGACCCGGGCACTTTTGACCCCACGGTGATGAACGAGACCGAACGGCTGTTCTATGAAGTGAGCCGACCCATCGAGCACTACTTTGTCGATACCCCGACTTTTGATCGCGGCGAGGCTGATCTGTTGGAGCGGTCGGCCAAAATGTTCTGCCCTTCGTATGATCTTCAAGCCCTGTCCAAGCTATTTAGTTACGCCGATGCAAGCCGATGGGGCCGTGGCAAGGTGGTCGATAGGGGCAACCACCCAGTAACCAACGATACCGCCAACAACGCATCGGCGGAAGATACGCCGCTCTACGACGCCTACTTCAAGTCATTCCTGCCCGATCGGATCAGCCGCTCGGAAACCGCGAAGACGACGGCGGCAACCGTGACGATGCGCTTCATTATCGAGGATGTGGCTGACGGCCAATGGGTCTGTCGGTTTGATCGCGGTCGGCTTGTGGAGGTACACCGCGGCGAGAACACGTTTAAGGAAGACTTCACCTACCGGACTGACAGCGAGGTGTTCTGGCGTGCGATCGCTGGGGAGGTACACCCCCAAGAGGCATTCTTCAAACGCCAGGCGCGAGTTGCTGGCAACATCGAGCAGGCGCTGAAGATGGCGATGATCCTGCATAAGTTTAATCAGGAGTTCCCTTGTGACCGCGAGACGCTTCAGCGGGAGGGGCTGACGGTATGACTGCCCAACTGACACAAGAATCGGTCTATATCCCCGGGCCTAATGGCCGATTGGCGGGTGAACTGACTTACCCCGATCAGGGGTCTGTTTTCGCTGTCGTGCTGATCGCCAATCCTCATCCCCTGATGGGCGGTGCGGTCAACAACAACGTCATCGAACGCCTGGCGCTGGACCTCCCGGCACATGGCTTCGTGACACTGCGGTTTAACTACGGCGGGGTCGGCAAAAGCGGCGGCGAGCCGGTCGATGTCGCGGAAAATATGCGGCAGTTCTGGGAAACAGGCACGTCCCCAGCGGACCCAAATATGGCACAGGAAGCCCGCTGCGCGGCCGACTGGCTGGGCACGCAGTTTGATCTGCCACGGATCGGCATCGGGTACAGCTTCGGGGCATACGCTCTGGTGTCGGGAGCAATCCCTTGCTTTGATGCGCTTGTGATGATCTCACCGACCGTTGCGCGTCACGACTTCTCGTCGTTGAAGGACTCCGACCTGGCGAGCATGGTCATCTACAGTGACGACGACTTTGCTACACCCGTTGACGTGACACAGCAGTGGCTGGACACGCTCGATCCGCCCACAAAGCGGTATCTGATCACGGGCGGCGAGCACTTCTACCGAGGTATGGAGCCGAGCATCGTCGAGGCTTGCGCTGACTTTATAGGGCAAACTATTTCCAAGAGGGGGCGGGCATGACACAACCAGCCACCTGCCTTGGTGAAGTCTACGAGCCCGGCGTCAATCACGATCGGATTGGGCACCTGATGGATGTTCACTTCGATTCTAAGTGGGGCACACCGTTCTGGATCGACCGGGCCCAACGGCTTGGTGTCGATCCACGCCATGATGTCAAGCATTTTCAAGACCTCGTGATGCTGGGCAACCTTAGCGCCCACGACCTCCAGCAACGTCCTCTCTGCGACTACATCCCCCGTCGATTCCACGACCGGATAGGCGAGATGGTTCTGGGGCAGACCGGCGGGACGACCGGGCCCGGGACGTGGACCGCCTACCGTGAGGATGAGTTTGAGTCTGCGTTTATCGAGCCGTTCTCTTTTGCGGCAGCGCACGTCGGGTTCCCTCGCAACGAGCGTTGGCTCTTCATTGGCCCAAGCGGTCCGCACATCATCGCCAAGGCCGCACCCCGGCTGGCTCGCCGTGTTGATAGCCCCGAGCCGTTCAGTGTTGACTTCGATCCGCGCTGGGCCCGCAAGTTGCCCAATGACAGCATCGCCAGTCAACGCTACGCCCAGCATGTTGTCGATCAGGCGATGGATGTGATTAACACGCAAGACATCGGCGTGCTGTTTGCCACCCCCGCAGTGTTGGCCCGTCTAGCGCAGGTGATGACCGAGTCACAAAGGCTCCGCATCCGCGGTGTCCATTACGGTGGCATGGCCCTAGATATCGACCTGCTCCGCTCACTGCAGACCGAGTCTTTCCCCAACGCGGTACACCTTTCAGGTTACGGCAACACGCTGCTGGGTTGCTGCCTGGAGCTAAGCGTTGAACCCGGAAGAACGCCCGCCTATTTCCCAATGGGGGATCGGCTTGTCTTCGAGACCCTCGACGCAATGGGCAAGAGTACGCCGTTCGGCGAACCCGGCCAGCTACGTGTTACCCGGCTGGACGAGACCTTCCTGATCGTCCGCCTCCTTGAGCGTGACAACGCCAGGCTCATCACACCGCCCACCAACGTTCCCAACGGGTTTGTGATGCACGGCGTCGATAACCCCCATCCGTTATCCAATCCGAACACCCCCCCGGCCGCCGGGCTTTACTGATTTAGTTGGAGCACACACCATGATCATGCCCACCAACGAGAGCATTACCAGCCTAACCAGCCAGATCGAACTGTTAGCCCCCGCCGGCCGCCGCGATGCGCTCGAGGCTGTTATCGAAGCCGGTGCCGACGCCGTCTATCTAGGCACCAAGACGCTGAACATGCGGCAACACCGCAAGGACTTCCACTTCGATGAAGAGCAACTCCGTCAGGCAGTCGAGTTCGTGCATGAAGCCGGCCGCCGTCTCTATGTGACCGTCAACGCCCTGATCGGTGAGTCTGAACTTAGGAAGGCGGCAGACCTGATCGCTTCGATCGACGCGGTAGGCGCCGATGCAATTATCGTGCATGACCTGGCAACGATCCGTCTGGCGCGGGAGTTGGGGGTTACCACGCCGCTGCACGCCAGTACGATGATGAACGTACATCATCATGAACACGCCTTGGTGCTTAAGCGTCTGGGGGTAAGCCGGGTCATCACATCCCGTGACATCAGCCTGTCGCAGATCGGCGAAATCGGACGGCGGGCCGACATCGAGGTCGAGTGCTTTGTTCACGGTGATATGTGTGTGGCGCATGGCGGGCACTGCAACACCTCGGGAGTTCTGTTTGGCAAGAGCGCCAACCGTGGCGAATGCATGAAGCCGTGCCGGTGGGACTACGATCTGGTCCGGCTTGACGACGGGCAGGCCGTCGGCCGTGTCGGTGGCGGGCACCTGTTGGCGCTAAAAGATCTCTGCCTGATCCGGCACATCCCGCAGATCGTCCAGGCGGGTATCCACTGCATGAAACTCGAGGGCAGGATGCGCGACGCGGCTTATCTGCGTGAGATCGTTCACAGCTACCGACAGGCCATCGACGCCTATTACCAGTGCCCCCCGTCGTTCACGCTGGCGGTCGAGGGAATTGAGAACGTTTACCGCAATCAGGTACGCCGCCTGTCCACGCTGACGATTCTTGGCGGCGCATCTCACCGGGACGTGGTGGATGCCGACGGCCGTCGCGAGCCCCTGCAGTTAAGTAACGGGTATGCCGAGCCCAGCGATGTAGACACCACGGCCGTCATACCTTCTGCGGACCGTGAAACCGTGGCCGCGAGCGCCCCGTTAATCGAATTGGCTGTGTGTGTGTCGGGTGCAGAGGCCGCGGCTGCGGCGATCGAAGCCGGTGCCGACCGCGTCTACCTCGCCGCCGAGCTATCCCAACGCAGCGGCGAACACTGGCAACTCCAGGCTATAACGGATGCGATTGATCTGGCTCATAGCGCCGGCGCAAAAATTGGACTCCGCACGCCGCGCATCACGACCGATCGTGAATGGGCAGAGGCCCAGTGGGTTCTGAATCAGCTTACGGGGGCCGAACTCGATTATGTTCTGGTTCATCATCCCGGTACGCTGGCGCTGGCCGCGCGGCTGTGCCCGTCGTCATCGATCGTGGCCGACGTTGGGTTCAACATGATGAACAGCGCAGCGGTGGCGTTGCTCGCCGAGTTGGGTGCCGATGCCTGTTGCATCTCGACCGAGGCGGGGCTTGCCGATCTGTTCGAGCTGGCCGATGGTGCGACGCTCCCACTCGAGGCGCAGATACACGGCCCGCTGTTGGGGATGTTGATCGACCATTGTGTGATCGCATTGCACGGCTCATCGGTGGGCCGCAAAGATGTCTGCCGTGGGCCTTGCCGGCACGTCGACTTCGGATTGAAAGACAAGCACGGCCAAGTACGCCCGGTCATCGCCGACCAGCACTGCCGAAACCACCTGCTGACCGGCTACGACCTCGGGGCGATGCCTATCCTCGATCGGTTCTGCCGTCCGGGTATCGCGTCGGTCCGCATCGACGGTCAGTTTGACCAGACGGATCACGTCCTGCGTGTGACCGGTGCGTACCGCCACCGACTCGATCAACTCGCCGGGCGATGTCTCGACGATGATTCATGGCAGACACGCTGGAGCAGTGTCGAGGATTTAAGCCCTAGGCCGATTAACCTGGGGCCGTACCCCCGCTCGGTAGTTCACTCAGCCACAACAGTAAACGTCATGCGACAGCTTCACAATCAAAAAGAGACCCTGATATGACCATTATTTCCAACAACCTAATCGGCAAGCAGATGGCTGGGGTCACCCCGCACACACTGAGCATCGCCTACACCCCTGACAGCGATGACGCTTTCAACTATTACGGCTGGGAGTTCGATCGGGTCGGGCTTAACACACCCGATTACACCGCTAAATTTGAGCGGGACCACATTATCGCCCTGAACCGTGCCGCGGCGCAGGAGGCGTTTGATGTGGTCGGCGTGTCGTCGGTCGCCTACCCCGCATTGGCTGACCGCTACGCCGTGTTGTCGGTCGGCAACAGTGTCGGACGGGGGTACGGCCCGGTGCTGGTGTCTAAGAACTACAACACACTTAACGAACTACGGGGCAAGCGTGTCGCGGTTGCTGGCATTCCCACGACCGGCGGTGCGCTGGCGATGATGTACTGCCCCGGGGCGGAGTTCATCGAACACCGCTACGACTTGATCGCCGACGTGATCGCGGCCGGCGAGTTTGACGCCGGGGTGATGATCCATGAAGAGCTATTATTCTTCGGCGAGAAGGGCTTGAGCAAAGTAGCGGACCTGGGTGCCGCATGGTGCGATGACACGGGCCTTCCGCTTCCGGTGGGCCTGAATATTGTCCGCAAATCGCTCGGGCAAGACCTCTGCAACGACATCGCGGATACATGCCGGCGGTCGCTACAGTGGAGCAAAGACCATTTCGATGAGGCCTTTGAGTTTGCCAGTAAGTTCGGACGAGGCTGCGCCGCCCAGCATGTCGAGATGTTCAGCAACGAGGACACGCTGCATCTGCAGGAGGATGTACGCCAGGCGATGCGTGTGATGTTCGACCGTGTTGCGGCGTTAGGCATCGGGCCGAAGGTGGATCGGATCGAGGTGATCGATGGGTAGTGCCCCCGCCAAGGCAAGCCGGGCGCAGGAACTATTGGCCTTGAAGGGCGAGTACCTGATGCCCTGCGTCTATCATTTTTACAAAGACCCGCCCGTGTTCGTTCGTGGCGAGGGCTGCTTCCTGTTTGATGATATGGACAGGCGTTATCTGGATTGTTTAAGCGGCGTGGCGGTGATGAGTGCCGGGCACTGCAACCCCGACATCATTGGACCTGCGATCGAGCAGATACAGACGCTTCAGCACACAACAACGATCTACCTGACCGACCCGATCTTACGATTGGCTAAGGCGCTGGCCGGACTGACTCCGGGCGAACTTAGTCGCAGCTTCTTCTGCGCGAGTGGCAGTGAGGCCGTCGAGGGTGCGCTGCTGACCAGTGTACTTCACACCGGTAAACCCAGGATCATCGCGACCACCAACAGCCTGCACGGGCGGACACGCTGGGCGATGAACACCACCGGCATGCCGATGTGGCGCACCGATCCGTATCCCCCCGACGACGTGAGCCACATCCCGTTTGGGGATGCCGACGCATTGGCGGATGAGTTTGCAAAGCACGCCGACCAGACCGCGGCCTTCATTGCCGAGCCCATTCAGAGCAACGGCGGGATCAACGTCCCACCCGACGGCTACTGGCAGCGGGTCCGCCAACTCTGCGATGACCATGGCGTGTTGTTGATACTCGATGAGATACAGACCGGGTTCAACCGGACCGGGCGGTGGTTCGCCTGCGAACACTTCGGTATCGTCCCGGACATCATGACGGTCAGCAAGGCCATGGGCAACGGCTTCCCGATCGGGGCGTTCATCACGACCGACCAGATCGCCCAAAGCTACACCCGTCCCGGTGCCTCGACCCACGGCGGAAACCCCGTTAACGCGACGGCGGCTTTGGCTGTGATTGACTACCACACACGACACCACCTAGACCAACGCGCCCAGGAGTCCGGCCAATATCTCATGAAGCAACTGACCGAGTTGTCCGCGAAGCGGGTTCATCTCGGGCAGCCGCGCGGCATGGGCCTGATGATCGGGGTTCCGGTGATTAACTCCGATGGTGAGCCGGCCGCCCAACGATGTGATTTGATTTTGGAACGTCTTAAGGACCTGCGCATCCTAGCTGGGAAGTCTGGACCCGACCGCAATGTCCTGACTTGGATGCCACCTTTGACAATTGAGAGGCATGAGATAGGAGAAGTAATCGATGCGATATATGAAGCAACGGCCTGATAAAATACGTCCCGTGGTGTGGATGGGTTTCATGACGGCGATGTTGTCGGTTGTCGTCTCCGGCTGCACAGCTGGGCACCCCCAGAGGTTTACCGACGGGGTCAACCAAATCACCGTCACACATAAATCCCGCGACGCCAAGGCCCAGTTTGTTAAGGGTTGGCCGGGCCTGAGGATCGACGCCGCCATCCGCCAGCAACTCGACACCGCACTATCAAGCGACGACCCGGCTGTCGCCAAAGCACAAGCACTGGCCTTTCTGGAGTCGGCACACGAGCTTGCGGCCCGCACCACGATTAACGAACTGGACCGTCTTAGTGACGCAGGCTGGGAAGAACTGATCGGGGCTTACTTCGTCACAGCGCTGTCTCAGGATGAGCAGACCAGGCAGATGGCTAAGAACCAGTTCATCCGTGATGCCGACTCGGGGTATGGGAACCTCCGCCGCCGTGTCACCGCTGCGCAGCAGGTCCGGGAGGTCCGCGAGGTGTTGAGCCCGTTGGCCAAGCGGATCGAAAAACCCGTCAAGCTCCAGGGCAAGGCTGGCAGGGCGATCTCCTGGGCGATATTCGCGATCCCTTCGACTTTGGCGATCCTGAATATCCATTCCAACGAGTACCGCGGTGACCTGGACGAGCCTTTTGACTCAGCGGTGCGCTACCTGCCGGA
The DNA here is from genome assembly GCA_029260615.1 of Phycisphaeraceae bacterium. Lineage (GTDB taxonomy): Bacteria > Planctomycetota > Phycisphaerae > Phycisphaerales > Phycisphaeraceae > JAJRRS01. Next base: position 6,534 of record JAJDCX010000090.1, on the reverse strand, counting down.
CCTTGCGGACACGACGCCGCCGGACGGAATGTCGAAGCGTGAATGGGGCTTGCTTACGGCCTTCGCCCCGGTGATTGTGCAAGAGCGGCCGGGAACTGTTTCTTATGAACGCTCGGTCGATAGCCTCGGCCGGGTCGTCGCCCCCGATGAAAACACGATCGAGATCGACCCCTCCAACCCGACGGTCTACGCCTACACCCGCCATATCCGTATCACCGATCGGCCCCACACCCAACTCACCTACACCTACTGGTACCCCAGGCACCCCGAGCTTAAGTCCAACGACCCCGAGGCCGGGCATACCGAAGGGTTGACCCTGCGTGTGACACTGGACCAGAGGGATGAGCCGATCGCATTTGAGACGCTCTACAACTGCGGTTGCTATCACAGGCTGTACCCATCATCAGATTTGGAAGCGGCGGCGATGCGGTCGTTTGGCAAGCCTGCGAAGGGCAAACGCTTCGCTATCGAACGGCGTGTGCCTTGGAAGTTCGATACGATTGTTCCGAAAGTCGTTCAGATGAAAGGCCGAGGTGACCGCCCCGTGGTGCGCAACCGCGCCGGCTGGCACGGGATTATTAACGTAGCTATGGATGAGCAGGGGCATGAGCACGAGGCGGTTGACCAGATCGGTTACACGCTGCGTCCCTACGACGAGTTGGAACAGCTAACAACCCCCGACGGCCGAATCGTCAGCATGTTCTACGACAACGGCCTGGTCAAGGGCGCACAAAGGCTCGAAGGCGTGTTCTTCACGCCCGCGGGCCTGCTGAGTTCCGGCCAACCAAGGCAACGCGGCACGCAGATGATCCACTGGGATCACTACGACTTTGACGACCCGGATCTCTTGAAACACCTCTTGCGTCTGCCCGATCCTTCTAACCCACAGAGTGCCGCGAAATGGACTGGACAACCCTGATACCGTTGGCAGGCTGGGGTGTGATCTGCAACGTCTGGGCGGCACTGCTGTACGCCCAGCGTGTGGCGTTGCGTCAAGGCATCATGCTCAAGCCGCGCCATCATACTCAGGACGACGTTCCCGACTCAGGTGAGCCGCCCAGTGTCTGCATCCTGATCCCCGCGCGTAACGAAGCGGAGTCGATTAGCGCGTCCCTGTCGGGGGCTTTGGCACAGGACTACCCACGGCTGCGTGTGGTGGTGGTCGATGACCGTAGCGAAGACACGACCGCCGCCGTGGCCGACGCGATAGCGGCAGAAGACGATCGACTCCGTGTCATGCGGATCGATCGCCTGCCCGCGGGCTGGCTAGGCAAATCTCATGCCCTGTGGACCGCGACACGAGAAGTCACCGACGACTGGCTGCTGTTTGTCGATGCCGACTGCACACTACAACCCAGGGCAGTGCGAGCGGCGTTGGACGAGGCGCAGCGTCGGGATGTTTCGATGCTTTCGCTTTGGCCCAGGCATCTGGCAGATAGTTTCTGGGAACACATGCTGATCCCTCTGTGTGCAGCGGTGATGGCGTTGTGGTTCGGCCGAGCCAATCACAGCCGCGCCGGGTCGGGTTCCGCCTTCGCTAACGGGCAGTTCATCCTGATCCGTCGTGACGTGTACGAAAAGATCGGTGGGCATGAATCGGTCAGGCGTGCGATCATCGAAGATGTCCCTTTGGCCGAGCGTGCTTCAAAGATGGGTGTGCGGTGCTGGACCGCTGGTGGACGTGATCTGGTCGGCGTGCGGATGTACACGGACCTCGTCGGGGTGTGTGATGGGTGGACCCGCATCTTTGTTGGGGCGCTGCGCAGCAAGACAAAGCTTGCGTTGAGCATTGCATGGTTGATGGTCGGGTCGCTACTGCCGTTTGTGGTGGGGCCGTACTTGGTCTACCAACTCATCGTCTCGCCCAAGATCGACCCGATGCTTTGGGTCTCGGCTGGGACGTGCCTGTCGCACCTGGTGCTGATGTATGCGGTGAGTTGGCGGTTCTGGAAGCTGGGAGATTGCGACCGCCGATACCTGCTTCTCTATCCGCTTTCCGTGGTGGTGGTCTCGGTGCTGCTCGCCAGGGCGTTCTGGTGGATGCTGATCCGGCGGGTCGTCGGCTGGCGCAAGACCTACTACACCCTGGACAGCCGAGCGATGATAGTTGAATGAAAACGTGACACCATCTCCACGCTCTTGCCCAGGTCGATTGATTAATCGGCGTCTGGGTGTCTGGACCATTTGGCTGATCGCAGTATGCCTCGCCGCCGCCGGGCTGAGCAGATACCGTGTCGAAAACTCGCTACGAGACTGGGTGCCTGATCTTGCCGGACACGACGCGATTGCAAGTTACGTTGTCATCGGCGGGGCGACAGGTGCGTTTGACCCGGACCGGCTGGGCCAGCACCTCGAGTCACTTGATGAAGTCTCTGCTTGTGTGTCCCCGGGAGCGGCCAACCGGTTTGCACCCCTGATGCGATCGGTCACCTTAAGCGACGCTTTCAGTGGCCCCAACTACATCGGCCTGTTCTGCTTCGCCCGTGCCGGTGTTCGTGATGACGTATTTCTTCATGCCATCCGGGGCGTGCTGCGTGACGAGTCAGATGATGACGGGGATCATGTAGCGGTGGGGGGGCCGGCCGTGTTCACGGTGGCATTAAGTGATTGGAGTCAACGGCGGATGCCTTGGGTCTCGGGGATGATTGTTGTCGTAGGTGCGGTGCTGCTTTATTGGGTTGTGGGTAGTGTGCGGATGGCCGCTTGTGCAACCGCTGCGATCGTCGGGAGTCAGGTCGCGTTGGTCGGCATCATCTCTTGGTTCAGCGTGCCGATGGACATGGTCTTGTCGATGGTTTGGCCGTTGATGATGGCGCTTGGGTATTCATTCGCGGCGCACCGGGCGCTAAGGCGGGGCATATCGGGGACACTGGCTCTGTGTGCCTTGACGACGGCGGGGGGGATCGGTGTGTTTGTATTCTGCCCGTTCCCGCCGATCCGCTCCTTCGCTATCTGGGGCACGGTGGGGGTGATGATGACCTGGGCGTCGGTCATGTTGCTGGTTCGACCCACCGGCAAGGCCGGGGGCATCGTAATGCCACATCACGCTCGGCTGTATTCATTACGAATCGCCGCTAGTGCGATAGCCATCGGCCGTCCCAAGGTCGTGGTCGCCTTAGCCACCGCAGTCACCGTCGTGGCGATCGCCTGTGTGCCTTGGCTACAGCTTCAAAGCGATCCGATCAGCTATTTCCCTGAAACTTCGCAAGTGCGCAGTGATTATGAGCAACTCAATAGCAGGCTCGTCGGGATGCTGCCGTTTGAGGTGCAGGTACGAGGCGATGTAGATGCTGCTGAAATGCTTGCCGCAACGCCGGGCGTTAGCCTGCTGGTTGATGTGAGTTTGCTGGGTCCTCCGGGAGCGGGCGCGGGATCGTTGTACTTGGGCTTAGCCGATAGCAGCGCCCTTGTTCAGTTGGTTGCGGCGCAGGACGACTGGCAGGGCTGGGCCGAAGAACACAACGTCGAGCTAATCTGGTCGGGTGTGGCAGCGCAGCTTCACAGCGTGTCGTTGGGCGTGGCACGGGTCGCGGTGGTGTCGTTTCCAGTCATGGTCCTGGTCGCCGGCGTGGTAACCTGGTGCATCGGAGGTCGAGACCCCCGGCTTGCACTCATAGGGTCAGCAGTGAACCTGTTCCCGGTTGCAGTAACAGTCGTGGTCGTCACGTTGTTGGGTTGGCGTCTTAGCCTGCCGTCATTGCTGATCGGGGCGATCGCGGTGGGGACGGCGATCGACGACACGCTACATATCGTTGCGGCATTTCATCGTGACCGTGACCTTCGGCGGGTCATGTTTAGTTGTTGGCGGCCCTGCGTGGGTAGTTCACTTATCACCGTCGCGTGCATGTTTCTCTTCGTGATGTCACCGTTCCGCCCGACCGCAGAGTTCGGGGTGCTGATGGCCTTGGCCGTAACCGCCGCCCTCATCGGCGACATGCTCCTGCTGCCCGCCTTGCTACAGCTATTGACCCGCCGGCGATAAATCGTTGCGGTTTCTCTATACCTACGTCTAAGCACAGATTCCACAAGATGCAAATGAAAAAAATCGTGAGCACCATCGAAGCGGCACTCACGCACAGATCCGGAGACCCGGACGCGGCTACGAGAACGGGTCTCCAAAAGCCCTAGACGCTGCTAGTTCAGGGCTTAAAAGCGGGTGAAGGGATTCGAACCCTCAACATTCAGCTTGGGAAGCTGACACTCTGCCATTGAGTTACACCCGCATAGCCTCTTGCGAGGGCTGAATAGATCATTGTCCGGTCCCCGGCGGGTCTGTCAAGGCGATACCTCGCGGTGCCCCTTTGCGGCTTCCTCGTTAGGGTCTCGGCTGGTCCGGCCGCGGCTTGGGTTGGATGTGCCCTTCGCCTGGGCTTAGACCCAGATACTTGTGAACATCGCGTCTTCGGTGTTCTTGCCCACCAGTTTGCCGATCGTCTGGGTGGTGAACTTGACCTCGTATTCCGGGTGGTTGTCCAGCCATTCGTTGATCTGTTCATCCAGGTGGTCGATCGCGTCAAGCCGGAGCTTGGTCACGAACGTTTTGACGTGGATGGCCCCCGACCCGGTGATGTTGGGCGTGCGTTTCCAGTGATCGATATGGGGCTTGCGCGTATCGAAGGTGCGGATCTTCGTTGACCCGACCACACTGGAATGTGATTCATCCAGCTCGATGGGGGTCAGGCCTTCGGCGTCGTGGTCCGTGCCGTCGTTCTCGTCGGTGTGGTCCACATCGATTGGGATCGCGTCGGCTAGGAGTTGGTCATCATTGATGTTTTTCGAAGGGTCTTGTTGCTCGGGCATCTCGGTCTCCCTGACATGAATAGGGCGAGTTGGCGGGGCAGAAGGTCACGCCGATTCAGAAAAGATCATTTTATCCTCCCAATGGGCCGGCCACAAGGTGCTTTGTGGCACGGGGCAAGGCCCTCTGGGGCTCAGTCTATGACCCGGGCACGCCAAGCATGGTCGGCCATCCGGGCCGCCTCAATGACCCCGGTGAAGTGTTGTAGGTGCAGTTCCCAGACAATTAGGCCCACACGCCAGAGGTGGATCACCGCATCGCCCCGGTCTACCCGTGTCACGTTTCCCCGGCCACCAGCGATCGGGCCCTGATAATCCAGATACATCCTGCGATGTGAGTCCAGCAGCGTGAGGCCGAATTGCCCAAGACCACGCCAGCACCGACTCGGTGGCGAGACTCGGGCGGTCCACAGACCGGATCGCGGCTTGCTGTAGTTTTCAGGTGTCCCGACCAACCAGTCGTGGTGACTCCCGGTGGGGGTCTGATGCAGCAGCAGGGCGGTTGGGACGTGGAGCATGGTGAGGACTTGGGTGGGCTTGCCTTGTCAGTGTCGCCCGGGGGTCTTATCTTGCACAGGTAGAGCCGAACTCGACGATGTACCCAATCATACCGCACCTTGAAGGGAATCTCATGGCGATCCTGGAATCCAAACAACCCCGCGTCGGACTCACCGCCACGCTCCTCGGGTTTACACTCTGCCTGCCGTTGCTGATGACAGGCTGCCACAAGACCGCCGCCAACCTCCGTGAAGACGGCAGGCTGGCATTGAACCGTGGTCAGGCGTCCCAAGCCCTTGAAAAAACACAACGGGCCATCGAGATCGACCCCAGCTCGGCCCAGACCCAATACCAGTTGGGGGTTGTTTTTCTGGAACTGAACAGGGACCTCCAAGCCCAGTACGCCTTGGAGAAAGCCCACGCTCTGAGCCCCAAGGATTCGCAGTTGACGCCCAAGATTCTCGACGCCCTCGCCGAGGCCCTGTTCCGTCAGGAGCGGATGGCTAACCTCTTCGAGTTCCTCGATAAACAGGTCAAGACCACCGGCACGACCCGCGACTTCCTACGCCAGGGCGACTACCTCGCCAAGGCCGGCGACCCCGACGCCGCTCGCCTCGCTTACCGCAAGGCCGCCTACTTCGCCGACACCGACGACCCCGAGCCCTACATTACCATCGCGGACTTTTACAGTTCCATCGGTGACCAGCCCAACGCCGTTATCTCGCTGGGTTATGCCAACTACGTCGATCCGGGCAACCTCGACGCCGCAGAACGCCTGCGCCGCTTCGACATCGTCCCAGGCCCAACCATCAAAGACGCCCCGCCCAAGCCCGCGCTGCTGCGGTGAACGCAAAACCAAAGTGACCGTGGTGCCCACTTTGTGCGCGGGTATAGCGGTGAAGCGTGAGTTATAAAATCGCTGGAACCCCATCACCTGCCGACAACATCGGCATGGTGTCTTACTTGGTACCCGCGCCCAGCCGTCTGCGGTGAAGCCCGCCGATTAGCGCTGCGCTCAAGCCGAACAATCCAAGACCCGCCGGCTCGGGGATGGGATTATTCCGGCCATCACCCGTGGGGGTGCCGGGCTGTCCCGGGTCATCAGGGGGATCGTTACCTGGATCAGGGTCAGGGTCAGGATCAGGCAACGGGTCGGGGTCAATAGGCGGATCGGGCAGAGGCGGTGGGGGGATGGAGCTGGTGAGGCTGAAAAACCCGCCGTCAAGCGAATAAAGGTTC
>JAJDCX010000089.1 GCA_029260615.1 Phycisphaeraceae bacterium | reverse complement strand
CAGCAAGAGGCCAAGTCCAGGATTCTCTTAGCACTGTGAAATAGGCAAAAATGGCGAGACACACAAAGATTGCAAACAAGGCTAACGCCAATATCAGGAACGGCATCCTCATCTGTGATCTTCTATACAACAGCGTTGCATTGCCGTAATCCCAAACGCGCAACAATCCGCTGGCCTTGATCTCCCCATCAAACGGCCAGATCACGTCCCGGGTTTCAGTGGGTTTCGCTGCCATGTAGCTTGATTGTAGCAACCGGGGCCAGACGACGTCCCTCCCCAACCGCTTGGCGAAAAGGCCGTCCGGCACTACACTGCCCCGCTCGAAACCAACCCCCAACCCCGAATCCCAACCCCCGAAGCACCCCATGGAAGCAGGCATAGTCGGACTCCCCAACGTCGGTAAATCCACGCTGTTTAACGCGCTGACGGCGGCGGGGATACCCAGTGAGAATTACCCGTTCTGCACGATCGAGCCCAATGTTGGGGTCGTGCCGGTACCGGACGGTCGGCTTGAGATTATTCAGAGCCACATCCAGACCCAGAAAGTTATCCCGGCGATCCTTCGGCTTGTGGATATCGCGGGGCTGGTCAAAGGCGCGAGTAAGGGCGAGGGCCTGGGCAACAAGTTCCTCACCCACATCAAGAATGTCGATGCGGTGCTGCACGTCGTGCGGTGTTTTGAAGACCCGGATGTGGTTCACGTCGATGGGAAAGTGGACCCGATCCGCGACATCGACACGATCGACACGGAGTTGATGCTCTCGGATATGGCGACGGTCGAGTCGTCGATGGACAAAGCGGTCCGCACCGCACGCACCGGCGACAAAGACGCCAAGGCACGGGTGACGCTGTTGGAGGCGTGCCAGAAAAGACTGGATGCCGGCCAGCCGATCCGTGGCATCGAGTTAGACGAACAACAGGAAAAAGAACTCAAGAGCTTCGGGTTCATCACCGCCAAGCGCGTGCTGTATGTCGCTAACGTCAACGAAGACGATCTGCATGGCGAGGGTGATCTGGTCAAACTCGTGCGAGACCGGGCCGAGGCCGAGGGCGGGGCGGTGGTGCCGGTGTGTGCGAAATTGGAGAGCGAGTTGGCGGAGTTGGATGACGCCGACCGGGCGGAGTTGTTAGAGGGAGTCGGGCTGGATGAGCCGGCACTTAGTGCGCTGGCGCGTGGGGCGTACGGGCTGCTGGATCTGCAGAGCTACTTCACAGCCGGCGAAAAAGAGGTCCGGGCCTGGACTATTCCGATCGGCGCCACCGGGCCGCAGGCGGCAGGTGTGATCCACACCGACTTTGAGCGCGGGTTTATCCGTGTCGAGGTCTACTCGGTCGATGATCTGGAAGAACACAAGGCCGAGAAGGCGATCAAGGACGCGGGGAAGATGCGCGTCGAGGGCAAGGACTACGTCATGCGCGACGGGGATGTGTGTCACTTCTTGTTTAATGTGTAGGCGTGGTTGAACCGCCACAGCACGGAGGCTGCAGAGAGGGTACACACCACACCTGGATCATTTCTTTGGCCGGCTTACGTTCTTAGTGCAGACAACGCAGCCTGGCAGACGGTCCCTGCGTAGGCGAACGCGAAGACGATTTGAGCCACCATCGCGGCCATCACCGCAAGGCAACCCAGCAGTGGGATGAACATCAGGAATGTCAGGACGACGATCAGGAAGAAGGTCTTTAATAAGAACTCGGTCCGCGTGTAGAGGCTGTCGTCATCGAGATAAACCGAGAGCTTCTGCAGGAATCCCAGGAAGCAACCTGCTCCGATGAGGAACGGTGCGTTTCCAAGGGCACTTAAAAACTCGGGGACCGCCCCCATGGCGATGGCAATGATAAACGCTGTCCCGCCAAGATAGCAGGCGATTGATGCGATCAGCAGCCCCCGACCCGCTTCGGCGGGTGCCGCCAGGCCAAGGAACGGCCCGATCACCAGCAGCGGTATCCCACCAATCATGGCAACCCCGCCGATGAGTGTCAACGTCTCACCCGTTGAATTACCGCCGGCAAGCATCCCCCCTCCGATCGCCGCCAAGGTCAGCCCCAGCATCAACGCCAGGTACCCCAGGCCGTGCAACCCCAGCCCGGCACCAACGATCTTGACACGGACGGCGCTGGATGTGTTCTCATGCGATGACGCCCAACCCGGCACGACCGAAGTCTTCCCAGACTTCTTTCCCGACTTGAGGTTGGTGCCACACTGAATACACAGGGCCGCAGTATCGCCGACAGCAGACCCGCAGGACGGGCAGAACTTGCCCGATGCAGCGGGTGCCGACACAGGTGCCGCATCACCGCCAGCCGAGCTTAGCAGGGCCATCAGGTCCGGGCCGTCGTCTTCATCTTCTGGATTATCGCCCAGACTGTAGGAGTCGGGCTCCTCTATCAACGGCGCTTCGACGGTAAACTTTTCGCCACACTTGCAGCGGATTCGCTTGCCTTCGAGTTCCGGCTTATAGAGAAACCGGCGGTCGCAGTGTGGGCAGGAAAATGTCTGGTCGTCGTCATGCATACAAGACCCCCAATAACATAATGGCCATTGTTCTGTCGCGGGCTTGCCCCCGGATTCCCCCGGCACCCCCGGTATCCCGGGCCCGCTTTTCCGTTCAACGTTTGAGCAACTGCTCTCTCTGGATCATAACTTTCAGCGTGTGGCAGACCAACTCGACCTGGGTTTCGTCCATGCGGTTGAAGAAGGGCAGCGCGATGGTGCGCTCGCTGATGGATTCACTGACGGGGAAGTCGCCCTTTTTGTGGCCGAGCATCTCGCGGTAGAAGGGCTGGAGGTGGATGCAGGGGAAGTAGTTGGAGGCCCCGACCTCGTGGCGTCGCATGCCGGTGATGATGCGGTCGCGTTCGACGTGGGCGTACTGGTCAGAGAGACGGACCACGAAGACGAACCAAGACATGTCCTCTTCCGTGCCCGGCTGGACGTTGGGGAGGATCAGGTCGTCGAAGTCCATGAGGCGGCGCATGTACATGCCGGCGACGTTGCGGCGTGCCGATAGAAACGTGTCCAACCTTTCCATCTGAGAACAGCCCAGCGCCGCGGTGATCTCGGACATCCGGTAGTTGTAGCCCATGCGTTCATGCGCGAGCCATGCCCCGGATTTGTTGGCGTCACCCTTGTGGGCATCGACGGGTCGGCCCTGGTTACGCATGGATCGGCAGAGGTCAGCCAGACGGTCGTCATCGGTGACGATCATCCCGCCCTCGCCGGTGGTGATCTGCTTGTTGGGGTAGAACCCAAAGACCGCGGCCCGTCCGAAGGAGCCGACGGGTTTGCCCATGTGGACCCCGCCCAGTCCTTCGCAGGCATCTTCGATCAGGATGATTTCGTGGGCACCTGCGATCTGTGCGATGCGATCCATGTGCTTGGGGTTGCCGAAGATTTCGACGGCGAGGATCGCCTTGGTTTTGTCGGTGATCGCGGCTTCGAGCCTGGCAGGATCGAGGTTCAGGCTAGCAGGGTCGATGTCCACAAAGACGGGCTTGGCGCCTGCCATGAGGATGCAGTTGGCACTTGCGACGAAGCTGAACGGTGTGGTGATGACCTCGTCGCCGGGGCCGATGCCCAACGCCTCAAGGACCATGTGCAGACCCGCCGTGCCCGACGACACGGCCACACCCTGGGTTCTGCTGCAGCGTTCAGCGACCATCTGCTCGAAGAGGTCCTGCCTTGGGCCGATACTCAGTCGGCCGGATCGCATCACGGATGTAACAGCCAGGATGTCCGACTCGTTGATGTCGGGTTGGCTCAGGGGGATTTCACTCATGGGGTCGTGTTTCCAAGCACCCGGGCGATCGCCTGGTCGGCGGCACCGGTGCGTTTGAGGTAATGCCATGCCGCCTGGACACGCAGCGAATCTTCAAGCCGGCCCCCGCCACATGCGTGCAGCGCCAGCTCGTCCATCTGCTGGGCATCCATCGGCTTATCCGTCCGTGCCAGCAGCAGCAATGCCAGCCCTTTGGCGTCGTTGCTGTTGAGTTGTTTTTCCATCCCCTGCACCACATCCACCGCATCGACAGCCCGTGTGCGGATCAGACCCAGCAGAACCGCCTGAGTCAGCAGCTTGTCGGTCGAGGGGTCAGAAAGTATCGGGCGTAGCAGTTTCACCGCGGCGTCGGGGTTTCGCTCGTAGAGAATCTGGACCGCCTGCACCGCCTCATCCAGACGCCGGGCCTTGCCGCGTTGGGGGCTGTGTTCGTAAGCAAGTACCAGCCCAAGGAGGATAACCTGTGCGTCAAAGTCCTCGGCGTGATCCCCCGCGAACGCCAAAGCCCAGGCGTTAATCATCGGGTGGCCAAACTCAAACAGTCCCGCCACCGCGTCTGCGACCTGGGAAGAACCCGAGGCGATATGCCAACCGGTCTCGCCGATCGCCTGGAGCATCGGATCGGAATCCCCCTTGATAACTTCAAACAGGTCCGGGCCCAACCAAGGCGAGAGGTGCAAGAGCGTGAGCGTCAGACGGACACGGCCGGCGGGGGAATCTTTTGCTTTGTCGTAAAACGTTTGCCAGAGATCCACCGCGCCGGGCTCACCGAAACGCAACGCGGTACGCAAGGCCAACAGCCCAAGCACCGGATCGGCACCGGGCTCATTGGCGACTTCTAAAGCCCAGGGGGAGACCCGATTGAACCCGTGTTTCAATGCTGTTTGCAAGAGCATCACGCGGACAGTGTCTCGCTGTGAATCGTCGGACACATCCACCACCGAGCGAAGATGGTCCAGCCCGGCAGGGTCGTCCAACTGCACCAGCAGCAGGGCCGCCAGCGCGCCGCCGCCGAGTTTCTTGGAATTAGATAGCGCATGACTCAGTGCGGTAGTATCACTAAAATCACCCGCCTCGATCAGGCGGACAGCGACCAGGGTTTTGACCTCATCCGCCAACCCGTCCCACGCGAGCAGTTGCACCGCTTGTTCGTGGTCAAGTAGCTCCCCATCCATCGCCGCGGTGATGACCGTGCTCTGCACCATGGGGTCGTCGATCTGAGCGATCAACGCGAGGTCCACCCGCTTGTCTTCGCTAAGTTCAGCCAGGCCGAGGATACCGTGGATCTTTAACCCCGGGTGCGTAGCGCTGGCCAGCGATTCAAATAAAGGCTTAGTTGCAGGATCGCCCATGTGGCGGATGGCTTTGAGAAGCAGGTTATGTCTGCCGCGCCGATCGACGATCGTGCTCTGCGACATAAGAAGAACAGCCGCGTCCATCACGTCGCCCTGCGTATCGGCCCATGCCACAGACGGCCCGGGGATACCACGGCCAACACCACCGGGCCAACCCGTGATCGGCAGGGCGGTCACCACCACCGCCATGTATATCCAGCCGGCCTTGAGCGTCATAGGTCCACAGTTTACGCGATCAGTCCTAGCGGCACAGGTCTGCTCAAGTATCCCACAGAGTATCACCAGTCCCTAAGTTAGAACGCCTCATGTATTTGGGCATCTCCCTTCTACAAATAAATACCCCCCCCCCTTCCATATAAAATAATATTTAGGCTAAATTTTATCTTATAACAGGTGATTTCCTCAAGATGAAAATAGGGCGATAGCCATACCGTCCTGATCCCTTGGCGGATTGACCAGCGATGCCCCTGCGGCGACGATAGGGGATTCATGGCCTACGAACGAGACAATATCCGAAGCTTGAGCCCTTACGTCCCCGGTGAACAGCCGCAGGACTCCAAGATCGTAAAGCTCAACACAAACGAAAATCCCTACCCCCCGGCCCCGGCGGTGTTGGAGGCGGTAGTGGGTGTCGGTGCGGATGCTTTACGCCGCTACCCCTCGCCGACTGCAAACCGGTTTCGCCTCACCGCTGCCGAGATGCACGACCTTGACCCCGACCAAGTCATCGCGACCAACGGGGGGGACGAGTTGTTACGCCTGGCGATGACCGTGTTCTGCGACCCGACGGGGAGCGAGGAATCCGGGGGCGGGGGCGATGTAGCGGGGGGGATTGGAGAGACATGGCCGACCTATTCGCTGTACGACGTATTGGCCCGGATACACGACACCCCGATTGTCCGTGTGCCATTAGAAGAAGATTGGTCGATCCCCCTGGACTTCGCGGGTCGGCTCAACAATGCCGGCTGTCGGTTGGCACTGGTGGTCAGTCCCCACGCACCCTCTGGCCGATACGAATCACGCGACCGGCTTCGAGAGATCGCTACAGAGTTCAACGGCGTACTGCTGGTAGACGAGGCTTATGTAGACTTTGCACGGGACGACGCCCTTGAGCTGATCCGTGGCGAAGACGCGATGGACAATGTCTTGCTGCTTAGAACACTGAGCAAAGGTTACTCCCTTGCCGGGCTACGGTTTGGGTACGGGCTGGGTCACCGTGACTTGATCGCGGCGCTCGACAAGGCCCGCGACAGCTACAACACCGATGCGCTGAGCCAGGCCGCCGCCGTCGCCGCCCTGAATAGCCGGGATGCGGCCCGTGAATCCTGCAGCAAAGTCGTCGATGAGCGCAGACGTGTCGGCGATGAGCTGGCAAGGCTTGGCTGGTGGGTCTGGCCCAGCGACAGCAACTTTATCCTCTCCCAGCCACCTAAGAAGGGCCCCAACGCCCAGGCTATCTATGAATCACTCAAGGCCCAGGGGGTATTCGTGCGATACTTCGATCAGGACCGTCTCCGCGACAAGCTTCGGATCACCATCGGGACCCCCGATCAAAATGACACCCTGCTAAGCGTACTCACCGCCCGAACCTGACACGATAATGAGCCTCCGGCCCCCCGGTTTACCCCTGCTCCCGGATTTACCCCATGCCAACACGCACCGCATCCATCACACGCAAGACCAACGAGACCGACATCACCGTCGAGTTGAACCTGGACCCCGCAAAGACAGGCGACTACTCAAATAAGACCGGCGTCGGGTTCTTCGACCACATGCTCGACCACGTCGCGCGTCACGGGAAGTTCGGCCTGAACGTCTCCGCGACCGGCGACACACACATCGATGACCATCACACCGTCGAAGACGTCGGCATCGTCCTGGGCCAGGTATTAGAGCAGGCGCTCGGCGACAAGAAGGGTATCGAACGCTACGGCTTCGCTTCCGTCCCGATGGACGAGGCACTAGCACGGGTCAGCATCGACCTGTCCGGCCGTGCTGCGCTGGTCTTTGATGTGGCCTTCAAAGACTCCTTCGGAAAGATAGGCTCGTTCGACAACCAGCTCGTCCGTGAGTTCTTTAATGCCGTGGTCAACGCGGGTAAATTCAACTGCCACATCGAAGCCCCCCGTGGCGAGAACGATCACCACATCGCCGAGGCGATCTTCAAGGCCTTTGGCCGGGCACTTCGGGTAGCGGTCAACGTCACCGGCGACGACGTCCCCAGCACGAAGGGTTCGCTGTAGCTCCCGAGGTGACGTTTGTCACGCGGGTCCGTTTAATCGTTTAATATGAAATTGAAAAATAGGCCCACGTTCTTAGAACGTGGGCCTTTGTGCTTTTTCTTATTTACAAAGACACGAAAGGTTTTAGGCTGTAGCCTTAAACTTCCCACGTGCCCGGGTGATACCCCGTTTGTTAGATGCGAGGTGTTCGAGGATGTGGTGGATCGATTCGGCCTGCTCGGGATCACCGATCGCCTGGGCGATCTCGCCTGGGTCCGACGCCTGGCCGGGCTGGCTCTTAAGGTGTGCCACCGCCTTGTGCTGGATATCCAGTACGGCGGCGGCGGCCTTCTTCCCGGCCTCGACGCCGGGCTGGTGGTAGGCGTTGATGTTCACCAGTGTCGCGTAGAAACCCACCGCTCTTTCATAGAGCGCGATGAATGCGCCCAAGGTGCGGGCGTCGAGTTTGTCTGCGGTGATGGTGATCGAATCACGGCCTGACTCGAACAACGCCGTGCGCGTGCCCTGCCAGAAGCCGTTGAGGTAGTCGCCGGGGGTCACGCCATCTTCGACCTCAAGCGGTTCAGTCCGCCCGGGGCGTGCGGTGTCTTGCAGCACGACAATGAAGTTGGCGAAGAAGTTGTTCAGCCCGTCGCGGAGTTGCTGGACGTAGGCGTGCTGGTCGGTCGAACCCTTGTTGCCGTAGACAGCGATGCCCTGGTTAACGGTCTTGCCGTCAAGGTCTTGTTCTTTGCCCAGGCTTTCCATGACCAGTTGTTGGAGGTAGCGCGACAGCAGCAGCAGGCGGTCCTTGTAGGGCAGCACCACCATGTCCTTTTCGCCTCTGCCCTTGGTGGCGTGGTGCCACATCAACGCGAGCAACGCGGCGGGGTTCTTGGCGGTCTTGTTAACACGGGTGAGCGTGTCCATCTTCTCAGCACCATCGAGGAAAGCCTGGATATCCAAGCCCTGCAACGCCGCGGGCAGCAGTCCCACCGCCGACATCACGCTGGTCCGGCCACCGACCCAGTCCCACATCGCAAACCGCTTGATCCAGCCTTCTTTCTCGGCGATCTTGTCGAGGTTCGACCCGTCACCCGTCACGGCCACGGCCTGCTTGGCAAAGCTCAACCCCTTGGCGGCAAAAGCAGCCTGTGCCAGCAGCATCCCGTTGCGGGGCTCGGGGGTTCCGCCGGACTTGGAGATGACCACCGCCAGTGTGGACTTCATCCGTGCGCCCAACCCGGTAAGCACGCGCTCGACACCGTCGGGATCGGTGTTGTCGATGAAGTGAACTTTCAGTTTGTCGCGCTTCGTGCCCAGGCAGTCGGCCACCAGTTGCGGGCCAAGCGCCGAACCACCGATGCCGATCAGCAACAGCTCGGTGAACTTACCCGCATCCGGCGGGGTGATCTCTTTAGCATGCACCGCCTTGGCAAACTCGGCGATGTCCTTGAGGCTGGTACGGATCGCATTGGCGATCTCATCAGTCGGCGCAAGCCCGGGCGAACGCAGCCAGTAGTGCCCGACCATCCGCCCCTCGTCTGGGTTGGCGACCTCGCCGGACTCCAGGCGAGCCATCGCGTCGTAGGCCTTATCCATCGCCGGCTTCATCGTGCCGAAGAAGTCGGTCCCAAACGTGATCCGTGAGATGTCCAGGCTGATCCCAAGCCCTGGGCACTTGCACAGGTGGTCTTGGTAACGCTTCCAAAGTATCTGTCCGTCCATGGTTTGCTCATTCTTACTGGGGAATGGGATGGCGTCGTAGTGCTGCAGGGCTGCGCTCATGGCTGGGCTCCGGGCGAGTTTTCGGGACGATGTCCCTGGATGAACCAGGGGTGCTTGTGCATCAGCTATCCAAGCAACATCGGTCCGATTTGACTCACAATCGAAGCGCGTCGTTATCGGGCTGGACCGTCAGGCGATAGCGGACGTTACCCACAGGATCGTATAACTCCACGGAGATGACCGCCCGGGCCAGGTCGGGCTGGAGGAACGTCCCGGTTGGGAAAGGTTCACGGTGGCGGTTGATGAGGGTCGCCAGATGGATGCCCGGGTTGCTGCCGATGACGATCGCATCGGCCTGCTGGACGTACTGCTGGTTCAGCCAGATCTGCATGCCTTCGTAGCCACGTGCGGTGCGGTTGGTCAGGCTGATCTGCGAACCTTTTCGGACGACGACGATGTCCAGGTCCGGGCCGTACTCTGATTTTCCGGGGTAGCGTAGGGCAGACAGCGCCGAGGCGGTGGGCTCGTCCAACACCGGCAGGTCCTGCTGGCAGCCTGTCAGGCCAAGCATCCCCACCGCGATCAGCAGAACACCCAAAAAGCCCCTGTAATTCAAAAGCGAAACATTCATCCGATTGGCTCCTTGCCTTGTGAAACCCGTGGCGGGCGTGGGCCTATAATGACGCCCATGGTAAGACTGGGCAAACTGCAACTCGACGCACCCTTTTTCCAGGCCGGGCTGGCGGGCTATTCCGACACCGCTATGCGGCTGGTAGCCCGGCGTCACGGCTGCCCGTACTGCGTCACCGAGGCCCTGCTGGACCAGTTCCTGATCCAGGGCGGCAGGGGGCTTAAGTCCGCCGAACTGGATGACGGCGACCACCCGATCGCCGGCCAGCTAATGGGCTCACACCCCGCGGACATCGCCGCCGGGGCGAAGATCCTGGTCGGCATGGGCTACGACGTGATCGACGTCAACCTGGCCTGCCCGGTAAAGAAGATCAAGAAAAAGTCCCGCGGCGGGCACCTGATGTCGGTCCCCAATGAGGCGGTGGCGATCCTCGATGCCGTGATCCAGGCGGTCGGCACGGATGTCCCCTGCACTGTCAAACTCCGCCGAGGCAGCGACGACTCCCCCCAGGCCTTGGCCAACTTCCACACGATCTTCCAAGCTACAATCGACCTGGGCTATGCCGGCGCGGTGGTACACGGGCGCAGCGTGGAGCAGAAGTATTTGGGCCCATCCAACTGGTCGTTCCTCCGCACCCTGACCGACCAGTATGGGGGGACCGGTAGTAGTGGGGGGGGCGACAGATTCACCATCGGCGGGTCCGGCGATATCTGGCAGGCATCCGACATCTTCAAGATGATCGACCAAACCGGCGTCGACTTCGTCAGTGTCGCACGCGGCTGCATCGGCAACCCCTGGGTCTTCACCCAAGCCCGCGCCCTGCTCGTAGGGGACACCCAAGCCGCCGCCACACCCCCGACGATCTTTCAACAACGTGATGTGCTGCTCGATCACTTCCAGCTCTCCGTTGCACTGCACGGCGAACATCTGGCGTCCCGCCTGATGCGCAAATTCGGGATACGTTTTAGCCGACACCACCCGCTTTGTGATGAAGTCAAACAATCCTTCATCTCCGTGCTGGGCCTGCCCGCTTGGAAAGCCGTACTCGACAAGTTCTACAGCCAGGACGGCCCGGGCGTCGGCGGAGACGCGGCACTACCCCAGGAAGCACAGGAAAATCAGGCAACAACCTGCCCCCAGCCACAATCCATATAAAACCAAAGGCTCAACTAAGCCTCTTGTTGCCCCAATCCTGACAAAACCACACCGCCGCTTCCCACCTGTGCGTAACTCGGGTGAGCAGGCGGTGATATCTTGTTAAACTGCTGTCGATAAGACGTTTCCCATTCCCCGCCCATACCGGTGATTGAGAATAAGCCCATGGCCAAACAACGCGACGACATCAAAGTGATAGAGTACGTCCCCAAGCACCAGGGGCTGTTCCGTCCGTGGATCGTGGTGATGTTTTTGGTGGCGTGGGTCGCGGTGCTGATCGCCGTGCTTGTGTTAAAGATGATGATGCTCAGGTCGGTCCTGCCGGTCCTGATGTTTGTGTTGCTGGTCTACCTGTTTGTCTGCACGATTGCCGCTTTACGGAAGAAATAACCAATGCGAAACTATACGTCCCTTATTGTGTTTGGTGTGATCGCAGTCTTCCTGCTGATTACCTCCCTGGTCCTCTTTGATATCGAGACGATCGCCGGCAACGAGTACGGCGTGAAAGAAACCTGGTCGGAGGGCGTGCTCGAAGATGTGCTGATGCCCAAGACCTACATCCTGTTCCCAGGCTTCACCCAGAAGATTTATCACTACGACGCGTCCAGTCAGATTTTTGTGATGAACGATCTAGCCGAAGATATTGAATACGGATCGGGCCGTAAGCAAGACAGCTACATGGTCCAATCCGCCGAGGGCCAGGACATGCGTATCTCGCTGAATGTCCGCTGGCGGATCGACCCCGTCAAGCTCCTGGAACTGCATAAAACAGTCCGCGACAGCATCGAAGAAAAGGTGCTGCGTCCGGAGTTGATGCGTGTGGTGAAGGACGAGGCAACGCTGCGGACGGCGATCGAGGCGTACAGCGGGGCGGGGCTGGTGAAGTTGCAGGGTGATATCTTCGCCCGGCTTACGGATTCCGAAAACGAGTTGGGCCAACGCGGCGTGCTGGTCGAAAACTTCGTGATCGAGTCGATCGGGCTGGACCCCGAATATGTCGGCGAGATCAAGGCCCGGCAGGTGGCGATCCAGCGTGAGATGCGTGCCCGTGAAGAAACCAAGGCCGCACTCGCCGAGGCGGAGAAGGTGAAGGCCGAGGCCCAGGCCGAGTACGAGAAAGCACTCGTCGAGGGCCTGCGTGACAAGGAGGTCGGCATCCTGGGAGCAGAGAAGCAGGCCCAGCAGGAGGTGCTTGCCGCAGAGGCGTCCAAGAAGCAGGTCGTGCTCGCCGCCGAAGCCCAGGCGGAGCAGGTCGTGCTTGCTGCCGAGGCGCAGGCCAAACAGGTCGAGCTTGCCGCGGAAGCTGACAAGAAGCGGGCCGTGCTCGCCGCCGAGGGCGAGATGGAGTCCGGCGAACTAAAGGCCCAGGCGATCATCGCGATCGGCACAGCCGAGGCCCAAGCGACCGAGCTTAGGCTCCGCGCTTACACCGCCGCAGGCCCCGAAGCCTTCGTGCAAATCGAAGTCGCTAAGCACATGGCCGAGGCGTTTAAAAACATCGACGGCTACCTACCACAGGACATGAAGGTCAACCTCTTGAGCGAATCCTTCATGGACGCGGTCAAGCAGGTGGTCCGCCCCGGCGGCTCACCCGCACGAGAATGACCAGTGCGGTGTGGGCGGGTAGACTGCGGTTTGTTCTTTGTTAAACCACCCGTCCACCAGAATGGGAACCCTGATTTTGTTTAGCCTCCGCCTGCCGGTTGTTTGTCTCGCCGCCATTTTTCTCGCTGGCTGTCAAAGCACGCAGGGCCTTGAACCCTCGGGTATTTTCCCCGTGAAACAGCCCTACCACGCCGGTGTCGGCGGGCGGTCGGTGCAGAATCGGCCACTGATGTACCGGGTCTACGGCAACGGCGACGACGTCGTGCTGCTGATGGCGGGGATCCACGGCAACGAGGCCGCCGGGGTGCCGCTACTCGAACGCCTCGGCCATGAATTGATGACTCGCCCCGAACTGCTCGCAGGCCGGACCGTTGTGATCCTCCCACAGGTCAACCCCGACGGCGTAAAAGCCAACAAACGACGCAACGCCAACGGCATCGACCTGAACCGAAACTTCCCCGCTGACAACTTTGACGCCAAGAAAAAAGGCCACGGCGATGAACCGCTGTCCCAGCCCGAATCACGTGCCGTGCTTAAACAGATTGAACGCTACAAGCCCAGCCGTATCGTGACCTACCACCAACCATTGAAGTGTGTGGATTACGATGGGGAAGGTGCGCAGGCTATCGCCGAGGCTATGGGGAAACACACCGACCTCCCGGTCAAACGTCTGGGCGGCCGCCCCGGCTCCTTGGGTTCCTACTTCGGGATCGATCACAACATCCCCTGCATCACCTTTGAGTTGCCCAAGAACGCAAACAAGATGGACACTCAGGAACTCTGGGACCGCTACGGCCAAGCAACACTCGCCGCGATCGTGTACCCGGAACCTCTCAAAGCCAAATAGCGAGCCGAAAACCCAGACCCTATACCCTCTTCAGATACCAGACACCCAAAACCCGATACTCGGACCTTCCCCTTGCGTCTTGCACTGATCGGCGACATCCACCTGTTCCAGACCCGCGTCCACCCCTCTAGGCTGGTCGGCAAACGTCTGCTGGGCCACGCCAACCTGATGATTAACCGCCGGTTCCGATTCAACCACCGAGTGCTTGCCCCGATGATCGACCGTGTTGCTGCGCTCAAGCCCGACTCGGTGCTGTTATCAGGCGACGTAACGACAACCTCGCTGGAAGACGAGTTTCACGATGTGGCGACGTACCTTGAGCCATTGAGCCGGAAGGTGCCGACGGTCATCGTGCCCGGCAATCACGACAAATACACCTTCCGCTCGGCTCGAAAAAACCGCATGGGATCGCACATGGGCGGGCTGCTGCCAGACTCCTTCCCCCACGTCAGGCCATTGGATAATCACTGGAGATTGCTCTGCCTCGACTCAGCCCAGCCACAACTCTTGTGGTCACGCGGGGCCCTGGGCTACGAGCAGATGCGGGACGTGACTGCGTTTATCGAAACTCTAACCAAGGACGACGCACTGGTCGTACTCTGTCACTACCCCGCAAAGATGCCCGCAGGCATCCCCCACTCCTGGGGCCACGCGCTCGCCGAAGCCAAACCCTTGCACGAGATGCTCCGCGACAGCCCCGCAAGAATCGTCTTCATCCACGGCCACATCCACAAGCCCTGGCAGTGGGACCCCGCCAACGGCGGCAAACCCGGCAACGGAGACAACTCCGGCCTGATGTACCTTAACGCCGGCGCGCCCTGCCTCACCAGCAACCGTTACCCGTTTGGGCAAGGCTTCTGGGAACTGGACATCCCGGACGATCCCTGGGGGCCACTGGAACTGATCCACCACGTCCCGGAAGCCGCCGATGGCAAAGAGGTTGATCCGCGAATTCCACATCACGATCCCGATTTCCCCGGATCTCACAACCAGCTCGACCTGCGCTGGGTTATTCACCGGGTCTTATAAAACATCTGCGGGTTGTGTCGCCGTGTTGTTATAGACATCGTTCTAATGCGCGCATCCTCCTGAATACATAGGGCTTTTCTGGTCGATGATCTCTGGGCGTGTGGCTATAATCCACGCAGCAAGTCCATCCTTATCGGAGCCCGGCATGTGCGGAATCGTGGCCTACATCGGCAATAAACCAGCTACCCCCTTGCTGGTCGAAGGCCTCAAACGCTTGGAGTACCGCGGGTACGACTCCGCGGGACTGGCGGTCGTCACCCCCAACGGGATTCAGGTCCACAAGAGCCTGGGACGCGTCAGCGTTTTAGAAGACAAGATCGCCCAGCAAACCGACATCCAGGACGCTGCCGTCGGCATCGCGCACACACGCTGGGCAACCCACGGCGAACCCAGCGAATCCAACGCCCACCCACACGTTGGCAAGACACGCCAGGGCCACAGCCTCGCACTGGTACACAACGGCATCATCGAAAACTACGCCTCGCTTCGAACCTACCTGGAGGGCAAGGGGCACACCTTCACCAGCCAGACCGACACCGAAGTACTCACCAAGCTGATCGCTGAGCTCTACGAGACCGACCTGGAGTCCGCGGTGCAACAAGCGTTGCGCGAAGTCACCGGGGCCTACGCCATCGCTGTGATCTGTGACATCGAGCCGAACACCATGGTCTGCGCCCGCAAAGGTTCGCCGTTGATCGTCGGCATCGCCGAACGCAGCTACATCGTTGCCTCCGACGCCTCTGCCATCGTCAGCCACACCACCCAGGCCATCACCCTGGACGACTACCAGGTTGTCCGACTCTGCGCCGGCAAGCGTGACAAGTTCACCGAGGAGCAGGGCCCCTGGGCGATCGAGTTCCGAACCACCACCGTGGACAACGTCCCGGTGACCCGCGAGGTGACCGAGTTGGAGATGAATCTCCAACAGATCGAGTTGGGCGATTACCCCCACTTCATGCTCAAAGAGATCATGGAGCAGCCCGAGAGCATCCGCAACTGCCTGCGTGGCCGGATCGACCACCGCGAAGGCCGTGTCGTGCTCGGCGGGCTCAACGAGATCACCCGTGACCTGGTCCGCGCCAAACGATTCCTGTTCACCGGCCAAGGCACCGCCTACCACGCCGGGCTGATCGGCGAATACCTGATGGAAGACCTCGCCAAAGTCCCCGCACGCTGCGAATACGCCAGTGAGTTCCGCTACCGAAACCCGATCATCGAAGACGGCACGGTCATGGTCGCCGTCAGCCAATCAGGCGAAACCGCCGACACACTCGCCGCCTTAACCGAAGCCAGTGAACGCGGCGCGATGACACTCGGCGCGGTTAATTCCGTAGGTTCAACCATCTCACGCATAACCGATGCCGGGGTCTACCTGCACGTCGGCCCTGAGATCGGCGTCGCATCGACCAAGGCATTCGTCGGACAGGTCGCCGTGCTGACCCTCCTGTCGCTATTCATCGGCAAGCGAAAATACCTCTCCAACGACGCGGTCGCCGAGTACCTCAAGCAATTCGAACAAGTCCCCGACTACATCCAGCGGGTGCTCGAACAATCCGACCACATAAAGACCTGTGTCGAACGGGTCGTGGACCGTGACAACTGGCTCTTCCTTGGCCGGGGCTATAACTACCCCGTCGCGATCGAAGGCGCGCTCAAGCTCAAGGAAATCTCCTACATCCACGCCGAAGGCATGCCCGCCGCCGAGATGAAGCACGGCCCGATCGCCCTGATCGACGAAGGCATGCCCGTGGTCTTCCTGGCGACCCAGGGCACGCAGTACCAAAAAGTCATGTCAAATATCCAAGAGGTCCGCTCCCGCGGCGGCCGTATCATCGCCGTCGCCACCGAGGGAGACGAGCAGATCAAGCAATACGCCGATGCCGTCTTCACCATCCCGCCGATGCCTGACGCACTCCAGCCGCTGGTCAGCGTAGTGCCGTTGCAACTGCTGGCCTACCACGCCGCGGTCCTGCGGGGCCACGACGTGGACAAGCCCCGCAACCTCGCCAAGAGCGTCACCGTGGAATAAAAAATCCTCCGCCAGCACGCTCAACCTGCCCGCCGTATCTCCATAGACAGCCGCACCCGCGCCACACCCCGCCGGTCCTGTTACAATCCGGGCAACACCCTTCAAGCACGGAGAGCTTGCGATGACCCGAATAATCACATCCACCGTAGTGTTGACCATCATCCCCCTGTTGACACTCGGCTGCCAGCCCTATGTGAACATCCCGCCCCAGGAAAAAGACACCGCCAGTCACAACCCCAACGGCAGGACCGTCCGCACCGTCCTGGCCCTGGCTGTCCAAGCCACGCTCGACGATGGCGGGATCACCGGGCCCGTTCAGATTATGTTCCCAGAGGACACTGACAAGCTCACCTACGCCCAGATCATCAGTGCTATCGGAGACCAAGCCGTCTCCCCCTTTGAAGAAGACGTGACCCCTGTTGTGGGGATTGTCTACGCCAAGGGCGTGCGTATCCGTGCCGCCAGAGCCGAGGTCGATGTCGCCCGTCCCGCCGGCCAGGGGATGGACCAACTCGTCACGGTCTACCTGTCATGGAAGCCGTTAAGCGGTTGGCATGCCGATCGCGTCCACACATGGCGCGGCGTATCAACCGTTGAATCCGACACATTCACAACAACCCGTCCGTAACGCCCCTCCCATCTGGATAAACGGGACAACCCGCAGACGCATTGAGTTTGTCCCCGCATGATCACTGGGGTCTGATCTACGACTCACCATGGAGCCCGTCATGAAACCACGTTATTTCAATCGGTCGATGCTGATCGCTCTTACACTCGGCCTGTCTATCGCCCAAATATCTAATCAGTCCGCCCAGGCCCAACCCGCCGAAACCGCCCCCACGCCAGCAAGTGAATTAGCCGCCCCCCCAGCGACCCAACCCGCCAGTGAAGAGGCCGCCGCCGAGCAGGCGATGAACGACCTGCTGGGCTCACGGCAAGCCGCTCCGATCATCGAGCCCGTGTCCCAACGCCCCGTCCAGTACCCCGGATTAACTCCCGGCGCCTCCGCCGCAAGCATCGATATCGACCCCGCCGTCCTGGGGATTGCCCCCGGAGAAGACCCGCCACCGCTTCGCCGTGAAGGCGAGTTCATCAACAACCGACGCGGCCGACTGATCCGCGCAGCCGAGGGCGGCCACCTGCTGTTTGTCTTCGAGTCCGACACACAGAGTACGCCCGAACTGCCCATGGTTTTCCAAGCCTGCCAAATCCTGGAGACCATGGAAAATGAGGTTCAACGACGAGGCGACACAACTGTTTTCAAAATCTCCGGCCAGATCCACACCTACCGAGGCGCTAATTACCTGCTACCCACGATGATGAAAATCGCAGAGGCAAACGGCAACCTCACCAATTGATCCCCCCGGTTACAAGATTTTCAAACCACGACGCGCCCAAGGTCACGCTTGCGGTTTAGCGGGCGATCAAAGATCGCCGTGCCCCCTCACATCTACAACCCCGCCACCGGCATCAGCGCACCGTCATGTTTCCTCAGCGCATCGGTCTGCGCCTTCCCATCCAGCACACGGATCGTTAACTCATATTTTCTTTTCTGACCGGGCCCAAGCGTGGTCCCCGCCAACTTACTGGGGTCGTTATCCTTGCCCATCAGTGACCCATAGAACGGCTCAAGCCCCGTAACATAACCCCCCGACGGCCCGAAGTGCTGCCAATTCACAAACCGCGGCAACTGCTTCTTAGGGTACACCAGTTCCAACCCCAACTTGAGTTTGGCATTGACCAACCCGACATGAACCAACCCCTTGCGGTCGGCGGGGGGGTCGACAAACACACAATCCTCGCCCCCTCCGACATGCCGATCGCACGATGCCGGGATGCGCTTAAATCGGTTGAGCTTCGCCGACGACACCGCCTTACCCGTGAACGGTAACACCGCCGCCTTCCCCCGATAAACCAGCCTCGCCCCTTCATCCAGCAACGGATAACCCAGGTTGACGTGGTACAACCAGTTGTGACTGACCGCCGTATCCCCGAGGTTAGTAACCTCATCACGCAGATGGATCTCCGGCACACCCAATCTGCAACGGATCGTCCGCCGAACCTCAAACACCGGCCCAAACATCCGACTGTCACGAATAACCATGCTAAGCGACATCTCACCTTTACCACCCTGAGGGTCAGGGTTCTCAATCCCGACCACCGCCGCTGGCGTATTGGAATGCCGACCGTGCAACGCCACCGCTTTCCCATCCTCCACCCGCGCCGCCCCGATTGTTTCGGGCCCACAGGTCGTCACCAGCCCCCCAGCCCACGCACGCAGCCAGTCATCCTCCCGCTGCACACCACCACTGGCAGGCGCAAGCCCGTTGGGCGTCAGGTATGCAAGATTCACTTCCTTGTACTTTGCATTCACCAGGTCCCCGCCGCGCCCAAGCGCCACCGTGAACCGCAACCCCGACCCCGTATCAAATAACGCAACACGACACCCCCGGCCCCCCAATCCCCCACCCGCGTCAGGATAATCCAGCGTCCCGGTACGGATCCCCCCTAGCTGAAGTGCGTTTTCATACATATTGGCTTTGGTTATAGTTCGTGGCATAACCTAAACTATAGTCGATGGTGTACCGCCGGGCACGGGAGTCAATCGGATGCCGATCTACGAATACGAATGCGAAAAATGCAACCACATCACCGAAGCTCTGCGACCCATGGCCCAGGCGGATGAGCCGTTGATCTGCGAGTCATGCGGAAACAGCAAGACTCAACGCCGACACAGCGAGTTCGCCGCCGGGGCGTCTAAAGGCGCAGCAAGGGGAGAGATGCCACCCATGGGCGGGTGCGGTCGTTGCGGTGACCCCAACGGGCCGTGTGGGATGTGATGCAACAGGTTCTTTTCATAACCATGCTGAGCCTTCTGGCGGGAGCGTGCTCGATGGGCGGTGAGGGTCAAACAACCGAAGGTGAAGCCAGTCTGCCGGATATTGATGCTCTCTGGGATTTCAGCGACCCGGCGGGGACCGAGTCGGCTTTCCGTAAGCTGTTGCCCGCGGTACGCAAATCCGGCGACGGCGCGTACCTCGCTGAGTTGCTCTCCCAGATCGCCCGGACACAGGGGCTCCAGCAGAAATTCGATGAGGCCCACGCAACGTTGGACCAGGCCGATGGTCTGATGGAACCGGGGATGCACCGTGCGAAAGTTCGTGTTCTCCTGGAACGGGGGCGTGTGGTCAATTCGTCTGGGAAGCCGACGGAATCGGTTTCGGTTTTTGAGCAAGCGTTGCGCATGGCCGAGGACACTGGGCTGGAATACTACGCGGTCGATGCGGCACACATGCTGGGGATCGTGACCAAAGGCGAGCCTTCGATCAACTGGAACCGCAAAGCCCTGGCGTTCGCGGAGACCGCCCAGGACCCCCGCGCACGGAGATGGGCAGGCGTACTCTACAACAACCTGGGCTGGACCTACCACGACCTGGGCCGGCACGGGGACGCGCTGCAGATGTTCGAGTCACACCTGCCGCTGCTCCTGACAGAGGGAAACCAGAAGAAGATAGGCATCTGCCGCTGGTCGATCGCAAAGATGTACCGGCACCTGGACCGCGTACAAGAGGCACTCACGATCCAACACGATCTACTGGAACTGCCCGAGCGTCAGGGCAATCTGTCTGAGGGCTATACCCGTGAGGAGATCGCCGAGTGCCTAATACAGCTTGATCGGGAAGCAGAGGCCCAACCGCACTTCGCCCGTGCGTGGGAGCTGATGCACGGCGATCCCTGGCTGTCGCGAGACGAACCAGAGCGTATTGAACGAATCAAGCGCTTGGGCAAGGCGCGATGAATTACGAGAGGCCGGATGGCAACGTAATCACACTAAATAGCAGATGGATTTGCGCAGCCATCCCTCGATGAAGCCGGGGGAAATCCGGGGCGAATCCGGGGGTCAACTCGCCGATAGCTCGGCCGACAGCTCGCTGACGACCTTCTTGGCGTCACCGAAGATCATGCCGGTGTTTTCCTTGAAGTACAGCTCGTTCTGGATACCCGCGAACCCGGGGTTCATCGAGCGCTTGATGACGAACACAGTGCGTGCCTTATCGACATCGAGGATCGGCATGCCGTAGATCGGACTCGCCGTGTCGTGTCGTGCCGCGGGGTTGGTCACGTCATTGGCACCGATGACCAGCGCCACATCCGCCTGCTCAAACTGCGGGTTGATCTGCTCGAGGTCCTGAAGCTGCTCATAAGGGATATCTGCCTCGGCCAGCAGCACGTTCATGTGCCCGGGCATCCGCCCTGCGACCGGGTGGATCGCGTACTTCACATCGATCGATCGGCTCTCAAGCTGCTGGCCCAACTCCTTGACCGCGTGCTGTGCCTGAGCCACCGCCATCCCGTAACCCGGGACGATGATGACCGAACGTGCCGCGTCCAGGATGATCCCAGCGTCCTCGATACTGAACGAACGGGCCTGGCCTTGATCCGCTGCGCCCTTGCCGCCTGCAACCGCGCCGCCGACCCCGCCGAACAACACGTTCATCAGCGAACGATTCATCGCCTTGCACATGATATTGGTCAGGATGATCCCCGACGCCCCGACCAGCGCACCGGTGATAATCAGTGCCGAGTTATTCAGGACGAACCCAGCCATCGCCGCAGCGATACCGGAATAGCTATTCAGCAGTGCGATCACCACCGGCATATCAGCCCCGCCAATACCGATGACCAGCAGCACACCGAGGATCAATGAAAGTGCGGCTACCATCAGCAGCACATACCAGGCACCCGGCTGCGCCACCAAAACCCCCGCCAGTGCCAGCGACCCAAGCCCCAGCACCGCGATCAACGCCTTCTGCCCGGCAAACTGCACCGGCGCATCGGGGATGAGCTTGCTGCCCGCGAGCTTCGCGTAGGCGATCAGCGACCCGGTGAACGTCAACCCACCGATCAACGTCGCAAGCCCGATCGCCAGCAGTGTGTTCCAGTCAAGACCTACCAACTGTACATCAGATTTCCTAAGATAATCCCCACTCGCCACCAGCAGCGAAGCGATGCCGCCGCAGCCGTTGAGCAGCGCGATCATCTCGGGCATCCCGGTCATGGGGACCCGCACCGCCAGCACCAGTCCGGCACCGCCACCGATCAGGATCGCGATCACGATCCAGATCAGGCTGATCGTTTCCCCTCCACTGATCTGAAAGAACGTCGCAGCAATCGCCACGAGCATCCCCAAAGCAGAAACCAGGTTGCCCCTTCGAGCGGTCGTGACCTTCGAGAGCATCTTCAGCCCAAGGTAAAAAAGCACCGCCGCGAGGAGGTAGGCCAGCCCCAGCCAGTCCTTGGTGGTCAAGGCGAGGGTCAGCGTAGGTTGGGTCGTGTAAATCATATTGAGCATCACTTGCTGTCCTTGCCCTTGAACATCTCAAGCATCCGGTTGGTCACGACGTAGCCGCCGACGACATTGAAGGTCGCGAAGACCACCGCCAGAAACCCCAGCACCACGCCAAACGCCCAGAACGTCCCGCTGAATGACGCGAGCAGAGCACCGACGATCGTGATCCCCGAGATCGCGTTTGAGCCGGACATCAGCGGGGTGTGCAGGGTCGAAGGCACCTTGGTAATTACCTCAACCCCCAGCGCAATCGCCAGGACGAAGATAACGAGGTTGATGACAAATGGGTCTATCGGCTTGTCTGCCGTAGCCTCGGCAAGGAGGGTGAATACATGGGGGTTCATAGTTGGTTCCATACGGATTCGTTATTGCCGGATCAGCCAGCGGTGGATTCCATCGCCTGCTTGACCATCTCGTTGACCAGCAGCCCGTCGTGGGTGATGATCGCGCCTTTCTGCAACTCGTCAGTCAGGTCGATCTTGATATTGCCCTCGTCCAGGAGCTCCTTGAGCAGGTTCAGCACGTTGTTGGCATAAACATTAGAGGCGTCACCCGGGACCAGCCCAGGAAGGTTCAGCGTGCCGATCAGGGTAACCCCGTCGTCGGTGGTAACCACTTCGCCGGGCCGGGTCAGCTCACAGTTGCCCCGCCCAGCGGCTCGGTCGGCAGCCATATCCACAAGGATCGAGCCCCGCTTCATGTCCTTAACCACATCGCCTGGGATCAGCAGCGGGGGGGCCTTGCCGAACAGCGCGGCCGTCGTGATGACCACATCCGCCCCGGTCACATGCTTGGCCATCAGCTCAGCCTGCTGCTTGCGTTCGTCATCCGTCTGTTCCTTGGCGTACCCCCCAGTCGCCGCGTCGTCCTGCGCCGCGGTCGGCAGCTCAACAAATCGCCCACCCAGCGACTGGACCTGCTCCTTGGTCACCGCCCGGACATCATAAGCCTCAACAATCGCGCCCAGCCGCTTGGCGGTCGCGATCGCCTGTAAGCCCGCAACACCGGCCCCGATCACAAAAACCTTCGCAGGCGCGATCGTGCCCGCAGCGGTAATCATCATCGGGAACATCTTGGGGCACTTGTCCGCCGCCAGCAGCACAGCCTTGTACCCGCCGATGTTCGCCTGGCTGGACAGCACATCCATCGCCTGGGCCCGGCTGATCCGGGGGATAAACTCCAAAGACACAGCCGTGACCTTGTGATCGGCCAACGTGCGGATCAATCCGGTGTTCTGCAATGGTGCCAGCATCCCCACCAGCAACGCCCCCGGCTTCATCAATGTGGCCTGGGAATCCAATGGCGGATTAACCACCGCCACCACATCCGCCTCCGCCCAGATCGGCGGGGGAGCCTCCCCGTCACGCGGGACGATCGTCGCCCCAGCCTTCTGGTAGGCCTCATCATCGTTGTGGGCGGCGTCGCCTGCCCCGGATTCAACCACCACCTGCACGCCCAGACCCACCAGCTTCTTGACCACCTGGGCGGTCAAGGCGACTCGGGTCTCATCGTGTTCCGTCTGCTTGGGGACTGCCAGTTTCATGCTATTTCCTGCGGGCATCATAAAAGGACGGAGTGATCTTACTATCCCGCCTCACGGTTGTCATGTTAGCCGATCAGACCCTCTCGTGCCGCTTAACGAGAACGCTATGATGCCAGTATGCCCATGCACACACAGACATTCCAGGTCAGCACCCGCGAACGTGACCAGATGATCGAGGTCACCGACAGGGTCCGCCAGGCCGTCCGCGAGGCCCAAGTCGCCGAAGGCACCGTGGTCATTTATGTCCCACACACCACCGCCGGCATCACTATCAACGAAAACGCAGACCCCGACGTCGTCCACGACATGCTCAAGCAGCTGGACCTGATGGTCCCTTGGTCCCAGCCCTTCTACCGCCACACCGAGGGCAACAGCGCCTCGCACGTCAAGGCCTCAATGATGGGTTCCAGTGCCACCATCCTCATCCGCGACACCCAACTTGTCCTGGGTACCTGGCAGGGGGTATGGTTCTGCGAATTCGACGGCCCCCGCACGCGAAACGTTCATGTGGCCGTAACCGGAGTGTAGAGTAGAAAAGCAAAGCCCTCTGGCTTGCCACCGAAACCCCCAGACCCTAGGCCTCATACCTGATCCCCAAACCCGATACACGAGACCAACCCCATGCCCGATTACCCCCAAGTAAAACTAACCACCAGCGAAGGCGAACTGACCCTCGAACTCTGGAACGACGTCGCCCCCGGCCACACCGAGAACTTCCTCAAACTCGTCGGCCAGGGCTTCTACGACGGCCTCGCCTTCCACCGGATTATCCCAGGCTTCATGATCCAGGGCGGCTGCCCCAAGGGCGACGGCACCGGCGGCCCCGGCTGGCACATCGACGCCGAATTCAACGACCGCGAACACCAGCCCGGCGTCCTCTCCATGGCACGCAGCCAGGACCCCGACTCCGCCGGCTCACAGTTCTTCATCTGCCTCACCCGCGAAAACTGCCAGCACCTCGATGGCCAATACACCGCCTTCGGGAAAATCACCGACGGCATGGACGTCGTAGAAACCATCGGCAAGGCCGAAGCACCGCCCCCCCCCTCAATCATCAAGGCCACCCAAATCTAGGATTTACGGCGAGCGCCTGCCCTTAAACCCACTCATCCCCATCGCAAGGTGCCTCAGCACCCAGCTTTGCCACGCCTTCTTTTAACCCTGTCAACTGCTCTCTGCCCCCTTGCCACACCCGCTTTGTCAGTAGACAAACAAAAACCCCGCTGTCGCCGAAGCGACAACGGGGCGGAGGGGAGAAAGCATGTTGATAGCCAGATACTCGACTTATAGAGAATCCAGTCTCCACTTTTTAGTTGAAGTGACCTCCAACATCAAGAGAAAACCTTACCCAGTTTACCATATTGTGGATAACTCTAGTCTTTCTCCAGCCTTTGTTTAGCGAGCAGGGCGGCCCCGATAATCCCGGCGTCATCACCCAGCTTGCTCGCTACTATCTTACACTTGGAAAGCCCCGAAGGGAAGACGTATTTGTCGAATTCATCACGAATTAGCTCGATCCACGGTTTCCCCAATGCTTCGGTCACCCCGCCGCCCACCACCACGCAAGGCAGGCTCAGCAGCGTCACCGCGTTGGCAATCGTCACCCCGATATAGTGCGCCGCCTGTCCGATAACCTCTTGAGTTAATTCATCACCCTGGCCAAACGCCTCCGCCAATATTTTTGACCGGACCTTGTCCAAGTCCCCATCCGTTAACTCGCTGATGACGCTGGGGTGGTTCGACAGGATTAACTGCTTGAGATGATTGACGATATTCGTCCGGCTGGCGAGGTTCTCTACCGTCCGCCTACCCAACGGGGCGTCCGCGTTAATGACCGTGTGTCCGATCTCCCCCGCGGTCAGCATCGCCCCGTGATACAGCTCACCGCCCAGCACAAACCCGCCACCGATCCCCGTCCCCACGAAGATCCCCATCAGCTCGTCATATTCTTTCCCAGCCCCAGCCATGTACTCGCCCCACGTCCCCACGTTCACATCATTGTCCACCACAACCGGGATGCCCAACTCTTTCTCCAGCGTCTTCGCCAGCGGGAAGTCGGTCCACCGCAGGTTCACCGCGTTGATGACCACACCCTTCTTATGATTCACCGCACCCGGCGCACCGATCCCAAGCCCCGCTACATCATTGAGTTTTACGTCCGCCTTCTCCAGCACAGAATCAACAACCTTGCCGATCCGCTTGACCACCGTGTCCACACCGCCATCGGCCTTGGTCTTCACGCGATCCGTCTGAATCACCTTGTCATCGGGGCCCAACAGCCCAGCCTGGATATTCGTGCCGCCTAGGTCGATGCCAAGGTAGAGCCGATCGTTCTTTGCCATCGGTAGATTCCTATCGGTGGGGGGGGGCTTTAAAATCCGGCTGTTAAAAACCGGGAGCATTGAAACCCGGGGGTATTAAAATCCGGGGGTGTTCTACAACGTTGGCCGCAGCGTGTAATGATCGGTCGCCGCCTCGAAGATACGCGCAATCTTAAGTAGTTTCGATTCCTCAAACGACGGCCCAAGCAACTGCACACCCACCGGCAACGCCTTGCCATCCACCGTCGCCGTCCCCCCGGGCAGGCTGATCCCCGCGTTCCCCGCCAGGTTGCTGTTGACCGTATAAACATCGTTCATGTACATCGCCAGCGGGTCGTCCGCCAACTCCCCGATCTTAAATGCCGGCCCAGTCGTCGTCGGACAAAGAATCGCGTCGCACTTCTCAAACGCCGAGTCAAAATCGTTCTTAATCAGCCGACGAACCTTCAACGCCCGGCTGTAATACGCGTCGTAATATCCACTGCTCAACGCATAAGTCCCAAGCATGATCCGTCGCTTCACCTCGTCCCCAAACCCCTCAGATCGGCTTCGGCAGTACAAATCAATCAGGTCCTCCGCCTTATCCGTGCGGTGCCCGTAATGCACACCGTCGTACCGCGCCAGGTTCGATGAGGCCTCGGCTGTAGCAACAATGTAATACACCGGGATCCCGTACTCCGTATGCGGCAGATCCACTTCAACGATCTGGGCCCCAAAATCCCTGTAAACCTCGATCGCCTTCTGTGTCGCCGCCGCCACCGCCGGGTCGTTCGAGTCCGACATGTACTCCCGGGCAATCCCGATCCGCAGGCCCTTGGGCGCCTCATCCACACGATCGATGTCATCGGGCACCGGCACGTTCGCCGAGGTCGAGTCCAGCGGGTCGTGCCCCATCATCACCTTCAACAACAACGCCGTATCACCCACCGTGCGCGTGAACGGCCCGATCTGATCCAGGCTCGACGCAAACGCAATCAACCCGTACCGGGAAATCCGCCCGTAGGTCGGCTTCATCCCCACCACGCCACACAACGCCGCCGGCTGACGGATCGAACCCCCAGTATCCGACCCGATCGACGCCGCACACAGGTCCGCCGACATCGCCGATGCCGACCCGCCGCTAGATCCCCCCGGCACACGATCTCTGTCCCAGGGGTTACGCGTCGTGACAAACGCCGAGTTCTCCGTGGACGAGCCCATCGCAAACTCGTCCATGTTCGTCTTGCCCAGGATCACCGCCCCCGCGTCTTCGAGTCTTTGCACCGCCGTCGCCGTGTAGGGAGCCTTGAAGTTCTCCAGCATCTTCGAGCAACAGGTCGTGTGCCCGTAATCCGTACACAACAAATCCTTGATCGCAATCGGCACCCCAGCCAACGGCCCGGTCACATCGCCCTTATCCACCGCCTGGGCACGCGCCATCGCCCGCTCAGTAAAAACCTCGTGATAAGCGTTCAGCCCGCTGTCACCGCAATCATGGGCCTCGATACGGTCCAGATACGCTCGGGTCGCCTCAGCAGACGAAACAGCCTTGCCAGCGATCGCGTCACGCAGTTCAGTTAATGTGGTCTCGGTTGGATTCATGCGCCTGAGCCGTCCCCCAGCACCTTAGGCACCTTAAAATACGGCGGCATCTTCGCCGGGGCATTTACCAGCGCCGATTCCGTCGCCATCCCCGGCCGCTCCACGTCCGGCCTAAGCACGTTCACCAACTCCAACGGGTGAGCCATCGGCTCGACACCCTCCACATCCAACTCGTTGAGCTTGCTGATATATTCAAGCACCGCCGCGAGCTGCTCGGTGAAGTGATGCACCTCGTCATCGCTCACACGCAGCCGCCCCAGCTTGGCCACATGCCTCACATCCGCCTCGGTTATCGTCTGGGACTTACTCATGCCCGGTAGGATAGCAGGGAAGGGCGTATGCGTGCTAGGCGTTTATCCGGGAGGGGCAACCCTAATACTAACTGCCAAAGACCTTCCCAAGGGCCTATGTATGAATTCCGGGCGGGACCGCTTTATACTGTCCACAAGCAGCCCGACAGCACATACGGGTAGAGGTCTTATGGGGCCTGCTTCCCCTGGCTAAGGAGATTCACGTTGCGAAATCTATTCACGCCGGTCGGCTCCCTGATGCATGTGATCCTGCTTGCCATTCTGGTAGCGGTACACCCTTCATTAGCCGATACCCCTCCCCCGAATGTGCCGGAGGGCTTTACGCCCCTGTTCAACGGCGAAGACCTCTCCGGGTGGAAGGGGCTGGTCGCCAACCCACCCAAACGTGCGCAGATGACCGCCGAGCAGCTGGCCCAGGCTCAAGCCCAAGCGGACGAATCCATGCGGGCCCACTGGCGGGTCGTCGATGGTGCGTTGGAGTTCGACGGCCAAGGCGAAAACCTCTGCACCGCAAAAGGCTACGGCGACTTCGAGATGTATGTCGATTGGAAGCTGCCGACCGCCGGCGACAGCGGCCTGTACCTGCGAGGCAACCCCCAGGTACAGATCTGGGACACCGAGCACGAACCCCTCTTTAAGCACGGTGCCAAAAAGGGCTCCGGCGGCCTGTGGAACAACAAAGAACACGAGAGGTTCCCACAGGCCAATGCGGACAAACCGGTCGGTGAATGGAATACCTTCTTCATCCGGATGGTCAGCGACCGGGTTACGGTGAAACTCAACGGCGTGCCGATCGTGGATGATGTGGTGCTGGAGAATTATTGGGAGCCCGGGAAACCGTTGCCCACCACCGGCCAGATCGAACTGCAAAGCCACGGCAACACACTATGGTTCCGCAACATCTTCATCCGTGACTTAAATGAATAGTGTGGGCGATTCAATCGATCCCATACTTACAAAAAGAAGGCCGGCCATGTTTACCGCTCCACATACCAAGATCATATCGACCTGTTGCCTGCTGTTACTCGCAGGAGCTGCTACAGATGCGAAGGCGGTTTCTGCTGATGAATCGGACGCTCCAACCAGCTCCATCTCGCCTACACACGAGGTGATCAAGCTGTTCAACGGTGAGAACCTCGACGGGCTCTACACCTGGCTGGAGGATGGGAAATACGACGACCCCAGGCAAGTCTTCCGGGTCACCGACGGGTTGCTCCATGTCACCGGCGACGGGTTCGGCGGGATACTCACAGATCAAGAATACGAAAATTATCACATGGTCATCGAATTCAAGTGGGGCGAGAAGACCTGGCACGACCGGGCTGATGCCGCCCGCGACTCGGGGTTGCTGATCCACAGCTCCGGTGCCGATGGCGGGTACGACGGGAAATGGATGCCCGCGATTGAAGTACAGGTCATCGAAGGCGGCGTGGGCGACCTGATCATGGTCAACGGAGCGGGGAAGGACGGCGAGCCCGTGCCGATAGCCATGACCTGCGAAACCTCGCTTGACCGTGACGGTGAGCCGATATGGCAAGCCGGTGAGCCACGCCAGACGTTTGACAAGAACCACTACCGACGGATCAACTGGTTCGGCCGTGACCCCGACTGGCAAGACAAGCTGGGCTTCCGTGGCCAACAGGACCCAGACAGCCCGGTCGGCGAGTGGACCCGTCTGGACGTGATAGCCGACGGCGATCACCTCCGTATGTATGTCAACGGTACGCTGGTCAACGAAGCCTTCGACACCACCCCACGCCGAGGTAAACTGCAACTGCAAACCGAATTAGCCGAGATCTTCTTCCGCCGATGGGAGTTATGGCCCATTGGCGAAGCGCCCCAGCCCGGGATACTTCAATAGCCTAAAGTGAAACCTTCCAACATCCCCTACACTGAAACACCCGACCCCAAAACTCAGACCCACACCATGCCAAACCCCACCCTCCTGGAATGCTTCGACAACCCAAGTCCTAACCGCGACTACCTCATCGAGCACGTCGCCGAGGAATTCACCAGCGTCTGCCCCAAGACCGGCCACCCCGACTTCGGCACCGTCACACTCCAATACATCCCAAGCCAACTCTGCGTCGAACTCAAAAGCCTAAAGCTCTACCTCCAGGCCTTCCGCAACGAGGGCATCTTCTACGAAGCCCTCACCAACAAAATCGCCGACGACCTCGCCGAACTCATGTCCCCCAAATGGATGCTCCTACGCACCGACTGGACCGGCCGAGGCGGCATCCGCTCCTCCATCGAAGTCGAGCTAGGCATCGCCCCCGATTAACTAACCACCGCAGGGTGAATGCAAGCCATGATTAGCGGGCGATCGCAGATCACCGTGTGGTTTCAACGGGCCCGCCGCCTCAACACCGCCAACCCCCCAAGCCCCATCAGACACACCGTCCCCGGCTCAGGGATGTTCGATGTCTCACCCGGCGGCGTGCCCGCGTTCCAATTCCCCAACACAATATTCAGATCAGCGATCCCCACGAACCCGTCACCCGACGGGTCGGCCAGCGCATCGGCAGGCGGAACATTCTGATTCCACGCGCCCAGCACGATGTTCAAATCAGCGATCCCCACGAACCCGTCCCCGTCCAGATCGCCCGCAATCAGGTCCGCGATGTTGACCGCAAGGTACTGATCGACCGAGACATCAAAAAGCTGCTGCTGCCTGCCGTCGGGCCAGACAATCCGCAACGTGTCGATCAGCGTTTCCGTCCCCAGCCCAAAATGTACTGGCAGGTCGCTCTGATTAAACGTCCCCGCATTAGTATTCGCCTCCCGACGGATCGTGCGCTCCTGTGGCGTGCCTTCGTTGATCGTGGCATAAATCGACGCACCGATCGCGGTCGTGTTGTCGGTCGTGCCCTCAAGCTCGACATACAACCAATGATTCCCGTTCCCCGACACATCACTGATAAACACCCGCTCGTCAAAGTTGCCATCGGTGGTCGCAATCAGGTCCTGGTCGCCATCCCGATCGATGTCCGCCCAGGCGCTGTCGTACGAGCCTTTGTTGCTCTCAGCCAAACCCTCAGCGGCGGTCACATCCGTAAACTCCCAGTTGCCATCGTTGCGGTAGAGCTTGCGTGCGTTGTCCTTGCCGCCCAACGGCTTGTGGTCGTGGAAAAACAGGTCCAGATCCCCATCATTGTCATAGTCCACCGCACGTGCGCCGTTGAGATCACCACTGTTGTCACTAAGCAGCGCGTGCCCCGTCACGGTATCGACATCGGTGAACTGGTTGCCCCCGTCGTTGCGAAAGATCTTGCTGGACGCCCCGTCAGCCCCGGTCATGTACAGGTCCAAGTCCCCATCGTCGTCGAAGTCCAAAAACTCAGACCCGTAACTGTTCAGCATGAACTGGGTCCCGTTGCTGTCAGCGATGTCGATGAAGCCCAACGTCCCGGTCTGTGCCAGTTGGTTCTCATAGAAGTTGTTGCGGATGGTCCCGCCGTGGATGCAGGTAGAGATGTAGATGTCAAGGTCCCCATCCCCATCGCTGTCACCGATCGCCATCCCATAGGCCTTGGACCCAAAGTCTTCCTGGAATCCTACCGCCGCGCCCACGGGCGTAAACGAACCACCGGGGCCTTGGATATAGATCTCGTGTTTCTCCGGCCCCTCCATCCCAAATACCAGGTCCAGATCATTGTCGTTATCAATATCAACCCACGCGATGTTCTGATGAAACCCCGGGTCATTCAGACCCGTCGCCACGCTCTCATTGGAAAAACCAGCCACCCCGTTGTTCCTCAACACGTCACCCGTAGCCCCGGAGGCATTACTCTGCCCGACAAACACATCGACCTGTCCGTCACCGTCGTAGTCCCCCCACGCCGCACTCCACGACGAGCCAAGACCCGACGGCAGGTCTCCAGAAATATTCGTATACGTCATCACCCCCGTGCCAATCACGTTGTTTCGGTAAAGCTGCTGAGAGCCCGACGCCCCCTGAAACAGCAGGTCCAGGTCGCCATCGTTGTCGATGTCGCCAAAGGACGCGCTGCGTGAGTTGTGATTAGCCCCGCCCAAGAAGACAGACACCCCCTGATCCACGAACGTGGGTTGCGCCTGGGCCGGGACCGCCAACAACAACCCCATGACAACCCCCAGGCATACACCCAAGTTGCGAACAACAGCCGTCAACATAGACCCGCCTCCCGATATGAAATCCGCTCACGCCCTCAAGGCCGCGCCCTGAGAAAACCGCGCACCAATCACACTGATTATACCACAAGCCCCCCAGATTCAAGACGTACCCCCCCAATCCCCTGATCCCCACCCACCGGAGCCTCACCGCCCCGTTGCTAGGACCTGCTTATACCTATAACAGCCCACCTCATGGTCATTGACCATCCCCACCGCCTGCATGTAGGCGTAGCAGATCGTGGACCCCACAAACTTAAACCCTCGCTTCTTCAAATCCTTACTCATCGCGTCGGACTGCTCTGTCGTCGCCGGGATTTCTTTGAGCGACTTGAACCTGTTTTTCTTGGTCTTCCCCCCAACGAACGACCAGATATAGGAGTCGAAGCTACCGAACTGCTCACACACAGCAAGAAAAGCCTTGGCGTTCCCAATCGATGCAGCGACCTTCAACCGGTTCCGCACGATCCCCGGGTCTGCCAGCAGCTTGTCAACCTTCCGCTGCGTATACCTTGCGATCTTCTTTGCATCAAAGCCGTCATACACCTTACGGTAATGCTCTCGCTTCTTAAGGATCGTGTCCCAACTCAGCCCCGCTTGGGCGCCTTCCAGGATCAAAAACTCAAACAGCAGCCGATCATCATGCACCGGCACACCCCACTCGCTGTCGTGGTAGTCGTGCTGATGCTCTTTGTTTGCCCATTCGCATCGCTTCATCGTCTTACTCTACCGTCAACTCCCAACCCAGGACTCGGTCCGGTTCATCGGGGATGGCATCGGTTAAGACCTCCGCTCGGTGGATCAAGAATGTTACGCCAGTCACACGGTCGATCTCCGAGATCATGACTGACTGCCTGTAGCCACCAACCCGTTTAAGATCGGGAATTTGGGTAATACAGGCAAGTTTCCAGTGCGTTATCTGGCTGCGCGATCAAGAGTGGTTGACTTAATCACCTTTTATTACGGGCTATCATAAGATAACTATGGCTTTTGTTTAAATTCCCTGATATTATCGCGGTAGCACAAGCCTGACCGCGTTTCCAGGCAGGTCCAGTTGTCAACTTTCTCCAATTCTTCCGTTCTCCCATCCGATCCTCTCCACCAATCTAGAAGGAACAACATTATGAAGTCGTTATTCTTTTGCCCGTGCGCGATGGTGAACCTGGTTGTGGCATTGCTGATGTTCGCGGCGACCGTGAATGCCCAGCCCTTGCCGATCAACGAGACACTTGTACCTGGCGATACCCTTTTTGTTCGGTTCCAACTGACCGATATGGGCTTGTTCCCGGATCCGTTCAATGGTGTAGGAGCCAACTTCATGTTTGCCAGCCAGGGAATTAACTATACGTTTGAAGTGGCTCTGTACGACGATGACGACTTGGTGGTGGGATCATTTGGGCCTCAGTTAGCTCCGAGTGGATTCGGGGCCGGCCCCATCTTTATCGATACGAGTCTG
Organism: Phycisphaeraceae bacterium; assembly: GCA_029260615.1. Taxonomy (GTDB): domain Bacteria; phylum Planctomycetota; class Phycisphaerae; order Phycisphaerales; family Phycisphaeraceae; genus JAJRRS01. The sequence continues at coordinate 19,083 of JAJDCX010000089.1, read as the reverse complement.
GGAGGTGGGCCAGCCTCCGGTGGCGGTCGCGTACCGGGTGATGTGACCAGTTATCTTGATGGAAATGGTATGGCGTCATTCACACTTGTAAGTGGACCAAGTGTGAACGTCAGCACTTTTGAGCCCTTGTTCGGATTTCACAGCGGCAATTCAGGGAGCAGTCCGCTTATCCCACACATCCGGAGCCATGCCGTCAATCAACTGCCCGAGCCCATCCCCGAACCGGCTGCCGGGGTATTGCTCGGGCTGGGGTGTGTGATGATGCTGCAACGGCGAAAGCGGTGCTGAGCCTCCCATTGGGATCGGGCTGTGGGTCAAAGCTGGAGCTGAATAGGCCGTGCACCAGCAAGGCGTGCTTACAAGCCGTGCGTGCCTGGGAGTATTGTCTTGGATGCATGGGGCCGCTATCCTGCCCGCACCATGAGCATACTTGTCGATAAGAATACCAAGCTGATCTGTCAGGGCATCACCGGCTCCGCCGGGGCCTTTCACACCAAGGGCTGCCTGGACTACGGCACGGCGGTGGTAGGGGGGGTGACCCCCGGCAAGGGCGGGCAGAAGGACGAAAACGGCCTGCCTATCTTCAATACCTGCATCGAAGCGGTCCAGGCGACCGGGGCGAACGCGACGATGATCTTCGTGCCCCCGCCATTTGCCGCCGACGCGGTGCTAGAGGCCGCCGACGCCGGGATCGCCATGATCGTCTGCATCACCGAAGGCGTCCCCGTCCAGGACATGATGAAGGTCAAGAGGACGCTTGCCCAAGACAAGTATGACGACATCCGCCTGATCGGCCCCAACTGTCCGGGCATCATCACCCCCGGCCAACCCGGCGAGGGCTGCAAGATCGGCATCATGCCCGGCTACATCCACGTCGCTGCGGGTGCCGGCAAGAGCGGTAAGAACGTCGGCATCATCAGTCGATCAGGCACGCTGACCTACGAAGCCGTCTGGCAAGCCGCCAACCACGGGCTGGGCCAGACCACCTGCATCGGTATCGGCGGCGATCCCGTTCGCGGGATGGACTTCATCGACTGCCTGGAACTCTTCAACGCCGACGACGACACCGACGGCATCATCATGATCGGCGAAATCGGCGGCAGCGACGAAGAAAAAGCCGCTACCTACATCAAAGCCAACATCAAAAAACCCGTCGCCGCATTCATCGCCGGCCGCACCGCACCGCCCGGCCGACGCATGGGCCACGCCGGCGCAATCATCTCAGGCGGCGAAGGCGGTGCAGACTCCAAGATCGCCGCGCTCAAAGACGCAGGCTGCCACATCGCCGAGAGCCCCGCCGACCTGGGCAGCACGATCGCAAAAGCGCTGAGTGTTTAAGCCCACCCTGCCGATCAGCCACATAACGAGGAGGGATGGCTCCTCATGAACGATAACGAGCATCTACAAGCCCTCCTCAAAGACCGCGACTGCGCTTGTCCTCATTGCGGCTACAACCTGCGAGGATTGACCAGCGACAACTGCCCAGAGTGTGGAAAAACGATCAACCCATCGGCGGTTCTGAGCCGTCGTGATCGGCTGAACCTGTCTTGGCTATTGATGGTGATGTCGTTCACCGCGGCGCTGCCCTGGAGCGTGTTCTATACATGGCAACGGCTGATCATCCGAGGGAAGTTGCATTACAAAGATGACTGGAACTCCACTATCAAGGATTATGGTAAAGGCCTGCTCGATCGTTCATGGGGTGAAGCGATCGGGATGATCTTGTCTTCGGCGTGGTGGTTGAGTGTGCCATTCATCGTGATCGGCTTGATTGTGCTTCGGCGACGGATATCACGTTGGCCACGCACGGTCCGGTGGACACTGGCTTCTGTGTGTGTGGTCCTGGTGCTGCTGGCGTACCGCCGATGGCAGTGGTGGTATTACAGCTTCGGGTTCAACGGCAGCCGTTACGCCGATTGGCCGATGTGGTACATCGACTAAGCCGTACGGCATTTACCTCGAACGCCGAGGGTTCCTCCCCGAAGGCGTGGTCCGTGTTGGGCGAGGCTCTTCGTGAGCGAGGTCCGGCGAGGGCGTGTCACTTGGCGCTGGGTCGTTCTCTGCTGATCCGGCCTCAGCCCCGTCGTCCTCTGCCGGGGGCATGTTGTGCTCCTCGTTGGCAAACTTCCCAAAGATCATCCGCCCAGCGGAGGTCTGTAGCGTGCTGGTCACAATCAGATCAACCTGCTGGCCCATATGTGATTTGCCGTACTCAACAACCACCATCGTGCCATCATCCAGATAACCCACGCCCTGGGTCGGCCCCTCACCGCCCTTGACGAGCTTCACATGCAGGTGCTCGCCGGGCAGCACCACCGGCCGAAGCGCCTTGGCCAGATCATTAAGATTAATCACATCCACACCACGCAGGGTAGCGACCTTGTTGAGATTAAAGTCATTGGTCATCACACGCCCACGGATCTGCAAAGCCAGCGAGATCAGTTTCTGATCAACGTCCGCACCATCCGCCTCCGTGTCGTCGATCACGATCTCTATGACCTGGTTCTCCTGAAGCTTCTGGAGCATGTCCAGCCCCCGCCTCCCACGGGCCCGCTTGAGTTTGTCAGCAGAGTCGGCGATCTGCTGCAACTCATTTAAGACAAACCGCGGCACGATCAGCGTCCCCTGCATGACCTGCGTGTGGATGATGTCCAAGACACGCCCATCGACGATCACCGAGGTATCCAGCAGCACCGGTCGGCTGCCCCGGATCTCCTTAGCGAACTCAACGTAAGGGATGACAAAACGGAAGTCGTCCTTGGTCTGCAGCACCAGCGAGATGCCCATGTAGCAGGTAATCAACCCGATGATGACTTTGACCCCACGAAGCAGGTTAAAAAACGCCGTCCTGGCCGGCTCATCGTCGGGCGCAGTGAGTACGCCGATCAGATCGACCACGAACGAGAGGGCAAAGGCAGCCAGCAGCCCCGCCGCGAGCCCCAGAAAGACGCCGGAGATCGCCGAGAGTTTTTTGTGATGGGTAAAGGTATCGATCGCGATGATCGCAGCCGTGATCCCGACGGTGATCCCCAGCAGCAGCACGAACTGGGGGAAATCGACATTGGCACCCCACTGGTTAGAAAGCAGGTACAGCGATGTCACCGCAGTCGCAAGCAGGATGAACGCCCCGCGGAGGATATAAAGAATCATGGATGTAGGTCCTTATAGATGGGCCACCCCGGTGATATATATATCTAAAGCATACGCGCAAACCCCTCCTGGGCCAAGGGATTTGCCAGTGATTGTTGCGGTAGGTATGGTCACCGTTTCCTTGACGGGTCGGCAGCCTCGCTGCCGGTGATCCGTCGCGGAGACAGGCGGCTGGGCCCGGTGCACGGGCAGGCTTGTGAACCGGGTCAGGCCTTGATCGGAGCAGCCCTAAGCGACGTCCGCCCGGTGCCGTCGGTGTCCTGGCCGTCTGTCCCCGCGACGTTTTTTCCCTATAAGTCACTTCTTTATCCGATGGCAGTAACGGGAGAGTCGGGGCAGAACTGGGGGGCCACCGAGGGTAACCCGGAGGGATCGGGAGCACGATCGGGTGGGCCTTTAGGGGTCGGGTTTTTATGGAAAACAGTCGGCCCAAAGCCGCCGTTACCTGTTTAGAGATGCTGGCGGTCTTCACGATCGCGCTGGCAGTCTTGTCACAATTCATCAGCCCAACACCCCACGTTGATGAGTTCTTCCACGTCCTGGCCGCCCGATCGCTGGTCAACGACGGCACATTGCTCATTAACGACGGCGGCGAGCCCTATACCCGGGCCAAAGCATTCACCTACGCGGTCGCTGCCTGCTACCAATTATTCGACGAAAGCTGGGCCTGGGCCCGACTGCCTTCGCTCCTCGCCGGGGCGTTGCTGGTCACCGCCGTCTTCGGATGGCTTAAACACGTAGCAGGACGACGCGCCGCATGGATCGGAGCCTTCCTGCTCGCCATGGCGCCGGACGTCATCGGCTTCTCATCCATGGTCCGGTTCTACATGCCCCACGCCCTCTTCGTCTGGCTGACCATGATGTGTATGTACACACTCGTTACAGGCCAACTTTCTCGCGCAGGCCGGGTCGTGGTGGGGGGGCTGGGGCTAGGATGCGCGCTCATGGCGGCACACCTCCAGATGCTCACCGTGATCGCGGCTCTGGTGGTTGCGGTCTGGGGCGGGACCGAGTTCCTCGGCTTGTTGCGACGGTCTAGCAAAGATCAACACCGCAGAACAATCGTTTGGGCTGTCCTGCTCCTGACCGTCGGCATACCAGCCCTTTTCATGGCCCTGGAACTCACCGGCACACTGGCGCACATGATCCATAAATTCCAGACCCCCCGGCTCTGGTCGATGTCACACCGCTATGAATTCGTCTACTACCACCGCTTCTTCAGCAACCAATACCCGCTGCTCTGGGCCGGCTTCCCCTTCGCCGCGATCGTGGCCCTATCTACCCGCAGACGTCCCGCGTGGTTCTGCCTGGTCGTCTTCGTCTTAGCATTCGCCATCCATTCGCTGCTACCAGTCAAAGCCGCACGCTACCTCGCCTACGCCTGGCCCTGCTTCTTCGCGGTCTGGGCAATCGCCCTGGACGGCCTGCTCATCTGGTTGCACACCCGCGCCAAATCGGTCATCAGCCAAGCCTTCGGCGAACCCTTCGCCTCACGCCGATGGATCAACCACGCCATCTGGGTTGTCCTCGTGTTTGGTTTGTTTTCTGCCGCATGGAGCAGCCCCGAATACAAACAAGCAAGGAAGATGCTCACCGGCCAATCCTCAGGACTCTACGAACTACAGGACTGGACAACCGCCGCGAAAACCCTCAAGCCCATCGCAAAGGAAACCGGCTTCGTCGTCTGCTCGGCCGCCCCCAAAGCGATCTACTACCTTGGCCGAATCGACATCGAACTCAACGTCAGCCAGGCCGCCGGCCGCGAGGAGTTCACCCCTCACCGACTTTCCGGCAAACCCGTCATTACCACCGCCCAGTCGATCCAACGCCTTATCCATGAACACCCCCAAGGCTTGATCGTCATCGAGGCCAACAACTTCGGTGCACGATGGTTTGTCCCCACCGATACAGCTTTATTCATAGAGGCCCACACACAGCCGATAGAACTACCTGACGCCACCGGCATCAAGGCCTTTCGTTGGGGGCAGGCAGAGCCGGTTTTATCGGGCACCCAGGCGCAGTGACCAAACCGCGACGTGATGGAGACGCGATGTCCGACTCAACCAAACTTTTTGTCTGCTACATCCCCGGCCTTGACCGTCGGCGGGTGGACCCTGAAAACACCCCCTACGTCCACACCCTCCTCCAGGACTACCCCTCCAGCCGTCTGCGAACCATCCCCAGCACCGAACTCACCCCCACACTCCTCACCGGCGTCGGGCCTGGCAAAAACCACATCTGGCAGGTCAGCCTCAAAGACACCGCGCCGCTGTCCCCGATGGGCAAGCTCATAAACCTCCTCCCCGAATTCATCACCACAACCGCCCAGTGCTTCGGCCACCTGATCAACAGCAGCAACGATCTCACCGCCGTCCCCTGGTGGCGCCGCCGCCAGTTCAACCTCCACCGCATGAAGTACACACGCAGGGAGACCGACCCCAATTGCCTCGACGAGATCGGCGGCTACTCCTCCATCCTCAAAGAACTCGGCCACGACGACGCAGGCTACGTCTTCTGCAAACACTTCATCGACATGGAAAAGGGCCTGGACGTCTTCCCACGCCAAGGCAAACGCCTGGACTTCGTCGAGTTCTACGGCTTCGACCTCTACTCACACTGGCACCTGGACAAGACCGACAAGATCGAAGAAAAACTCCGCTACGTCGATAGCTTCGTGCAACGACTGCACAAACGATGCCGCGACGCCGGCGTGACCATGATGCTACTGGTCGATCATGGCCAGGAACCGATCCGCGCCTCGGTCAACGTCAAGAGACTCCTCAAGCACAGCGGCGTCCCACGCGAGGAATACGTTTACTTCTGCGAAGTCTCAGCCGTGCGATTCTGGTTCAAGACCGAACGCGCCCGCACAGCCATCACCAAGATGCTCGAAAGTCTTCAACACACCACACTCCAAACCCGCCAGCAGATGTTCGACCACGGGATCTGCTTCGACGACCCACGCTTCGGCGAACTCTACCTCTTCGCCAACCACGGCCACACCTTCTTCCCACACGACTTCTACAACCCCTTGGCCAACCTTTTCCTGGGCCTCACCGACAACCTGCTGCGCCCACGCCTACTCAACGCACGCCACCGCGGCAACCACGGCCACCTCCCCGACCACCCCTCCGAAGAGGGCTATCTTGTCATGGGTGAGCAGGGTTACAACACCGCCAACGGCACCATGGACGTGATCGACTTCGCACCGACCATCATGTCACTACTGGGCGAACAACCCGCCGAACACATGACCGGAACAACCATCTTCACCCGCACCGGCAAAGTTGCAGAAGTGTCCCCCCTGGGATCCTAACCCCCATGCCCGGCCAACAAACACCGCCACAAGCCACCCAAAAGAAACACAAACGCCTGTGGATCAAGCCGCTCCGTGCCATCATTGGTGTAGCGATCCTGGCCATCCTGTTCTACAAAATACCCTTCGCCGACGTCTGGCAAGCGATCACCACCGCTCGCTGGCCCCTCGTCCTTGCTGCAGCGGGCCTAACCCTCCTGATGCAAACCGCCGTCGCCGACCGACTCCGACGCCTCTGCGACGCACACGGCCACGGCTGGTCCACCCTCGAAATCCTGCAGATCAACCTCGCCACACGTTTCTACGGACTCTTCCTCCCAGGCGGCAACTTCACCGGCATCGCCATACGCTTCTACAAACTCACAGGAGACCGTAAGCACTACACCGGCACCGCCGTCGCTCTGTTCTACGACCGCATCGCCGCAACCGTATCAATGTGCGCTCTGGGCGCCCTATTCTGGCTAGTCGAACGCCCCGACGACTCATGGCAAGCCCTCGCCGCGATACTCGTTGCCATGCTCGGCATGGTAATCGCGTTGTTGATTCTGTTTGGACGATCCCCCGGGCCCGTCGTGACACGCCTACGTCAACTGGTCGGTAAACTCGGCGGCGTCAAACTACACACCCTCCGCCAGGCCGTACAAGAATCTCGCTCCCTTTCACCCAAACAGACCTTCATGATCTACGCACTCTCGGTCATGGCCCACCTCTTGGGCGTGCTCGGTTGGTACCTCCTAAGCCAATCCCTTGGGTTGAATCTCTCGTTTGTTACCATCGGCTGGGTTCGATCCGCCATGATCCTCGCCACCATGATCCCCATCAGCGTCGCCGGTCTGGGCCTGCGTGAAGGTGCCGCACTCCTGCTACTGACCACCTACCCCGGCATCGAAAACACCGACGCGCTGGCCTTCTCACTCCTGGTCTTCGCCGCCAGCACCCTCCTGGTCGGCCTCACCGGCGGCCTGATCGAAGCCAAACGCCTCCTGCTCCGCACCCCATAGAGCCCTTTAACGTTAACCGCTGCCAACGGGGTTTAGCCGTCGCGGCCACGCGACGCTCTCGCAGCCCTAACTGACCACCCAAACGTGTATAGAGCGTTCTCAATCTATCTATAGCCTCACACCCCGTCATAGCCGCGGATGAATATCCGCGGACACTGGCCCACCCAGCCAAGGCCCCCTTGACCGGCTATCATTCACCCTAACACGCCCCGGACTTACCCGGCGGCCAGTGCTTGAGTCTGGAAGCTAGCCACCTATGCCCCTCGATACCATCTCCATCCGCGGTGCCCGTGAGCACAACCTCAAAGGCATCGACGTCGATATCCCCCACAACAAGCTCGTCGTCATCACCGGCCTCTCAGGCTCCGGCAAGAGCTCACTCGCATTCGACACCATCTACGCCGAGGGTCAACGCAAGTACATCGAGTCCCTCTCCGCCTACGCACGCCAGTTCCTGGACCAACTACAAAAACCCGAAATCGAATCCATCGAGGGCCTCCCACCCACCATCGCCATCGAGCAACGCTCCGCTTCGCACAACCCCCGATCCACCGTCGCCACCACCACCGAGATCTACGACTACCTCCGCCTGCTCTACGCCCGTGCCGGCCAACCCCGCTGCTGGCACAAAGATGACAACGCCAAGCCCTGCGGACGACCCATCACCAGCCAGAACGCCACCCAGATCATCGACCAGGTCTTCGAACTCACCGAAGGTACCAAGCTCATGATCCTCGCACCCGTCATACGCGGCAAAAAAGGCAACCACAAGGAAGTCTTCGACGGCCTGGTCAAGCAAGGTTTTATCCGCGCCCGAGTCGACGGCGAAGTCCTGGACCTCCGTGAAATCACAGCCTCCAAAGCAGGCACCCCCTTCACCACCAAGACCCAACGCTACCAGGCCCACACCATCGAGGCCGTCGTCGATCGCGTCGTCGTTAAACACGAAGAAGATAAGGACGGCGAACCCACCGGCGTACGCGCTCGCGTTGCAGACTCCGTCGAGCTGAGCCTGAAACTCTCAGAGGGGTTGGTCGTCATCAGCGCCGCCGACCCCGCCAAGAAGGGCGTCTGGAACGACACCCTCTACAGCGAAAAATACGCCTGCACCCTCCACCCAGAGTGCAGCCTCGAAGGACTCGAACCCCGACTCTTCTCCTTCAACTCCCCCTACGGGGCCTGCCCATCCTGTGGCGGCCTGGGCAACATCCTCGAGTTCGACACCGAACTCATCGTCCCTGACACAAGCCTGAGTATGTCCGACGGCACGATCCAAGCCTGGCGCAAGCACGGCAAGCGGATGAACATCTACTACGCCCGCATGATCCGCCAATTTTGCAAAAACTTCGCCGTCAGCGCTGACACCCCCTTCAAAAAACTCACCAAGCCCATCCAACGCATCCTCATGCACGGCACAAACGATCGGGATGAGAAAAAATACGACGCCCACTTCGAAGGCGTCATCCCAAACCTCCAACGACGATGGGAAAACACCGACAGCGAATACGTCAAGACCCGGATGCACAGCTACCTCTCCGAAGCCCCCTGCGAAGACTGTGGACGGGCACGCCTGCGCAAAGAAGCCCTCCATGTATTCCTCGAAGCCGACGGCCCCATCGCCGGAACCGACGTCGGCCGAAAACTATCCGAGTTCAAGTCCCCCGGTAAAAAAAGCACCAAGGCACGCCTCTTCCCCATCGACCGCGTCACCGGCATGACCATCGAACAGGCCGCCGCCTTCTTCGACAAGCTCAAGCTCGGCAAAGAACAAACCCAGATCGCCGCACCCATCCTCAAAGAAGTCCGCGCACGCCTGGGCTTCATGCTCAGCGTCGGCCTGGGATACCTCAACCTCGACCGCGCCACCGGGACACTCTCGGGCGGCGAAGGCCAACGCATACGACTCGCCACACAGGTCGGCTCGGGGCTCGTCGGCTGCTGCTACGTCTTAGATGAGCCCACCATCGGCCTACACCAACGCGACAACGACCGACTCATCGCCACACTCCGGCACCTCACCGAGATCGGCAACACCGTCATCGTCGTCGAACACGACGAAGACACCATCCGATCAGGCGACCACCTCATCGACATCGGCCCCGGACCCGGACGACACGGCGGAGAGATCGTCGCCCAAGGACCAACCAAAAAAGTCATCAAGGCAGGCAAATCACTCACCGCCCAGTACCTCAACGGCGATCTTGTAATTGAAGTCCCCAAAAAACGCCGATCACTACAGCACAAAAAAACCCTGACCGTCAAAGGCGCAAAAGAAAACAACCTAAAAAGCATCGACATCGCCTTCCCCCTGGGTGGCATCGTCGTCGTCACCGGCGTCTCCGGCTCCGGCAAGAGCACACTCGTCAACCAGGTCCTCCTCCGCGCCGCACGCCGGGAACTACTCGGCTCCCGCGACAAGCCCGGTCAACACGACAAACTCACCGGTGTAGACAACATCGACCGCATCATCGAGGTCGATCAATCCCCCATCGGCCGAACCCCCCGATCCAACCCCGCCACCTACACCGGCGCTTTCGACGCCATCCGCAGCCTCTTCACCAAAACCAAGGAAGCCAAAATCCGTGGCTACAAGCCCGGCCGATTCAGCTTCAACGTCAAGGGCGGCCGCTGCGAATCATGCCAGGGCCAGGGCGTCAAAAAAATCGAGATGCACTTCCTCCCCGATGTCTACGTCGAGTGTGACACCTGCAAGGGCAGCCGATACAACCGCCAGACCCTCGAGATACGCTACCGCAGCAAGCACATCGCCGACGTCTTAAAGATGACCGTCGAAGAGGCCCTCGAGTTCTTCGACAGCTTCCCCGACATCAAACGCCTCATGACCGCGCTCAACGACGTCGGCCTAAGCTACGTCCAACTCGGCCAAGCCTCCACCACACTCTCCGGCGGCGAGGCCCAACGCGTCAAGCTCGCCACCGAATTAGGCAAACGCTCCACCGGACACACCCTCTTCATCCTCGACGAACCCACCACCGGCCTGCACTTCGCCGACGTCGCCAAACTCATGAGCGTCCTGGGCAGGCTCGCCGACCAAGGCAACACCGTCCTGGTCATCGAGCACAACATGGACGTCATCAAATGTGCCGACTGGGTCATCGACCTGGGCCCCGAAGGCGGCGACCGCGGCGGCAGCATCGTCGCAGCAGGCACACCCGAACTCATCGCCAAAACGAAATCCTCCTTCACAGGGGCCTACCTCCGCGAACACCTGTGAAAAAAAGCCGCGATATAATCAGCACACCGCCTTGGCGTGTGACTCAACAACATAAGGGCTCATCCATGCTTCGACTGCAATCAAATCTCACGGCGAAGTTCATCACGGCCATGCTCCTGATGCATCTGACCGCGATGTCTTCATCCGCCGACTTCCGTATCAAGCCCTACCTGCTAACTCCCCAGCCCGACGCCGTCACCGTGGTCTGGTTCTCCGATCATCAAACCCCGGGCACACTCACCGTCGAGTCGCAACAAGGCGCACGTCAGTTCACCTCCACACCAAGCCCCGCCGACGCCCTGACCTACCACCCTGCGGAAGTTGACCTGTTAGCCCCAGACACAAACACCGACGCCCCCTACAAACACATGGTCCGTGTGACCGGGCTGACCCAAGGCAACCATTACGCCTACCGCGTTGAGCAGGGGGGGCAGACCCACAAGGCAACCCTCTCGCCGTCACCTTCGACCAACACGGCGGTGCGCTTCATCATCTTTGCCGACTGCGAGACCGAGCCGGAATCCACCGGCAAGCACACCCCCTGGCCCCAGCCCAACGGCGATCAAAACCGCAAGTACATTGCCGATCAAACCCAAGGCTTCAAGCAAAACCTCCGCATCATCCAACAACGCTCCCCCGGCTTCCTCGCCTTCGCCGGCGACATCGCACAATCCGGCGGCGAGCAACGCGACTGGGATGAATTCTGGCACCACCTTAATGGCAAGTATGGCAACCTCGCCGGCTCCATCCCCATCGTCGCCGCACCCGGCAACCACGACGCCTACGGCGGCCCCAAAGACCTCGGCCGATTCGGCGCAGATGGACACCGCCGCGCCGATGCTAAGTTCCGCACCTACTTCCAGACCAAACCCGACCCACACCACCCGCCCCAGGGCTACCACCGCCTGGACTTCGGTCCCATCACACTCATCAGCCTCGACAGCACCAACGGCCTGCCCGACTCGACCGACCGCGACACCAACTGGCTACTGACCGCTCGGGACCACGGCCACGACTTCAACCCAGGCTCCGAACAATACCGCTGGCTGGAAACGCAACTCGCCGACGCACAAAAACACAGCCAGTTCACCTTCGTCCAGTTCCACCACGTCCCCTACTCCGTCGGTCCCCACGGCTTCCCCGCCGGCGACAAGGGACACGACCACGCCCAGGACGATCAATCCGGCATCCCCATGCGCATACTCACACCCTTATTCATGCAATACGGCGTCGATGCCGTCTTCGCAGGCCACGACGAAATGTACGAGCACTCCATCATCCGCGGCGGCCTCGAACAACTCCCCAACACCGATGACGAGCAAGCACCCCAAACCCGCCCACACGACCTGCACGTCCTGGATGTAGGCATCGCAGGCGACGGACTACGCGGCCCCTTCTTCGGGCCCGGTGGACGCTACGAAAACTTCGGCAACAACGAGTTCCAGGTCTTCCTCGCGCACAACAACGCCCCCGAAGTCTGGGACGGAAAACGCCTCGTCTCCGGCGGCAAGCACTACGGCCACGTCGAAGTCAATGTATCCAAGAACACCGATGGCCAGTGGCAAGCCACCCTCACACCCGTCTACATCTTCCCCCTCATGGACGACCAAGGCACCGTCACCGGCTGGGAACGCCGCATCTACGACGACCAAGTCACCCTGACCGCCAACTCAACGACGCCTCAGTAACAGCCGCTTGCGGCTTAGCGATGCCTGGCCACACCCAGCAAACATCTTCCTCCAGCTATCCCAGTATCCACCTCACACCCAAGGTTTGACACCCCCCGGCCCGAGCCTACGATACGCCCCCCAGATTACGACACCGGCTGCCCCTTGGTACCCGGACCCGGAGATACGACCCCATGGCCGACAAAACCTTCCGCTGCACCGTCATCACCCCAAACCAGCAGGTCCTCGATCAGGATGTGACGGCCGCTGTCATACCCGCCTGGGATGGCGAGATCGGCCTGCTCAAGCAACGCGCCCCACTGCTGGTCAAACTCGGCTTCGGCTCCATGCGCATTGATTCCGACAAGGGCAGCGAACGCCTCTTCATCGGCGGCGGCTTCGCCCAGATGAAAGATGACAAGCTCACCCTCCTCACCGACGAGGCCATCCCCACCGCCAAGATCAACGCCGAAGAAGCCCAGGCAGCCCTCAAAGAAGCCGAGGCCTTCGCACCCCAGAACCCCGCCCAGTCCAAGCGCCGTCAACGCGACATCACCCGCGCCAAAGCACTACTCAAAGCCGCCCAGTAAACTCCCTCTCTAGTAAATCACCACGGCCCCAACACACAACCTCCCCGTTTAGCGGCGGATCAAAGATCCGTGTGCCAGCTTTCCCGCCCCCTCTGAATTTCCAGCTTTCCCAATTTCCAGTTTTTCCCCGCCCCGCAATCTCCAGATACACCTACAATCAGCCGATAACCATACTCTAGGATGGTCCCGGCTATCACCACGGCGAATCAGGGCAATGCGAGGCAAACTCCGCAAAAATATACCCAGCATGTTTCACCGCCGCCTGCTGCTGCTGACCCTCTCAGCATGCGCGTTGGCCATGCTCCTCGCCGCCCAAGCCGTCCGCCTGGGGGTCGGCCCCCAGCACCAGCAACGCAAGCAAGCCGCCGAGCGTGCACTTCAGAAATCCCACCCCATCCCCACTGTCCGCGGCCGAGTCCTTGACCGCTACGACCGGCCCCTCGCCATCGACGAGCCCGGTTACGAGATCGCCGTCAACTACGCCGTCATCTCCGGCGAATGGACCTACCAGCAAGCCCGCGCCGCCGCCAGAGCCCAGGACAAAGAACGCTGGAAAGAGCTTGATTCACTCGACCAGCGATCCCTCATCCAACAGCACCTCCCAACCTACGAACAGCAAGCCCGCGACGTCTGGACTCTCCTCGCCGAAATCAGCGGCGCAGACCCCGACGAACTATCACGCCGCCGAGACGTAATCCGCCGACAGGTCCAGCTTGTCATCGCCAGCCAGACCCTCCGCAACCAGAAAAAGCGCGAAGCCCACTTCGACGAATCCCTCTCATGGTCCGATGCCCGCGAGCGTGTCAAGGAAGAATTCTGGACCCACACCGTCCTCAACGACATCCCCGACCACACACGTATCAGCATCCAGGGCTTCATCGCCGGCGCATCTCAAGACCCAAACATGGCCGTCTGGAAACAGGTCAAAGTTCGCCAACCCCGACAACGCCGATACCCCAACGAAACCTTCACCGTCAGCATCGACCGCTCCACACTCCCCTCACCGATTCGCCACGACGACCCGATCGATGTCACCGTTAAGGGCGTCGCACTCCACCACCTCGGCCTGCTCCGCGGCATCTGGGCAACCGATCAGGAGCTCGAACCCTACGCCGCCGACAACCCCCGAGGCTACCTCGCCGGCGACCAGATCGGTCGATGGGGCGTCGAAAAATCCATGGAACAACGCCTCCGCGGCACCCGTGGCCTCTCCACCACCCAACTCGACACCGACATCACCACACGCACCGAACCTCTCCCAGGCCAGGACGTCCACCTCACACTCGACATCCAACTTCAAGCCCAGGTCCAGGCACTCATGTCTCCCCAAGTCGGCCTCATGACCGCCCAGCCCTATCAAAAATACGAAGAGAAAACCAACCGCCAACCCGGCTGGCCTCTTAACGGCGCAGCGGTCATTCTTGAAATCAACTCCGGCGAAGTCCTCGCCGCCGTCAGCATCCCACCCATGCCCCTGCAGATGCTCCGTGAAGAATCAGAAAAGATCTTCAACGACCACACCAACCAGCCCTACCTCAACCGCGTCGTCTCCCGCCCTTATCAGCCCGGCTCCACCGTCAAGCCCATCGTCCTCGCCTCCGCAGTCACCGCAGGCCGACTCTCGCTGGGCGAACAGATCACCTGCAACGGCTTCCTCGATCCCTCCAACCCCGATGGACTCCGCTGCTGGATCTACAAATCTTTCAACCTCACCCACGGCCCACTCTTCGGCCGCGAAGCCATCATGCACAGCTGCAACATCTACTTCTATACCGCCGGCAGACGCATGGGGCTCAAACGACTCTCCAACTGGTACGCCAAGTTCGGCCTCGGCCACGTCACCGACTCCGGCCTACCCGAAGAAGTCACAGGCGACCTACCCGACCCCAACAAACCTCACGGCGGCCAAGACATCGCAGACGCCACCTTCATGGGCATCGGCCAAGGCCCCATACGCTGGACACCCATCCAGGCCGCAAACGCCTACGCCACCCTCGCTCGCGGCGGCATCTGGACTCAACCCACCTTCATCAAAGACCCCGACCGCATCAACTCCCGCACACGCACCGACCTCCATCTAAACTCCGCCGCCGTCCGCGAAGCCCTACAAGGCCTCGACGACGTCATGAACAACCCCCAAAGCACCAGCCGAAACCTCCGTGTCCCCTCAGGCCGCGAACCCATCTTCAACGTAGACGGCGTCAAGATCTACGCAAAAACCGGCACCGCCCAAGGCGTCCACCACCGCGTCGACACCAACGGCGACGACCGCATCACCCGCGACGACCCCATCGCCAAGTCAGGCGACCACGCATGGGTCATCGCCTTGCTCCAACCCGATTCACATTCCAAACCCACCCACGTCATCGTCGTCGTCGTCGAGTACGGCGGCAGCGGCTCACAAGTCGCAGGCCCCATCGTCAACCAGATCATCCACGTCATGCAACGCGAGGGGTACCTGAATTGATCCCCCTGCCCACACGACTCCGACAGCTACTCTCCCTGCACCCAGGCTGGCTCGCACTCTTCGCCGCGCTTGCGCTCTCGGTCATCGGCATCGCCGCCATCGGCACCGTCGCCATACCCGAAGCCACCAAGATGGCGCGATTCTGGCTACCCGTCTCACTCGCCGTCATGGCCGTCTGCGCCATCCCACGACCCCGCTGGATCGGCTACGCATCCTACCCCTTGTTCGCCGCCGTCCTCATCGTCCTCATACTCATGGCCCTCCCCTTCATGCCCCGCGCCATCGTCCCCGTCCGAAACGGCGCTCGAGCATGGATCAGCCTCGGCAGCATCACACTCCAGCCCTCCGAACTCATCAAAGTCCTCTTCGTCCTGTCCATGGCCTGGTACCTGCGCTACCGCAGCAGCTACCGCACACTCCGAGGCCTCCTCGTCCCCTTCTTCATCATGTTCATCCCCGTCGCACTCATCCTCAAACAACCCGACCTCGGCACCGCTCTACTTTTCGCACCCACGCTCTTCGTCATGCTCGTCGCCGCCGGCGCAAAACTACGGCACCTCGGCTTCCTCCTGGGCCTCGTCGTCCTCGCCATCTCCGTCAACGTCGCCGTCGCCCTGTGGGCACCCGACAACATGCAGCTCCTGCGTCCCCACCAGCGCGCAAGAATCGTCTCCATGGTCAGCCTCGCTCAAGGCGACACACGCTTCATCAAGTCCACCGCCTACCAGCAAGACAAAGCCATGACCCTCGTCAGCGCAGGCGGACTCACAGGCTACGGCGCCGAACGCTCCGCCACCATCGTCAAATTCAACCGCGTCCCCCACGTCCACAACGACATGATCTTCGCCGTCATCGCCAACCGCTGGGGCGTCCTGGGCGTACTCGGCGTACTCGGCCTCTACCTCACCCTCACCGCCTCATTCCTCCTCATCGCTGGCCGAAGCAAAGACCCACTCGCACAACTCTCCTGCGTCGGTTTCGCCGGCATGATCTTCACACAAGTCGTCATCAACATCGGCATGAACCTGGGCATGCTCCCCGTCACAGGCATCACGCTCCCCTTCATCTCCTACGGCGGATCAAGCCTCGTCGCCACCTTCATCATGGTCGGCCTCGCCCTAAACTTCGCCTCCCGACGCCCTGCCATGCTCGCCAGACCCAACTTCGAGTTCGACAACCCCGATGCAATATTTCAATAAAACACTCACCCCCACCCACCCCCTCCCCGTTTACCCCGGCGGCCACGCCCGGCCCCCTCACCGCTGGCCTGCCTGAAAACTATGTACCAGCCTCAATGAGACTCGGTGTGGTGCTGGCTGATTCTATCACTGGCGGGGTCAAATCAAATGTACTTATCCCCTTTTTCTTCCCGGCTAGGATAGACAACGAATCAGGCGAGCAGTTACACACAGCTCATCTAGCCCATTGCAGCACCGTTCGGTTAACATAGACATTGCTTCAACACCTGCGAATGATCTACCTGGCTTGAGTTACACCACCCCCGATTCTCTCATAACAACTGGACCAAAGAACCCAAGGGGGTCAATACGAGAATGAGCTGACAGTATAGTGAAGAGAGCGATGACAATACATAGAAGAAGAATATTAAAACATTTACTCTGCACTTCCTTGATGTTCGCTGCAAATGTAATTGTGGCCGTAGCAACGGCCTTCATCATCCCTGGTGTCTACTTGATAGGTATTCCCCTTGTTGTATTCTTCGCTGGTTTGGGAGTAACTATCTCGTACCTGGTAGCAAGGTGGCCCAATAATAATCCGGCATGTCCGAATTGTGGCTACGATCTGCGTGGAAGTAAGCAATCATCCAACTGCCCCAAGTGCGGGAATTCTATCCCCGCGTCGTTCGTAAGGACACGCTTGCCTGACCAAAAGAATATTGAAACATCTCGGCCATCTCTAAGTCTTGATGTAAAGATTGTTGCCTATTTTCACATGGTAGTGGGGCTATTGTCTTACCTAGGAGCCGCTCTTATTTGGCTTGCCGGATTGAGTACGACTTTTGGCGGTCCTCCGCCTTCTCCTCCGCCTTTCATGATAACAGCCTTTGGCCTGTTCACGGTCGAAGGTTCCTGGCAGGTGGGCGTTTATATGCTTGCCTTGGGAACAGTTACATTTATTGCCGGATTGTGCGTGCTTCGTCGGCGTCGCTTTGGCTGGTTCCTGCTGCTGCTTCTGCAAGTAAATGGAATTGTCTCTGGATGGCTGGCCTATGCCCGCGACGGTAGTTCCGCCTACTTCTATAGTGCTGTAGTATGGTCGGTACTGGCGTTTGTGTTTGCCACCGTTTTGATTTTTCGAAGAAAGCAATTCTTCGCGTCCTGGAGCCGACAAAGATGTCAGGAACCTTAAACTCGGTGATGGAGACTGATGGGGCCAACACCCGCTTTCGTGCGCACAATCTGACCGATTCTCCCATCAAAAATACGCGGAATCGCACATTTTCTTATCCCCCTTACCAACTCAACTTACACCATCTCTGGCGATAAAAGGGTCGCCTCTGTGCGCACAAACGTGACGCATCGCCCAACAGTGGAAGCGCGATTAATCCTGATCGCCCTTGCCGACAACCTCACGACGACGATCGACAGCTACCCTGAGTATCCAAAGATTAAAAGGACCGGGACTCGAGGGCTGCCCCCCCCCCCCGGAATTTTGCCAGGTTTCATCTGGTAAGCATCCGGGAACCCCGGAACCCTGACGAATGAAAATTCGCACAGTTTCCGGGGCGGGGGCTTGGTAGCGGACCGTCCCGGCCAGATGACGGATCACAGGACGCGGGCTCGACCCGGTCCCGCTGACCCCGCGCCTGCCGTTACCGCCGGAAAATCGTGAGGCCCCTTGAAGTCTGATTTCTGAGTGCTGAAGTATGAAATGAAGAGAAAAGATATTCACCGCAGAGGTCGCAGAGAGCGCAGAGTAAAACAAATATGATGAGTCAATCCACCCCACGAAGCGCCGCGACTTGTCGCGTCCCTTCTTGATCTGCGTCATCTGCGCAATCTGCGGATACCTCCCCTCCGCCGTTTCCTCTGCGCTCTCCGCGACCTCTGCGGTGAATCTCTCCCTCCGTATTACCGTCCGACCCGCACTTACGGTTTAGCGAAAATCCCTCAACCGTGTACCATCTGCCCATGCCCACCCCAAACGTCCCCGAATTCGTCCCAACCGACCTTGAGCGTCTTGGCCTGTCGATCTCAGACGACATGCTCAACACCCTCGCCCGCTACCTGGACATCCTTTTGGATACCAACCAGCGGATGAACCTCACCGCCATCAAAGACCCGGATACCGCCTGGCGACGCCTGATCACCGACAGCCTCACCCTCCTCCCGGGTCTTGAGATGCTGGAAGCCGGCACCCGCGTCATCGACATCGGCACCGGCGGGGGACTCCCCGGCATGCCCTTGGCCATCGCACGCCCGGACCTGTCCTTCACCCTCCTGGACGCCACAGGCAAAAAAATCACCTTCCTCCAATCCTGCATCCAGTCCCTGGGCCTGACCCACGTCCGGGCCATCCAAAACCGCGCCGAATTATTGGGCCACGAGCCCGACCACCGCCAGCAATACGACATGGCCACCGTGCGCGCCGTCGGCAAGGTCGCCGAGGTCGCCGAGTATTGCCTGCCCCTCGTAA
>JAJDCX010000088.1 GCA_029260615.1 Phycisphaeraceae bacterium | reverse complement strand
GGGTGCGCCTTCACCCCCGGGTCCCCCGGCTCCCCCGTTAGCCTGCGCCTCTTCGAGTTTCGAGAGCGCGAACCGCGTCGCGTTCCAGAGCTTGTTGGCGAAGTTTCGGCCGTAGTCGAATTTTTCGCTGGTGTTGCGGGCCAACGGTACATCGTCGGTAGGGCTCGCCTGCCCCGTTGCCAGCCCGAAGCTCGACACCATCTTCTTACCCTTGGCAAACGGCGAGTCTTGCACCGGGGCCGCCACCTTCGACTGGTGCGCGCCGGTAATCACAAACTTGGGCGTAAACATCTTCTGCGTGTGTGGGCACACCATATCCACCGGCATCCGCACGTCCTGTGTCTGCGTCGTCATGCTCGTAAGCGTGAACCGCATCGCGTCCGAGCCGTGGCTGTGGATGATGTCGTTGGGGTCAACCCCGTTCCCCAGGCTCTTACTCATCTTCTGCCCGTGCCCATCCTGGATCATCGCGTGGATAAACACATCCGTGAACGGCAGCTTCCCGTACAGATAGGTATTAAACATCACCATCCGCGAGACCCACAGCGTGATGATCTCACGCGCCGTGCAAAGCACGTTGCTCGGGTTCCACGTCGCAAGTTCCGGCGTGTCCTCCGGCCAACCGAGTGTGGACATCGGCCAGAGAGCGCTGGAAAACCAGGTATCCAGGACGTCGGGGTCTTGGACAAAACCTGCATCTTCAAATGCTTTGACACGATCGAGATCATCGGTGCGCAAACAAACACGAATGGTCGATTCAACTGCATGACCATCTTCTACGAATTTACCATCCATAAGATCAGATAATTGAAAACCGCGCACAGTTATGTCTTCAGGACAGTTCTCTTCTGTTTCCATAACCAGCGTCATTGCACGTTGATCTGCGTCTGTGTACTTGAATGGATAATCGCCCTCTAGGAATGTTTGTTTGGCTATCACACCAGCAGATACTTTGAATTCTTCGCTTAGGTCATAGCTCCACACCGGGATCCGGTGCCCCCACCACAGTTGCCTTGAGATGCACCAGTCGCGTAGGTTTTCGTGCCAGTGTTGGAAGGTGCGTGCGTAGCGTTCGGGGTAGAAGCGTAGCTGGTCGTGCCAGCCGGCGTCTTCCGGGCGTAGCCTGTCGGGTTGGTCTTGAGCAATCTGTTCACGGGAGAGGTTTCGGCTGTAGATGTAGTCGTCCGAAAGTTCACTACGTTGATCGGACACCATCGCGTCGATCGCCGCG
Organism: Phycisphaeraceae bacterium; assembly: GCA_029260615.1. Lineage (GTDB taxonomy): Bacteria > Planctomycetota > Phycisphaerae > Phycisphaerales > Phycisphaeraceae > JAJRRS01. Next base: position 10,303 of record JAJDCX010000088.1, on the reverse strand, counting down.
CCGCGCAGCCGGTCGCTGGTCACCTTCACATACCACTGGTCGCTTAGGTAAGGCTCGATCGCCACATGCGAACGATAACTGTGACCCACCGCGTGGCGGTAGGGTTTTATTTCTTCGAGCAGGCCGTGTGCTTCAAACCATTTGACGATGGATTTGCGTGCCTGTTCGCGCGATTGGCCGAGCAACGCGCCGAGCGTTTCCTTGTCGGCAGCGGAACTTTCCAGCCAGCGGTCAAAGTCGTCCCAGCCGTGGTCTTTACTGATCGAGCCGTCGGGGGCCATGACGTTGATGACGTCCAGGCCCTGGCGCATCCCGATCTCCCAGTCGTTGGGGTCGTGGGCGGGGGTGACCTTGAGAAAACCGCTGGCCATCTTCGCCTTTGCGTCGTCGCTGTCGGGATCGGGGATCACGACATAATCGTCGCCGATGATCGGGATGTGTCGGCCGACAATGGGGAGTGCGACCCGTTTGCCGATGAATTGGCCGTGCTTGGTGTCCCGTGGGTTCACCGCCACGGCCGTGTCCCCGAGCATGGTCTCGGGGCGTGTGGTGGCGACGGTGACGTGTTCGCCGGTCGGGTTGCCCGCATCGTCGATGACCGGGTACTTCATGTAATAGAAGTGCCCGTCCACGTCCTGCGACTCGACCTCGTCATCCGCCAGTGCGGTCTGCGTGGCCGGGTCCCAGTTGACCAGCCGTTTGCCGCGGTAGATCAGCCCGTCTTTGAATAGCCTGAAAAACGCTTCGCGCACCGCCTTGGCGCAGGTCGGGTCCATCGTGAACCGCTGACGCTCCCAGTCACACGAGCAGCCCATACTCTTGAGCTGCCCGGTGATGACGCCTTCGTATTCATCTTTCCATGCCTGCACCTTCTCGATGAACTGTTCACGCCCGTTGCCGCCCTCGGCCTCGATTTTCTTGAAGTCCTTCAGCGCCGGCTTGCCCTCGGCCTGCAGACGCTTATCAACCACGGTCTGCGTGGCGATCCCCGCGTGGTCGGTGCCGGGCATCCACATGGTGTTGTCGCCGAGCATCCGGTGCCAGCGGATCAGGATGTCCTGCAGCGTATTGTTCAGGGCATGCCCCATGTGCAGCGCGGCGGTGACGTTCGGCGGGGGGATGACGATGGAATAAGGTTGAGGCTTGAGGCCTGAGGCTTGAGGGTCGGAGCCGTCGTTGGGCGGGTTGGGTACGGCGTGGAAGGCGTTGGCGTCCTGCCAGCGCTGGGCAACTTGGGATTCGACATCTTCGGGGCGGTACTGCTTGGCAAGTTCGGTAGGGGGGGGCGTGGTGGTCATGGCTTAATATCGATTCATGGCGAACCTCGGCGAAAATGCCTGGGGCCGGGAAGTCCGGGAAAACCAGGGGGGCCGGGGAACCGGGGGGCCGGGGGTCGAACGGGGGTGCTATGGATTAAGAATACAACGTCTGCCGGAGCCGGGGGAGCCGGTGGGGCCGGCAAGGCGGCTGTGGGGGTCATCCCCTCAGCTAACGGCGACGCTGTAGATGTGCGCGGTGTCTGTTGCCATGACAGGGATTATATCGCCAATCACGGGGGTTGTCTTCATTAACAAGTGAAAACGGCCCCGGGCCGAACACCCGGGGCCGCCCTGTTTTATCAGGATTCATGGCCAACTCAACGGGCTTTTGCCGGGTCGAAACGGTTGGTGGGTGGGTTGAAAATTTCGCCAAACCGAGCCGTCTCGGCGTGGCCATCGAGGTAGCTGTAGTTGCTCCGGGCGTCGAACGACTCGGCAGGCCCGGACACCGCATCAATCGCGATCTGCTCGGCCGCCTCTTCCAACGCCACGTCGGGCGGGTCGCCGCCCCCGGCCCACTCCGACGCGTGCGGGTGATCTGCCACGGCGAACGAGCCTTCCATCGCCATGATCAGGAAGCCGACCGTGGACGTCGGGTTGGGCACCGTGTCGATTGTCCGGTATAGCACCGGCGCTTCACTGGCTGAAGACAGAAAATCATTGATCCCGTAGCTGGTCTGCCGGACGACATCCTCGCCATCTTCGTCCTGGATCGGCACATCCCAGTGCTCGGATTCATCCAGCGGGGAACGCAGCAGGATCTGTTTGCCCGAATGTTTGGACAACGCTTCGATCCAGATCGATTCACCACCCTCGTGGTCGTGTTGATCGTCACTGTCGGCATCGCCGCTAATTGGACCGGCCAGTGCAAAAGATTCCGACCAACCGACAAGCGCACCGCCATGGTCCGTTGCCCACGCCTGATGCGCGATGCCCATCTGCCGCTGGTTGCTCAGGTCCACCACCACCTGGGCCGAACGCCGGGCGCTCGACAGCGCCGGTAATAAAATCCCTACCAGTAAGGCGATGATGCTGATCACCACAAGTAATTCGATCAAAGTAAACGCACGTCGATAACGATCGCACATGAGATAACTCCCAATAAATCTGATCCATTCATAGGTGTTGTGCACACGCGACAGGCGCAATACACAACGGACAATCCCACACGGGCTCAACAGAGCAAGGTGGGCATACTTCAAAAAATACAATTGGGGATCAGCAGGCCGGCGGGCCGCGGGGAGTGGTGGGGCTGACGAACAGCCAGTCGGTCGAGACAGATGGCTTCTCGAGAACAAGCCCCAAAAGCCCCGGTTCGATTACCGCGGCGGCTTGGGGAGAGGCAATAAACGAGGCGTGCGACGCTAGGCAGATGTCACAGTCGTGGTCGGAAGAAAGCGGGGTGTTGCTGTGGTCGTGCGCGAAGTGGTGGTGCAGCGCGGCGCCGAGACCGGTCGCCGGCCCCACCAACAGCGCTAACAGCAACAGCACTGCAAACGTGCGCAGCCAGCGAGAGGGCTCTAAGGCCCTGCCGTATAGCCGTTCTATCTGGTTCGATTTCATGGGCTGCGTGATTATACCAGTATGTCAACGCCCTTTGCGTTTGCGCTGCTTGAACTTGGACTTCTGTTTGGTCGAGCCTTTCAGTTTGGGCATGCCACCCATCCCGCCCATCATCGAGGGGTCCATGCCGCGCATCGCTTTCATCTTAGAAAGTGCGCCCATCCCGGACATCTGCTTGCCCATCTTGGAGACCATCTCAAAGCCCTTGACGAGTTTGCCAACAGCCTGCTGATCGGTGCCCGCGCCTTGTGCGATCCTTCGCCGTCGGCTGGCGGTGAGGACGTCGATGTCGCCGCGCTCCTGCTTGGTCATGGATTGGATGATCGCCTCGGTTCGGCCGATTTCCTTGTCGTCCAGGTCGATGTCCTTGAGCTGACTACCAACACCGGGGAGCATCCCCAAGAGCGACTTCATCGAGCCCATCTTCCGCATCATGCGGAGTTGCTTGAGGAAGTCGTCCATGGTCATCTTGCCCTTGGCCATCTTCTCTTGAAGCGCAAGTGCCTCTTCCTCATCGACGTGCTCCTGGGCTTTTTCGACCAGGCTGACGATGTCACCCATCCCCAGGATGCGTGAAGCGATCCGTGTGGGGTGGAACTCTTCCAGTGCGTCGAGTTTCTCACCGACCCCGATGAACTTGATCGGCTTGCCGGTGATTTTTTTAACGGACAACGCCGCACCGCCGCGCGTGTCGGAGTCGAACTTGGTCAGCACCACGCCGTCCAGTTCGAGCTGATCGTTGAAGGCCTTGGCGGAATTGACCGCGTCCTGGCCGGTCATGGCGTCGATGACGAGGTAGATCTGGTGCGGATTCACAGCCGTATTGACCTGCCGAAGCTCGCCCATCAGGTCATCGTTGATGTGCAGTCGGCCCGCGGTATCGAGGATCAATACGTCGCAGCCCTCGGCCTGTGCCGCTTTAAGCGCGTTTCGACAGACCGCGACCGCTGCGCCAACCGCTTTGCCATACTCGGCGACCTTGTCGGGCTCGGCATAGAAGTGGACGCTGCCGGAGCCGGGGGCGTCGTCCTGCACCTGCTTGGCCAGCACCTCCAACTGCGTCACCGCCGCCGGGCGTTGCAGGTCGGCGGCACACAGCATCACCTTCTTGTCGCGCTTCTTAAGATACCCCGCCAGCTTCCCGCAGGTCGTGGTCTTCCCCGAGCCCTGCAGCCCCGCCATCATGATAATGGTCGGCCCGGGGTGGACGTACATGATCGGCGAAACCTCGGCCCCCGGGGGCTCACTGGGGTCCGCGCTGGTATCGTCATCTTCACCGCCAAGCACACGGACCAGCTCGTCGTTGACGATTCCGATCATCTGCTGCGCGGGCTTCAGTGATGAAAGCACCTCTTCGCCGATGGCCTTCTGAAGCACCGCCTCGGTAAACTCTTCGACGACCTCGTAGTGCGCGTCCGCCTCCAGCAGCGCGGTGCGGACCTCCTCCATCGCCTCGCGGACGTTGGATTCGCTGATCTTCCCTCGGCCGGAGAGTTTGCGCAGAGCGCCTTCGAACTTGTCGCTTAGGTTGGTAAACATGGTGGTCCTCGCAAACCCACGGTTTAATCCGCAGTCTTAAAGGGCCGGGCTTTGATCGGAGCCGAGGGGATTCTATCGGGCCGGGCGCGTGTCGGCAACGCGGTAGTATCGATACAAGTTGCTTTGATTTATGAACAAGCCTCTCCTCGTGTGCGTATCTGGGGTATATTCACGACGATAGGTGGGGGCACCCGGGTAAATATCCGGGGGGGGCATCCGGGGGCACATCTTGGCCGACCGATCAAGCAACCGACTCCGCCCGTTGGTGGGGGCACATCTGGAGGCGATCACGATGATTAAATGGTTCAAGCAACTCGATGGAATCCTGCGCGGCGACGCAACGCGGATGTCTGCCTTAAAAGAAGGGCGGATCGAGACGCCGATCGGTGGGATCTCGGTGGTGACGGTGTTTCTAGGTGCGACCTACGGCATCTGCATGGGTGCGTATGCCGTGATCCGCACCGGGGGGGCCGACCATGACGCCTATATGCAGATGCTGGCAAGCGCGGTGAAGTTGCCGCTTCTATTCTTCCTGACCCTGCTGGTAACGCTGCCATCGCTGTACGTCTTCAACGCACTGGTTGGCTCTCGGCTGTCGGTCGTGTCGGTGATTCGGCTACTGATAGCGATGCTGGGTGTGATGCTCTCGGTCTTGGCGGCGTTTGGGCCGATCATAGTTTTCTTCAGCGTCAGCACGGAGAGCTACCCGTTCATGAAGCTGTTGAATGTGCTGATCGCGGCGATGGCGGGTGTACTGGGCCTGGCGTTCCTGCTCAAGACGCTGCACCGGCTGGTGCTTGTACAGGAGGTTATTGATACGCCTCAACAATTTCTGGAGGCCGTTGATGAAGATCAAGATGTCGAGGACGACGAACTGTTGACAGACAACCCCGCCGGTGTACTCGACCCCGTCGGCGAGGGCACCAGCAACCGGGCACGCTCGGTCTTCAGGGTATGGGTCGTCGTCTTCTCGCTGGTCGGCGCACAGATGAGTTGGGTGCTTCGCCCGTTCATCGGCAAGCCCGACATGCCTTTCACCTGGTTCCGCGAGCGTGACAGCAACTTCTTCATCGACGTGCTGGACGCCATCGCCAAACTCTTCGGTGCCTGACCCATTCCAGATGGACAACCCACCCCGGACCATGAAAGCCCGCCTCATTGGCATCGACGATCTGCTACGCGCCCGCCCAAGGGTCGTGGTCGGTAGTGCGCTCGGCCCCCGGCAGATCATCCTTATCATGATCGCCTTCGGGTTCGTCTACGGCGCGGTCATGGGCAGCTTCGGCGGGGTCACAGGTGAACGCTTCTGGCAGGTCGTCTACTCCGCCACCAAGGTTCCGCTGCTGCTCACTTTAACCTTCGCCATCAGCCTACCCAGCTTCTTCATCATCAACACTATCCTGGGCCTGCGTGACGACTTCGCCAAGGCCCTTCGTGCCCTGGTCGCCACACAAGCCGCCCTGACCGTCGTCCTTGCTTCCTTCGCACCGTTCACCGCGCTGTGGTACGCATCGAGTTCGGATTACCAATCGGCACTGCTCTTCAACACCCTGATGTTCGGCTCCGCCAGCATCACCGCGCAGCTCCTGCTACTGCGGCTCTATCGCCCACTGATCGCACGCAACCCCCGCCACCGTGTGATGGTCAGACTATGGCTGGTCATCTACGCCTTCGTCGGCATCCAGATGGGCTGGGTGCTTCGCCCGTTCATCGGCTCGCCGGATGTCGCGACGACCTTCTTCCGCCAAGGGGCCTGGGGCAACGCCTACGTCGAAGTCGCCCACATCATCATGCGGGTGTTGGGATGGTGAAAAAATGCACCGTCATCGACCCGTAGTTATGACTCACCGGCCCGTCCCAGCCATCGACCGGGCCCGGGGTGACGTCTTGGGCTGTGCGGTGGGACAGAAAACACCCGGGGGCGGCGACTCGGCGGAGATCGCCCATCAGTGCGACCAGGTCGTTTCGGCCATCCTCTTCCTCAGATAAAATATACGGCGGGTCCAGGAAAATCAGGTCGATCGACCCGGGCTTGAGTTGGGCCAGCCAGACCGGGTTCAGGGCGCTGGCCTTCACCACGCGGGCCCGATCACCCAGGCCCAGGTCTGACAGGTTCTGCTCAAGCCGACCGATGGCGTCACGGTCCATATCCACAAACGTGCAGCGGTCCGCCCAGCGTGACAGGGCTTCCAGGCCCAGGCTCCCCGTGCCACAGAAAATATCCAACACCTCAAAGGGTTCCACCGCTTCGGGGGTATCAGCATCGGCATGCTGATCATCGGGGGAGACATCCGGGGTAACTTCCGGGGAATTTTTCGGGGGTGGGCGGAACGCCGCTTTCCCTTCCGGGGGATCGGGCAGTGCCCCCTGCGACCAAAGGCGGTCGTAGAGGCTCTGCTTCACCCGATCGGTGATCGGGCGGGTGGTCATTTCGTCTTTGGGCGGCAGGTAGCGTCTGCCTCGGTGTGTGCCTGCGATAATCCTCATGCCGGTGATTGTACGGGCTGGCCAAATCTATATGATGCCCACATGAGCAAGACCAAAGATAAAAAGAAGGCCGGGGGCAATTCTGGCGGAGTATCCCTCGCGGACAAGGCCGACAAGTACAAGCTGTACCAGAAATCGGTCCAGGAACCCGAGCACGAGATGGACTTCTTCGACCAGGCCTACGAAGAGGCCTTTGGCCGAAAGCCCAAGATCCTGCGTGAAGACTTCTGCGGGACGTTCGCGGTCTGCTGCGAATGGGTCAAGCAGGAAGGCCGAACCGCCTATGGCGTCGATCTGGACGACGAACCCCTGAACTGGGGCCGGGCCAACAACCTCGCCAAGCTCAAGCCGCAGCAACAGGAGCGGGTCACGCTGATTAAGGACGACGTCCGCAGCAACAGCACCCCCAAGGCCGACATCCTCGCCGCACAGAACTTCTCGTTCTGGTACTTCAAGACCCGCGACGAGTTGGTGAACTATTTCAAGGTAGCCCACAGCAACCTCGCCAAAGACGGCATCATGGTCATGGACATGATGGGCGGCGGCGAGTGCATCACCGACGACCAGAACGACGTCCGCAAGGTCGGCAACTTCAAATACATCTGGGAACAAGCCACCTACGACCCGATCACACACGACGCCAGCTTCTACATCCACTTCAAGTTCAAGGACGGCAGCAAGCTCAAGAAGGCGTTCGAGTACCACTGGCGTTTCTGGACCATCCCCGAGGTCCGCGAGCTGCTCGAAGAGGCTGGCTTCAGCCAGGTCCACGTCTACTGGGAAGGCACGGACAAGGACGGCGAGGGCGACGGCGAGTGGAGCCGTACCACCAAAACCAGCAGCGAACCCTGCTGGATCGCGTACATCGTGGCAGTGAAGTAGCACACCGTGGCTGATGATTAGTGGTCGTAATGTATTTAGAGGCGAGAGAGCCCCCTCAAGCCTCATCCCCCAAGCCTCAAGCCTACCCATGAAACTCCAAGCTCCCAAAGGCACACGCGACTTCTACCCCGCCGACATGGCTTGGCGCAACCACCTGACCGACGCCTGGCGCCGTGTCTCGATCCGTAACGGCTTCGAGCAAGTAGACGGCCCGATCTACGAATCGCTGGACCTCTACAAAGCCAAGTCCGGCGAAGGGATCGTCTCGGAATTATTCCACTTCGAGGACCGAGGCGGCCGGGAGTTGGCCATCCGCCCGGAATTCACCCCGACACTTGCGCGGATGGTCGCCGCCAAGGCCAACAGCCTGCCTAAACCGATCAAGTGGTTCTGCACGCCCAACCTCTGCCGGGCCGAGCGCCCCCAGCGCGGCCGGGTCCGTGAACACTGGCAGTGGAATATCGACATGCTGGGTGTGGACGACGCCTCCGCCGACGCCGAAGTCATCGCCACCGCCGTCGACTTCTTCCAGAGTGTGGGCCTGACACCGACGCAATTAAAGTTCAAGGTCAGCCACCGCGAAGTGGTCAAGCAGGTGCTCAACAAGCTGGGCGTCCCCGACGGCAAGATGCTCGAGGCCTTTGGCCTGCTGGATCGCCGCGACAAGATTCCCGCCGAGGAATTCGCCAAGGGTGCCGCCGAGCTTGGCCTGGACGAGCACAAGGTCGAACGGTTCGAGCAGATGTGCCGACGCAAGTACCCCGCCGGGGATGTCGATCACCTCGCACGTTCGCTTGGTATGGAAGATGGGCTAGAAGAACTGCACGCATTAGATAAACAGCTACAAGCCTTCGGCGTCGCCGACTGGTGCGAGTACGACTTAGGGATCGTCCGAGGCCTGGCGTACTACACCGGCACGGTTTTCGAAGTCCACGAAGTCACCGGCGCAGAACGCGCCGTTGCCGGCGGCGGCCGATACGACAAACTCATCGAACTCTTAGGAGGCCCATCGATCCCGGCCGTGGGCTTTGGCATGGGTGACGTCGTTATCTCACTGGTCATGCAGGATAAAGGCTTGGTCCCCGATCACGTCCAGGCCGTCCCCGATGTCTTCCTCATCGCCGCCACCGACGACGCCGCACAACGCATCCCCGCCTTAGCTACCACGTTGCGCCGCCAAAATATCCACGCACGCTTCAGCTACAAAACCACCCGGAACGTCGGCAAACTCTTAAAAGAAGCCACCACCGCCCACGCACGCTTCGCCTTGATCCTCGACGAAGAAGGCATGCAATTAAAAGACCTGGCCACCGGCGACCAATCCCCGGTCAACGAAGACAATCTGCTCGGCCTATTGCACCGCTAAGATAATCCAAGCGATCTATTCCTCGTCATCGCTTTCCCACAGCCCCATCGCCGGGGTGTAGCGGCCCGTGCCATCATCGCCGAACACCGATCGGTCCGACGCACGCCAGTTCGCGATCGCCAGGCCACGCGCACGATCCGTCGGGGTTGACGTCGTCGCTTGTGAGCTACGGCTGTGATCCGTCTGCACGCTGCCTGCGTCGATATCAGCGACCGTCTGCGTCGCCGTCGCCGTCACCGCTTGCTCACTGCCACTGACCGCCTCGACAACCGGCGGCGTCCCGGAGTTCCAATTACCCAACACCACGTTCAAGTCTTCGATCCCTACGAAATTATCACCCGATGGGTCCGCCAACGGATCGGCTGGTGGGACCGTCTGGTTCCAATCGCCCAACACGATATTCAGGTCCGCGATCCCCACAAAGCCGTCGCCGTTGAGGTCACCCGCCAACTGCACGGATAATTCCGTGGTCAAGGTGTAATCGCCGATCGATGCGGGCTGCGCCTCGATGCTCAGGAAAACCAAGCCGTCAGCCGGGGCGACCCAAACGATCTGCGCGTGTGTGCCGCCGGGGGTGGAACCGGTGTCCTGCTGGATGACCAAACCGCCCGCGTCGTAGAGCGTGAGGGTTGCGTCGGGCAGGCCCGCGTCTACCACCTTGAAGGTATAAGTGGTCCCGCCGACCACGGGGGTATTTAAGAAGTCGATATCGCCTCCGACCTCAATCGATCCCGGCACGAACGGGCTGAACAGGGCGGTCGATTCGCCGGTCGTGTTGCCATAGTCGTCGGCCTCCTGCACCGCGAGTTGGTAGCCGCCGACCGCACCACCGCCGCCCACCACTTCCAGGAAGTAGAATCCACCGGTCGTTACGGAGAAGTCGATTTCCGCCAGCGTCCCACCCGCCGCCGGGCCCGTATCGGTTGCCAACAGGGTCAACCCGCTATCGTAGAATCGTAACTCCGCATTACCTAACCCCGCGTCCAGCACGCTAAAGGTGTAATCGGTGTTACCTCCCAGATTCAAGTCCAAGCGGAACCAATCGAAATCACCTGCGCCCATCTGCCCGTCGGTCGTAGATGGTAGCGCCACAACCGTGGCGCTCGCCAGATCATCCCCGTGGTCATCGGGGATCGCAGAAACCTCT
>JAJDCX010000087.1 GCA_029260615.1 Phycisphaeraceae bacterium | reverse complement strand
TAGCGACGACAACGCCGGTGGTGGCGTCGATGAGATCGACAGTAAACAGGCCCGCGCTCTGGTTGATATCTTGAACAATCACGCTGACAGCCTGATTTGCTTCCAGATCGATTGCGTAGAGATCGGCAGGTGGCTTAGGCATGCCGGAATAAGCTAAATTAAAGGTTAATTCACTATCGCCGAAGTTCCCCACCATCGCCGAGGGCACCACCGTGAAGGAAATCGTGCCGCTTGCCGCCATCGTCATCAGTTCTGGGTGTGGAATTGTAAGTACCGTGGTCACAAGCGTGTTTTCGCCGCCATCGGCAAGGAACACATCCGCTTGGTAGACACCTTCACCATTGATTGAAAGGAATTCATCGAGGTCACCTAAGTCACCTTTGGCGGTGATGGTGAGCGTGCCGTCACCGGTCGGCGTAGTCATATCGGTGAAGGTGATTTGGGTCATGCGTGGCGAAAATAGATTGTTGAGTGAGGTTATGGTGGTAGCCGGCTGACCGGTGCCCAAAATAGTAACGATATCGATACCCGGTGCGTAGCCACCAACGAGAGCGGAATTAAGATTGTATGCAGTGCCTGCGGGATCTGTAGATTCCAGGAGATGGGACTCCAGTACACTGTTGATATAAATATCCAGTTTGTACTCGGTCGTGCCATCGGCACCGATGGTCAGATCGATCAATTCGGCAGGTCCGGTATGTGTGTATCGCAGCACAATCGGCTCATCTTGCTCATGCTCTGTAGCGACACCGACAGGTCCGGTTAGGGTCGGATTCAACCCTGCGGTATTAGTGGTAAGGACTGCTGTGAGAGTTTGTCCAGCCTGGATCGCCAGCTTAAAACTATCCGTATCGAACTCGTCGTTGATCATTCCCGAATTATTCAGGCTCTGCATTGCCAAAGAACCCAACGGCGCGATTCGTTGTGGGGTATTGACCGGAGTTGGATCTGCTCTATCGACATTAAAGTGGATAACGAAATCGCCACCGGCAACACCATCTCCAGAGACGTTCGGCGGTATCGGTCCTGCGGGTGCTTCACCGTCAAGCTGGTTGCCCGCCAGGTCGACGAATCGGGACGTCCCGCTATTCAGTTGAAGTGTATGCAGGCCTTCCTCTGATATATTAAAGCTCATTCTCAGAGAGGATGTGGTGGGGTCATAATCAAACTGATCGATTGTTATGGGCTGATTCGAAGAAGATCGGTAGAGGTTGACACCGAATGTATTAAGTTTTCCAGTGGACAGTTCTTCATCGAACTGGATTGTCACGGTCGTCAATCCTGGAGCAACGATGTCGCCCTCCTGCAGATCGATGCCTATGACTCTTGGAGCAACAGTGTCCAATTCATAGTTGATCGTAAATGCCTCCAACTGTGTGCCTGCGAGGTTCACGAGAGCCCCAGCGGGAATTGACAAGACGTGCGGCCCGTCAGCAAATCCTGTAGGCAGGTCAAATACCAGGCTGGTCGGTATCGGTGCCGTGACCGCGAGCGCCGGGATGCCGTCAATCATAACCTCGGCGGCATTCAGTGTATCCAGTCGTACCGTACTATTTAGGTTTATTGTTAATTGGGTTCGCTCGTTGTTGAGTACAGCACCGTCCGCGAGGTTGGAATTGTTGACTATGAAAGTGGATGGGGCCGCAGTTTGGCCGGTGACATTTAGGATATAACCACCGGTTGTATCGTTCTGCGCAAGAACGCGTGCGGTGTATGTACCTATCTCTGTCGCCGAGTGATTGATCAGCGCATTTAGCCCGTCGCCACCTGTGCCTGACTCAACCAGCAGAAATCCGTCCGGCCCCTTGAGTTCAAGGTAGGTGTCCAGCGTATTGATTCCGGACCCGGGTGTGGTAGTCCAGAGGGTCAGGTTGTCCCCTGCATTGGCTTCAAAGGTGTAAGTATCAATGTCCGGGCTGGAAGATGATGGGCTGATCCCTCCGACGGTAGAGCCGCTTGGTCCCAGTTCGAGGACTCGTGACGATGATGTGGGCTCTGGGCTAAAGCCTGCCCCAAGTGTTGTTATCAGCGTGTAGGACCCAGCGACGTTGGTGATTCGGATGAAGTAATCGCCGTCTGCGGGCGTAACAAACCCGGTAATCAGTCCTGTCGCATCATTCCACGAGCCTGAGCCGACGGTTATAAGCTCACCAGCCGGGTTGAGTAACTCGATCTCTGTCGGATCGTTGCCACCAGAAAGTACCGCGCTTAGGTCGTCCCCAGCTTCAAGTGAGATTTTATAAACATCGGAGGTCGTTGAGTCTGATCCAATCACCACCGCCTGCTGTATTCCATCTTCTAACGGCACCAACGCCGGGTTCAGATCTTGGGCCGTAGCCGTATCATCGTTAGTCGCACCGCCCAAAGCTTCAGACTCATCGACAGCGTTTATCCGAACTCTACCGGTGTAGTCGCTCAAGCCGGGAATAGAGCCCGGTGGGAGTCCGGGTAAAGAAATAATTTGGACGGCCCTTACCAGGATCGTATAGCTTCCTGTGATCGTGACCGATGGAGACTGAAGCATCATAACGTCGCCGTTAACTGCGCTGGACGTTGCGATTGCAAGTCCGTTCGGGTCCAACAGTTCAAGTTCCATTTCCTGATTGAAGCCAACTACGGGCACCTGAACAGAAAAGACTTGCCCAGCACTCAGGTCAATGCCAAATCGATCTTCATCTCCGTTGAAGTGTGATGTGCCATTGAAAGACCCTTCTTGCGCGAAAGTTGCAACAGGGTCGAAGGGTGTCAAAGTCACCGGGGTTGGCTCTGAAAGACTTTCATCAACAAAGAAATTCACTACGAAATCCCCGCCTTCGGCTCCGTTACCGCTGGGGATGGTCGTGCTGGCGTTTGCCTCGCCGTCTAGGGTGTTCCCGGCAATGTCTTGGATCCTCGATGACCCGACAACGTCGTTGAGTGTGAATGTATAAATACCTTCATCAATGATAGAGTAAGTCACGGTCAATTCATTTGTAACCGGATCAAAACTCGACGACTGTTCGGGGACCGAACCGCTGGTCGAACCGATCAGGGCGGTGTGTGCACCCGTGCCCAATAGCGAGGAAACGATCGGTTTATCGAAACGCACGTTAATGGTCACGTCTCCGACTGACAAAAGGTCGTCTTGTAGGATCGATGATTCGATGATCCTCGGTGGGGTCAAGTCCAGCGTGAATTGTCGGCTGAAAGGCTGGAGTTGCGCACCTTCCAAGGTCTGTGTGGCGCCGGCTGCTATGGTGAAAGTGTTTAGTCCCTCAACACCCGCAGATTGTGGCCATCCAAAACGGTAGATATTCCCGGACGTGTTTGTGACGGAAGTTGCGGCGACTCCATTCAAACTCAGGTCGTTAGGCGTGACTGTTAACCTCAGCGGCGTGTTCGAAAATTCGATATCAACCGTGTTCGGCAGGGAGCTGAGTAGTTCACCTTCTAGGATCGAGGCGCTGTTGACGATCAACGGGGAGTCGGTCTCCCCGGTGTGCCCAGACGATGAAAGCAGGTAGGCCCCGGTTGTCCCGGCACCCGTCACGCCGATGCGGTACGTCCCGGACTGGAGGGCCGTGTGTGAGATCAAAGCGTTGCGACCGTCTGGACCGCCATTATCATTCAGCGCAACCGAAGCGCCGTTGGGATCAAACAATTCGATCAGAGGGTCCAGGGTGTTCAGGCCCGAGGCCCCATCGTCGCGCGTGAACGTCTGGAATGTAAGGACATCCCCAACTATGACAGGGACCTCGTAGAAGTCCACGTCGGCCGCATTTTCGACCGCGCCCATCACCCCGCCTGTCCGGCCTATCGAAAGGGCATCCTGTGCCAGGTCGTCCGGCTCGTCCTCTATGGTGGCGCCCACAGTTACCGTGAGCCGGTATACCTCGCTTCCCTGTGTAACTCTTACGATGTAACTGCCGGCATCGGGGGCATGAAAATCGCTAAGGACCGCGGTCCCCGCCTGTCCGCCGAGGCCGCTGGGCGTCAGGGGGAAGCCGACGCCGTTCAAGAGTTCGAATGCCACGGGCCCCCCGGAAGGGTCGACTACGCGGATCGTGGCGCCTTCCCCCTGATCCATTGAGAACCTGTAGAGATCTGGGAGTAATGATGATGGCCGATTCGATTCGATGCGGATATTGTCGTACCCACGGCCACGGGCCGTCAGTGTGCCGTTGTCATACTGTTGAAACTTGATCCTGAAGTCGGGCCCTAGTGTCATCCCCGCTGACGCCGCGACTGCCGCTAGATCGACCGAGGAAGGGAGCCATATCGTTGAGGTGGGGCTGTTGAGAATACTGCGCCAGGTCACGCCGTCATCGCTGACAGAAACGCCATCACCATTGACCGATCCGACATAATCGAACGGTAAAGCATGGGTTCGGTCATTCCGCCTGGCGTAAGCGAACGAAAGGATCGGCTGAGGCACATCGGTGAGATCAACGGTCCAGATCGCTTCGTTACGGGTGAAGGTGTTGGTCGTGGCGTCCATCCACAATGCAAACGAACCCTCATCAGCCCCGAAATCTGAGGTCACTTGGATACGACCGCTGGCTGTCGACGAGGAAGTGGTCCAAGCCGAACCCAACGAACCGGACTCAAAAGACTCGGCAATGACCTGGTGGCCCGTCGGGGCGTAAGACGTCGGCATCCCCAGCACCGCTGCCCGACGGGCACCGCCACCAACGTCGAGGAATTGCCCGTCCAATACTTCTGCGCCAGCGATAAGACCGTTGTCTCCCAGACCAATCGATTCGCCCTCGATTGCCTGGTTCACAAAAGCATTGACCGTGTAGTCACCCAGCCCCCCAACGGAGCTGACATCCAAGACATATTCCCCATCCAAGGTCAACGGAACCGTTTGGGGAAGTATCGGTAGCCCCTCCTCTGTCGATGAATACGTAGCCACTACCGCGCCAGTCGGATCAAGCAAATCGATGTTCAGCGCCAAACCAAACGCGGGTACACCTTCGATTCTAATAGTTTGACCTGATTCTAATTGAAGTGTGAACCGGTCTAAGTCTGTGACATTGCCTATCGCTGCTTGCACCGATCCCGAATAAACCCCGCTCTCCAGCGGTGCGGCAGGTGTCAGCATTATCGGTGTCGGGGGAACTTCGTACGTCAGCCCGACCGTTACGAACTCGCTCACATTGTTGAAGTCATCGACTGACAAGGACGGTGTGAATTCAATGTGGAGGTTCCCGTCTGCGGCCAGGGCTGTCAGATCAAGGTCGCTTAGATTTATCGTCGTGGTAAACGGGCGAACGCCATCATCGGAGGTTGTGAACAACTCAACCGAGACAATCCCCTCGGCATCAAATGTCACCGTCTCGGCCAAGCTGTCTAAGTCCGACAAAGCTGCGATATCGATCCGCCCATTGACCGCGTCCGTCACGACCGGAAAGTCGAACGTGATGACATTGGGCTTGAAGAAATTATCGAACTGCGTTTGCTCTTGAAAGACAACCTCATTGCCAACCACCGCCGCGACCACTTCCGATTCGGCAGCCGACACAGGCTCTATGGTTTCTTGGCCAGGCGCGACGGCGCTAAGCAGCAGCCTAGGCTCAAGAGGCTCTAAACCCCAGGCCGTAGCACATGCACCCTGGAAGCTCGTGTCAGACACACGCATCAAACCACTGGCCGAGGAGCCTGTTTTCCGTCCCTCTGATAGCAGTCCCGACATCATCTGTCCCCGATATGAAGGCAAAGAGACCCAAGAAACAATGGGTTGGATTGTAGCTAAAGACCAAACAAAACACCAGTAATTCCCGAGGCTTAATCACGAATAAAACTCAAGCCCTATGTAAATCAGACCCCTTCATTGAGCCTTTCAACATTTAACGCAATCGCTACACCACAGATGTAGTGGGCTGGTCTTAAACACCCAGAAAGTGCCCTTTTTGAGGCATGGGATATGTAATGATGGGAGTGGGAATCTCTAATGCAACCCACCGTTATTTTCTCTTGAAGCGAGTTGGCGCCTATGACACACCTCTAGAAAATACGCTATCTGTCGTGTGCCGACAAAACAGTGTAAATCCGCCCATGCCTAATCGCACAAGAGGTACTGGTTCAGGGACCATGCCTGGCATCTGCGC
Organism: Phycisphaeraceae bacterium; assembly: GCA_029260615.1. Classification (GTDB taxonomy): domain Bacteria; phylum Planctomycetota; class Phycisphaerae; order Phycisphaerales; family Phycisphaeraceae; genus JAJRRS01. Next base: position 88,291 of record JAJDCX010000087.1, on the reverse strand, counting down.
CGGCGGCGATCCAGTGTTCCAGTTCCCAAGCACGGTGTTACGTCTTCGATACCCACGAAGCCGTCGGTGTTGAATTCGCCGATGATGATGGGTCGGTCGAGGTCGCCGGTCGCGACGACGTAGGGCTCGCTCTGATAGAGCTTGGGTCCATGCCTGGCTGGTGCGGGGACCTCCTGCGGAACAGGCTCCACGCCTTGTCGGGGCGTTTGAGTTGGCACTGCATCTGGATGGCCGATGCAGTCGCGTGTGTGTAGAACCCGCAGTTCTCGCGCGCACCTGCGGCATAGCGAGTGAGGTACCCGATGCTCAGGTCGGGTGTTGTCCAGCCCGGTTACAAAAACACTGCGCCGTAGTCTTGGTAGAGGTTCTGGTTCGGTGTGAACATGCTCAACCACGGCCTTCATTCCTACCGCTTATGGATTCGGCGGTATCCTGGCTGATGATGCTAGTATTCACCCGACTATTACTCATCGGGGTTGGCCTCCTGCCCGAATCAATCTGGCGCAGCTGCGCCAGGCGGACTTCAGACTCGGGGTTGGGGCTTTAGACCCAAGGGGTATCGGGCCGATCTCACTGTGGGGTCGGTAGCTGGAGCCCTCGGCACAGTGACTGAGCACGACAAGCAGGAGGCATTACCGTGGAAACCCGGGGGTTTTGACCAGCACAGGCAGGGAAAACCACCACCTAGACGAGTCGCACAAAGTCTGCATGTGGGGGTAAACTTAGATTAATTAGGTGCTTAGACCTGCTCTACCCGACCTCATCCCAACCAATCCTTTTGCCATGAAAAAGCCTCGGCCATCGAGAAGCAATCACGGATTCACGCTGATCGAGTTGATCGTCGTGATTGCGATTATTGCGCTGCTCGTTGGGATCCTTCTGCCCGTGCTATCCTCGGTCAAGTCACAAGCCCAGCGCGTGCGGTGCGCCAATTCTCTGCACCAGTTGGGCATCGGCCTGTGGTCTTACAGCATCGATAACCGCGACCTGATGCCGACCTATCACGGCGGCAACTTGGCGTTTGACACACTCGCTATGCGCAAGCCAGACGGATCAGCGGTCAACCTCGGCCTGCTTATGGGCTATATCCAGACGCCCGATACCTTTTATTGTGAAGCCGGGCGTGACGGTGAGTCACTCGACATCGCATTTGATTCGCTGTTCAACAACTGGAACAACGGCGACGGCAAGCCCGGCGTCTGGCTCAACGCCGGGTACTCCGCGAGATTTCAGAAAAACAACCTCGCGGATCGACACATGGAAGTCGACAACTTCACCAACAAGGTCATCTACTCCGAGTTCCTGGGTGTCGATGGCTGGGAAGGCGGTGACCGGTTCCAGGGCCCAATCTTCGCACCCCACCAAGGCGCAGGCTACAACCTCCTCTTCGGAGACGGCGGGGTCCATTGGGTTCAAATCACCGCAATCAATTCGGTGAGGCCCGTCGGCAAAGAGGCACCCACTAAAGACGCGATGCAAGATTACTATCTCCTCCTTGACGTCCTACCCGCCGGCGGCGGTGGGCAACCTATCGACGATGATGCAGGTGGTGACGGTAGCGATGGCGGAGATGGCGGAGATGACGGCGGTGACGATGGCGGTGACGGCGGTGACGGCGGTGACGGCGGTGACGATGGTAGCGACGCCGGTGGCAGTGGAGATGGTGGCGATGACGACGATGACGACGACGACTAAGTCACGGGTGTCGGTGATTCGATACCCAGCACGAGTCTTCTTTGGTCGGGTGTGGGCGTGTGAACGAACTGGGATAGAATAGTCATGATGGTACCGGCCAAATCCCAAGACGATCTCCCCCGCCGCAAGGCGGGTTGGGCACTGCGCCTGCCCTGGTTTGGGCCGGCTGTTGTCACGCTCTCTATGCTCGCGCTGCTGGCCCTGTTGTTCTGGCGGCTGCAGGCGCATAACCTCTCACAGCAGCAACAGGAATTAGACCGATCACTGGTGACCGCCCGTGACGGCATCTCAACCAGACTCGCCGCTGACGAAAGCTTCCTGGGAATGCTCGCCGACCAGGCGACCGCCGGGGCGTTGCTCTCATCCGAGTTCCACCGATTGACAGCCAGCTACGTCTCCGATCACCCACACATCACCGCCGTGTACTACACCCGTCCCGACCACACCATCCTCTGGGCTTCAACGACAGGACAGGACGATCAAGGGGATACCCCCCTTATCCACCTGTCCGAACACAGCGCCGCGTTCCAGCGATCCACTGAACTCAAGTCTTCGGTTTATTCACAGAGCCACATCGAGTTGGTAGGCCATCAATGCTTTGACCTCTATGTCCCGGTATTCAACCGCAATAAACTGCTGGGCACCTTTGTGGTCGCGTACTCCAGCCGATCTCTGATCCGCAGCATCCTGGACCGGGCGATCTTGCAGGGATATCAAACCGAACTGCTCGGCGAGAACGACCAACGTATCTACCGCATGCCGTCCGTCGCTAGCGTGGACCCCCGGCTCAAGGGCACGATCACACTGACACGGCCGGATAACGGCATGTCGCTTCGGCTAACGAAGTACGACACGCCCTTCTGGGATTCCGGCACGGTCGTCCTTGCCACGATCAGCTTCGCCCTGGTCAGCGGCATGGGCCTGGGCCTCTGGGCACTGAACCGGCAGATCGTCGAGCGAGCCCGAGCCGAACGGGCCCTGCACATCGCCAATACCGACCTTGAGAACCGGGTCAGTGAGCGTACGCATGCGCTCACTGAATCAAACGACAAGTTGGCCCGTGAGATGGTCGAGCGCCAGGAAGCCGAGGTACGCGCACGCCAGCACATGGACCACCTCGCCCAGATCGGCCGGGTAAGCACGATGGGTGAGATGGCCGCAGGCCTGGCGCACGAACTGCACCAACCACTCGCCGCCATCACCAGCTACGCCAAGGGCTGCCTGCGTATCCTCAACGAGTCTTCTCCCGACTTCGACCGCGTCCGCTACGCCGTCACCCACATGGACGAGCAAAGCACACGCGCCGCCGACATCATCGACCGACTACGAACGTTCCTCACACCAGACAGCCTTCAAAAATCCCCCCAAGACCTGCGATCTCTCATCGAAGAGTCAGCCGGATTCGTCGAGCCAGACCGCAAACGGCTGGGTATCGACCTGGTGATTGATGTCAGCGACCAGACACCCCCCGTCCTCGTTGATCGTGTTCAGATCCAGCAGATCCTTGTGAACCTGATAAAAAACGCCTTCGAATCGTTGCAGGCCTCAGATGTTGGCGAGCGTGCCGTCACCATCCAAGCCATGCCCACCGGCAAATACGAAGTGGAGGTACATGTGCGCGATACCGGGCCGGGTTGCAAACCCAAAGACCTGTCGCGCGTCTTTGAACCGTTTGTGAGTACGAAAAACGGGAGCATGGGGATGGGCCTCTCCATCAGCCGGACCATCATCGAGGCCCACGAAGGCCGGCTCTGGGCCACCGCGCACGACGGACGGGGTATGACATTCAGTTTTACCATAGCGACAGACAACCATGAAAAACATGAAAACACCTGAAACCGCCGCCGAGCCCCTGGCCGACACCGCCACCGTCTTTGTCGTCGATGACGACGAAGGGCTACGCAAAGCGATCGAATTCCTCCTCGACACAGCGGGCCTGACCGCCAAGACATTCGCCACAGGCCAAGCCTTCCTCGAGTACTACCAGCCCCAGATGCGCGGGTGCATGCTCCTGGATATCCGCATGCCCGACATCAGCGGACTAGATTTCCAGGAAAAAATCCGTGTCCGAGATATCAAGCTCCCCGTGATACTGATCTCCGCCTATGGCACGATCCCACTAGCGGTCCGAGCGATGCGCGACGGAGCCTTCGACTTCATCGAAAAGCCGTTCGACGACGAATTTCTTCTCAAACGCATCCGCGAAGCTATCTCATTTGATATCGACCAGCGCGCCGACGACCAAAAAACCCGTGAAGCGAGAGAGCAGTTAATTAGTCTCACGACACGCGAAAAACAGATCATGGCCTACGTCGTCGCCGGCAAACTCAACAAACAAACCGCCGCCGAGTTGGGTATCAGCGCAAAAACTGTTGAGAACCATCGAGCCCGTGTGATGGAAAAGATGGGCGTAAAGGGGTTGGCTGAACTGGTCCACCTTGCAAACCTGTTGAATTTCGATACGCCCGACGAGACCGGCCGGGATTGACCCGAACGGCTGCGATGTACAAAATGATTATTCATCCAACTTGTATAACCATGATGTTCACCGACACCCCCACTTGACCTTTCCCATGAACTGTGGCCACGGGGTTCAGGCACAACATCGTGTTATCAGTCCGCAATACGACACCATCAGTCACAACACAAATACAGCAGAAAATATCGCCAGTAAAGATGCGAATATACCGAATACAATAGCCACTACCACCCGGCCGTCTCCTGGATGCGGGGATCGGGATGCCCGGCGTAATCGATACGGATCGGAATTTGGTTCTTAGCTCAACCAATCCCCAAACCAGTGACTTCCTGCTGGGCCAGATGGTATTCGACGCCATAAATACCCCAGCAACATTGACCACGAGCCGTCAGGCGTGATCACAGAGGAGGAACTGATCGAGCTGGTTAAACTCGATGGGCAACTACCAAAGTCACTTGACCCTTTCGTCATGTGGATCGCAACTCTGTCGGATGTAGTGGACCTGATGGACCCACAAGCGATCATCTTGGCAGGCAACTTCAATATCAGAAACAAGAAAGTGATCGGAGCAATTGAGATGGAAGTTAATCAGCGCATCGTCTCACTTCACAACCGATTCGTCCGCGTCCGGCCAACAGCCTTGATGGATCAAGGGATGTGCACCGATGCCGCACTCGCCGCGCTGGAAAAGGCATTGATGGATAAATCTCTTATAGGTCCGCACACCACACAAGAGGCCGTCGCATGAAAATACCCTTTGAAGACCTCTGCCCAAGAGCATCCCCTACCCTCCGGCCAGAACGATCGAGATGATGCGATGGATCGCCTCACCCCAAGCACCACACTTTGGCTCTGGAGCTTTCAGAATGTGGCCCATTTCATGTCTCGTGCTGTTCGTATGTGGATCCGAGGAACACAGCCTAAACCACCACAGCGGATTCTCTACGAAATGACAGTCGGGGGCGTGTCGGTTGGGCAGCCGTGTTCTCTGACGTCGGCTCACAGAGAACCCAGTGGTTGGACTCGACCTCGTATAACCGAGAATCCGGGCCGCCGTAGCCGCCGAGGGGATTCGGGTCGGCCGTGTGCGGCTGCACCTTGTACCCACCCGGAAAATCCTCCGGCACAGTCGCGCCGTCCATCACCGTCGGTAAACGATCAACCTCTCGGCCTAACACAGGCATCGACTTGAGCAGCCCACGCGTGTACGGGTGCAACGGTCTCTGAAACACATCAAACACCGATGCATACTCCAACACACGCCCCGCATACATCACCGCAACCGTGTCCGCGTTCTCCGCAACCACACCCAAGTCGTGGGTAATCAACAGCACCGCCATCTGCTTCTGGTTCTGCAACGTCCGCAGCAGCTCCAGGATCTGCGCCTGGATGGTCACATCCAACGCCGTCGTAGGCTCATCCGCCAGCAACAGCTTAGGCTGGCACGCCAACGCCATCGCGATCATCACACGCTGGCGCATCCCGCCGGACAACTGATGCGGATACTCTTTTAAGCGTGACGAAGGGTCGGCGATCCCCACATCATCCAGCGCATCGGTCGCGATCTGGTTGGCCTGGGCCTTGTTTACCTTCTGATGCAGCAGCACCGCCTCGGTGATCTGCTCCCCGATCGTATACACCGGGTTCAGGCTGGTCATCGGCTCCTGAAAGATCATCGCGATCTGGTTGCCACGGATACGGCGCATCTGCCTGTCATTAAGTTCCAACAAGTCCATCGTGTTACCGCCTGACGAATCACGCTCCACCCCGGACACCTCATCCCCCTGCCAATGAATCTTCCCCGACTCATACTTCCCAGGCGGCGTGGGGATCAGTTGCAAAATCGACATCGCACTAACGCTCTTACCCGAACCCGACTCCCCCACCACCGCAAGCGTCTGCGCAGGGTACACCGATAGATTCACTCGATGCACCGCATTAAACCGCCTCCCCCGCCCCGCCGCATCCGGCACGGGGAAACTCACAGCCAGGTCTTCGATCTCGATGATAGGTGTGTCGGATTGATCGGGCATCGTCGCATCTCGTTAAGTGTGTTAGTTGGAATTTTGTTTCGAGTGAGGGTCGATGGCGTCGCGGAGGGCTTCGCCAACCAGGTTGTACGCGAAGACGGTCAGGAATATCGCCATCCCGGGGAATGTTGCAAGCCACCAGTAAAACCCGCCCCCGGCACCGGTTGCTTGTTCAAGCAGTTGCCCCCAACTTGGCTCATCGACCAGGCCTAGGCCCAAGAAACTAAGCGTCGATTCATAGAGGATCGCAGACGCAACCCCGAATGACGCGGCGATTAAGACCGGCGTCACGCCGTTGGGCAGCATGTGCTTAAACAGGATCGACGTCAGCGGCAACCCACAGGCACGCGCCGCCTGAATATAATCCTGACCGCGAATCCTCAGAAACTCCGCACGGATAAACCGGGCGTAACTCGTCCAGCCCGTCACCCCAAGAATCACCATCATCATGTAGATGCTGCGCTCAAAAAACGCGACAAACGTCAAGAGCAAAAACAACACGGGGATCGCCTGGAATATCTCCACCAGCCGCATCCCCAAAAGATCGACGATTCCGGAAAAGTAGCCCATCACCCCGCCGATGATGACGCCAATGAATAAGCCGATACCGGTGGCGATAAATCCGATCGCCATCGCGATTCGGCAGGCGTGGATCATCTTGCTGAGAATGTCACTGCCGGTGCGCTCGGTGCCCATCCAATGTGTCATCCCGGTGAGCCGGGTCGGGTCTTGATCGCCGATAGACCATGTCGGTGGGGTGGGGTGAACCGCATGGGTGACATCCCGAAGACGATCTGAAGGGCTAAACGGGATCGGCGGATACACGGCCCATGCGATCTCGCCGTTGGCCTGCATGAGGCGGTACTCTTTGTATACCACCGATTGGGGCGGCGAAACGAATAGGAAACTCAAGCCGATCGTCACGACCATGATTACAGAAAACACCCATAGCCGTAGACGCGTTGACCACCGCCGAAACAAAAGCAATAAAAACACCGCAACCACTGCCAGGACCAGCAGGATCACATCCGATGGTTTTAAGTGCGTCCACATAGGACTGACCAACCGCCCGTCGGTTGTCTTCACCAGATAGGGAAAGGAGTTAGCTAACAGGGGGGCTAACACGGCACACAATCCCACCACGGCGATCCACGCCAGGCCGATCACCGCGCCGGTATCGCGCACCGTGCGCAGAATCACATCAGCAACCCAGCCCCTCCGTGGCTTGGAGGGACCTGCCGGCAAATCGTCTTGCCTGACCACTGTGGCGCTACTCATAGCTGACCCTCGGATCGGCAATGGCATAACACAGGTCCGCGATCAGAATCGACGTCAGCCCCAATACCCCGCTGACCAACGCCCCAGCCAACACCAACTCACGGTCACGGGCAAAAACCGCGTCGATCGTCAGCTTGCCCATCCCAGGGATACTGAAAATCGATTCGACAATCAACGACCCCGCGATCAGCCCCGGCAGGATCGCGGCCGCTACGGTGATCAACGGTATCAAGCTGTTACGCAAGGCGTGCTGAAACAATACCGCTCGCGCAGACACGCCCTTGGCCCGAGCCGTCCGCACATAGTCTGAAGACAGGTTTTCCAACATCGCGCCCCGGGCGAGCTTCGCCAGGAAAGCCAGGCTCCCATAGGTTAGACACGCAATCGGCAACACCAGATGCCAGATACGGTCCAGCAGCCAGCCCCGATCAAAACCCTCGGCCGACCAGGCCGGAAGAAACGCCATCTCCAACGACTCGGTCGAACTCAACCCCCCCACCGGGAACCAATGCAAGAACTGGCGGTTCGCCAACAACCCGATGAGCATCACCCCGGCCCATATCGTTGGGATCGACCACAAACCCAGCACACCCACACCGGCGGCCATGTCAAAGACCTTGCCCCGGTGCCTGGCCATGAAAATACCCAGCAGGATCGCCGAGACATACACCAAAGGCGTAGTGATCAGATTTAACAACAGCGTGATCGGCAATGCCTCACGGTACAGGTCGGTCACGGGACGACGCTTGGACATGCTCTCGCCCAAGTCCGGCCACTTGAATCCAGGCGCCCCCCACCGGACCTTGCCGGCCTCACCGCTTGGGAAACCGACCGGCGAGACGCGATTGACCCACCGCCCGTACTGCACCAACATCGGCTGGTCCAGCCCGTAGCGCTTGTTGATGTAGTCCTTGAGCGCCTGTTGTGACTTGCCTTCCAATTCGCCGCCGGCCATGGCCTCGGCACCCCCGACCCCGCCGGGCGACGCGGCCATGATGAAGAACACCATCGCCGTTACGCCTATCAGCGTCGGGATCATCAACAGCAGCCGTCGGATGACGTAGGTGAGCATCGGTTTATCCGCTGGGCAGGGCCCGCATCGATTATTTGTACTTCTGTTCCACCATGGGGGTGTACCAGAAATTCCTGTCATTGACCCCGATCAGCACCTGGCGGACATTGCGGAACCGACCGTCCGTGAAGGTCAGGAACTTCCGCACATACAAGAAGGTATACGGCTGGTCCTCGTTGAGGATGGCGTGGACCTTATGCCAGACCTGCATCCGCTCCTCCTCGTCGAGTGTGACCCTGGCCTGATCAATCAAACGGTCCAGCTCGGGGTTGATGTAGGAAGGGAAGTTGTTTGCCCCTTCACCGATGTTGCTGGAGTGGAACGCGTGATGGATATCGGTCTCGATCAGGGCCCCCCATGCCATGCTGATGGCGTCGAAGTCCGAGCTGCGGACTTTCTCGCTGAAGACCGACCATTCAAGCGGGTCGGGCTGAAGCACGACACCGCCCTCCGCCATTGAGTCTTTCATGCCCAGCGAGACATTGGTCCAGAATGTGCCGGTGCTGGGGTAAGTGTGTTTAAAGATCAAAGGCACACCGTCCTTGGACTCCACCACACCGTCACCGTCACGGTCAATGTAACCCGCCTCCGCCAATAGCTCGCGTGCCTGCTGTGGGTCATATGGCAACGGCTGCACCTGCGGGTTGTGTTGCGGGCTGAGTTTGTTGAATGGTCCGCTTGGGATCAGGCCGTAGCCGTATAGCGCCTTGTCGATGATCCGCTGGCGATCAACCAGCATCGTCATCGCCCGGCGGACCCGTTTGTCAGCAAAAGGAGTAGGCTCGCCATTTTTCTTTTGGTTCCAGGCAACCCAGCCGTAGCCATCGTTTGGCCTAAACGCCTCGATCGATTGCGACCGCTTAACCAGCTCATCTTCCTTGAGGTATTCAATGTACTGCTCGGGGGCCGCGCGATAGAACAGGTCGATGTCGCCGTTGCGGAAGGCCGCGAGCCTGGCGACGTCGTTGGAGATCTCGCGGAACACAAGTCGATCGATCGCGCTAGCTTCGCCCCAGTAACGCCCGTTGCGTTCGAGGATGAGTTCCTTACCCGGAGCCCAATCTTTAGGGCCGTAGATCATCTTGTACGGGCCGCTGCCTAAGATCAGGCCGGGCACGGTATTGATGGCTTCGATCCGTTCGTCCGTGAGCGGGCCGTAAAAATGCTCGGGGAGTACCCGGAAGGTCGCCGCCTCAAAGAATGTATCGAAGAAGGGCTTCTTGAAACTGAAGACGGCCGTGTAGTCGTCCGGGGCGGTGATGCTCTTGAATTTCAGTCTGTACTCGTTGCGGTAGATCGCGGCGTCGGTCTTGGGGTGCATGACCAGGTTGTAGGTGAACACAACGTCCCGTGCGGTCAACGGCTGGCCGTCCGAAAAGGTGATGCCTCGGCGTAGCTTGAATGTCACGACCGTCGCTGGTGGACAGCCAGTCTCCTTGACGATGTCATCGATCCGACGTCCCTCCGTCAACCGGCGCTGAACATACGCCTGCTTGAGCTCATCAGTCTCGGCAGAACCGTAGCCATCCTCGGCTCGGACCTCTTCTTTGGTCAAAGGCTCACCCTGCCGACGCTTAACATAGGCATTCCAGGCGGTGGTGTTATCCTCCGTCTTCCAGGTCTTTGCCAGCACCGGCGTCCAGGCCAGGGTGTCCGAGTCACGGACCGCCAGCGACTCCACCACAAAGCTCTGCACCACTGCGCCGTAGAAATCGCGGGATATGAACGGGGTCACCTTGGCGACGTTGACCGGGAACGCGTCGACGACCCAGTCGCCGGAAGCGTAGTCCGGGTCCTGCTTGACCTGTTTAAGTTCCGCGAACGGGTCGGGCAGCTCATCAGGGTCGGCAAAGCCCATCGCCTCGGGGCCCGGGCCGTCGCCCTGAGATGAGCCCGGAAACACCACGCCGGCCTCAAGCTTTTCGGCCAGATCGGCGATCGTCCGCTCAAGACGGGCCTGCGCCGCGTCCTGCTGCTTAATACTTTCGCTAACGGTCCGCAGCGTCTCGTGCTGGCGGTCGAACTGCTTCATCGCAAGCCAGAGACTCACCAAGATCGCGACCAACAGCACCGACAGAACCAGGTCTTTGAAACCGAATCGATTTTCCATCCTTGCCTCAATACAGCTACCCACAGTCACGCCGTCTTAACCGGGTGCCTGTGGTGGTTATTCGGTCTCAATCAGGTCTTCGCACGCTTAGGGTCTAATCGATTCCGTAGCGCGTCGCCTAGGAAATTTAGCCCCATCAATGTCAGCCCCAACAGCAGGCAGGGGAATAATAACAACCACCATTCGACTTTATCGGCATGCGTCGCCAACTTGTGCAATTGTGGCAGCCCCTCCGATGCCAGGTTCCCCCAACTGGGGATCGGGGCCTGCACACCGATGCCTAGAAAACTCAGGAAAGACTCCTGCAAAATCGCCTGGGGCACCGTCAGCGTCGCGTACACCACGATCGGCCCGATCAGGTTCGGCAACAGATGCACCAACAGCGTCCGCACATGACCGGTCCCCACCGCACGGGCCGCCTCCATGAACGGCTGACTCCGCAGGCTCAACACCTGCCCACGGATCACCCGTGCCATCGTCAGCCAACTCACGCCCCCGATCGCTACCAGCAGCGTCACGATCCCCGACAGCCCCGACGCCGACGATTCGTTAAATATCGGTTTCCCATTAAAACTCAGCCACAACAACCCGTCATACATCAACGGCCGAAGCGCCAGGTTCATCAGCACCACCAGCAGGATGTATGGCAAGCCATAAAGCACATCCACCACACGCATCATCACAGAATCCACCCGGCCCCCGACGTACCCCGCGGTGGCCCCCCAGGTCACACCAATAAACACCGAGATCAGCGCCGCACACCCCCCGATGCCCAGGCTGATCGCCCCGCCCAGCAGGCTGCGCCACATCACCGACTGCCCAAACAGGTCCGTCCCCATCGGGTCGGCCCAACTCGGCGCAAGCAACGCCATCCCCTCGGACATCCGGTGTACGTTGTAATTTTGGAGCGACCACGGCAGGGTCACAAAGCAAGGCACGGCGATCAGCAAGAGCATCGCCGCCCCGACCCAGCCCGATGACACCCGAGGCCTCCACCTCTGGACATTCAACAGGGGTTGTTGCATCGCCGCCGCGTCAGACATGTGCGGAAGTATACCCCATCCATAATATAAGGATACACCCACGACCCGGCACTCAATCCGCTGGCAAGGCCATGTTGTCCAGGTACTCGCCGATGGCGTAAGTGCGTGCCGACCCATCCACGGCCGCCGCGTTGGCCGTGTCTTGGCGATGGCGGTCCCACAGGTCTTCAAACACTAGGATCAGCCCAGGCCGATGTACCGACGCCAGCGTCTTGCCCGACAGGCTCGAACGGTCATCATCGACCTCAAACCACTCACGCCACCCGTAGCTCACCCCCGGATACCCCCACCAGCCTCACGCCTCTCCTGCGTCACACAGCGCCCCACGCCTCCGCAAAAATATCCGAGCGAAACCCAACCGTGTGACGCGTCCCGTCGGTCACGATCGGCCGTTTACAGAGCTTGCCGTGCTCACTAAGTAACTTGACCGCATCATCGATAGACATCGACGCCAGTTTGTCCTTAACCTTCATCTGCCGATACACCTGCCCCGAGGTATTGAACAACTGTTTCAACTCGTAATCACCCGCCTTCAGTATCTTCTTCAACAACGACCGGCTTGGCGGACACTCGACAATCGCGATCGCACGGTACGCAACCCCCATCTCATCCAAATATTTCTTCGCCTTACGGCAGGTGTCACACTTGTCGTAGCCGTAGAAATCAATCATTTCGCACTCTCATTTGTCAACGCCTCACGGATCGCCTCCAGCGAGGCCCGGCGGGTAAAATAGCCCAGGTGGGATTGCAACATCGCCGCCCCACGCACCGCGTCCCGGTAACACCGCACCGGCCGATCGGTCGGCATACTGCCGTCGTGCAGACGGAACACCTCGCTGACACCAAACGCCAGCACGTCATACTCGTCCCAGATATTCGTCCAACGGCCCAAGTTCGGCCCAAGCGTCACCGGCTCACCCTCAAACACAGGGACGTTCCCCGATCGCGGGTCCAGCAGATGAAAAAACGCAGGCTGACTCCCAAGCGTGATGAACCGGTCGATGTGCAACGGATCTCGCTCGGCGGTCGCCATATCAAAACCGATCACACCCCCCAAACTGTGCGCGATCACGGTCAACGGCTTCGCCGACGTGCCAAACTCTGCGCCCAGTTCCTTATTGATCACCTCTCGGACTCGCCCGTGTACCACCGCCCGCTGCCCCTGGCTCTGATACGCGATCACATCCGCCATGAACGGCAGCATCGCCGAGGTCAGCGCACCACGCATGTCCTGGAACTTGTCGTTGACGTACCCACGCACCCGGCCCTTCAGATCCGCTCGCAGTTGTCCCGCCTGCTCACGGATCTGTGCCGCCGAGTCGTGTTCACCACGTTTGCGCGAGACCCAGGACATCGTCCGCCCAAGCCCCGACGCCACCGATCCCGCCAGTGAGTCTGCCATCATGCTACGCATCCCGCCGGAGCGGCCGGGGTACCGTGCGATGACCTTGTCCAGATGCACACCTTGGGCACCTAAGTCGCCCCAAAATACCGGGATCAGTTCGTACCCATCCCCCAACGCTCCGCCCAGCGCATCAACACTCTTAAGAAACTTCGCAGGGTTACGGATCGCGATCCCATGTATCACCAGTACCGGTTCAGGCATGGGGAGATTGTATGGGGGATAAGGGATGAGAATCAGCTAGGCCCGGGATACAACCCCTCGCCTCCCCAAACACCCGATACCCCAACCCAGACACCCGACTCCCCCTCTGCGTTTGAATCCCGCCCCCTCGTGGACTATCCTTACCGGGCTGTCGCACCAGTAGCTCAATTGGATAGAGCAGCGGTCTACGGAACCGCAGGTTAAAGGTTCGAGTCCTTTCTGGTGCATTGCCGCCCCACAGACCCCGGAGCCCCCCGGAGACCCACCATGTTCCACACCCACGCCAACACAACCCTGGGCTTTATTTTCCAAGGATTCGGCATGTGGGAGGCCATCGTCTTGGCCCTCCTGGGTGTCCTGATCTTCGGCAAACGCCTCCCAGAGGTCGGCAAGAGCATCGGCAAGGGTATCGTCGAGTTCAAGAAGGGTCTGTCCGGCATCGAAGACGACATCGACACCGCCGCCAAACAGCCACCCAAGATCGAGCAGCACACCACCAACTCCGTCGATGCCTCTGATACCTCCGGCACCTCCGAGAAAGCCGAGTCGAGCAACCACAACGGCTGACCGGCTCGCCTCCATAACTAAACCCGATCCTGCAGCGGGGACGCCGGCAAGGCCGATAACACTCCTATGAGTGATCCTGCGCCCCGAGTTTCCATCCTGATCCCCAACTACAACAATGGCAAGGCCTCGTCCCACGACGGCCAAACCGACCTGCTGGGTGACCTGCTGCAATCCCTGCACGACACCCTCCAGGACGACCCGACACCGCTGGAACTCATCGCCTACGACGACGGCTCGACGGATGACAGCCTGGATACCCTGCGCAGCTGGTCGAAAAAAACATGGCGTAACAACCTGCCCTTCATCAAACTCATTGAGGCCAAGCACACCGGCGTCCTCTCTATCGGGGCCAACCGGCTGGTCCGCGAATCCGTAGGTGACATCCTCGTGCGACTCGACGGCGACACGCAGATGCTCACACGACACTGGGCGGCGCTGCTCTGCCAGAGCTTTGACCAAGGGCACCCGAGGTTGGGGGTGGTCGGCCCAAAGCAGCTCCGCCCCGACGGGAAGATCCACGCCTTCGGTGACTGGTTGCTGCACCCCAAGGGCTATCACCACATCGAGGCCGGCTCGGGCCGCTACGCCGTGACCCATGCGATCGAGGTCGACCACGTCATGGGCTGTTTTTACTGCTGCAAACGTGCTGTTTACGACGAGGTCGGCGGCTACGACGAGAGCATCCTCCGCGGCCAGACGGTCGACTTCGGGCTGTCCGCCCGGCTCAAGGGCTGGTCCTGCTTCGCTATCCCTCACATTGAATACATCCACCGCCATGGCCTGCGCGGGGCAAGGCAAACCACCGCCGACACGCAGGAAGGCGTCAAACAAACACTGGACACGTTCCGTAAAAAGTGGGGCTTCGACCGGATCGCCCCGGACCTGGATGTGGTGCGTGAGAAGTACGCCGGGACGCCGCTGCTTTGGAACGCCCGTGTCTTTGGAACGCCCCCCCCATCCGCGCAGCCCCTGACCCAGAATCCACCCGCTCTTGCGATCGAGCAAAGCGAATGGGCACGATACGGCCAAGACGACGCGTTCAAACAATCAACCGACCTGCGCGTGGTCATTGCCCTGCAGGTGCTATCACAGATCAATCAGGCCCAGCCCGACAAATCCAAAATCGATAAGCTCCGAAAAACCGCCATCCTCGGCTGCTCGGCGGGGCTACTCACCCATCTGCTCGCAGGGCAAGGCCTATCCTGCATCGGGATCGACACCCACCCGGGCAAGATCAACCTGGCCCAGCAGTGTGTGACCAACCAGACCTACCCGGCGGACCGCCCCCAGTTCGCCCACCAGACCGATCCACGCCGCTCGCCCCTGGACAATGGGACCGCTGATGTGGCACTGCTTTTTGACCAGATCGACAATCACAACAACCCTGTGGCCCTGCTGCGTGATGCCCACCGGGTATTGGCTGACCAAGGCCTGCTGGTGATTGTCACGAAACGCCCAACCCAGGCGTGCAACCCCCACGAAGCCCAGCGCTGCTACCGGGCCTCGCAACTGCTGGCCCAACTCCAAGCTGTCGGCGGCTGGCAGATCCTCTCGGACCCGCGCCAAGGCGACCCCACCCACCCGCTGATCGTCATCGCCCGCCGGGTTGCCCTGCCTGAATCGACCCAAAGTAAATCGGCCCAGGCTCAAACGAGCCCCGAGCCCGCCCACGCCGCTTAACCGGGCCCAGCCTTCCCCGACACCGCATAACCCGGCCTCTAACACGCAATCACCCACAAAAATTATCCAGACCCCCCGCTTAGACCGCCGATGTTTTGTTAGCTTATGACAGCGGCCCCCCGGGTCACTCACGATCTTCGCACTAACAGCGGGCAACACAAGACAGGCCGAGGTATGAAGTTCACCCGAAGGGAACTACTGATCGCTGGACTGGGGATGCTGGTCACCAAGGTCACCGGCTGCACACAGTCCACCACCACCCTGTCCCGTCGGCCCGGGACTCCTTGGCCCGGCAGCATCAGTCGGCCGACCCCCACCCGCGCCGGCACACACACCGTCTCGGCCCCACGCCCCGTCCAACCCACCAGACCGGTTGCAACCACCGCTGGCCCACCCGGACTCGTCCCCCGCTCCTGGTGGACACGCTCCGGCCCGATCCGCTCCAAAGTCAACCCCATGAAGGGCATCAACAGGATCACCATCCACCACGAGGGACACACACCCGTCTGGTTCACCGACGCACGCTCCACCAAAGCCCGCCTGGAACAAGTCCGCAACATCCACACCCGCGACCGTCGATGGGGCGACATCGGCTACCACTACGTCATCGACCGCGCCGGCCGGGTCATCGAAGGCCGACCGCTGGCCTACCAGGGCGCCCACGTCAGCCAACAAAACCCTCACAATGTCGGTGTCATGCTCTTGGGCAACTTCGAGAAGCAATCACCCTCACAAGCCCAACTCACCGCCCTGCAATCCACACTCCGCCACCTCATGGCCAAGTACCGCGTCCCCGTTAGACGGGTCTACACCCACCGCGAGTTGGGTCCCACCGTCTGCCCCGGCCGAAACCTCCAGCCTCGCATCGCTTCCCTTCGCACAAGCGGCGCACTGGCCTGACCTGACAATCCCCCCGCTTCAAGAGGGTTCCGCCCTGTAAGCCACGCTGTTTTGCTTAACGGATGATCGCTTATCACCGGGTTTCGCCCCCATATCCCCGCAGTTGCCGTACAATGTGGGCATGATCGACACCGACCAAGCTGTACACGAAGACGCGACCGAACAGGCCCAACCCACACCCCAGATGGAGACGGGCGAGCCTGTAGCTACCGAGTCAACGCCCGATGAGCCCAAGGCCGTCGAACCTAAGATTCCCGAACCTAAACTGACAAAGAAGCGGGCCGACGAGCTCGCACTGAAGGTCGAGGCGGCGTTGCTGACCACCGATCGACCGATGACCGCGGCGAAGCTGTCCGATCTACTGGGTGAGGTCGGCACCAAGGCCATCTTTGATGCAGCCGAGCAACTGAACACCGTCTACGAAAAATCCGGCCGCAGCTTCCGCATCGAAAAGGTCGCAGGCGGCCTGCAGGTACTCACCCTGCCAGCCTATGCCAACGTGCTCAGCGAACTGCACAAGAATCGTGCCCAGACCCGGCTAAGCCCAGCGGCGATGGAAACCTTGGCGATCGTCGCCTACCAGCAGCCAATCATGCGGGCACAGATCGAAAGCATCCGCGGTGTAGCTTGCGGCGAAGTACTCCGCAGCCTGATGGAACGCCACATGGTCAAGATCGTCGGCCGAGCAGAAGAAATCGGTCGCCCGATGTTGTACGGCACAACCAAAGGCTTCCTGGAAGTCTTCGGGCTGGCGGGGATCAAAGACCTGCCCAAGGTTGAAAAATCAAAAGTCCCACACCTCTAAACCAGCAGTAGCATGGGCACACACCAAGTCACACCCCATACACCAAGCCGATTGAGGTGAAGTATGAAGACAATCGACAGGCCGTGGCGGTGGGCCACCAAGCTGATGTGTTTTGTGATGCTGTCCGGGCTGGCTGGTTGCAGTCAATACCAGATGCGTGGCGTCGTGATTGAAGGCGCGGTCTCCGCCATCCGTGTGGTGGATGAAGACGACCCACGCCTAACTCAAGAACCCGGCCTGCCGCTGGCGGTCATCGAAGTCACACTCGATCCCGACCGCCTGTCGCGGAAGCACTTCCCACGCACCCTCTCGGATGTGGATGGCACGTTTGCGGTCACGATCGACGAGCCCGGTGCCGGCTATCTGGAATACGCCGTGCGTGTCGTCGTCCGGCGCACCGGCCACAACTCCGCTATACAAGACCTGCAAGTCCCCGGCCCCAAGCAGCGGTTGCTGGTAACACTGGTCAACGGTGAAGATAAATACAAGCCCGAGCCACCCGATATCATGGATGAAACATTGAAGATGGGCGAACCTTACATGCAGTAAGTTCTCCCGGTACAGCCGGGTTTGCCCGCATGAAACCCTGCCCGTTAGCCGGCGCCATGCACGACAAGCACAACCCGGGGCACGTCGATCAGGCACGAAACAAGGCGGCGGCTCATAAAAACCTCGACCGCGTCGTGGAGGTGTGATGGAAAGATCCTTCGGCCGAATCCAACCCAGCCCCGGGAGCCTGGTCTACCTGATGGTCTCGGCGCTGATCGCCTTTGCCGCGTTCCACACGCAGGCGAACCTGCTGTTCTGGGCGCTTGGCCTGGTCGTCGGTGCATTTGGGGCCTCACTCCTAGCTTCGCTGGTCATGCTCAACGGCATCGAGGTACAGAGGCTTGCGCCCGCACGCGGTGTAGCAGGCGAACCGTTGATACTCCGACACAACCTGGTCAACCACTCAAGGCTGGCGTGCTTCAGTATCGAGATCATTGAGACCTGGACCGGGCACCACCGGGGACTACGGGAGCGTCTAGTACTTGGGGGAAGCCCAAACGAGCAAGGCGCAAATCCAACAGGCGAGACGCCACCTCGGCTCAAAGGCCGACCGTTTGGTTGGGCGCTGCACATCGGCCCCGGCCAATCGATTCAGGCCGAGACGCCTTGCTGGCCAAGACGCCGTGGACCGTTGAAATTCGAGAAGATCATCGTGCGATCGGGTTTCCCCTTTGGGGTCCTCCGCAAGGCCGTCCAATTCAACCAGCCCGGCGAGGTCCTGATCTACCCCCCGCTGCGCCGGCTAAACCGTCAGGCCGTGCTCTCTTTATCCAACAACGACATCAGTAACGCCAAGCACGCCGACCGAGGCGGCGGGATGGGTGAGTTCTTCGGGCTTCGGCCTTACCGCCCCGGCGACAGCTACAAACTGATCGACTGGAAACACTCCGCACGGACCAGCAGCCTCGTCTCCAGAGAACTGGCCAGGCCCCGCCCACCCAGGATGATGATCCTCTTAGACCTCAGCACACCCGACACGTTACGACAAACCAACGCCGCTGACTCGGGCCACGCTAACTGGGTTGATGCCCAGGAAGAGGCGATCAACCTCACCGGGTCATTGATCCGCGAGGCCTACCTCCACGGCATCCACGTCGGACTAACTGTCGCCGGAGCCCACTGCCCAGCCGTACCCATGCACCACAACCAGGCCCACCGCCGACGCCTCCTGGATGCCCTCGCACGCCTGGACCTCAACGACACCCAGCAAGCCACCCAACACACGCCCACGGGCCAACCCACCGTCATCGTTCTCCCTCATGACCCGACACAAGACCCAGGCGAAAGCACCGAAAAAGCATCGATCATTAACATCCGCGGCAACGGCCGACGAACACCAAAAAATACCCGCGCCTATCGCACACACAAGCCACCCCAACATCAACCTTTCGCACCAGGATAATCCGTGCACATGTAATTCGAACCGGATTCGTATTGAATCAAGATAAATCGCCAAAACGGCGGCACGACAACCTATGGATCTGACACAAACATTCAGCCGCGCCGCGTTCTACCAGATCCTCCTGGGGATCCTGACGTTCTGCTACGCCGAAGCAAACCCCGGCATGCTCCTGGTCGCCGGCTCGCTGGTGGTCTTGTCACGCTATGTCACCGACAGCCCCTGGGGACGACCCATGCCCTGGTGGCTCATCAACACCATCGCCCTGGGAGTAGTCACATGGATGATCGCCACCCTCGCGCTGACCAAGCCCAACATCATCGTCACCATGGGCCACTTCACTATGTGGCTGCAGGTCCTGATCCTGTTTGGACGCAAGACTAACCGCGAATACGGCCAACTCATGATCCTCAGCCTCCTACAGATGATCGGCGCCAGCGTGTTAAGCGTCTCGATCATCTACGGCGCGTTGCTGGGGGTCTACTGCCTGCTGGCGATGTTGACTGTCCTGGCCTTCCAACTCAAGAGCAGCCGGGACCGTGTGTTCGAGACCAACCGCAAAGCCGCCGCCGACCCGAAACGCGCCACCCGCCCCAAGCCCGTAGTCGGTCCGGGCTACCGCTGGCAATTCAGAGCCGCTACCGCTGTCATCGCCGGCTTATGCACCTGCGTCGCGGTCGCGGTCTTCATCCTCATACCCAGGTCTCACGACCTCACACCAGCAGGTGACAGCGAAAGCGTGCTAATGCCACGTCAGGTCGGATTCAGCCAACAGGTCAGGCTCGACGGCCCGCCGATCGCCCAGGGCAGCAAGCAACCGGTGATGAACGTGCGCATCGAGATGCACGGCGTCCCCATCGAAAACCGTTCCTGGCTTATGCGCGGTGCCGCTCTGGATTCTTACGACGCCTCAACACGCACATGGAAACGTAGCCAAGCCGCCACCAGCACCGACCGCCGCATCAGGGTTCCTGCCCGCGGCATCGACCTCGCACAAATCCCTCCCAATGTTCCAACGATGCGTGCGAGAATCACACTCAGACAGATCGGCCACCGCAACCTCTTCACCCTCCTGCCGGTCACTCAATTCAAAAGCGATCACATCGCCTCGGTCGTCTTCAGCCGTGAAGACCTCCAACTTTCCTCGGGCGGCTCGGTCATGGGTGCCGTTATCTACGATATCCGTTGGCCACTTTTCAATGTCAAAAACCTGCAAGAACGGTACCTCGGCCTGGGCCAGCCAAACCACGAGATACCTCCGATCCTGCAGACAGATACTGGCGCCCCATTCAACCGCGAACGATACGCACGCGGCTGGCAGATACAGCCCGACCGCATCGCAGCTTATGCTCGCGGTATCCTCGTCAAAACCGGCCTTGCCAGAGACCCCGATGCAGACTTCGACCCCTACGACGCACGCATCACCCAGGCCCTCGCCAGTCACCTGCGCCAAACCTACTCCTACCAGATCAACGGGCCCCGATTCAGCATGGACCGCGAGCCCATCACAGAATTCATGTTCGGCCACCGCACCGGACACTGCGAATTATTCGCCTCATCACTCGCCGCCATGACACGGTCGCTGGGTATGCAGGCACGTGTCGTCACCGGGTTCCGCGCCGGGGAATTTAATAAGATCGGTGGCTACTACGTCGTCAGGCAGAGCGACGCCCACGCATGGACAGAGATCAATCTCGGCCCGGGACTGGGCTGGCGCAGCTACGACGCCACGCCCGCACAGGAAATCGATCGGCAGGACCGCCTGCACCGCACATGGTTAACCACGCTCCGAGAAGCATACGAACACCTTGAGTTTGGCTGGATCCGTTCCATCGTCGCCTACGATGTCGGGACCCGCAACGCCCTACTCGTAGGCCTGACCAACAAACTCAAATCCCTGACCATCAGCCAAGACAGCTTCCTGGGGCAGGTCTTCACATTCATAAAAATACTCCCTGCCGCCTGGAAGCTCGACAAGGCTAACACCAGCAAAGCGCTGGGCTCCGCAGCACTCGCCGCGATCTTCACAGCCTCCCTCCTGAGGGTCGTCGTGGTTAGACGCAGACGCCTGACAAAACTTAAACTCACTTCACTACCACCCACACGCCAACGCGACCTCGCCAAACAACTCGCTTTCTACATCGACATGAACACCCTGCTCTCGAGCCACAGCTACACCAGATCCCCGTGGCAGAACCCACGAGACTATGCCCTTGACCTCACCGATCGACAGCCTAAGCAGATGGCCCCGGTCCTCGCTCTCACCGATATCTTCTACAAGGTTCGCTTCGGCGGCCAGCCCATGGACCAGGCACAACGGCAACGGACCCGCGTTTACCTCAGACAATTAGAACAAGCCCTATCAAACGAGTCTCAGGCCTAGTGCATCCCCAAAATCGCCCATACCCGGCCAAACCGCCACCACATCTCCCTGCCACCCACAGGCTCGCACCCGCCAGCACACCCGATTAGAATATAGGGTCCGACACCCTTGACCCTTGTCACGCCGGACCACCCGCACGATGCCCACCGATGCCAATCAACCCCGGCCCATATCGCCCCAGCCCGCTGATGCGCTACCAAACGGGGGGGCCGATAGTCGTATCCCCAACGATACCAAAGCAACAGAGACAAACGGGGATACCGGGGGTATCGGGGGTGCAGAGGGTTCAAAAAGGGAGGGCTCCAACGGGGCCACCCCACCGCACGAAGAACATCGCGCCCCCCGGCCAGCAACCCCCAAGACCGTGACACCCACCGCAGTCTCTGCACCGACACAGCCCAAACCCACCGCAGGCCCCACCCCAAGCCGCGATCGGCCTATGGCCTGGCTGATCCTCCTGATTCTCCTGGCACTGAGCACAATCCCCCTGTACACACACCTGGGGACCTACAACTCACAGGACAACGCACAAGCACGCAGCCTCCAAATCTCCTCTGAGAGTTGGCACCACCGACACGAAATGTATCACGGTGACATCACCCCCGAATCACTGGTCCCCGTCCTGGAAGGCGAACCCCAACTAGACCAACCCCCCGCCAGTGTCTGGCTCAACCAACTGGCGTTCGGATCACTGGACCCATTGACCGCCACAGATGCCGACCTCGCCTACCAGATGCGTCTGCTGACCGCGGCCTTTGGACTGCTCACTATCGCCGCTGTCTTCTGGGCCGGGTTCTCCGTCGGCGGATTGAAAACCGCCACCTTCGCAGCACTCACTATGCTCTCCTGCCCCGTACTCATCTGGTACGCCCGCGCAGGTTCACCCGACATGCCTCTGGTCGGCTTGGAAACCCTTGGCGTCGCCTCGGCGATGTGGGCACTACGACCCCTTAGGCCCGCACCATCGGTCTCACGTCAGGCTCTCGGCTGGCTCATCTGCGGACTCGCCCTGGGCATCGCCATCCTCACCGGCGGCCCCCAGGTAATACCCATCGTGTTAGCACCGATCCTGGTCATCTCCATCATGTGCCCAAACCGCATCAGCCACCTGCTGGGCCTGGTCGCCTCGGTCTTCATCGCCGCGCTGATGGTCATGCCTTGGGCGCTCTATGTCCACGGCCAGGACAACCACATCTGGGAACAATGGGTCAGTGGCCTCTGGCCACACAGCATGCATAGCCCCAGCGCGTTTTGGCACGCCGTGTCTGACCGCAGCATACTGGTTCTGGTCCTGGTATTGCCCTGGACCTTGTGGCTGATCGGGTCGCTCATCCAGCCGTTCAGTGCGTCATCCTCGGGTGTCAGACGCCGAGTATTCATCGGCTGGGCCTGGCTTTTGTGTGTCGTGCTCCTGATCCTCACCGGACCCGGTAGCGAAGGCCTCGCCGGGCTGCTCCCCGTCCTCCCCGCCGCCGCCATCCTCATCGGACAGTGCCTTAGACTTTTTAGCGACCTCTCCGCAGAAGCACGACACGCAAGAACCTGGCGGCTGACTCGCTGGCCTCACCTCGCACTCATCGCCGTCGCTTCCGTTGCCATACCCGCGGGGATGTTCTTCCAAACCACCCTCGTCGACCAAGGCATCCTCAACCAACCTATCGTCGCACCTATGACCTGGTACTTCTGGCTAGGACTCGGCGTCAGCCTGATTCTTATCACGGCACTGAGCACACGCTTCGCACTGAGCCACTACCCCGGCAAATCCATGATCTGCTGGGCCGTCTGGGCCGTCGTCCTCATGAGTGTGATGCTCATCCCCCTGTCACGCGGCCCGCTGATGAACTCCGTACCCAACACCCAGGCAATCCCGCCGTCAGCTCAACCCCTTCCGTTGCCCGGTGCGCCATGAATCCTACGACCGTCAACCCCCCGCCCGAACAGCGGCCCACGCTTTCAATCGTCGTCCCCGCATTGAACGAGCAAGACAACGTCGGGCCCCTGGTTAAACAGGTCGGCCAAGCCATGTCCGATGCCGGGATCAACGCCGAATTGATCGTCGTCGATGACGGCTCAACCGATCAGACCCTCGCCAAACTCACAGCGCTACAAGCCCAACACCCTTGGCTGCGCGTCCTGCACCGACCCGCCCCAAGAGGCCAGTCCGCCGCCATGCATGCCGGGATACAAGCCGCACTCGGCCAATACATCGCCACACTCGACGCCGACCTGCAAAACGACCCCGCTGACCTCCCCGCCATGCTCGCCAAAATCCACGCAGGTGAAGCCGACATGGTCCAGGGTGACCGCTCTGCCAACCGCAACGACCACGCCATACGTAAAATCGCCAGCCTCATCGGCCGCAAAGCACGCCTCTGGATCATCAACGACCCCATCCGTGACACCGGCTGCTCCGCCCGCGTCCTCCGCGCCGAATTCGCCAAGCAGTTCCCACTGCAATTCAAAGGCATGCACCGATTCATGCCCGCCTACGCACGCATGCTTGGCGCAACTATCACCCAGATCCCCGTCAACCACCGATCACGCAACGCCGGCTCAACCAAGTACGGCATGGGCCTTCTCTCACGCGGACCCGCAGGCCTGCTTGACCTCTTCGCCGTGCGCTGGATGATGAAACGCTACCGAGACACCTCCACCGACACGATCGCTCCCCAAGACACAAACCGAGACAACCTATGAAACGTAGGTACATGGTCATGGGCTTCATCCTGATCGCCGTGCTGGGCGTAAGTTATCTCGCCTGGCAGATGCGCACAGGCGAATGGTCCCCCGGCGTCAGGATCAACGACACACCCGCCATGGTCGAATCCGCCACACTCGCCGCCGCAGACAGCGACAACCCCTCGCCCACCTACCACATCACCTACCTCAACGGCGAAACACAACGCATGACCCCCGAGCAGTACGCACTGCTGCTGCTGCAAAAAGACGACTCACGCTCATTCACCTTCAAGCTCCTGAATATCTCCACACCCATCGGCATCGCCTGGGTCGTACTCGGGCTGCTCGGCCAGGTCCTCTTCACCGGCCGCATGATCGTCCAATGGCTCGTCAGCGAAAAGAAAAAACAATCCGTCGTCCCCCCCGCCTTCTGGTGGATGAGCCTGTTCGGCGCGTCCATGCTCATCGCCTACTTCATCTGGCGTAAAGACATCGTCGGGTTCCTCGGCCAAGGCACCGGATGGCTGATCTACGGCCGAAACCTCTGGATGATCTACCACCCACGCAAGACCGAGGGCAGCTGACATGCCCGGCGTCAAACGCATACTCGACGCCAACGCCAACCGCGCCCGTGAAGCACTACGCGTCATGGAAGACGCCGCACGCTTCATCCTCGACAACAAAAAACTCTCACAACAACTCAAACAACTACGGCACGACCTCGCCGACGCACTCTCAACAATCCAAGCCCTGACCGCCAACCGCGACACCCCCAACGATGTCGGCACATCCATCACCACCAAAAGCGAGATGGACCGTGCCGGCGTATCAGATACCGCCGCCGCCGCCGGCAAACGACTAAGCGAAGCACTACGCTCACTCGAAGAATTCGGTAAAACACTCGGCACCACCGCCCCCGGCTTCGCGGCAACCATCGAGTCCCTGCGCTACCGCGGCTACTCACTCGAACAACAACTCAACACCGCCCTAGCCACCGGCCGCGCCAAACAATGGCGCCTCTGCGTTCTCATCAGCGAATCACTCTGCCCCAACCAAGACTGGCTCTCCGTTACCAAAGCCGCCATTTCCGGCGGTGCCGACTGCATCCAACTACGAGAAAAACAACTCGACGCCGGCGAACTCTTGACCCGCACACAACAACTCGTCGCACTGTGCCGGCCCAAAGGCGTCGCCGTCATCCTCAACGACCGCCCCGACATCGCACTGCTCGCCAACGCCGACGGCGTACACCTGGGCCAAACAGACATCCCCTGCCCCGAGGTCCGAAAACTCGTCGGCAATCAACTGCTCATCGGTATCAGCACATCCAACCTCGGCCAAGCCAGACAGGCCCACCGCGACGGCGCCGACTACTGCGGTGTCGGCCCCATGTTCCCCACCACCACCAAACACAAACCCATCATCGCAGGCCCAAAGTATCTAGAAGAATACCTCGCCTGGAACCAACTCCCCCACCTCGCCATCGGCGGGATCAACCAGACGAACCTCCCAAGACTGACCAGCGTAGGAGCCCAAGGCATCGCTGTGAGTTCTACAGTCTGCGTATCAGATAACGCCCGGAAGTGTGTAGTCTCTCTACTGAATCAGATCGAACCTTAGCCCTTATTCTTAAAGAGGGGTATTAGTTTCCTACGTCGGCCTGCAACTGTTCGATCGCATCCAGGATACCCAGAAATTTCTCACCAAATCCGGTGAAATGGTACTCAACCCGGGGCGGGGATTCGGGGTAGACACATTTCTCCACGATCCCGAAACGGACCATCTTAGCAAGGCGTTCATTTAACACTTTGGTTGTCAGCCCCGGATCGGTGCGCGCCAACGCCCCAGGCCGGTTAACGCCGCCGCGCAACTGAGCCAGCACATGCAGGGACCATTTACAGCCAACAATACTTTCAACCATCCCCACAACAGGCTGCTTGCCGGCGTGGGTTGAAGATAATCCTGAATCCAATTTTTTTTTCTGCATCCGGTCGTTCCTGAACTTGTACCAAAAAGTACCCACCCCACCGATCGGTACCCGGTTGATCCGTAAGCTATCCAAGGCATGATACCTCATCAAGACAACGTGTCTTGCAAACAATAATCCGCAACACAAAGGAGTATCATGATGAAGAGCAAAGCGGTTTTCTACCACGCGGGCTGCCCGGTATGCATCTCGGCAGAGCAGGGCATCACTGCGGCGCTGGACAAACAGCGTTTTGATGTCGAGATTGTCCACCTGGGCGAGGATTCAAGTCGGCTGGGGGACGCCGAGACAGCGGGCGTCAAGTCGGTCCCCGCCCTTGTGATTGACGGTCAGGCATATCACATCAACCACGGCGCAGATATATCTGCACTGAAGTAGCCGTGACGCACAAACATAAAAAGAACCCCACACCGGCCACGGCGTGGGGTTCTTTTTTTGTACCCATCAACGCTGTGCGGTCAGATCGTCCCCGTCCGCTGCTTACGCCGACCCGGCCCCAACGGCCCACGCTTCTCCTGATCGGGACTCGGCGCCGCGCCGGGAGATTGCGGGTTACCCACCAGGTCTGCGTTGGTCTTGAAACGTTCCAGGGCCTTGAGCAGTTGCTCGACCTGCTGGGGCGGTGGCATGTTCAACAGCCGACGGCGCAGAGCGTTCATCGTATTCAGCTCGTGCTCGGGGATGAGCTTGTCTTCCTTACGGGTGCCGCTTGCGGCGAGGTCGATCGCGGGGAAAATGCGTTGCTCGGCGATCTTACGGTCGAGGATCAACTCCATGTTGCCGGTACCTTTGAACTCTTCAAAGATAACCTGGTCGCCTCGGCTGCCGGTATCGACCAGCGCGGTGGCGATGATGGTCAACGACCCACCTTCCTCAAAGCGCCGTGCAGCACCGAAGAGTTGCTTGGGAATTGCCAACGCACCGGCGTCGAGTCCGCCCGAAAGTGTCCTGCCTGTGTTCTGCATACCCGGCGCAGTGTTGAACGCCCGACCCAACCGGGTCAACGAGTCCATCACGACCACCACATCCTTACCCATCTCCGTCCAACGCTTGCAGCGATCGATCGCCAGCATCGCCATCGCACAGTGCTTCTCGGCCGTGTGGTCGTTGCTGGAGGCCCAGACGATACAAGGAACGTTGCGCCTAAAGTCGGTAACTTCCTCCGGGCGCTCGTCGATCAACAGCGCAATCGTGGTGACCTCCGGGTGATTCTTCTCACACGAGGCCGCGATATTCTGAAGCAGCGTGGTCTTGCCGGCCTTAGGCGGGCTGACGATCATGCCGCGCTGCCCGTACCCGATCGGGCAGAACAGATCGATCAATCGGCAGGCCGGGGGACAATCAGGATATTCAAGGGTCATCCTCGGCTCAGGGTCCACCGTCGTCAGATCCTCAAACTTGCGTGCCTTCTTGAGAAACGCTTCGGGGTCTTCGCCCTCGACCGAGATCACCTTGTTCACCCGCAGCGCGTTGGGCGCAATTGCATCGAACTTGGGCTTCTTGGTCTTACGGTTCTTGCCCTTGCCTTTTCGGCCCTGCGGCTGCTGGTTATTCCCACCGCCGCCGCCCATCGGCTTGCCCAACTCCACTTCCAGGAGCAGCCCGGAGCGTAAGCCGAAGCGGTCGATGTCCTTCGCCAGAACCACCGGGTCCGTCGGCGAGGATATATAGGTCTGGTCCAGTTGCCGAAGCCGGCCGTCCGCCCGCTTACCGATCTCTAGGATCCCGGTCGTCGTTTGCATAGATGTCGCTCGTGAGAGGCACCACGGTTTACCCGCAACGCCGAGGCGAAAGATAAAAGGCTTTGCCGATCCGGCACATTCCGGGGGCGGCCCAGGGGCGATACGCCCCAACAAAAAAATAAATCCAACGGGGTGCGTCAGTTGCCCTAACTCGGGCCGCATTCGGCCAGGGGTCCTGCTGACACGATGTCGATCTCTTGGGAAACGCCCTGGACTTAGGCTCGCGCCCTTTCTCCGATATCTGGGCTGTTGAATATCCGGCGTTCGCGGGCCCTATTGACCCTCACCAGTCACTATTCTGGTATCCGCCGTATTTCCTCCGGGTACCGGCTTAGGCGGCTCTATCAAGCCCGCACGCCACACGGTTGCCCCCCTGCCCCGCCCTCAAGGACACCCAACTGCCGCACTCGATTCAGCGACCCGCTTGTCCTGACGGTTCGGCCCGACCCCTGCCATGGATTTCCAAAGGCCTAGGGGAGTGTTGAGCCGTATGGGAGATGCCCCATTTGTACCCCCTTCGGCCAAATCAAGCAAGGGGCCCAGCCCTACCCCACCCTTCAAACAAATATACACCCCACCAACCGCCTCGCAACACGCCAAAACCCGGCCGATAACCCCACCCGGCTCGGGGGCCCGGGGAAGGACCGGGGAAACACCGAGGGACACCGCAGGAGTAACCGGGAGGGAACCCCTCGCACACGCACGGCGTATCTGTTATATCCAGACCCCTTGGTTTCTCTATGTTGTGTAGGTGCTTACCCGATGACAATCACCAGCGTCCTTCTGGTCTACTGCCTGTTGATCCTTCTGGCTTCCCTCGCAGGTGGGTTGGTCCCCCTGATCGTCAAGCTCACACATAAACGTATGCAACTGGCTATCAGCCTCGTCGCCGGCTTCATGCTCGGCGTCGCCGTCCTGCACCTCCTGCCACACGCACTGATGACCATCCAACCCGCCGCCGCCGCACGCTGGCTGATCGTCGGGCTCCTGGCCATGTTCTTCCTCGAACGCTTCTTCTGCTTCCACCACCACGACGCTCCCGCAGAAAACCCCCCGGTCGATGAACACACCCAAAGTGAAACCTCCCAACACAACGAACAGACACACAACCACGATCACGAACACACCTGCGGACACCACCACGCCGCATCAACCCTCGGCGAAGCCCAGGAACACCGCCTGGGCTGGGGCGGCGCTGCCGTCGGACTCACCATCCACAGCATCCTCGCAGGTGTCGCACTCTCCGCCGCCATGAGTTCGCAAGTACTCGTCGACACAACCGCAAGCGGGAACTTATCCGGGGGCGTATCAGCCGGTATAGGCTGGCCGGGGCTCGCGGTCTTCATGGTCATCGTCCTACACAAACCATTCGACTCGCTCACGCTGGGCACACTCATGGCCGCCGGCGGATGGTCCGTCCCGGCACGCCACCTGGTCAACGCACTGTTCGCACTGGCCGTCCCACTGGGCGCACTGCTCTTCCAGTTCGGGCTCGCCAGTGCCAACCTCCACGAAAGCTACGCCGTCGGTGCCGCCGTCGCCTTCAGTGCCGGTGTCTTCCTGGTCATCTCCCTAAGCGACCTGCTCCCCGAGCTTCAGTTCCACCACCATGACCGCGGCAAGCTCTCCGCCGCACTCCTCTTGGGAGTCGCCATGGCCTGGGCCGCCAGCCACTTCGAGGCCGGCGCACACGACCAAGGCCACGACAGACACAACCACGAGATACAAAACCCTGTGCAGTATCTTGAAACACCTGGCGACCCACACGGTCTAGGCGACTCCAGCACCGATCACTCACAAGAACCCCCCGACCAACCGCACGGGCACTGAAGGACTCATTCCTGCAGAAAACCCTTGCAATCTTATCTTGATGTGGTAATGTCAGAGTGTAAACGATTACACCCGTCTGTGGGTTGAGTGGAGAAGGCACCCGATGGTGTTTCGTAGTAAAAGCCGAACTGACCCCATGCCCCACCTGTTCGCTATGTTGCGCAAGCGTGTCTCTGGTCTAGAGCCGACCCATCGCACCGGCCAACAGCAACACGGGCACCAACACTCACAATGCCAGATCATTCTCGAGCCGCTTGAGGCCCGACTGCTGCTCGCGGCCGACCCGGTCGCCGCCCTGTTCTCCGACGTGACGGCGCAGCACGGCCTGAACACGCTACCCGGCGGGTCGGGGGAGTTTCACTCCGGCGGGGCCGTCTTCACCGACCTCACCAACGACGGCTACGCAGACATCTATGACATCGCCGGCAGCGTTTTTACCGGCGGCATCACGAACTCGCTTCACGTCAACATCCCCGACGGCCTGGGCGGCAGGACGTTTACTCGCGTGGTCAATGACGGCGGCGCAGGCGGTTCTTCCCCCAATACCAACGGCGCCGTCGCCGCAGACTACGACAACGACGGCGACCTGGACATCTACGTCATCAACTACCAGCAGGACAACATCCTCTACAAGAACATGTGGGTCGAGGACCACCCCGCCGGCGGCGGCAGCCCGACCGACCTGCGCTTTACCGACGTCACCGCGCTGACCGACCCCACCCCCACAGACCCCGGGGGAGATATCCAACACGGCGTGGGCTTCGCCACCTTTCAGAACCCCGACCCCTTCTTCGGGAACGATCGGCTGGACGGCTCGCTCGCCGCCGCCTGGGCCGATGTCAACCGCGACGGCTTCGTAGACCTCTACGTCGGTAACTGGGACGGGACCAACGGCGATCCGAGTACGGCACGTGACGGACAACTCGGCGAACGCGATACCCTGTACCTGAATAACGGCGACGGCACGTTCACCGACGTCACCATGGGGCCCGACGGGGTATTCATCACCCCACAGCCTTCCGGTGTGTCGCTTCTTGATGATGGCAGCTTTGAATCGGCTGCTTCCGGCACACAGACAAGCAACAGCAACTGGGTCCTGAATCCGGGGGCTCCAACCCCATCGGCCGTCTTCCAAACCGCGCCGTGGGCGGCGACGCAGGGCGCGGGTGGCGTATGGTTCCAAGGATTTTTAGGGACCGCCGCCAACCCCGCCAACGCGACCCTGACACAGACGGTCACCGTGGCCGATTCCGGTGATTACAACCTGACATTCGATGCCAATGTCGAAATTAACTTTGAGGCGGCCGAGTTTAAAATCACGCTCAGTTCCAACGGCACCGGCGGCAGCGATTCGGTCGACATCCTGACCGCGACACCCAGCTTCAATACCTTCAACGGGTACACGCTATCGCTTTTCGGCGTCACCGCTGGGGATCAACTGACCGTCCTGGTCGAGATGATTAACGCCACGGTGCCCGCGCCCGGCCCTTCGCAATCGGTCCTGATGGATAACTTCGTACTCGAGCTTGCTGGCACGGGCGGCGGTACACCAGCGGGCTGGGAACAGGTCGGCGGCTGGGCCTTTGATGATTTTGGTTTTAATGATACCGGCCTCCCCGGCGAGTTCTCCGGGCTCAACGCCATGCAGTTCGCCGACTTCAACAACGACGGCTGGCAGGACATCATCGTCGCCACCATGGGCGGCGGCGGTGTCGGGCCCAACCGGGACATGCTCTACGTCAACAGGGGCAACGACCCGACCGGCGACTGGCTGGGCTACCACCTGATCTCCTGGGAGATCGGGTTCGGCGGCAACGACAGCGGCGACATGGGCGTCACCGTCACCGACATCGATAACGACGGCGACCTGGATTACTACTCCACCGACGGCGGGACCGCCCACTCGATCTGGCTCAACCAGTTCGCCGACACCGGTTCTTTGACTTTCGTGGAGACCTTCATCCCCGCCGTCTTCGCCTGGGGCGCCAACTTCCACGACTTCGACAACAACGGCCGGGCCGACCTGCTCGTCGGGACACAGAACACCAGGCAACCCCTGCTTTACATGCAGGACACCGACGGCGTGATGACCGATCTCGCCACCCCCGCGGGGCTGACCACCACCAACGCCCACCGCGGGGTCGTTATCGCCGACTACGACCGCGACGGGTTCAGCGACATCTTCATCCACAACATCATCAAGTCCGGCGCCAACCCCCTTGGCGTCGAGTTGTATCACAACGACTCCGCAGCGCTGAACCCCAACTCCCACTTCCTGAATATCACGCTCGAGGGCGACCCCACGCTGACCGGAGCGATCAAGTCCACCCGGGACGCGATCGGCGCGAGAGTCTACGTCACCGCGGACTTCGACGGCAACGGCACCATCGCGGCCAACGAGACGCGGATGGAAGAGGTCCTCTCCGGCCACAGCCAGGCCGCGTCGACCAGCAGCCTGGCGCTGGAGTTCGGTGTCGGCCGTGCAACCACAGCGGACCTGCGGATCGTCTGGGGCAGCGGACGCGAACACACGATGACCGTCAACACCGATCAGTTCCTGAACTTCAATGAAGGCGACCTGTCAGCGGTGCCCGGCGACCTCAACGGTGACGGATTTGTCGGCATCACGGACCTGAACATCGTCCTGGGCAATTGGAACCTGAACGTGCCCCCCGCCGATCCCCTGGCCGACCCCTCCGGCGATGGCTTCGTCGGGATCGAAGATCTCAACGCGATCTTGGGCAACTGGAACGCCGGCACGCCGCCGGTGCAGGATGCGTCGGCCTCAGGCGTCACTTCCGGAGCAACCGAGACTGTGGTTGAATCCCAAGCCGCGTCTGCCAACGAATCTGCGGTCGAACAGATCACGGATTCAAGTGCCGGATCGACTCAAGCGGGTAAGAAAAACACTCGACCCACCCGGCAGGAAACTCCCGCACATAACCTGAACAACCACGCCGCGATTGCATCACACATGCGGGGCCAACAGCGGGCATCAAACATAGACGCGGGCACCGGTTTCGTCCCCTGGTCCGTACTTTCAAGTGACCGGCCCGGGCTGCTTGGGCTCTGGGAAGATGCGGACGAAGATTGAGGGTTCGACACGTGCTTCGAACCTCACCCGTTGAATCGGTGACTACGTGTGTGCTACCATGGGCGGCTTGCCACAGACCGACCCCCACAACCTCACCGACGCCCCATCAAACGTCAAAACCGTCTCCTTTGTCAGCCTCGGCTGCCCAAAGAACCTGGTCGATTCCGAAAAGATGCTCGGCTTGCTGGCACAGGACGGGTTGATCCCGGTCCCGGATGGCGAACCCGCCGACGCCGTCGTCGTCAACACCTGTGGATTCCTCGAAGCCTCCAAAGACGAGTCCATGCAGGAGATCCAACGCGCCGCCGAACTCAAGCAACAAGGCAAACTCAAACGCCTCATCGTCGCCGGCTGCCTCGTCCAACGACACCGCGCAAAAATGCTCGAGTGGTGCCCGGACATCGACGCTCTCATCGGCGTCTTCGACCGCGACCGGATCACACAGGCCGTACGCGGCAACCAACCCGCTCAAAAAGACGCCAGCATCGACCTGCCGATCTACTCCAGCATCGCCGCCAACGCCACACTCGCCAAGCAGGCACGCGGCATCAACAACGACGGCTACTACGAAGACGACGGCGCACGACTCAGACTCACTCCACGACACTACGCCTACATCCGCATGAGTGAGGGCTGCAACCAGAACTGCACCTTCTGCACCATCCCCTCAATCCGTGGCAAGATGCGATCCAAACCCGTCGACGCCTTCCTCAAAGAAGCACGCGAACTATTCGCCGACGGCGCTTTTGAATTAAACATCATCGGCCAAGACACCACCAGCTACGGACAGGACACCGGCTACACAGATGGACTCGTCGGCCTTCTCACCGCACTCGACAAACTCGCCACGGAACACGGCAGCGCATGGCTACGACTCATGTACGCCTACCCATCCAAGTTCACCGACGAGATGATCGACGCCATCGCCAGCCTCCCCAACGTCGTCAAATACATCGACATGCCGTTGCAACACATCAACGACCGCGTCCTCGATCAGATGCGCCGACACACCAGCCGAAAACTCATCGAAACCCTGCTAAACAAGCTCCGCGACCGCGTCCCCGGCATCGCCCTACGCACCACCTTCATCACCGGATTCCCCGGCGAAACAGACGCCGAACACCGCGAACTCGTCGACTTCATCCGCGACTTTCGCTTCGACAACCTCGGCGTCTTCCCCTACTCCCCAGAACCCGGCACACCCGCTGGCTCGCTCCACGACCGCGAAGCCATCACCGACGATGTTATCCAACACCGCTTCGACGAACTGATGACCACCCAGCAAAACGTCGTCTTCGATCGCCACGCAAATATCTCCGAACAACAGCCCGAAGTAGACGTCCTGATTGACGCGACCACCGACAGCGTCATCGAAGCAACCGAGGGTGTGACCCCCGGCGGTCGGCTCTACGAAGGTCGAACACACGCCCAGGCCCCCCAGGTCGATGGCATCACCTACGTCCAATCTCAAAACAACCTCACTCCCGGCGAACTCATCCGCTGCAAAATCATCGCCTACAATGACTACGACCTCATCGCCGCCCCCATCGACGAGCTAAACAAAACCACCCCCCTAACCATCCTCCCCTGACGCCTCACGCAACTCGACACCCACCATCAGACTACCGGCCACTGCCCGCCTGCCCGCCATCAACTACACGCAGCATCGCCACGTTTCACAACCCATCCCACAAACCCCCAAGACCAATTATAACTTATATTTGATGTTAAATATAAGTTATAATTGGTCTTGATGATTCCCAAATGCTTAAAAATACAGCCGGCAATGGTGCAACCGGGCCAACGAATAATTCGACGCAAAACGCTGTGCGCCCTCCCGTTTCCTACTCTCAATTCACCTTCAACCGCACACCCAAAACCCTCGCCGTTCCGGTTATCGGACCGCTCGAACAACAATTTCTTGAACTAAGTTCATCCGCGCTTGGATACCCGTAAAACCGTGCTATGGTTAGTCTGGTGGGCCCCGTCATCCATTCGGGCCAAATACATTTAAAGGACAAGGAGCATGTCAGCGCCCCCGCCGCGCCAACCCGGGCAGGATGCGCCCACACCCGCCAGCACCGGCCGTGGGTCACAGCGATCCAGCGCGCGTAGAAAACAAACACGCCCCACCAACTCAACACAACGCACAGCCTCGCCCCCGCAAGCAAGACACCCGCGCTCCCCGCGCCTACACCTGACCAACACGCCGCCTCCCACCGTCAAAAAGGCCCCTCGCCCCTCACCCCTGCAAGGCTCCGCCGACCCGCGATGGGTCCTGGCTGTGCGCACCGCCGAGCTATTGCAAGGCGACATCATCACACCCCAGTGCCGTGAACGGATCATCCACCTCGGCCGGATGTTCAACCTCACGCCCTTCGACGCCAACATGATTATCGCCATCGTCCAGGACCAGGCCCGTCGAGGCATCGCTCCACAACTCTGCCCCACCGCCGGCGTACACCAGCTCCAAATGGTCACCCCACCTCGCCAAAGATCCTTCCGCCAACTGATCCGATCCCGCTACAGCCTGACCATCGCCGCGCTGCTGAGCGTGCTTCTCGCCATCGAGGGACTGCTCATCTGGTGGGTGTTCTAAGCCCGCACACCACGCAACAACCAAACAGACGCTGCCCCAGCGAACAACCACCAGGCGGCTGTCGGCTCAGGAACATTCGCCAGCGCCTCGGCAGGCGGAGTCGAACCAGCGTTCCAATTACCCAGCACCAGATTCAGGTCTTCGATCCCGACGAACCCGTCTCCGGTAATGTCGCCACGGACCTGATTCCCCGCCGGGACGACCTGGTTCCAATTGCTCAGCACTAGGTTCAGGTCTTCGATCCCAACAAACCCGTCGTGATCCAGATCGCCATCGAGAAAAGTAGTCCATATCTCGAAGGTGAAACTGCCGACCGAGACGGACCCGGGCATCAACGTGTTATCCAGCAAGTGGACGGGTTCTTGTGGTCTCGACAGCGGGCCACCCAGCGCAAACGCCTCCGCTGATCGCGTGCCACCGTCGTAGACAAAAAGATCGACGACAACCTTGTTACGCCATATTCCGTTCTCACGAAGGTCCAGATCGTCCACACCAATGAACCAGTCCGGTGTGGGCCCGAGCATGGAAACGACGGTTAGCAACGGGTGCTGATCGGAAACATTCAGAAGCAACGGCGAAAGCGTGCTAGGCGCGGCCGTGGGCGGCCCAACAAAATGGTAATTGACGTACCCGGCGTTCAGCGACGCCTGCGCCTCCGCTTGAAGTTTTATCAGGTCCCCGGTCTCCGCCATCTGCTTGATCGCCGGGCTCGCCAGTGTGCCCGGCTGCCAGAACGATACCTGATCGTCGTGATTGATAATGCCCAGCAATGAGAAGTGTGGGTTCAGACCATCCGGATACCCGTTGGGATGAGTCTCCGGGCTCCATGTGTTGTCAACGGTGAAGTTGTACTTGATCGTCCCCGTCTGCGCGTCAGCCCAAGCCGGCCAGAAGCCAACCAACAGCACCGCCAGGAATAAAACCAAACTCCGTGTCACCACATGCATCTTTTGTGTCCTCGAACAGCCCGGCCTCGCTTAGATCAAAATATCAGTTGGCCCAGCGGCTGTTCACACCACCCACTCTATTTTGAACCCAACCCAATAACAAGGAAAATCCAATCGAAGCCTGACGTACAACGAAATATCCCGCCTTTTAACAGTTGCGGAACCATCTTCCCGGTTATGACTTGCGCCGACCGATCCATACCAAGCCAGCACCACCCAGCAGCACCACAGAAGCAGGCTCGGGCACCGTGGCCAATGCCTCGGGAGGCGGCGGGGTGCCGGCGTTCCAGTTGCCCAATACAAAGTTCAAGTCCTCGATCCCCACCAACCCATCACCATTGGGATTCGCCCGTGGGTCGGCGGTCCCATCGGTGTTCCAATTAGCCAGCACGATGTTCAGGTCGGCGATCCCGACGAACCCATCACCATTAAGGTCGCCCGCGATCGCCTGGGTGATGGTCGTGATCTGATCCAACGCCGCCCCGGAAACCACTTGCGTGAAGCCGTTGGTCCAACGGATCAATATCTGATCGATCGTGGTCGCCGATCCGAGCCCAAACTCTAGTGGCAAGTCATTGAAGGAGCCCCGCCCAGCGCCGCCGCTGACCTCTTGTACAGTCGTACCCAAATTAGTTGTGACCTCGACCCGTGCGCCGATCGCGCTGCGGTTGCCATCGGTCCCCACGAGTTTGAGCGTGGCCCAATGGCCTTCGAGGATCGAGTCGTTGCGCCACAGCCGGGTCGAGGCCGTGTCGTCCCCGGTTATCACCAGATCCAGGTCGCCGTCGCCGTCTATGTCGGCAAAGGCGACCCCCCTGCCATCGAATGCGGCCCCACCCTGCAACGTCGCGGTGATGTCCTCAAACGTCCCGTCGGCCTTGTTGCGGAAAAGCACGTTGGGGGTGGTGGTATCAGAGAACCCGTTGGTCACAAAAAAGTCCATCCAGCCATCGTTGTCGATATCGCCAGCGTTGGTACTGATGCCCCAGCCGCCGGGATCGGTTGTACCCGACGCAACCGCCACATCGGTAAAGCTCACGTTGCCGGGCGTGGAGGTGTTTTCATAAAACGCGTTGGGATTGGTTGTCGCGCCGGGCCAAGTCGTCCAGACCAGATCCATGTCCAGATCGTTGTCGTAGTCCAGGGAGGCCACACCCATGCCCAGGCCGACCTTGTCGATCCCCGCCGAGACACTTTCATCGATGAAAGTGCCCTGGTTGTTGATGAACAATCGGTTGGGCTGGCCCGAGCGGTTGCCGGTAAACAAATCGACCCAGCCGTCGTTATTGATATCGGTAGCAACCACGCCTACGCCCTGCCCGCTGACCCCGGTGATACCGACCGCGGCAGCGGTATTGGAGAACTGCAGGTTCCCATCGTTGTGATACAGAATATCGTCGCCGATGGCGTTGACGTAGACATCCAGAAGCCCGTCGCGGTCGTAGTCGATCAGAGCCATACCTCGGCTGCTGTCCTCGTTCGTCACACCAGCACTAGCCGTGACGTCGGTGAACTGGTACTCCCCGCCGACACCGACGGGCCCGTCGTTTCGATAGAAGGCGTCCGGGCCTATGCCGAAATTGACGACATACAGGTCCAAGTCACCGTCGTTATCCATATCCCCAAAAGCGGTGCCGACGCTGAAGCCGGCATTCCCCACGCCGGTCGTGGCGGTCACATCGGTGAACGCGCCCCCGCCATCGTTGCGGAAGAGTTTATTCGCTCCGTTGTTGGTCAGGTACAGGTCAGGTGCGCCGTCGTTGTTGTAATCACCCCAGGCAACCGACTCGTTAAGGACACCAGGCTGCCCCACACCCGCAGAGGCGGTGATGTCAGTAAAAATGATCGTGTCCGCCGCCCGTGCCGGGGCAACCAACGCCACGGACAAAGTAGTCAATGCAAAAATGAGCCCTGTGTGCTCATATAGCTTCGCTTTAAAACCCAGATGGTGAACCCGCATGAGTAGAATCTCCTCCCAACCAAGCCACATCAGATTCAGGCCCGGTCAAACCCCACCCATTTGACGGTTACGCTCATCGATACCACCTACGTTCTGGCAGCACCCAAGGATACCCCTCACCACTTTCAGCCACCAATCGACGGCCGAAAGATAACTAAAATATAGCCGAAAATTTGATTATCCCATTCGATGAACGATTATACCTGTGCCCGCCGTCATTACCAGATAAATCCCAGTAAAGTGCCAGAAAATCTGAGCCATCCCTTGAAAACTCGGGGTAACGAGCCCTAAGAGCCACACCGATCCGAATATTGAGGCAGTCTCACGTTGCGGGTACTGTTGACGGAGGGTGGTTCAGTCACGCCTGAGGATATTTCATGACAGCACAGCAACAGTCGGGCAGTGGGCGGCAAAGCGGCGGATCGCTGCTCCTTGACGCACACGTCCACCTCTACGACTGCTTCGACCGATCTACATTCTTCGACGCCGCATCAAACAACTTCCAACACGCCGCTAAATCCCTTGACCTGCCCCCAGACACACCCGGCTGCCTGATGCTGACCGAGACAGCCAAAGACCACGCCTTCGAATCACTCATCGCCCAACGCGAACTCGACGACGGCCGGTGGCGTTTCAACCCGGCTGGTGATGGCCGATCACTCATCGTCTCACGCGACGGCCAAGACATCTTGACCGTCATCGCCGGCCGACAGGTCGTTACCAAAGAAGGCCTGGAAGTCTTGGCTCTGTGCTGCAACGACATATTCGCCGACGGGCTCGCCATAGAACAAACAATCGAAAAAATCATCGACGCCGACGCCCTGCCTGTGCTTCCCTTCGGCGTGGGAAAGTGGAGTGGCAAACGCGGCAAGGTCATCGACCGCCTCCTGAACAGCCCACAGACAAACCCACTGATGCTCGGAGACAACGCCGGCCGACTGGCGCTGGCGGGGGAGCCCAAACAATTTGCGATCGCACGCCAGCGAAACATGTGGGTCCTCCCCGGGACCGACCCACTGCCGCTGGCATCACAAGCAGCACGTGTCGCCAGCTTCGGCCTGCTGCTCGACATCGTCCCTGACAGCCAAGCACCCGCGGCCTCGATCAAGCGCTGCCTACTGGATACAAAAATACAACCCATCACCTACGGTAAACCGACCGGCCCGCTTGACTTCCTGAAATGCCAAACCACCATGCAAATCCGTAAAAGGCTGAAAAAACACTGACCTGGCAGGCCGTATGAGCTCACCCACAAACGGACAACACAGCGACCAACACCCAGACACTTCATCGAGGCAGAACAACGCGGCATCTGGGTCCTGCCCGGCAGCGGCACGCTACCATTCCGGTCGCAATCAACGCGGGTCGGCCGATACGGCCTGGTACTGGATGGTGCCGTCAATCGCATATCCCCGGCAGCTTCAATCAAACAGTTGATCCAGGCCGGGGGCAAACAGCCCGCCACCTTCGGCCAACCCGATGGCCTGATAAGCTTCCTGAAACTGCAAACCGCGATGCAGGTCCGCAACCGCCTGTGTAAATCGTAAGCCGTATCATCCTACGACCCACAAACAATTTTATTATCGGAACCGACCAGCCGGGTCGTGACCCAACTGCGACCAGTCGATAAAGATCATCGGCGACGGCAAAACCTGCCCACAAACCGGCTTACCCCGGCTAAAATAGCCCACACCCGCCGAATTGAACCGGCCAAACGATCACGACAACGGAGCCGATCGCTTGAAGATCCTTTTCCTGGCACCCCAACCCTTCTTCACCAACCGCGGCACACCCATCGCTGTGCGCGCCGCCCTGCAGGCCCTCGCCGCACAGGGCCACACCGTCGATGTCCTTTCCTACCACGAAGGTCAAGACGTTCAGATCGAATCTGTCACCCATCACCGCACCGCCAAACCCCCCTTCGTCAAACGCGTCCCCATCGGACCGAGTTGGCAAAAGGCGCTCTGCGATCTGGCCATGACATTCAAAGCCATCTCCATGGCCCGACGCAACAGCTACGACGTCGTCCACGCCGTCGAAGAATCCGCCTTCATCGCCTGGCTCATCCGACCGCTCTTCGGCGTCCCCTACATCTTCGATATGGATTCGCTGATGAGCCTGCAGATCATCGAAAAAAACAAGCTGCTCACACCCATCGCCTGGGCATTCAGTTGGATGGAGCGGCGCACCGTCAAACGGTCCCAAGGCGTCCTCGCCGTCTGCCCCGCACTGGTTGATGAAGCCATGCGACACCACCCCACCGGCAACGTCGCACTGCTCCCGGACATCCCCTTCACCGGTAGCGAAGCAGACAACCTCCCCGAGGCTCTCACCCAAGCCACCGGCACACGACTGATGTACGTCGGCAACCTCGAAACCTACCAGGGCATCGACCTCATGCTCGACGCCTTCGCCAAGGTCGCGGACACACACCACGACGCCGTACTCCTGATCGTCGGCGGCTCCCCAGAACACATCGGACAATACAAAACCAAGACCGCCGCTTTATGCACACAGGGCCGCGTCGTCTTCGTCGGCCCAGTCCCCATCGACAGCCTCGGGGCCGTGCTGGGATTCGCCGACATCCTTGTCTCACCCCGGACACAAGGCAACAATACACCCATGAAGGTCTACAGCTACCTCCAGTCCGGCAAGCCCGTGGTAGCAACCCGCCTGGCAACCCACACCCAAGTCATGGGCGACGACGTCTGCGTCCTGGTCGAGCCCGACCCCAACGCCATGGCCGACGGCATGACACAACTGATCGAATCACCCGACACACGCCAGAAAATAGGCGACGCCGGCCGGGAATACGTCCAACGCGAGTTCAGTGAGCAGCGGTTTCGACAAAGGCTCCAGGACTTCTACAATAATCTCCCCTGCCGCACCGGATCGGACCGATCTAACCCAAACGGCGACCACCAAACCAACGCCGCCTGATCCGACACCAAGGCAACCCCAGACCACGACGACACAGACACCACGACGCGACAACAACCCCGGGTATGTGAGACTCATTCAATGCAGGTTCTCGTCACAGGCGCAACAGGATTCACAGGCGGTCGGCTTGCCGTCGAACTCGCCTCCCAGGGCTACAACGTCCGGGCCATGGTCCGCAAAGGCTCGGACCGCTCCTTCCTCGACGGCCATGGCATCGAGCTATTCGAAGGCGACATCACCGACCAGGACGCCGTCGACCGCGCCGTCAACGGCTGCGAAAAAATCTTCCACATCGCCGCCTGCTTCCGCACAGCCGGACACCCCGACAGCTACTACCACGACGTCAACTACACCGGCGCGCAATACATCCTCGACGCCGCCAAGAAACACAACTGCGAACGCGTCGCCCACTGCAGCACCATCGGCGTACACGGCTCGGTCAAAGACATCCCCTCCGACGAGACCGCACCTTTCGCGCCCTGCGACATCTATCAACGCACCAAGCTCGCAGGCGAAAAACTCGCCAGAGAACGCCAGGACGCCGGCCAACCCGTCTCCATCTTCCGACCCGCCGGGATCTACGGCCCAGGCGACATGCGCCTCCTCAAACTCTTCAAAACCATCCACTCAGGCAAATTCCGCATGGTCGGCCCCGGCAAAGTTAACTTCCACATGGTCTACATCGACGACCTGGTCGATGGCATCATCCTCTGCGGTGAAAAACAAGAAGCCCTCGGAGACACCTTCATCCTCTGCGGACCCAAATACGTCGCGCTAAGCGAGTTGGTTACCTTGGTTGCCGACGCCGTCGGCGTCAAACCCCCGCGAGGCCACATCCCCCTCGCACCCGTCTACGCGGCCGCCGTCCTCTGCGAAGCCCTCTGCATCCCACTGCGCATCGAGCCACCCCTACACCGCCGCCGCGTAGGCTTCTTCACCAAGAACCGCTCGTTCACCTACGCCAAAGCACAGAACGCACTGGGCTACGAACCCAAATTCAGCACCGCAGAAGGCGTCAAACAAACCGCCGAGTGGTACTTCAAGAACGGCCACCTCACCGACCACCGCGGCAACATCAGCGCAGCGTAACTCTCTCCCAGATGCCCGGCGAACCAGAACGGTATCGCTCGGTGCTCTGTTTTAGAATCAATAACTAGCTGGGAACACGCGGCAGATTCCCCGGCTGTCAGCCCACCGTTACCGTGCAGTCGGTACCCGTATAGATGCCACGCGAAGAGTTCCTACGGGGGCCTCCGACAGGATCAATAATCTCTCTCTTTCATCCGCACCATCTCACCCCCAGCGTGAGCTACGCGGCATCCGTGCCCTGCTGAGTATCATTGAGGATGTAAGCCTCGGCGTCGGAGGCCGACAATGGTCTTGCGAAGTGATAACCCTGCCCCCATGTACAGTTGATCGATTGCAGCGCCCCGACGATGTCGGCCGTTTCAATACCCTCCGCAACGGTCTTGATGCCCAGATTCTCCGCGAGGTTGGTGATCGACATCACCACCGCCAGGAGCGATCGGTCACGATCAAGCACGCGGATGAAGGCCTGATCGATCTTCAACACGTCGATCGGGTACTCGTGGAGTGTGCTTAGCGATGACACCCCGGTCCCAAAATCGTCCATGGCGATCGGGAACCCGAGCTCACGCAGCTGGCGGAGCAGCATGATCACATCGCTGCGGTCATCGGCGATGGTGCTCTCGGTGATTTCCAGACAGAGGTCTCCCGGTTGCAGGCCATAGTCACGCTGGCATTCAAGGACATCGTCCATGAATGACGGGTCCTGCAGCTGCCGCTTGGACACGTTGACATTGACTTTCAGCTGATACCCCGGCCCCAGCCTCTTTTTCCAGTCGGTGAGCTGCGCGGCCGCGGTCCCAAGAGCCCAATTGCCGATCTGTATGATCAGGCCTGTGTCTTCCGCGATCGGGATGAACTCCGCGGGGCTGACCACGCCATGGTTGGGGTGGTCCCAGCGGATCAGCGCCTCAAACCCCGTGACCCGACCGGTCTCCAATTCAACAATCGGCTGGTACATCAGGCGGAACTGGTCGCCCGTCGTCACGGCCGTTCGCAGGTCTGTCTCCAGCGAGAGGCGCTCCAGTGCCTTCGCATACATCACCCGGTCAAACACGACGACCTGCGCCTTACCGCTCTCCTTGGCCTGATACATCGCCGCGTCGGCGTCACGGATCATGTCTCCGGGGTACTCGTAAACACGCTCATTAGTCACCAAACCGATGCTGGCGGTGGAGACGATCAGGTGGTCGCCGAGTTGATGGGGCGCGGCCAGGATATCCAATAGCTCCACGGCCTTCTTCTCGGCGT
This sequence comes from Phycisphaeraceae bacterium, assembly GCA_029260615.1. Lineage (GTDB taxonomy): Bacteria > Planctomycetota > Phycisphaerae > Phycisphaerales > Phycisphaeraceae > JAJRRS01. Next base: position 44,580 of record JAJDCX010000087.1, on the reverse strand, counting down.
CTGCCCAACTCTTCAGATCCCCCAGCAGGACGACGAACTCGTCGCCTCCAAACCGCGCCAACGTGTCCGATCCGTGTAACACCCGGCGTAAGATCTTCGCGATATCACAGAGCAGGGCGTCGCCGACCTTGTGACCCAGGCTGTCATTGACCACCTTGAATCGGTCGAAATCCAAGAAAAGCACCGCGTAGCGACTCCCATCGTGACGCGACCGCTTGATTGCTTTACCCAGACGGTCCAGGAAGACCGCCCGGTTCGACAAGCCGGTCAACTTGTCCGTGGTGGCGGAAACCTCCAACTCGTCCATCGCCGCCTCTAGCGAATCGTTCTTCGATCGCAGTTCGTCTTCGGCCGATCTCCCCAGACCCGCCAGCCGCCAGGCAAGGATAATGAATACGACCGACACGGCGACCCCCGAGATGAAGGTGTCCCGCCAAGCCGCACGGAATACCTTGTCGGCGCGGATGGCGTTGGCATCCACCGCTACACCGAACGCGTGGTTGAATGCGCGCTCGGCTTCCAGGCATTCGCTCAGCTGGGTGATGACGTCCTTGCGGAGGTGTATCCCATCCCTTTCCAGTGAAAGTGATTTTAACTTGCGCCGGAAGAGGCCTCCCTCCCCGATCAACAGGGTCTGGTGCGCCTCATCGTCTACCGCGCCCTCGCCGAACATCGATTTCACCAGCATGGCGATGTGTGAGGCGAGCGTTTCACGGTCGCTCCCGGCCATCTCATGGGTCGCACGGTTCAGGCGCATCAGCGTCTGCCGTATCTCGTTGTCCTTCAGGCTGACGAGCTGGTCGATTTCGGTTTCCCCGTGAAGACGTTCGGCGAGCAGCGCCAAGTCGGTCAGCTCCGACGCGAGTGTGCGCAGCTCCCTGAGTGATTCCATCTCGTAGATGTACCTGGATGCGAGCTCCGCCGCGTCAGCCCCCGAGGCGTTGTGGTATCGACGCAGCAGCAACTGCAGCTGCAGCCGCTGACGTCCCTCAAGCTTGTCCGTCGCTTCACGCGTATGAACGAGCTCGGCCCGCAGGGCCTCCCAGGCCTCATGGAGCTGACTGTTCGTGAGGTTGCTGTCCACCTCGAACCGCTCGAGTTCCTGGTGGAACAAGGCTAAAAGTCCGAACGCCTCCTCCAATGTCACCGCCGCGTAACGGGTGGCCGCCTCCTCACCGTCAAGAAAGGCAAGCTCGCTGACACACTGGGCAACCAACCGGTTCAAGCTGGCCGGATCGCGCCGCTCGGGGCGGTCCTCGTCCGAAATGGTCACGATGTGGGCCTCCATGTCTCGGAAGACAGCCGCACGCTCCAGCCGAAGCGATTGAAGCGATCTGGCGGCCCGCTCTTCGGTGTCTTTCGTCCATTCGTACTGTCGATCGACGATCGTCAGGGCCCTGAACTGGATACCCATCGCCAGCATGCCGGCACCCAGCCCGACGCAGGCGAGCGTCCAGACCAGCCTGGAAAACCTCCCCGAACCACGGTGTTCGCGAGGCTTCAAGATCACGGGCCCGTACCTCCCACAAGGCTTGCCAACTCGGACCATGCAAACGGGACTACCCGGCCGTTGCGGATCACCGTGGGCCACACACCGTGACAGGCCTGGTGGTTACCGCTGCCAAGTTCCAATTCATGCCCAAGGCCGATGTCGAATTTGCCCATGCCCTCGAGCGCATCGATAACCGTCTCGCGCGTGGGCATCTCAGAGATGTCTTGCAGGGCGAGGATCAGGATCCTGCCCGCGATGTACCCCTCGAGCGATCCGAAGCACGGGGCTGATCCGCCGTCATACCCCCCAATCGCTTCGCGGTAGGCCTCCGTGATTGGCAGATCGGTCTGGAAATGCGGGACGACCTGCGTGATGATCACACCGTCGCCGTCCGATCCCAGCGATCTGGACAACGGGGCGGAACCGACAAAAGAAACATTCAAGAAGATCGGGTGATAATCGAACTCTCGTGCGAGCTTGATAAACGCCGCGCACGGCTCATACGCGCCGACCATGATGACCACCCGGGCGGGCGTCTTTACCCCCAGGATATCCGCCAGGCCGTTCTCCACGGCCGTGGTGTTCCGCTCGTATCGGCCGTGTACAACAGACGTATCGTCGGTCAGCCCATGCCGCTTCAGGGCGGTGATGCCGCCGATGTAGCCCGCATCGCCGTAGGCGTCGCGTTGCGTGAAGAACGCGATCTCATCGACCCTCACCCCGCCTTCGTTCACCAGCGCGTCCACCATCGCCGCCGTCTCCTCGGCGTAACTCGCGCGGTAGTTGATGACATACCGATCAGCTGGTGTCTTCCGCAGTGCACCGGCCCCCGTGTAAGCCCCGAACAAGGCGGTTTTCTTAGCGTTTGCTATGGGGATAGCCGCAACAGCGGTGGGCGTTCCCACGTTCCCGATCACCGCAAGAACCTCATGCACATCGATCAACTCATGCATGTTGGGTGCGGTGCGTGATGGTTCATACCCATCGTCCAGAGAGATCAGACGTAGTTTCCTTCCATGGACCCCACCCGATCGGTTTGCCTCGTCAAAGGCCGCACTGACACCGATGCGCATGTTCAGCCCCAGCTGCGCCGCCGGACCCGTCAAGGACGTCGACATGCCAAAACTAATCTCCTCGGTCCCCTCAGATGACGCCCCCCACACAGGCACCCAGGCCAGGATTACAACCGTTGCCACAAACAGCGCCAAGGTTCTGGGCCTCTCCATCATGTACCTCTGCAAACTTCCCCGGCTTTGAACATCGTTGGATCCAAACAATTGATTCCCCAACCAAGTGCAGTAAACGGGTTGGTCTGTGTCGCGTCGACATCACTTAAACAAGCAGCAGCGATTCCCCCAGAGAACGCTAGCGCACGCCCCGATCGCTGGCCGAGATTCGGCTTCTTGAATACCATGGGCATACACTCGAAAAAACGTATAGGTCCACCAACCTTAAAGAGGTTATCGTCTTGATCTGCACGGCATGTGAACCCGTCTATGAGGTAAAGGCTCCTAGACATCCGATAACGACGATTCAAAGATATAGGAAAACCGGCTTTCAGATCTTGTCATAAATCGGGGCTTGCATCGGCTCTGGATGTCGGCTTGCAGAAACGGTGGACAAATGCATGTCTTCTAAGCCAGGATCAAATCGCTCCGGCATTCGCGTATTCCTCTCCGGGCTGTGCCTTAAGCAGCATCCACGGTCAGGCGATGATGAAAGAAACGGGTAGAATATCGGCCATATAGGCAAACCTGTTTCGGCTCCGTCATGAGGATTCGCCCCTTGCCCGACACCGCACCGAACACCGCTAATCCAAGCGACACGTCCCGACCCTCCGCCGACATGGCAGGCAAGGTCAGCGTGGTCCACGCCGACTCCGAGATCCGACGGATGATGAAGGACGAGCAGGGCTCCGCGATCAAAAAATACATGTGGCTCACCGTCGGGCGTACGTCTTGGCTGGCGCTATTCAAATACGAACTGCTCCTGGGCCTACTCGCATCGCTACCCGGCGCGCTGGGGCTGCTCCTTCGTCAAAAACTCTACCGCCACATGTTCGCCGACTGCGGGCGGAAGGTCGTCTTCGGCCGCAACGTCACCATACGCCACCCACACCGGATCAGGTTCGCAGACAACGTCATCATCGACGACAATGCAGTGTTGGACGGCAAGGGCGACGCCGACGTGACCATCGAGATCGGCTCCGGCTCGATCATCGGACGCAACAGCATCCTTACCTGCAAGGGCGGGTCGATCCGCCTCGCAGACAAAGTCAACATCTCCGTTAACTGCACACTGATCTCCGAGACGCTCCTGAGCATCGGCGAAAACGTCCTGATCGCTGGCCACTGCTACCTCATCGCCGGCGGAAACCACGGCCTGGACCGCACCGACATCCCCATCCTCGAACAACCCCTCATCGAAAAAGGCGGCATCGACATCAAAGAACACTGCTGGCTCGGCGCTAACGTCACCGTGCTGGACGGCGTAACCATAGGACGAGACTCCGTCGCCGCCGCAGGGTCGGTCGTCACTAAGCCCGTCCCCGAGTACCACATCGTCGGCGGCGTCCCCGCCAAGGTGCTACGCGACCGCAAAGCCACCAAGGCTTAGCCCCCTATTCGCCCCTGCCCCAGCGGCAAAACCAACGGCGGGTGCAGCGGCGGATGCAACCTCCAACTCCACAAGCCCAAGCACCAACACGCCATGATCGTCGATCATGATGTCGTGCTGCACACCCGCTGCCTGGAAGTTCTCGCCGACGCAGTCACAACCTTCCCGACGCATCCATCTGGCCACCCAGGGTCTGCTACGAACAAGACACCGACTCCATCCAACTCGACGGCGTATCGCTTCACTTCATCGGCCCGGCTGGCACACCAGGCTATCGACGCCCTGCTACGCATCTATTGGTCCTGCATCAGCCCCCTGGTTTGATAGACCCCCACGACGCTTCCACACCAATCTCCGCACGCCACCGTTTAACGGTGGATCGCAGATCCGCGCGTTGGCTTAACCCCAGGCCCAAGCCAGTAACACGCCGCGCCAATCGGAATCAACAACAAAATCGCCCCCGAGTTAATCACCGAGACCACTAACGCATCCGCCTCCGGCACACCGTACCTCCCAAACAACGCCACCGTCGTCCCCGCATTCACCGCCAGATGTGACATCGCCGGGGGGAACATCCCCACAAACGCGACCACCGGGACCAACGCGAAACACTCGACTAGCAGCTCACCGTGACCAAGCGCCAGGAACAACACATAAATCCCCATGCAACGAACCACCTGAACAGCCACCCCCCACCCAAGCGCCAACGCCACCACCCCCGGCCGGGCATTATAAATCCGCACCGCATCCAGAAGACGCTTCGCCTTGTGTGCCCCACGTCCCAATCGACCATGCGACCGGTTCGATATGTTCTGCAACACCCCACATAACGGCCGCGCCATCACCGCCGCCACCAAAAAACCCACACAACCCAGCAACGCCAACCCAATGATTACCCAACGCCCAGGCAAACCATCGCCGACCCACCACAGCCCACCCGCAGCCACCAGCGCCAATGACACCAGGCCCGTTACACGATCCACCAGCACCGACGCCAACGCCGCTGCAGCCTTCCCCTGCGACTTCACCAGTATCCACGACCGCATCACATCCGACCCAAAAACGCCCGGCAGCACCACGCCCAGAAAATAACTCGTGAACTGTACGGAAACCAGCGTCCACGGGCTGATACGGACCCCCTGCGCCCGCAGCAGAATCCACCACTTAAACGACATCAACACACGGTTAAATAACACCAGCGCCACCGCCACCACAACCCACCCAATTGACACCCGCCCAAGCGCACCGGTCAGGTCTGTGTACTGGATACGCCAACCAAAAATATAAATAAGAATCCCCACGGTCAGCGCCAACCCCAGCACCTTCCCAAGCCACCGTCCACGGGACCGCCGAGGCGCACCGCGTGAAGCTGACGCATCATCCGAGGCAGCACCCGGCTGCGAGACCTCAGGCCGCCCCTTAGGCCGTATTGTTTCGTGGGGATAACCCGCCATCCAATCCCTTTTCTGGCATCCGTCCCAAGCCCTTGGCCGACGACCTAACACCCGGATATCCTGAACTTAATAATTTCAGCACCCCTCTAGCCAAAACCCAGTACCCCCCCAGCACCACACGGTACAGCGACAGCAGAACTCCCAGCGCCCCGCCACCAATTTCCGCTGGGATCACCAACTTTTCTCCTCGCAATACCTCCCAATCGTGCACACGCCTGATACTCGCAACATCCTTGCGGTCACCCCGCACACCCGGCAATAGCTTAGACATCGAACCCAACGCACGGAAGTAATCAACCACCCGCCCCTTAACCAGCAACAGCACAAACAACGCCGGCTCATGCACCATCAGCACCGGGAGTATCGCGATCAACGTCCGCCACTGAAAATCCTTAAGCATAAAGTGCCAACGGTTTCGGACCTGCTGCATAAAGTAAGTGCTGCCGCGCTTGTGGTGGTGGTGCAGCACCTGCGCGCTGGCAGGCTCAACGATCTGCCACCCCGCCAACGTCAGGCGATAGGCGAACTCGCCATCAGTCTTACCAAAGAAGTACCGCTCATCGAATAGCCCCACCTGCGCCGCCGCCTCCCGCCGAATCATCGGCGAACACCCGCTGGCCAGACCCACCCCAGCCGTCTCTCCATTCAGTTGCGTCAGGGGTTTGTCATCCACCTCCGCGCTCGCCTCAGCCAGGAAATGCACAAACGTCCGGCTGTACTGCACCGTGTCAGGCCGATCCGCGTACAGCACCACCGGCGTCGCCACCGCGATCGACTCGTCATCCCCGATCGCCTCGCGCAACGTCCCCGCCGTCCCCGGCAGAAGTTGCACATCGACATCGACCACCAGCACAAAAGGTGTCTCCCCCCGAATCAACGCCAGGTTCCTCGCGGGGTTGGGCCCTAAGTTTTCTTCCAGACGCACCACCTTGACACCCGGGTGATGCTCCGCCAGCCAGTCGCCCGTGCCGTCCGTACTCGCTACGTCGTACACCGTAATCAGATGGTCAGAACAACCAGCGTCAGCCAACCCGCCCAAACACTTCCCAAGCGTCCCCATCCCGTTATAGGAAATGACCGCAGCCGACACATCCGTAGGAAATCCCACCGCCTCAGAGGCGACCACACACGGGCCCGGCTCGCTGTCATGGCGGGGTTTCTGTGTCAATGCATCCCAATCAGTTACCCAGCTATCTGTCATCGTCAGACACACGCCAACGTGGCAACGATGTCTACCCCCGACCCACGACAAGCCCCTTAATGAATCATCGGCACCACACCCTAGGTCACTCAATTCCCTATCGTCCCCAACTCCATCAAGACCCCCACCTCGCCTGGCGCCGCCCTGGTCCTATAACCCAAACCCCATCGGCCACCTGAAACGATCGCACAGGGTATGACGGTCAGGAAAACGGCGGGGTAAAAACAACTTGGCGAGTTTGGGGGCTACGGGTTGCAAGCACACCCAACAGATTCGTCACTTCCCCCGATACCACGCCCCATGAGGCGAGGTCCCGGGACACACCCCAGAAGTTAGGGAGTTAGTAATGAGTCGTTTCTCCACCAGCCAAATGTTTGTATCCCGGTTGCTCTGCAAGCCCGTGGCGCTGGCCCTGTTGGCACTCGCGACGGTCGCCATGACCGCCAGCCCCGTTCACGCCGCCACGCCCGTGATCCGCCAGATTCTGGGGATCGATCACGACGCCGCCATCAGCGGACGAGTCAATATCACCGCTCGCATTGGCGGAGACCCCGACCAGGTGATCTTCGCACTCAGCGGCCCCATTTCACGCACCTCCGTACGGACCACCTCCCCCTACTTCTTCCTGAGCAACAAACAAGGCAACCCACGATACTGGAACACCGCCAACGCCCCCGAGGGCGCCTACACCATGCGCGTCAAGGCGATCAAGGACGGCCTGGTCGCAGACTCCATCGTCGTCAATTTCACGATAGACCACACCGCCGTCAAGCAGAACACTCTCCCCCGTAAGCAGCGTGCCCGCACCAGCCTCATGAGTGCATCGACCGTGGCCGAATCAACTACCACGGCCAACAGCGACAGCTCAGACATCGTCGATACACGGTCCACCCAACCCGTCGTGGACTTCGCCAGCGGCTCAGCAGACACACACGAACGCGGCTCCGGCGAGTCCCTGGGCATCAATGTCTCAGGCACCATGACCGACAGCGACAACATCCTCGCCATCGCGTGGGACCACGACCGCCAGCAGATCGTCTCCCAGTTCGCACACAACGTGGATAAGACCGACCTACGCATCACATCTGAAAAACTCGACCTCCTCCCCGACGGCCGCATCCAGATCCAACTGCTCTTCCGCGAAAACTCCGTCATCCAATACAAAAAACTCCACGACCTCACCGTCGTCACGCCCGCAGGCTCGGTCGACCTCGGCAACGATCAACCCGACCCAGTCGCCGACCCAGCCAAAATCACCGGCATCACCGGCATCGTAGACAGCACCGTCGTCAACGGGACCGTCCAGGTCCAGGTCACCACCACAGGCGGCACACCCGATCAGGTTATTTTCAACGTCGACGGCCCAAGCGAACTGTCACAGATCGTGACCGACGCACCCTACCTCTTCCTAAGCGGCCTTGGCGGCTGGGACACCACCAAATACCCCAACGGCGCATACGCACTCACGATCGCCGTCCTCACCAACGGCAACCAGACCGACACGCAAACCATCCACTTCACCGTCGAAAACCACATCACCCTCCCCGACCCCATCGTCGCATTCCCAACTAATACCCCAGACACCTACCGCCTGGGCGAAGGCATCGACATCCCCTACACCGTCGATCGCGACCTCCCCGACAACGCCACCGTCCTGGCCCTCGCCTGGTCCTCGACAACCTGGGGCATGGTCGATGCGTTCGCACACTTCAACGCTAACGGCCCCTGGCAGATCAACGCCGACAAACTCGCACTCCTCCCGCCCGGACGCACGCAACTCCAACTCCTCTACCGCGTCGATAACAAAACCATCTACAAACGCACGCACGACCTGGAAATCCTCCCAGCCTACGGCGACGAACCCGTCGATGAGCCCGTCGTCGATAACGGCGGGAACACAGGCACCAGCGGCACCGGCACAGACGACACCACCAACACCGGCTCTGACACACCCCCCGTTGACCCCCCCGTTGCAGACAGCGGTGACACAGGCACCGACACCGGCGGTTCGACCACCGGCGGTACCACAAGCGGGGGCAGCGACACTACCGGGGGCAGCGACTCCGGCACCACCCCACCGCCACCCGCCGACGTCGTCAACGCCGACCAGCACCCCGTCCTGGGCATGAACCTCTCATTCGTCACCTACTGGTCACGCGAATGGGTCTTCACCAACGTCCTGCGTCAATCAAGGGGATGGATCTCCACCAACACCGGCGGCAACCCCTGGGACAACGGCGACTCCGTCGACACCGACGCCAACGGCTGGCCCCTGCTCAAGCCCGGACAAGCCGCCGCCACCTACATGCTCAACGCCACCGACGGCCACTACCCCGGCGGCAAATACATCTGCACCTACGACGGCGATGGCGATGTCGTCTTCTCCTGGGACGCCAAAGCCGCCTCCAGCCAGCCCGGCCGGATCGAAGTCAACGTCACCCCCACCGACACCGGCATCTACATGCGGATCGAAAACTCCAACCCCGCCAACCCCATCCGCAACATGAAACTGGTCCACGAAGACCTCGTCGATCACCCAAGCTCATTCCACCCCCTCTTCGTCGAACGCTTAAAACCCTTCAAGACCCTGCGCTTCATGGACTGGCAGCGGACCAACACCACCCACCAGATCCACTGGTCAGACCGCAACACCACCGCCAGCGCCACCCAGGCCGAACGCAACGGCGTCGCCATCGAACTCCTGATCGAGCTGGCCAATGAACTCAACGCCGACGCCTGGGTCTGCATGCCCGCACAGGCCGACGACGACTACATCCGCCGCTTCGCCCAGCTCGTCAAGGACCGCCTGCACCCCGGTGCCAAGGTCTACGTCGAATGGTCCAACGAAGTCTGGAACACCCAGTTCGAGGTCCACAAGTGGATCAAGCAGGAGACAGATAACCAGTCCCTGTCCATGCCCTTCTTCGACAAGTGGGCCGCCGAAGCCAAACGCGACTTCGCCATCTGGATGGACGTCTGGGGCAACGACTCCGACCGCGTTGTCCGCGTCGCCGCTGGCCAGGCCGCACTCTCATGGGGCACAGGCAAGCTCCTGGACCGCATGAACGGCGACTTCGACGCCATCGCACTGGCGACCTACTTCGGCCTACGCTCCTTCGAAGAACGTGAGCTCACCAGCTCCACCTCCGCCAATGACATCATCGCCATCCTCGAAGAAAATATCGTGACCGATAACCGCCGCTACTACTCAGAGCACAACGCCCTGGCCAGCGAGTGGTCACAGGCCACCGGCCGACACATCAAGCTCGTCGCCTACGAAGGCGGACAGCACCTCGCCGACGGCGGACAAAACAAACCACACAAAAACGCCTTGATCGCGGCGCAGGACCACCCAAAGATGTATGATCTGTATCAGCAGAACATGCTCGAGTTCGAACGGGCCGGCGGCTCAGCCAACGTCATGTTCAACTACGTCGGCCGCCGCGACCAATGGGGCTCATGGGGACACCTCCAATACCAGGACGAGCCCACCGACAACGCACAGAAGTTCAAGGCCATGATCGATTACCCAACCTCGCAGAAACGCCTGGAACTCACCACCTTCGATTAAGCATGGAGCAGACTTGGACCCAGGGAACGTCAACGACAACCTAAAGGGTCGGGCCAACACAACGCCGCCCCCGGTCACCCCCACACACGAGGGTGACACGGGGGCGGTCGGCCAAATACCACCCACCAATACCGACACAAAAGACCCGACCAAACCGGCCAAAGAGCAAAGCGTCAAAGCCCTCGCCGTCCGTGGCTCCGCCTGGGCACTCGGCGGCAACATTGCACAGCAGGGCATACGCTTTGCCAGCACCCTTGTCCTCACCTGGCTGTTGCTGCCAGAAGCCTTCGGCCTGATGACCGTCGTCAACGTCGTACTCACCGGCCTCCAGTTGTTTTCCGACATCGGCATCGGCCCAAGCATCATCCAACACAAACGCGGCGAAGAACCCGCCTTCTACAACACCGCATGGACCATCCAAGTCATCCGTGGATTCGTCCTGGGAATCGTCGCCGTCGTTCTGGTCGTCCCCGCCATCCACTTCCTCGGCGGGCTGATGGCGTCATACGCAACCGACGGCGACCAGTCGGTCTATAGCGACCCTCAGTTGCTGCCTTTGATCTGCGTCGGTGCCCTGTCAGCCGTATTTAGCGGGTTTAACTCCACCAAGCTGTTCACCGCCAACCGCCGACTGGCGCTCGGACGCGTGACCATGATAGATGTCAGCGTGCAGGCTATGGGCGTCATCGCCATGGCCAGTTGGGCCTGGTACTTCCAAAGCGTCTGGGCCCTGGTCTGCGGGACCCTGGTCACCTCCTGGATGAAGATGCTCCTGAGCCACGCCGTACTACCCGGCCACCCCAACCGCTTCCACTTCGAACGCGATGCCTTTAACGAACTGATCCGTTTCGGCAGATGGATCTTCCTTAGCACCTCGGCCCTATTCATCGCCTCCCAGGGTGACCGCCTCCTGCTTGGCATCTACGTCAGCAAAACCGTTCTGGGCGTCTACAGCAGAGCCTACTTCCTCAGCGAAGCACTCGCCCAGATGATCGCCTTCGTCACACGCCGCGTCTTCCTCCCCGCATTCAGCCGCGTCGCCCGTGATAACCCCGACCGCCTCCGCAAAAATTACTACAAGGTCCGCCTCCGCCTCGACGCCCTGACACTCCCCGCCGCAGGTGCCTTAATGGTCCTGGGGTCGGACATCGTCGATCTGCTATTCCCCGACGAGTACGCCGAAGCCGGCTGGATGCTCCAGATCCTCGCCATCCGCATCGCCTTCGCCTGCACCCTCCCCACCGCCGTCTCCTGCCTCCTGGCCATCGGCGACTCCAAGAGCGTCTTCGCAGGCAACCTCGGAAAAACCATCACCCTCCTCATTGGCATCCCCCTGGGCTGGCACTACGGCCAGATGCACGGCATCATCTGGGTCATCGCGTTATCGGAACTTGGCTCACTGCCCATCCTCTGGTGGCGCATGCACTCCCACAGCCTCCTCTCACTCCCACGCGAAGCACTCGCCGTCCTCTTCGTCGCTCTAGGATTCGCCGCAGGCTGGCTCATCAGCTCCGCACTCCCCTGGCTCTAGTCTCAAACCATTCAACGCCGGAGCCTCAAGCCCTCCAAGTGGGTCCAAAACCCGGATACTCGCAGCGAAGGCCGCAGAACACACCCCGGGGCCTCCATTTTTTTCCCGCAGCACCAAACCCCAATCGCCGATGAACGTACTATCCCCTTGCGGGGGCTGTAACGGGGGACTGTGCCGGGGGTGCTGTAGTACGCCCGATAACCACCCAAACCGAGATCCACAGACCCAATGGCCGCACTGGTCCCACTCTCACTACTAGCCTGGACCCCGATCGTCCTGCTGCTGTTCCTGGTGATGCCCCCCAGACGGGCCGTCATCTGCGCGTTCATCGCAGCCTGGCTCTTCCTCCCGGTCAACGTCCCCGACGCCCTGATCATCCGAGGCCTCCCCGAACTGGACAAGATGACCGTCACCTGCCTGGCCGTCCTCCTGGGCACCGTCTTCTTCGACCCAAGCCGACTGCTCTCCTTGCGATTCAAACGCTTCGACATCCCCATGATCCTCTGGTGCCTTGTCCCACTGTTCTCCTCATTAACGAACAACGACACCACCATCTACGACCACCCCCCAATCCCCAACCCGCTCTACGACGGCCTAAGCGAAGTCCTCAAACAATCCGTCACCTGGGGCCTCCCCTACCTCATCGGAAGGGTCTACTTCAACAACCTCACCGCTCTGCGCGAACTGGCTATCGGCATCTTCGTCGGCGGACTCGTCTACATCCCCCTGTGCCTCTTTGAACTGAAGATGAGCCCGCAACTACACTTCCTGGTCTACGGCGAACACCCTCACGTCGACTTCCGACAAGCCATGCGCGCCGGCGGATACCGACCCACCGTCTTCATGGCACACGGCCTCATGGTCGCCATCTGGATGGCGTCCGCCACACTCATCGGCTGGTGGCTCTGGTTCAGCGGCTCACTTAAAAAACTCTCCGGCATCCCTGTCGCTCTGCTCGCCGCACCCCTGCTTCTCATCACCATCGCCAGCAAATCACTCGCATCACTCATGCTGATGTCCGCAGGACTCGCCGCCCTCTACCTCGCCACACGAACACGCACACGCTGGCCCATCATCGCACTCATCGCCGTCGCCCCCTGCTACATGACCCTCCGCGCCACCGGCGCATGGGACGGCATGAACCTCGTCAGCCTCATCACCACCGTCGCAGGCGAAAAACGCGCAGAATCACTTGAAACACGCTTCATCAACGAAAACCTACTCAACGAACGCGCCTTCCAAAAACCCGTCTTCGGCTGGGCAGGCTGGGGCCGATCTCGCGTCTACGACCGCTACGGAAAAGACATCTCCATCACCGACGGCCAATGGGTCATCGCAGTGGGACAAAACGGCCTGGTCGGCCTGTTCTCCTTCACCGCCGCCATCCTCCTGCCCGTCTGGCTCACTCTCAAACGCTTCCCCATACGCTTCTGGGCACACCCCCGCGTCGCCCCCGCCGCAGCCATGGCCGTCGTCCTAACCCTCTACATGATCGACAACCTACTCAACGCCATGATTAACCCCGTCTTCATGCTCGTCGCAGGCGCACTCGCTGGACAGCAGGCCATCAAAACACGCAAAGCAAAAATACGAAGACCCACCCAACACACACCCACCACCAGCAAAACGCCCCCAAACCCAACACCCAACACCCACGCAGCAGCCCAAACACACTGACCCCACCCCCCTTGACCCCGCAACCAAACCCATGAGCACCCTCATCGTCATCGTGAACTACCGCACCGCCGACCTCACCGTCGATTGCCTGCGCTCTCTCGATGCCGAGGTTAAATCGCTCCCCAACGTAAACGTCGTCATCACCGACAACCACTCCGCCGACGACTCCCCTCAGCAGATCCAACAAGCCATCAAAGACAACAACTGGCACACATGGGCCACGCTCATGCCCCTGGAACGCAACGGCGGATTCGCCTACGGCAACAACCAGGCCATCCGCCCCGCTCTCGATAGCAACGCCCCACCCGACTTCGTGTTATTGCTGAACCCCGACACCGTCATACGCCCCGGCGCAGTCGCCAAACTCATCGACTTCATGCAACAAAACCTCAAGGCCGGCATCGCAGGCAGCCGACTGGAAGACCCCGACGGCACACCCCAACGATCCGCCTTCCGCTTCCCCACCACACGCTCCGAACTCGACGACGGCCTAAGACTCGGCCTCGTCTCCCGCCTCCTGGTCAACGCCTGCATCGCGCCCCCCATCCGCGACGACCAGCACCAAACAGACTGGGTCGCAGGCGCCTCCATGATCGTCCGCCGACAGGTCTTCACCGACGCAGGCCTCATGGACGAGGGCTACTTCATGTACTATGAAGAAGTTGATTTCTGCCTCCGAGCCCTCCGCGCTGGCTGGCCCTGCTTCTACGTCCCCGACAGCCGCGTCGTCCACCTCGTCGGCCAAGCCTCGGGCGTCACCGTCAAAAACACACGACCCAAACGCAGGCCCGACTACTGGTTCGACTCACGACGCCGATACTTCGTCAAGAACCACGGCCTGATCCACGCCGCCACCACTGACGCCGCATGGGCCCTCGGTTACGCCACCTACCGCCTCCGCAGGCTCATCCAACGCAAGCCCGACACCGACCCGCCCAAACTACTCTATGATTTCATCCGTCACAGCGTGCTCCTGAAAGGCGCCAAGGTTTGACCGATCAGGCTAAACAAACCAACACCCCCGGTTCCCCCGGCCTCTGCTCGCAGATCCGCGAAGACTGGATCGCACACGGCAAAGACTGGACACTCCCAGGCTTCCGCGCCGTCGCCGTCGCACGCTTCGGCCAATGGCGCATGAACGTCAAACCCAAACCCCTGCGCGCCCCCCTCAGCATCCTCTACCGCATCCTCTACCGCAGGGTCCGCAACGTCTACGGCATCGAACTGCCCTACAGCACCCAGCTGGGACGAAACGTCGTCTTCGAACACCAGGGCGCCGTCGTCATCCACGGCTGCGCAACCCTCGGCGACGGCTGCATCATCCGCCAGGGCGTCACCATCGGTAACCGCACACTCGACAAACCACTGGATGCACCGACCCTCGGCAACAACGTCAACGTCGGCGCAGGCGCAAAAATACTCGGCAAACTCACCATCGGTGACAATGCCGTCATCGGCGCAAACGCCGTCGTGCTAACCGACGTCCCCTCCAACGCGCTCGCCGTCGGCATCCCCGCCACCATCAAAACTCCCCGGGAGGCCTCCACATCATGAGCCCCCTCCCTCCCCTGCAAGACGTCGGCGCAGTCGTCATCGGCCGAAACGAAGGCGCAGCACTCCACGCCTGCCTCTACAGCACCGCACCCCGCGTCTCAGCCACCGTCTATGTAGACTCCGGCTCAACCGACGACTCCGTCGCATTCGCCAAAGATCAAGACGTACACGTCGTCGAGCTCGACACCTCCACCCCCTTCACCGCCGCTCGTGCACGCCACACCGGCCTGCTAAAACTCCTCGAGCTTCACCCCAACCTGACCTTCGTCCAATTCGTCGACGGTGACTGCGAGGTGGATGAACACTGGCTCGACACCGCACACACCACACTCACCGATCCCGGCACCCCCGGGGGCGAAAAACTCGCCGTGGTCTGCGGACGACGACGCGAACGCTTCCCCGACGCCACCCCCTACAACCGCCACTGCGACATGGAATGGAACACCCCCGTCGGAGAAGCCAAAGCCTGTGGCGGCGACGCCATGATGCGCATCAACGCCTACCAACAAATCCACGGCTTCAACACCACACTCATCTGTGGCGAAGAGCCCGAGCTCTGCATCCGCCTCCGCCAGGCCGGCTGGACCATCCAACGACTCGACGCAGAGATGACCCTACACGACGCCAAGATGACCACCTTCAACCAGTTCTGGAAACGCTCCGTCCGAGGCGGCTGGGCCTACGCACAAGGCGCTGCCATGCACGGCAAACCACCCGAGCGACACTGCGCCAGACAGTCCCGAAATACCTGGCTTTACGGGGCCATATTGCCGATAGCCCTCCTTGGGCTGGGGTGGATAACCTACGGCATCAGCCTGGCATTGTTCCTGGCCATTTACGTCCGCCACATCTGGAGAGTCCGAAACGACCGCATCCAACGAGGCGACGAACGCTCCCACGCACTGGCCTACGCCAAGCTGGCAACCGTCGCCAAGTTCCCCGAAGCCCTCGGCCAAGCCCAGTACTGGATCACTCGCCTCCGCGGCAAACAAGCAACCATCATCGAATACAAACCCACGGGCAACACACCACACACCGGAGATGCATAAAGTGAAGTCGGCCGTCATCGGAACAGGCGAAATTTCCGCCGAACACCTCAAGTTCCTCGCAAACTCCAACGCCACACAACTCGTCGGCGTGTGTGACCTCTCACGCGCCGCCGCACGCTACGCCGCCAAAACCTTCGGCGCAGAAAATTTCTACACCGACTACAAGCAGATGCTCGACCAGGCCAAGCCCGCCGTCGTCCACGTCCTCACACCACCCCAGTCCCACGTCCCCATCACCACAGACTGCCTGGACGCCGGCGCACACGTCATCTGCGAAAAGCCCATCACACTCGGCCACGACCGCTTCACCGACCTCTACAAACACGCCACAAGTAAAAACCGCAAGCTCATCGAAGACCACAACTACCGCTTCAACCGCCCCATCCTCCACATCGAAAAACTCATCGCTGATGGCGTCTTGGGTGACGTGATGGAAGTCGATATCCGCATGGCACTGGCCATCCGCGGCGGCGGACGCTTCGCCGACACCAACCTCCCAAACCCCGCACACAACCTCCCCGCAGGCGTCATCCACGACTTTATCACACACCTAAGCTACCTCGTCCTCCGGTTCATCCCCGACCCCGACAAGGTCTCCGCCGCATGGACCAACCACGGAAACGACGACCTCTTCAAGTTCGACGACCTCGACGCCCTACTCATCGCAGGCAACAAGCACGCACGCATACGCTTTAGCTGCCGCACCGCACCCGACTGCTTCACGCTGACCGTCCGCGGCACCCGTGCCGAAGTCCAAACGGACCTCTTCCACCCGTTTACCAGGCTCATCAAGCCACGCACCGGCGGCGAAAAACTCTCCCCCGTCGTCAACCAGCTCGCCAACGGACTGAGCCTCGTCGGCTCATCCTTAACCACCCTCACCAACAAACTCATGCAACGCTCCCCCTACGAGGGCCTGCACACCTTCTTAGATCAAACCTACCAAGCCCTCAATAACGACGCCGAGCCCCCGGTCACCTTCGACGACATGGACCGCACCAGCCGACTGATCGACCAGATGCTGTTGGAGGGCAACCGAGTATGAAACTCCTAATCACAGGCGCATCAGGGTTCCTCGGCCGACACCTCGTCGCACAAGCCATCCAACGCGGCCACAACGTCCGCGCCCAAATCCGACCCGCTTCAAACATCAAATCACTCGGCTGGGAAAACCACCCGCGTGTCGAGATCATCCGAACCGACCTGCGCAGCAAAGCAGGCCTCGACGATCTGGTCGCAGGCGTCGACACCGTCATCAGCAATGCCGCCTGCAAAGCAGGGGACTTCTACACCCAGTTCGCAGGCACCGTCATCACCACCGAAAACCTCCTGCAATCCATGGCTAACACAGGCGTCAAACGTCTCGTCGCCATCAGCACCTTCTCCGTCTACGGCTTCTTAAAGATGCGCGGCGGCGAACTCCTCCACGAAACATCCCCCATCGATGAAGACCCCATCGACCGCGACGAATACGCACAAACCAAGCTCGTCCAGGAAGCACTAGCCCAGGAATTCACCACAGAACACCAGGGCAAAGTCACCCTCATCCGCCCCGGCGTGATCTTCGGCCAAGACAACCTCTGGACCGCACGCATCGGCATGGAACTAGGCACCGACCGCTGCCTGATCGTCGGCCCAAGCACGATCCTCCCGGTCACCTACGTCGAGAACTGCGCCCAAGCCATCGTCCTCTCCGCAGAAAAAGACGAGGCCATCGGCCAAACCTACAACATCGTCGATGACAACCTCCCCACACACCGCCAATACCTCACCGTACTGAATAAACACCGCACACCCAAGATGAAGTCGCTCCCCATGCCCTGGCTCATCATGCGCTTCCTCGCAGCGCTCGCCCTGGGCGTCAACAAGCTTTTCCTGGGCCGACAAGCAAAGATACCCTCCATCCTCCGCCCCGCCGCCCTGCACGCACGCTGCAAGCCCGCGACCTACACCAACAAGCGGATCAAAGACACCCTGGGCTGGTCCCCGCAATACGACCTGGAAGAAGCGTTTAACCGCAGCGTCACCGACCACGACCCCGCAGCCCTCGCACCCGAATCCGCATCTAATCAAACCAACACCGACGCCGATCAAGAAGCACGCACATGCGCATAGCCTACCTCACAGGCCAATACCCCCGCGCCACCGACACCTTCATCCAACGTGAGGTCGCCGCACTGCGCGACGCCGGCATCCATGTGCAAACCTTCTCCATACGCAAACCCCCGATCAACGAAAACGTCGGCCCCGAACAACAGGCCGAACGCGACCGCACCACCTACATCCTCCCACCCTCATTCATCAGCGCAATCCTTGCATTGGGTAGACTCAAGTTCGGCTCACCGCTGCGCTACCTCCGCGCCTTCCTACTCGCACTACGCACCCGTCAGGCCGGCTTAAAAGGCCTCTTATACAGCGTCTTCTACCACATGGAAGCAGGCATCATCGCCGACACCATGCGCAAGGAAAAACTCACACACCTGCACAACCACTTCGGCGACTCGAGCTGCACCGTCGCCATGCTCGCCGCCGAGTTGGGAGGCTTCACCTTCAGTTTCAGCCTCCACGGCCCGGGCATCTTCTTCGAGCCACACCGCTGGCGCTTAGACGAAAAACTCAAACGCGCCCTGTTCGTCTCCAACATCAGCCACTTCTGCAGAAGCCAGGCCATGATCTTCTGCCCACCCAACCGATGGGACCGCCTGCACATCATCCACTGTGGCGTTGACCCCAAATTATTCAAACCCGCCACACACTCAGGCCAAGGCACACGCCTGCTCACCGTCGGCCGGATGGCCTCCGTCAAAGGCATCCCCATCCTCCTTGACGCAATCAAATCACTCCTGCCCAATCACCCAAACCTAACCCTCACCGTCGTCGGCGAAGGCCCGGAGCGCAAAGACTTTGAGCAACACGCCGACGACTTAGGCATCCACAACAACATCAAATTCGTCGGCTACCAATCACAATCGCAAGTACGCGAACACCTGAACAACACCGACCTCTTCGTACTCCCCAGCTTCGCGGAGGGCGTCCCCGTCGTCCTCATGGAAGCCATGGCCGCCGGTGTCCCCGTCGTCACAACACGCATTGCAGGCATCGCCGAACTCGTAGACGACGGCCAAGCCGGCACACTCGTACCCCCCGGCAACACCGGCGCACTCTCCGACGCCATCGACGACCTCCTAAATGACCCCGACAAACGCGCCGCCTTCGGACACGCCGGCCATCAAAAAGTCGACGCCGAATTCAACATTGCCAAAGAATCCGCCTGGCTCCGACAAGTCATGGCCGCCGCACTGGCTGGCCACACCGAATCCACACGCCCAAACCGATCCATCGCACAAGACAGCACTCATGCCAA
The DNA here is from genome assembly GCA_029260615.1 of Phycisphaeraceae bacterium. Taxonomy (GTDB): domain Bacteria; phylum Planctomycetota; class Phycisphaerae; order Phycisphaerales; family Phycisphaeraceae; genus JAJRRS01. The sequence continues at coordinate 25,071 of JAJDCX010000087.1, read as the reverse complement.
CGAGCCCCTCGACCCAGCCGCGTCCTAATCACCAGGAACCACGTTGACACCAACGATTCACATCCTGCTATGGGTTCTCGCTTGCATGATCGCCGCGCCGCTCTGGGTGCTATCCATCCAATGCCTGCTGGGCCTGCTCGCCCCACGAAACCGAACCCAAAATAACCAAGACGCACACGCACCAACCCCGGGCGCGGGGCACACGCTCGCCGTCCTCGTCCCCGCACACAACGAGCAAACTGTCATCCCCGCCACGCTCGATTCACTCAAACGCGCACTGCCCGAGAATGGCAAGATCGTCGTCATCGCCGACAACTGCACCGACCAAACCGCCTCGATCGCCAGAGACCACGGCGTCACCGTCATCGAACGACACGACGCCACCAACCGCGGCAAAGGCTTCGCACTCGCCGCCGGCCTGACGTCCCGTCAATCCGACCCGCCCGACACCGTTATCATTGTCGATGCCGACTGCACCGTCTCACCCACCACACTCACCGATCTCGCCCAAACTGCGCTAGCCACAGCACGACCCGTTCAGGGCGTCTACCTCCTGACCCCACCAGACAAACGCGACACCAAAGCCGTCGTCTCCGCTTTCGCCTTTCTAGTCAAAAACCAGGCCCGCCCCCGCGGCATGGACCTGCTGAACCTCCCGATCCCCTTAACCGGCTCAGGCATGGCCTTCCCCTATGCACTACTCAAAAACGCCAACCTCGCCACCGGCAACATCGTCGAAGATCTGGCGCTGGGACTGGAACTCGCAGAGCAAGGCTACGGCCCAGTCCTCTGCGACGCCGCAAAAATCACCGGCGCACTGCCCACCGCCGGCGACGCCGCCGTCACACAACGCACACGCTGGGAACACGGCTACCTCTCCACACTACTCACCCGCGCGCCCGGCTTACTCATCAAAGGCCTCTTCACCCTCCGCCCAACCCTCATCGCCGCAGCGATCGATCTCGCCGTCCCCCCTTTGTCCCTGCTGGTCATGGGATCGGTTGCCGCCCTTGGTCTGACCGCGGTTATCGGATGGTTCATCAACACCCCCGCCCCCGCCTGTCTGCTGGCAATATCACTCGCACTCGCCACATTCTCACTCATACTCGTCTGGGCACGCTTTGGACGATCCATGATCCCCATCAGCGCGGCCCTGGCCATACCCGGGTACATTCTCTGGAAACTCCCGATCTACGCAAAGTTCATTATCGGCCGAGAAAAATCATGGGTCCGCACCGAACGCGACACCGAACATACCAACACCTCCGGTACTTCCGGGGCCCCCGGCAAAAGCACAAGTGACGGCTAAAGACGGACGATGATAAAACCTTATCAGGCCCGACACAGGCCAACTCGATTGTGGGGTATCAGACAATGAATCAACCGATCCAAAGCAGTAGCAAGATAGACATCTCGATCGTCATCCCGCTCTACAACGAAGAGGACAACGTCCAGCCGTTGTACCGCGAGATCGCCGAGGTCATGGACGCCCAGACACTCCGCTACGAGGTCATCTTCATCGACGACGGCAGCCGCGACCAGACCGTCGCCAAACTCCGCGATGTCTCCGGCACCGACCCCCGCGTCACCATCATCGAGTTCACCAAAAACTTCGGCCAGACCGCCTCCACCGCCGCCGGCATCGACCAGGCACGAGGCAGCGTCATCGTCCCCATGGACGGAGACATGCAGAACGACCCCCACGACATCCCGGCACTCGTCGCCAAGCTCGACGACGACTCCGGATGGGACATCGTCAGCGGCTGGCGCAAAAACCGCCAAGACAAACTCTTGAGCCGCAGGCTCCCCTCCATCCTCGCCAACCGACTGATTAAAAAACTCACCTGGACCACCGAGATACACGACTTCGGCTGCTCCATGAAAGCCTACCGACGCGAAGTCCTCGAGGACGTCAGACTCTACGGCGAGATGCACCGCTTCCTCCCCGCCATCTGTAAGTGGCGCGGCGCACGAATCACCGAACAAGTCGTCAACCACCGCGCACGCACCGCGGGCGTCAGCAAGTACGGCCTGAAACGAACCTTCAAAGTCCTCCTGGACCTGCTCACCGTCAAGTTCCTCGGAGACTACCTCGCCAAGCCGATCTACTTCTTCGGCAAGGTCGCCATGATGTCCCTGGTTATCTCGTTCCTCTCCCTGACGTGGGCCATCATCCAAAAATTCGGGTACATCACCGAGCACGGCCAGCCCGTCATGCTCAACCGCAACGTCCTGGTCCTCTTCGCCATGATGACCTTCCTCATGAGCGTCATCTTCCTGATGATCGGCATACTCGCCGAGCTGATGTCACGCATCTACCACGAAAGCCAGGACCGCAAACCCTACAAAATACGCAACACCTACCTCAGCACCCCCGGCTCCCACGCCGACGAAACAAACGCCGCCTAACCCCAAAAGCCCATGGCCCCCGGCCGTGGGACCGACCATGCCCCACGCTACCAACGACTCCACCGCACCCCCGCTAACCCGCGACCTCGACAAGCTGGCATCGACCCGGTTTGATCTGGTCATCGTCGGCGGCGGGATCTACGGCGTGTGGGCCGCACTCGACGCCGCACAACGCGGCCTCTCCGTCGCACTACTGGAACAAAACGACTTCGGCTCAGGCGCAAGCGCCAACAGCCAACGTGTCGTCCACGGCGGACTACGCTACCTCCAACACGGCAACCTCAAACGGATGCGAGAATCCATCCGGGAACGCAGCACACTCCTGCGCGCCGCAGGACACCTCGTCCAGCCCATGCCATTCCTCGTCCCGACCTACGGCCTAGGGCTCCGCGGCAGACCCGCCATGTTCACCGCGATGAAACTCAACGACGCCATCAGCGCCGACCGCAACCAAGGCCTCTCCGCCTCCCGACAACTCCCCAACGGCCGACTCGTCTCTAACACCAACTGCCTCGCCATGGCTCCCGGCATCGAACCCTCAGGCCTCACAGGCGGCGCCGTCTTCTACGACGCACAGGTCAACAACTCCGAACGACTCGCCCTCGCCGTCGTACAATCCGCCGCCACCGCAGGCGCGCAGGCCGCCAACCACCTCCGCGTCACCGGCTTACTCCGAAACGGCAACCAAGTCACCGGCGTCACCGCCCAAGACCGACTCACCGGCAAGTCCCTGACCATCCAAAGCAAACTCACCCTCTGCTGCGCCGGCCCCTGGACACAACGCACCCACTCCATGCTCTGCCCGGATCAAGCACCCGCAAAACCCAAACATTTCCAAGTCCTCCGCGCCGTCGCCCTGGTCACCAAAGACCTCTTCAACGGCATGGGCCTGGCCGTCCCCTCACGCAAAACCTACAAAGACAACAAGGAACTCCTCGGAAAGGGCTACCGCAACCTCTTCGTCACTTCATGGTCAGGCCGATCACTCATCGGCACGTTCTACACCGACTACACCGACGACCCCGACAACCTCTCCGTCACCCCCAACGAAATCCGCGGGTTCCTCGACGAGTTCAACCAAGCCTACCCAAACGCCGATCTTAACTACGACGATGTGCGCTTCACCTTCATGGGCCTACTCCCCAAAGTCCCTGGGAACACCACCGGCGAACCCGTCTGCGACAAACGCTACCAACTGATCGACCACGCCAAGACCGACAGCATCGACGGATTAGTCACCGTGTTCGGCGTGAAATGGACCACCGCACGCGACGTCGCTCAACAGGCCGTCACACTCGCTGCCCACAAACTCCAACACCCCGCCCCCCCCTGCCGCACCGCCCATACCCTCCTCCAAGGCGCACCATCCGCTGACCCCGCCAAAGCCCTCGCCGCTGCAATCAATGCCAAACCTAACTGGGCCACCGAGCAACTCATCACCCACCTCTTCGACACCTACGGCACAGAACTCACCCAAGTCCTCGCCTTAGCCGACGCCGACCCCCACCTCCAAGAACCGATCGATGTTCACCGCCCAACAATCCTCGTACAGATCGTCCACGCCGCCCGACACGAGATGGCCATGACCCTGTTGGACGTGCTGTTCCACCGGACCGACGCAGGGTTCCTGGGATACCCAGGCGACCGCTTCGTAGAACGCTGCGCCCAAGTGCTCGCCGATGAGCTGTCGTGGGACCCCGACCAGACCCGTCGGGAAGTCGATATAGTCCGCGAAGCCTACCAACGCCGAGGCCTGTCACCCGATCAAACCCCCTAAATTAACACCGCCCGGTCCAGCCACCTCGGATACGATCTTCTCCGATGAAGTACCCCGTTACACCAATTACAACGATTTTGAAGCCAATTTTGCCCACATCTAGCCCAAAATTTTCTTTACCCAACCCGATTCATAGATTAGAATTAAATCAGTGTTGACTCTTGATATAGGCCTTGTTGGCCGGTGATCCGATTGTGAGCCCCGATACAACTCATCAGGGGGTTATGAGACCTATATGACGGGGCCTGTGCAGCAGCCGCAGGCCCTTAACTGTATGTGGCCCGCCTTCAACGACACAGAGGGGTTGAAACAATTATGAGTTTTCGTATCGGTCCAGTTACTTCAAAATTCACGCCCATGATCTCCGCCGCAGCGTTGGTCACAGCCATCACCTGCACATCCCACGCCGACGCCGCGATGCGCATCATGCCCTTGGGCGACTCCATCACCTTCGGCGTAGGCTCGTCCACAGGCAACGGCTACCGCGGCCCCCTACAAGCTCTCCTCGACGGAACCAATACCGACTACGACATCGTCGGCACGCTCCAAAACGGCACGCCCGACATCGACCCCGACCACTTCGGCATCTCAGGCATCAAGGCCCACGACTTCGGCGACCCCAACAAGAGCCTGCGAGATCAGCTCGACATCAACACCGTCTTCCCGACTCTCGCCGGCGCAGGCAACGCCCCCGACAAGGTCCTGCTACACATCGGAACCAACAGCTTCAACGGCGGCGGCGGCGGCGACCCCGCGGGCGTCGAACTGGACCGCCTGCTACGTGCTCTAACCACCACCGACCCGGGCAGCGCCCACTACATCGGTGCCGATGGCAACCACGACATCATCCTCGCACGCATACTCCCAAAGGCTGGCAACCCACTAAGTGCCAATACCGACGGCGGCATCTACTCCGCGCTCACACAGCACCGGGCACGCGTCAAGTCCAGCTTCGACTACAACTACGGCGGCCCCTCTAACCTCAACTGGGCCAACGGCATCGAAACCGTCGCCACCGCTCGCTCCCAATACATCGGCCGGGTCAGCCTCGTTGACATGTTCCGCATCGATGTCGATACACTCAACCTTCAGTTCCTCCTCGACGAGTTCGGCACCTCTCTAGGCATCACCACCACCTCCGAAATGCGCGGCATACTCAGCCCAGAAGACGACCTGCTCAACGGCAATCCCTCGGACTGGGTCGACTGGGTCCTGAACTACGACGAAGTCAACAACGCCTTCGGACCCGGGACCGACGGCGTCAACCTCGACCTCTTCGCACCAGGCGATGTCATACACCCAGGCGACTTGGGCTACGCCGTCATGGCACAAATCTGGTTCGACAACGGCCTGGACCTCATCCTCGGCGACATCGACGGCGACGGGTTCGTAGGCCTCTCCGATATCAACTTCGTCCTCAGCAACTGGAACCAGAACGTCACACCCGGCGACGAAACCCTAGGCGAACTCACCAACGACGGCTTTGTAGGGATCGAAGACCTCAACGTCATTCTCAGCAACTGGAACGCCGGCACACCGCCCCCGCCACCCGTCGCCATCACCCCCGAACCCTCCAGTTTCTTGATCGGCCTGGCGATGTCACTCACCCTCTTCCGCCGAGTCCGATAGCAAGACCCTAGGGCCACCGACAAAATCGCCTGAAACCGAACCGCTTTTCTGCCGACCTGATAGATACGGGGGAGATTCCGATCAGCCCCGCAAGGGCTTGCGTTACACTACGCTGGACTGAATCAAGTAGACCAGCACAACCGTATGACCGTGGCCCTGGTGGGGGCCGCAATCCAGGAACACGCCTGTTGGGGGTTAGTCTGTGACCGAAGGGACAACAATACCGCAATCTCCGGCCGATACCGCACCGGACAACGTTGACCCATGCGCCCTGCCAAACAACGGCGACCCCGGCCACGACCCCCAATCAACCACACCCCTGCAACAGACCGGGCACGACCAGCCCCTACGCATCCTCATCGCCTGCGACAGCGCATCACTCCGCTTCGGTGGCGAGGCCGCCCTCCCGCTGCACTACTTCCGCTTCCTACTTGGCCAAGGCGTCTGCTGCCGACTGGTCGTCCACGAACGCTGCCGAGAAGAACTCAACGAGTGCTTCCCTGACGCACAGGACAGGATCGACTACATCCAAAACACACGCCTGCACTGCTTGATCTGGCGATGCCGAAAGGCCATCCCCGGCAGGCTCGGCCACTTCACCTTCGGCCTGCTCCTGAGATTAATCACACAACTCAAACAACGCAGGCGTGTGATCGACACCATCAAACTTCACAAGATCGATCTGGTCCACCAGCCCACACCCGTCTCGCCCCGCGAGCCCTCCGCACTCTTTGGCCTGGGCGTCCCACTAGTCATCGGCCCCATGAACGGCGGCATGGACTACCCCGAACCCTTCCGGCAGATGCAGAACAAAACCGTCGATACCGGCATGTGGCTCGGACGACTCTTCTCCAACATGCTCAACCGCATCGTCCCAGGCAAATGCCAGGCCCAAACCCTCTTGGTCGCCAACCAACGCACCAACCTCGCACTCCCCTCATGCCTCAGCGGCCAGGTACACGAACTCGTCGAAAACGGCGTGGACTTGTCCGTCTGGCAAAGCCCAACACGCCCAGACGACCTCAACGACCCCGACCGACCCGCTCGCTTCGCATACCTGGGCCGACTCGTCGACTGGAAAGCCGTCAATCTCCTGCTCGAAGCCTTCCAGATCACCGTCAAACAAACTCCCGCCGTACTCGAAATCATCGGCGACGGCGAAGACCGCCACGCCCTGGAAGCCCAGGCAAAAGCCCTGGACCTCCCCGAAGACTGTGCCGTTCGATTCACCGGCTGGCTCACACAAGAACAGTGCGCCGCGCGCCTGGCTCACGCCGACACCCTGGTCCTCCCAAGCCTCTTGGAATGCGGCGGCGCCGTCGTCCTCGAAGCCATGGCCATGAGCCTACCCGTGATCGCCACCCAATGGGGAGGCCCCGTGGACTACCTCGACCAGACCTGCGGCTTCCTGGTCGAACCAAGCTCCCACCCCGACCTCGTCAAGGGACTCGCCCACGCCATGACCACACTCGCCCAATCCCCCCAACTACGCCTACAGATGGGCAAGGCCGGCCGCAACAAGGTCGTCGAACACTTCGATTGGGACACCAAGGGCAAAATCATGCTCCAGGTCTACAAAGACTCCTACCTCCGCTTCCACGCCCAGTGCCGAGCAAAACGCTAACTAGAGCATGCTCAATCCAACCGTAGCGTTTTTATAGCCGCCGCTAACAGCCGGCGGATTCTCCCTATCGGTTCACGACCACCGATCAAGCTGCCGCTATGCTTGGTTTGAGACCAATCCCATTTAATTCTCGTGCGCCTCCGAAGCCCACGTCCTCAAATAGTTCACTGATACACGCCGCACCCAGGCTTGCCGTTTAGCGGCGGATCGCAGATCCGCGCGTTGGCCCTACGGGTCAAACTTTCCCAACGCAGACCGTGCCGTGGTTGAACGTACAGGAGGTAAATGAGATTGGTATGAGAACGCTCGAATCCCATCACCACCCGGCACAGCCACCTGCCAACCCCAACCCACAACCTCCCGCCACCGCCACCGCCACCCCACCCAAACCACAAACCTCCCGCACCTCAAACCCCAATGACCAAAAACTAAAAACCCAAGATATAAAAACCCAAGACCTAAAAACCAATTTTAACTTAAATATTATATTAGATATAAGCTAAAATTATTCCAGGCCCCAAGCCCGCCGCCTCCGCACCGACCAACTACGACGAAGAAAACCCACCCCACACGCTTAGAACCCGTCAACCACCCCCGCCGATTCATCCCACCCCCTCCCCGGACCCGATGAATCCCTTGATGACTACCCCAATAACCCAGGACAACGACAGCCCCTCACCGCTCAAGCTATTCTGGCTGTGCCTCCTGCTTATCACCACCCTCGCCGGCGGGATGCGGCTTTACAACCTTTCCGACTACAGCTTCTGGGAAGACGAGCTCTACTCCGTCCGTTCCGCCTCCGCCCCACTAAGCAACTGGCAGATCTCCAAGCAGTTCGGCTACATCCCCACCACCCTGGGCCTCTGGGCCGACGGCGCCCAAATCAACGAAATAACCTGGGACAACGTCGACCAATGGCAAGCCTTGGGCGTCCGCCCCTTCGGCGCACGCATCGGTTCCTGCGTCGTCGGCATCCTCACCATCCCCCTGCTGTGCCTCGTCGGCCGAAGACTCTTAGGCGATCGCGCCACACTCATCGCCGCGCTCCTGCTCGCCGTCTCCCCCTGGCACCTCTTCTGGTCACAGGCCGCCCGCTTCTACACGCTCCAGTTCCTCTTCTACAACTTCGCACTCATCTGGTACCTGCGCACCTGCCGTGAGCGATCCAACCGTCTGCCCATCCTCGCCGGCCTGGCGATCCTCCTGGCCTACCTCTCCCAACCCCCCGCTTTACTCATCAGCCTCGTCCTCGCCGCCGACGTCATCCTCTGCCTGGTCCGCCGAGAGCCCATCAAGCTCTCACCCCTGGGCTGGATCGCAGGCATCGCCGCCGTCGCCCTCTGCACCGGCCTGCATCTCTACGACAGCATCTACTCCGCCGAGAATTGGGACGCCTGGGGCAAGCTCCAGGGACACACCTGGAAAGTCATCGCCGCCAGCATGGTCCTACGCAACGGCCCCGTCATCGTCACTCTCGCCATCCTCAGCGCCATCGGCCTGCTACGGTCTAAAACCCGACTCACCCTCTACCTCGCCGCCGGCGCAACCCTCCCCGTACTCGCACTCATGGCCCTGACCTTCAAAGACGGCATGTACGTCCACGAACGCTACGACTTCATCGTCCACTACGCATGGCTCGCACTGGCAGCCCTGGGCCTCGCAGCCGCTTGGGACGCCGCCGCTAAACAAAACTTCGGCACACCCCTAGCAGCCGCCACCACCGCAGCCATCGTCGTCTCCATGCTCTGGACCGACCTCGCCTACTACACCCACGGCCACGGCAACCGCCGACGCTGGGACGAAGCCTTCACCTACGTCCAACAACACCGCCAACCCGGTGAAGCGGTCGCCACACTCTCATCCCAAAGCACACCCATCGCACGCTACTACCTGCAAACAAACGACCTGCTGCCCTTCGCAGACTTCCCCACCTCACCCGAAAAACTCGACGCACTGACCCAACCCACCTGGCTTGTCCTCCCCGCCGTCTCCGCAACACGCGGCGAACTGTTCCCCTGGCTCAACGACCGCGCCGACCTCAAACGCTACTACGACCTGCGCATACTCCAACCCTTCGCCTCCATCAGGGTCTACTACCACACTCCCACTCACACCACAGACCAAAAACCATAATGCCACCCCAAAGCCCACGTTCTCCGAACGTGGGACCGCAAGTTTATAAAGACTCACCCCCCACCCTAATGACCGCCCCCCCAACCCCCGGCACTGCCGGGGATCCCTCACAAATAACACACGTTTCAACCACTCTCCAACACACTCCTACTACGCGACCCCCAATTACTCGATGACCCAACCAAACCCAACCCACCAACTCGACCACATCACCCTCCGTGGCATCCGCCTGCACGCCGTCACCGAAACTGGCTGCGTCGATCACCTCCTAAACGAGTTGGACGCCGGCCGCGGCGGCTGGGTCATCACACCCAACCTCGACCACATGCGCCGCGTCGAAACCGACCGCGAATTCAAACAGATGTTGGATGAAGCCGACCTCGTCGTCGCCGATGGCACACCCCTGATCTGGGCCAGCCGACTCCAGGGCACACCCCTGCCCCAAAGGGTCGCCGGGTCCTCCCTGGTCTGGTCGCTCGCCCAGGCCGCCGCCCAAAAAGGCCGGTCCCTCTACCTACTCGGCGGAGACCCCGGGGCCGCCGATAAAGCCGCCGAGGTACTCAAAAAACGTTATCCGGACCTTCAAATCGTCGGCACAGACTGCCCGCAGGTCGGTTTTGACAAAAACCCCGCCCAGATTGAAGAACTTCTCCAAAAAGTTCTGGATGCCAACCCCGATATCGTATATGTTGGTCTGGGATCGCCGAAACAAGAAAGGCTGATCCGGCAGGTCCGTGTAAGACTGCCACATGTCTGGTGGTTAGGGGTTGGAATCAGCCTGAGTTTCATCGCAGGAGATGTCAGGCGTGCGCCTCGATGGTTACAAAAACTCGGACTGGAATGGTTGCACCGTCTCTATCAAGAGCCCGGACGCCTTGCCAAGCGATACCTTGTGCATGGCCTACCCTTCGCCGCCCGATTACTACTAGGGGCCGCACTGCATAAACCCAAAGACACGCCACAAACCAAACCAGGCAAACCGGGCTAGGATCGCCCCTGACCCATCACCAAGACTCAAGCATGGCCAAACAAGAACCCCGCCATCACAATATAATCACACACCCGACATCTCCGGGGCAAGGCGAACTGATGTATCTGGATTCCGATAAGCACAACCGAACCATCCCCCAGGGCCCAACAATCAACCGAGGGTCCCAAAACGCCATCCACCAGCTCGGACAGGTCCGCGCCGTCGTCCTGCTGGCAGGCTCCGTACGCGCCACCAACCTACGCAAAGCCACCGACCGCTTCATCATGGACCTGCCGATCGACGCACAAAAATCCGTCCTGGATTGCTGGCACGACCAGCTCGACGACCTCGCTTTCGAGTTGAGCCTCGACCACCTGCCCGCTCGCGTCATGATCGACCGCTCTTCCAGTACCACCAAGGCCACCAACCGCTCGCGCCCATCCCACGTCCAAATAGAACAAGACCCCGGTGCCTTCCGCGGCACAGGCGGCCTCGCCAGCGATGTCGCCAAGGAGTACGGCGACGACGACTACCTCATACTCGCAAACGCCGCACAAGTCCTGCTCACACCCCTACCACGCCTGCTCGAAGCCATGGCACAGATGAAGGCAGACGTCACCCTCCTCTGCGATAAAAACCACCGACCCAACGGCATGACACTCATCCGATGCGGTGCCCTACGCGGCATCCCCGACGTCGGGTTTGTCGACCTCAACGAGCAAGCACTCCCCGCCATCGCGGAAAATCACACCGTCAAGGTCTGCCGCTACGACCAGCCCGCCAGCATGCCCATACGCTCCCGGCAAAACTATCTCGACGCTGTCAGGACCTACCACCAGCGCGCCAACAACCGCTGCCAACTCACCGGCAACGCGACAGACGAAGACTGGAACGCCACCTTCGGCATCATCGAACCCGGCGCCACCGTCGACCCCTCCGCTGTCATCCACGACTCCGTCGTTCTCGCCGGCGGTCGCGTCGAAGCCAACGCCGTCCTCGTACGCTCCATCGTCGGGCCCCAGGGACGCGTCGGCAAAGGTGAGTCCGCCGTCGAATGTATCGCCACCGCACACCAGCAAAACTACAACCAGCCACGACCCCTCTCCTGGTCCTCCTGACCCAACAAGTAATCAAGTCCCATAACTACCACGTCGCCCGGGCACACCAGGGGCATCTTGGGAATAACCAGGGGAAATCAGGGGAAACCGCGGCAAAGCACAGGCAACACCAGCAGGCCACGAACCCGCTCAGGAGTACACCCGTAACCAATAACCCTGACGCGATTGCATCTGCAATTGTGCCGATGCTGATAAGGTGCCCTGCGACGCCTAAAATGCCGGAACCGGCCGTTAACGCCAACCGGCCCTAACCGCATACAATAGGGGGTGGGGGCTGGCCCATACGGCTGTGTACACCGTGCCTTGACACCACCGCAAGACGTGATGCCCGGCCACCCAATCAGGGCACGGCGAAATGACCGGCTCGGGAGACGACCCAAGATGATGCAACAAAACAACGACCCCCGGCTCGACCAGGAACTCTTCCTGGACGAACACCCAGCAGCTGACTCCGGCTCACACGCCCTGCAACTGCACTCCCTCATGCGCGGACGATACCGCTGGGCCATCGCTCTGGGACTCACCCTCGCCACCCTGGGCGCACTCGCCGGGTTCTTCAGCCAGGGCGACGTCTACCAAAGCACCAGCCTCATCGGTGTCTCACCCGTCAGCCAACGCATCCTAAGCGACCGAGGCGACGTCTCCATCGCCAGCCATTTCGACTCCTGGGTACAACGACAACTCGCCATCATCGATGGACCCAAGGTCCTCGAACCCGCCATGACCAGCAACGAATGGCAAACCGTCGCCTTCGCCGCCTACCGCACCAATTACGAACTCTTCGGCCGCGGCCTGTCCGTCAGCCACAAACGCGGACAGGAAGTCATCGCAATCTCCTACCGCGCACCCGTACCCGAACTCGCACAGGTCGGCGCCAACGTTATCACCGCCGCTTACAAAGCCGAACTCGAACGCAGCGAACAACTACAAGACTCCCAACGACAACGCGTCCTCGAAAACCGCAAACTAGACCTCCAACGTAAAATCGAAAAACTACAGGCCGACAAACGCGCACTCTCCACCGAGCACAACGAACGAACCATCGGCGATGAACTCGACCGCATCACACTCGTACGCGACCAACTCGAGGCAGACCTCAACCGCACCAGGCTCGAACTCGCAGAACTAGGCGTCTCCGCCAACGGCGAAACACCCGCCTCCGAATTCAGCCTCGAACAACTCGCCACTCAAGACCCCCGACTCGCCAACATGCTCCAGACTCGAAACAAGTACGAGTCCGACATCGAATACATGACCCACAAGGGCATGGGTGAACGCCACCACGAAGTCCGCGACGCACAGGCAGCCCTGGACACACTCAACTCTCAAATCGAAAGACTCGCCAACAGCCTACGCGGCTCCCCCGACGGATCTTGGTCACCCGACGGCGACTCCAATTCTGACGCCACCTCCCCCATACTCGCACTGAGATCCAAAGAAAAACGCCTCTCAACCCAGCACGAAGACGCCAAGGCCGAAACACAGCACCTCGCCATGATCTACGGCCAGATGCAGACCATCACCACCAACCTCAAACGCAGGGACCAGGAGCTGTCCCACACCATCACGCTCCTGGATAACCTCCGCGTCGAAGGACAAGCAGCCGGACGCGCAAAAATCATACGCACCGGAGGACTACCCCTCAAACCCTTCAACCTCGATAAACGCAAGCAACTCGCAGCACTCGGTGCCATGGCAGGACTCTGCACAGGATTCGGACTCGTACTCATCTTCGGCATGTCCGACCGCAGCCTCCGACACTTCGAAGACGCACAAGTCGGACTCGGCAGCGCACGCATGCTCGGCGTCCTACCCGAACTGCCCGACGACCTTACCGACCCAGAGCAGGCCGTCACAGCCTCTCACTGCGTTCACCAGATCAGAACACTCCTGCAAATCGACCGCGGACCCGACGGCTTCATCCTCTCCGTCACAGGACCCGCCGCCGGTTCTGGCAAAACAAGCCTCACCATGGCACTGGGCATGTCCTTCGCCTCCAGCGGCTCCAAAACCCTCATGATCGACTGCGACATCGTCGGCGGCGGACTCACACGACGCATGCTCGATCCCAATAACACCAAACAATCTACCGGCGTTATCGAAGCCTGCAACGGCACCGCATTCAGTGACTGCGTTATACACACCGCCTTCCCCAAACTCGATATCCTTCCCATCGGCTCCGCACTCCCATCACAAGCCGGCGACCTCTCACCCGCCGCCGTCAAAAAACTTCTCGCCAAAGCACGTGACGAATACGACACAGTCCTCGTCGACACCGGACCCGTCCTCGGCAGCCTCGAGGCAGCCATGGTCTCGGCGCAGGCCGACAAAACCGTCGTCATCGTCTCCAGAGGAGACCAGAAGCCCATCGTCTCCAAGAGCCTCTCACACCTGCGCTCCATCGGCGCTGACCTCGCAGGCGTCGTCTTCAATCACGCCGACCAGGTCGATATCGAACGCTCCACCTACGCCAGCGTCACCGTCTCACAAACACGCAGGCAGGACGACACGGTGCTCAACGAGGTACAATGGATCGACCGCGATACCTCCAACCGTTACGGCCCGCTCGCCACCGCCGTCGCATCCTACGGCCGAAAAACCGACGATGACGAAGATAACCAAGGCTAAACAGTCCCGGCTTCAACAAAACAATTGGGGTTTAACCATCACGGCCACGCGACGCACCACTAGAACCAACCCGCTGATATAACGCCACGAACCAAGTGAATCTGATCTAAACCACCCGCGACCCTCTTATGATCCGCCAAACCGCACACGACGCGGACACGCTACCTACCCAGACCATCTGGGGGCTGGACTCCAACCAGCTCCACGAACGATTCTGGGCCGCTCGCGGTGTCCAGGTGGTCTGCCGTGGCGATGACACACCCGTCACCGACGACGCCGAACTCTTCCTCATGGTCGAGCCTTCGCACTTCTGCCTCTTCCGCATCGACCAGATCATCGACACTCTCAGCTGGCTCAAACCCAAGCTCCTCTTCATACGCGTACACGACCACCACGAACACGGCTACCGCGAACAAATCATCACAGACGAACAGGACCGCTTCATACGATTCCACAGAGAATACGGCGGCGCCGACTGCAGACTCATACGCACCGCCGTCTGCTCTGACCCACAAATCGCCGAACTCTGGCGATCAGCTCCCGACAACCGCTCCGGCTGGAGACTACTAAGACAAAACGTCGCACAGGTACACCGCACCACCATCTCCATCAACGGCAGCGCCTACTACAAACACAGCAAAGACGAACGCACCCAATTCATACGCGAGCTCGTCACCATCTGGCGCAGGCCCGACTCCGCCATACGACGCGCAAAACAGTTGCTCGACGGCAACGTCTGGGTCGACCACCAGACACACACCAACTCCAACACACGCTTCATCGGACCCGTCTGGGTCGGCACCGGACGCAAACTCAACGACATCGACAGCGTCGTCGGACCCGCCGTCCTCTGGGACAACCCAAAAACACGCCCAAAAGCAGGCAACATCCGCTGGAACGCCGACGACCAAGACGCCCAGGACGGCCAGCCCATCACACCACCACGCAGACTCAACCAGATTCAAAAAGTCAACAAACGCGCATTCGACATCGTCGCCTCACTCATAGGCCTCGCACTCACCCTACCCCTGTACCCACTGATCCTGGCCCTCATCTGGATCGAAGACGGACGCCCCTTCTTCTTCGCCCACCGAAGAGAAACACGCGGCGGCAAAGAATTCCCCTGCTTCAAGTTCCGCACCATGCGCAACAACGCCGAACAACTCAAGCAAGAACTCGCAGAACAAAATAAGTGCGACGGCCCACAGTTCTTCATCGAAGACGACCCACGCATCACCCGCTTCGGCAAGCTCATGCGAATGGCCAACATCGACGAGTTCCCACAATTCTTCAACGTCCTGATCGGTCACATGTCCATCGTCGGACCAAGGCCAAGCCCACACAGCGAAAACCAGTACTGCCCGCCTTGGCGCGAAGCACGACTAAGCGTCCGCCCAGGCATCACCGGACTCTGGCAGGTCATGCGCAGCCGCGAAGACGGCCTGGACTTCCAGGAATGGATACGCTACGACATCGAGTATGTAGAAAACCTAAGCTGGCGCTTGGACATGTGGATCATCTGCAAAACCATCCGACACCTCTTAGGCATCAAACGCTCCCCCTGCGGCCCCACACCCCCCAAGCCCGAATAACCCACCCCTTCGCACAACAGGCTTACACCAGATCAACTTTAAGCATAGCGATTGGACCTGCCGTTTAGCGGTGGATCGCAGATCCGCGAGTTGCTCCAACGGGCCTATCTGCCGAGTTCACCCAGCACACATACGAACAAATTGACAATTCAACCCGCATACCTTCAGCTGCACACGCACAAAAAAGTGCCCGCGTTCACCGAACGCGGGCACCGATCATTCTTAAAAATGTACGAGCCTAAGTATCAGCCGCGACTACCAGCCGCGACGTAATCGCGCTCCGGCGAGCCCGTATACACCTGCCGAGGCCGAGCAATCCGGCCGTTAGGATTCTCGTGCTGTTCCTTCCAGTGAGCGATCCACCCGGGCATCCGACCGATCGCGAACATCACCGTGAACATCTCGATCGGGATTCCGATCGTACGCAGAATAATCCCCGAGTAGAAGTCCACATTCGGATACAAGTTACGCGACAGGAAAAACTCGTCGTGCCTCGCCACATCCTCAAGCTCCTGAGCAATCGGAAGCAACGGATCATCCACGCCCAGCTTCTTTAGCAGGTCGTCGCTGGCCTTCTTAAGGATCGTCGCACGCGGGTCGCTGTTCTTGTACACCCGGTGACCAAAACCCATCAGCTTGAACTCGCGGTTTTTCACCCGCTCCACAACCTTCTTCACGTCCAGGCCGTCCCGCCGGATACCCTCAAGCATCTCGATACAGCGCTGGTTCGCCCCGCCGTGTAACGGCCCCCACAGGGCACACACCGCGGCAGACATGGATGCAAACAGATTCGCCTCACTCGACCCGACCACCCGCGCCGTCGATGTCGAGCAGTTCTGCTCGTGGTCCGCGTGCAGCATCAAAAACAGGTCCAACGCACGCACCACCTCCGGCTCCGCGGAGTACCGACCGTACGGCTTGCTGAACATGCAGTGCAGGAAGTTGCTGCAGTAATCCAACGACGGGTCAGGATATCGCTGCGGATCACCAATCGATTTCTTGTAACTAAACGCCGCAATGGTCGAGACCTTCGCCATCAGCATCGCCACCACCTCCAGCGACGACTCATCGATACTATTGTTCTCAAGCAGTTCCGGGTGGTAGCAACTGCTGGCGTTAATCATCGCACTAAGCACCGCCATCGGGTGCGCAGTCGCGGGGAAACCCTCGAAATGGTGCCGCATGTCCTGGTGCAGCAACGAGTGCTCTTTGATCCGATCCGCCAAATCTTCAACCTGACCGGGCTTGGGCAACTCACCAAAGATCAGCAGCCAGGAGACCTCCAGAAACGTGCTGTTCTCAGCAAGCGTCTCCATCGAGTAGCCCCGGTAACGCAGGATCCCCTTCTCCCCGTCGATGTACGTGATCGCAGATCGGCAAGCACCCGTATTTCCAAACCCGTTATCCAGGGTGATGTACCCCGTCTCGCTACGGAGCTTGCTGATGTCCACCGCGTGCTCGTTCTCCGAGCCCACCACGACCGGCAGATCAATACTCTTATCACCTAGTTGAAGCTTCGCTGTTTGATTCATGACTTCTTGCACCGGCATCTTGGTTAACCCCACGATTTAGTTAGAAATATAGAGAGCCCGATTCTAGGCCCCCTCCGCCCCCCCGGCCAACACCGGCTCAATTATCCCCCGTACCGGGCATGTACAGGCCCTTGGGCCCGCGCCGCGTCAGGACGAAGCGTTCGCCGACACCCAGCCCGTCTTGAAGTCAGACGTCGATTTCTTGATGTCTTCACGCAGCGAATCGTCCAACGCCTTGGCAGAAACCAGCCTGTCACGGACCGCCTTGCCAGGCCCCGCAAAGTGCTCCACCAACGCCGTACTGAACGGCTGAACCTGGTCGATCTTCAAATCATCCAACACACCCGTCGCACCCGCGAGGATCTGGACCACCTGGTCGATCACATCCATCGGCACAAACTGTGGCTGCTTAAGCAACTCAACCATCCTCGCACCACGGTCCAACTGGTGCTGCGTCGCCTTATCCAGGTCCGTCCCCAGTTGCGAGAAAGCCTCCAACTCACGGAACGACGCCAGGTCCAGCCGCAGCGTCCCAGCGACCTGCTTCATCGCCTTGATCTGGGCGTTGCCACCCACCCGCGACACACTGATACCCACGTTGATCGCCGGACGCACGCCCGCGAAAAACAGGTCAGGCTCAAGATAAATCTGACCGTCCGTAATCGAAATAACATTCGTCGGGATGTACGCCGAAACGTCACCCTCCTGCGTCTCGATAATCGGCAACGCCGTCAGTGAACCACCGCCGTTGTCATCAGACAGCTTCGTCGCACGCTCCAACAAACGAGAGTGCAGGTAGAACACGTCACCCGGATAAGCCTCACGACCCGGAGGACGACGCAGCAGCAGCGACAACTGCCGATACGATACCGCCTGCTTGGAGAGGTCGTCATACACACACAACACATGCTTGCCCTGCCACATGAAGTGCTCGCCCATCGCGCACCCGGTGTACGGCGCGATGTATTGCATCGGGGCAGGCTCACTGGAGCCCGCATTAACCACGATCGTGTAATCCATCGCACCCGCTTCACGCAACTGATCAACCACCGTCGCCACCGTCGAGTCCTTCTGACCGACCGCAACGTAGATGCAGACCATCTCGTCGTCGGTCCCCAGGAATTTCTTCTGGTTGATAATCGCGTCGAGCGCCACCGCCGTCTTACCCGTCTTACGGTCGCCAATAATCAGCTCACGCTGACCACGCCCGATCGGGATCATCGAGTCCACCGCCTTGACACCCGTCTGCATCGGCTGGGTCACCGGCTGACGCTCCGCGATGCCCGGGGCAATAATGTCCACCTTACGCATCTGGTCCGACTGGATCGGGCCCTTGCCATCGATCGCCTCACCCAGAGCATTCACCACCCGGCCAAGCAAAGCGTCACCCACAGGCACCACCATCAACTCCCCCGTGGAACGCACACTCATGCCTTCCTTAATGCCCAGGTAGTCACCGAAGATGACCGCGCCGACGATGTCCTGCTCCAAGTTCATCACCTGCCCACGGACCGTCTTGCCCTCGCCGATCTGGAACTCCAGCATCTCACCCGCCATCGCCTCGCCCAGGCCGTAGATCCGCGCGATACCATCGCCGACCTCGACCACCGTCCCGATCTGCGAGACCTCTAGCTCCGTCGAGTAACGCTCGACCTCCTGCTTGATGACCGCGGTGATTTCATCCGTTTTGATCTTCATCGCTGACTCCGGTTACGGCTCCCGCCGTGAATGCTTCTAAAATCCTGGTTCAATTATCTACCTGCGACTCGGCCGCCCGGTCGCTTCTTGTTTGATTGACTCAACCTTCCAACTGACCGCCCGACCTCGCACGTTCACGCCCCGCATCAACCAGCTTACGCTTCATGATCCGCAACTGCGTCGCCACGCTCCCGTCGATCAGACGGTCCCCCACCCGAACCTTCAACCCCCCGATCAGTTCAGCGTCCACATGCTGACGTAGCTGCACCTGCTTGCCCATCGCCTGCCCAATCGATTCCGCAACACCCCGGCTAGCGTCATCAGAAAGCGCCTCAGCAACAAAAATATCCACGCCCAGATCCCCCCGCGCCTCGGACACCAGCGACCGGTAAGCAACCAATATCCCAGCAAGCGAACCCAGCCGATCCTTGCGGTTCACCACCTGGATAAACCGGTACAACACATCGCTGACCTTATCCTTAAACAACTGCTCAACCACGCCACGCCTCTGCGACGAGCTCAACGCCCGGCTGGACAGCAACTCACCAAGGTCCGGCTCATCGCCAAGCAACCTAAGCAACTCACCAGCCTCCTCCGCCAGCGCTTCCGCCTGACCCCCGGACTCACCATCGCCCAGCGCCAACTCCAGCAACGCCTGGGCGTACACCCGGCTCACCGAGTCTGTCTTATGTTCGACATCTACGGACAACCGCATTCCTCCATCTTTCCGGGGGGACCCCCCGCCATCGGCACCGAGCGCCAACCCAAACTTCTTCAACATTCGACTGAATCGGTTGGCCATCGTGTCTGTTTAGTTCTGACCCGCGTCATTAAGTTTCGCGATCGATTCTCGCACAAGCGATTCCTGATCGCCCGCATTGATCTCACGCCGTAATATCTTCCCAGCCACCTGCGTCGCAAGCGCCGCCGTCTGCTCATAAATCTCAGAAACCGCACGCTCCTTAGCAGCGTTGATATCCGCCTCGGCACGCTCACGCATCTTCGACATGTCCGCCTGCGCCTGCTCCTTGAGCTGCGCCGCCACCTGCTGCGCAGCACCCCGGCTCTCATCAACAATCTGCAGCGCCTCCTTCTGAGCCTCCGCCAACTGCTGCTTGTACTCCGCCAGCGTAGCCGTCGCAGCCGTCGCCGCGTCCTCAGCACCCTTAAGATCACCCCGGACCTTGTCCTCACGGGCCTTCAGCGACGCCAAAATCTTCGGCCAAACAAAAACGCTCAGCACCACAAAGAAAAGGACGAAGACAATGATCGTGTAGAGCGCTTCCTGCCACTTGATCGTCATCAGTTCACGGTCTTCGCCGTGACCACCGTCATCCGCTGCATCAGCGGCATGACCAGCGACCTGGTCGGCTGCATCGTGAACCTGCTCGGCGACTTCGGCGTGTGCTGCATCAGCCGCTTCGCCATGGTCCTGTGCGGACAGTGGGCCAGTCATCATCAGGCAGACAAAGACGGTTGCGATCTGAAATAAACGGGTGTGACGCATCAGGGGGTGCCCCATGTTTCTCGTGTCCTGGTTAAGCCCGAACATCCGGGCCAGCAAAATCACGCCTCGGCGGTCAGGCCGGGGCGTGGAAGGGTAATTACTCAAAAAATCCTGCGGCAAGGCCCCCAGCCCAGATGATCCCGAAGAAGGTAAAACCTTCGATCAGGGCAGCCGAGATAATCATCTGCACGAAGATCTGACCCGCAGCCTCGGGCTGGCGTGCAACCGACTGCACCGCGTTGCCGCCGATGTTGCCGATACCACGGCCCGCACCTGCGCCTAGTAGACCAATGCCGATGCCCGCCCCCAGAATCGCCAAACCAGCGCCGATACCCGCATAACCTTCCAAAGCCGCCAAAGTAAGCATTTCAAACATGTCTATGTCTCCAAACTAGGTATGAATCATTTTGCCGACGATTAAAGTGCTCGGGCGTCGGCGTCCCCGAGCGTTTTCAATTTTAGTGACCGCCCCCGGCTCCCCCCGTCACAGTCAACATCTCATCCATCGAATCCCCAGGCATCGCCCCCTCATCCAGCCCCGCGTGGTGCTCATCATGATCGTCGTGACTGATCGCACCAAGCGAGATAAAGATCACCGTCAGGAACGTGAAGATGTACGCCTGAAGGAACGCCACAAACAGCTCCAAGAAGCTGAACACCGCCGCACCCAGAACACTCGCACTCTTACCCAGCATCGGTGCCGTAAGTGCAAGGATAATCAATGACCCCAGCACCAAGTGCCCCGCCACCATGTTCGCGAACAAACGAACACACAACGCAAAACTCTTAATGAACAAACCCACCAACTCAAGCACAAACACCAGCAGCCCCACCGGCAACATCACCGGCAGCAGCGGCAACGGCTTGAACGGCACGGGCCACATGTGCTTGATAAAACCAAAACCGTTTTCTTTAAGCCCCACAAACACCATCATGAACAGTGAGATCAACGCCAGCCCCGCCGTAAAATTGATGTTCCCCGTCATCGCCCCGCCCGCGTGGGACAGCGACTCCACACCCAGCAGGTGGAAGAACGCACTGATCGGCAGCAACCCAAGCAGGTTCCCAAACAGCGCGAAAAAGAAAATAGACCAGATGTACTTGATGTATTTATCTGTCAGGTCACCCAGCAACGGCCGGGTCATCTCCTCACGAAGAAACACACACAAGACCTCAAAGACCTGCGTGACCCGCCCCTTCGTAACATATCCCTCCGCCGTATCCGCCTTCACCGGCACACGCATCGACACATATAGCAACGCTACAATACCCACCACAAAAACCATCAAGGCCATGAAATGGTGGTTCGTAAACCAGTCGCTACCAAACAAGGTGTGCGGCAGCACATGGCTCATCGGATCAAGCTTCGCACCGGCGGCAAGCAATAAACTCGTCGTCATCTAATTCGTCTCCAGCACGGGCCCCGACACCTTCGTCGCAGCCAGGACGTGCGATGATATCAACTTCACCTCAACACCCAACACCAGCATGTACCACCCCGCTACCCACATCAACGCCCCCGCGCCGCCGGGCACCCCCCCCCAACGAAGCCAAGCCACCGCACCCAAGCCAACCAAGCTACGCACCAAAATACTCACCAAGAATCCATACGCACTCCCGTATGAACTCCTACGTGACATCAGCCACACCGGCACAAACCCCGACAAACCAATCCCCAAACTCACAAACGCACCGATCAGACTAAGCCTCGCCTGCGCATCCATCCCAAACACACCCACCAACAATCCAAACACCGCACCAGCCGACGCCAGCAACACCGCCGTCAGCGTCAACGACGCCTTAACGATCGGGAATACCAGCGGGCTTTCGGTCGAATGAGTCATCGTATCAGTGATTCGTGTTTCGTGTTTCGGTGTGTCCGTTTGAAGAACCGTGTCGAAGCTACATATATAGTTAAGCAAACTACTCAGTCATCCCGGCTTTCACTCGCCATCATCCGTCGGCCCCGGTGGCTTATCTTTAGAAGCCTCGCCCTTCTTCGGATACAGCGCGTCCTTCGCCAGGTTGTAACAACCGCCAACCGTCGCCATCAACGCACCCGCCAGCGTCAGCCAAGGCCCGGTCCCATACCGCTCATCCCCCAAGTACCCCACATACGTCAGCCCGCCGATGACCGCCCCGACCTCCAACCCTCGGCCGATCATCCGCCAAGCACTCGGGCTATACCCATACGGGCCTTGCGTTCCTTTTTTCACCATCGCCGGCCTCCTTGGCCGACCACCCGGGACGAATGCCTAACCGCTTGTAAAACAATTATTTACATCCATTTCGCCGGCCGCTCGCCCCCGACGACGACCTACCGGTGGGGCAGATAGCCTAGAGGTGCGTTACATGGGTGTCAAACAACCGTTAAACACCCCAAAATCACCCCCTCCGCACCCTAAGCAATTGTATTGACTAGATATTACATAATTAAATCGACATAAAGCGATTTTCGAGTATGATATGCAGTAGTTAACGTCTTTCCCGGCATGGTTCAGCACGCCTGACTCAACCGCGGATCGGCCCAAACACAACACCCATACCGGGGAGGAGTCACTCATCATGCAGCTTTCTTTTCGTGCTGTCCGTTCCGCTTGGCCCTGCATGATCGCCTGTGCAGCCATCGCCACCTCCACCCTCCCAGCACACGCCGTCATCACCCTCGACGCCGACTTCGATCACGGCTCACTGCAATCCTTCTCCACCGCAGGCTCCACCGTCAACCTCGCCGGACGAGATAACTTCTACGGATCCAACCAGTGGCGATGGGTCTACTTCAAAGCCTCCGGCGTCAACGGCGTTAACCCCAACTTCAAAATCTCCACAAACTTCGCCGGCGGATCTGGCGCCATCGCCAACCACAACTTCCGCTACAGCCTCGATAACGAAAACTGGGTCCCCTTCGACAACCACGGCATCTCAGGCGGATCATTCCAATTCTCCAACAACAACGCTTTCGCCCAGGACGACGTCTGGATCGCACACTCCATCCCCTACTCCTACGGCCGAGTTGCCGACCAGGTCGCACAATACAAACTCAGCCCCTTCGTCAGCCCCACCATCAGCTCCGACGCTAACCTCGTCATCGGACAATCTCCCGGCGGCGTCGATGACCTCGGTAGAACCATCGCACCACGCGACATGTGGGGTTTCAAACTCACCGACAACGCCGTACCCAGCGCAGGCAAAACACAGGTCGTCCTCACCAGCGGACTCCACGCCAACGAAGTCCTGGGCAACCACACACTCGAAGGCACCATCGACTTCCTGCTCAGCAACGACCCACGCGCCACCGAACTACGAAAAACCACCGAGTTCTTCGTCTACCCACTGCTCAACCCCGACGGACGCTTCGCCGGCAACAACCGCGCCACCATCCAAAACCCCAACCAGGACCCCAACTGCTGCTGGAGCCCCACCGCATCCAGCAATTGGCAGAACAAGCCCGACCTCAAGGTCTCCGGCGAAGCCATGATGGCTGACCTGCAAACCGCCACAGGCGGCGAAGCCGAGTACTTCATCGACTACCACTCCACCATCAGCAACCTCGCCGACCCAGACGACTTCATGTTCCTGCACCCCGAAAAAGGACACACCGCCGACCCCTTCTGGACCAACTTCCTTAAAGAAACCTCCACCGTCTTCTCCCTCCAATCCACCAGCACCGGACCCACCAGCGCCAACTTCGGCGAAATCGAACTCGGAGCAGCCTTCGACGCAACCTTCGAAACCGCCTTCCACCCCACCCGCGGCGTCGATTACTACGAAGAGCTCGGCAAAGACGTAGGCGTCGCTTTCTTCAAAGCCCTCGCACGCATCAAAGCAGACGTCAACGCCGACGGCTTCGTCGGCATCGGCGACCTCAACGTCATCCTTGCCAACTGGAACACCAACGTAGCCATCGGCGACATCGACCAGGGCGACATCGCAGGCTCCGGCGACGGCTTCATCGGCATCGAGGACCTCAACATCGTTCTCGGTAGTTGGAACACCGGCACACCCCCGCCCTCCATCGAATCTCTCATCCCCGAGCCCACCACACTCTCACTCCTGACCCTCGGCACACTCGCAACCCTACGCCGACAACGACGCTAACACCCAAAGCCCCCCCAGCATCATCCCGCCCACACGAAACGCCACGACTTGTCGCGTTCCACAAGGCTCCAAACTATCCCTCGTACACACCCAGCTACCACTTTCGCGCGCACACTTTGACCCATTCTCCAAACAAAAACCACCCTAATAACAAATTTTCTTTACCCCAGGCACCCCCACCTTTTACAACCATTTCCCCGACCCCCTAAACCACTTTTGTGCGCACAAACCCGTCGCATCATCTAAGAGTGGAGGCGTGACTTATTCCCGGGCTAATATCCGGGACCGGTCGCGTCTGCCGACAACCTCACGGCGACGATCGACAGCTACCCCGAGCATCCAAAGATTAAAAGGAC
>JAJDCX010000086.1 GCA_029260615.1 Phycisphaeraceae bacterium | reverse complement strand
CCAGATTTTAAATTCACATCATGAGATACACCACAATCACAGGTTTGAATTTGTTCTTTTTGTTCATCAGTTACATTAGTAGAATCAATTATGGGTGAAACTGATTTGATTAATCCTATATTGACTAGTCTTTGATATCTTGCTTGTATTGTAGGAGTACTGATGTTTAATTCTCGAGAAATTTGTCTAAATGACTTTCTTCCATCTTGTTGAAGAGATGTTACTATTCCAATGTCGATATCGTCTAATTCATGAGGCATACTCGTGTTGCAGACTTTTCATATTTATTATCTAGACTTTACAATTGTAAAGAAAATAGGAATCTATGAGAATGGAGTGTCGATAAATCCATTTGCTACCAATGCCATCAATATTACCGGAATCCCAGTCCCAACTAAAATCCCGGTTAAAACCAAAATATCTCGCTTATCCATATCTTAAATCATGAACTCCCTGAATATTTCTCTTTATGCCGTTTATTCTTTGATTTAACAACTTTGATGTAGGATGTGATTTGTAAAACTAAAACTACGACACTCATTACAATAAATGGAATTATGAAGATGCTTTGTGGGGGAACCGACTTATGAAAAGATTCAGTATAGTGCATGAAAAGAAAATACGCAGTATGAATTGCTACAAGATAAAATACAACATTTGAACCCATATGCAACCAATTCCAAGATGATGCACCTAACCATTTCACGGCCTTGTCTGAGGAAGTCAATGCAAGAATTGCAATCCACAATATTGCTACAAAACCAATCAAGTTTGCCAATCCAAACCCTGGCTCCATTCTAGCTATTCTTCCTAGCTGTGGAACAAATTCATAACCAAAAAACCTCGCAACATCCCAATTTGCCCATCCATTAGCAATTAAAAGCCCATGAGTGATAGCTAGAATTGCAAACCATATTCCAGTTTCCCTCCTCCACGGAAGTAAATAATTTAGACGTGGCCATAATTTACAAAGTGGACCTAAAATCAATGTAACAAAAAGTAAAAGATATCCTGAATCGCCTATTGCACGCCATAATCTCATCTCTTCATCCCATTCATAATGTGCAATCCAGAAGACAAATGTAATCAAAATTGCAAGAATACCAATTAGAAGATGTCTTGTAACTGAATTATTTGGAATTTTTAATTTGTTCATTATTTTATCTACTTAATTGAAAATCAATTACCTTTTGAAATGAGGAAAAAGGCTGTGCTCCAATTAACTTTGTAAATCCAATTTCTTCATTACCTACAAAGAATCCAGGCGTTCCAGTTACACCGTAATTACGTCCATCATCAAGATCACCTCTTATCTCTTCAAGATGCTCTCCAGAATCTATACAAGAGTCAAATTCTTTAGCATTTAATCCAAGTTCTATTGCATATTGTTTGAAAAGACTTGTAGATTGTAAAATTTCAAGACCTTGCCAAGTTTCCTGGTTTTCAAATATCATATCATGCATTTCCCAAAACTTTCCTTGATCATCGGCGCATTCAGAAGCTAGTGCGGCGGGAATTGCGTTTGGATGAATGCTCTGAATTGGAAAATCTCTATAGACAAAATTTACTTTTCCTGTTGAAATGTAATTTTCCTCTAATTGAGGAAGTGTGTCTTCATGGAATTTTGCACAGAAAGGGCACTGAAAGTCTGAAAACTCTATGATGGTAATAGATGCGTCAGGATTCCCCCTCAAAGGATCATCATCTGGAGAGATGTTTCGGATTATTTGAGGACCAATTTGTTCTTGTGATGCTGGTTTCGTTTGAGGATTTGGTATTGTTTCTCTTATGATGACTTCTTTTGGTTCTGTGGTTTCTACACCAGCTACATAACCGCCTAAAAACGCAGATACGATAGCCACTGAAACTATTGCAATGATTAGTCGATTATACGTTGATTTGTTTATTGTAATTTGTTTTTCTTGATTATTCTCAATGAATTCAGAATCATCCACAAGTGAGATAATTTTCCAAGCAATATAATTACCAACCTTTACATATGTAAAATATCATTGTTATTAACTAAATGAAGACACAATTTTTGTAGGCAATGAAATGTAATGGCAAATGTCAAAATCATAAAGTCAAAAAACCAAAACATGGAGGAAGATATGAAGCAGGCCAAAAAAGATGTAATTCATGTAATGTTTTCATGGAATATGATGGATTATTCTGTCCATGTTGTAATACAAGATTAAGATCATCATCACGATATACTAAATTTAAAGAAAAATTTGTCAAAGTTTCTAGAATATAATATAAAAATGATTAAAATAATTTGTAAATTTATTCAATGCCCATCATCAAACCAACTTTGTTTTTCTTCTTCACTACCATATTGATTATAAGCATCATCTAAACAACTTTCCAAATCACTATCAGATGGTCCCATGTTATTAATTGCATTAGTGCAATCATCAATTGTATTTTGTAATTCTTCTGAATCAGAAGGCTCTAGAGAAAAAATTGCCCACGTTACAATAATTGAAACAATGATGATTATGGGGATGATTATTGATGATTTCATGATTTCACACCTTATTTCAATTTAATAAAATGTCCATGATTGTCTTTTATGGATTTCCAGATATTGCAATCCAGAAAGGGGCATTTCCTGTTTTTATAAAATTTATAATTTCTAGTGTTTCTGTATCAATTTTTACAATTTCATTTGTCTGTGTTACTGCAACATAGAGAGTAGAGCCATCAGAGCTAGTTCTTAGTCCATGAGGACCATTTCCCACCTTAATTTGATCAATTACAGTAAATGACTGCGTATCAATAACTGTGATAATATCATCTGCAATTCCTGAAACATACACCCTACTACCGTCAGGGGAAACATCTATTCCATGATGACCAGCACTTACAGGAATTTCCGCAATAATTTGCTGATTTTCTAAATTTACAACGGCAA
>JAJDCX010000085.1 GCA_029260615.1 Phycisphaeraceae bacterium | reverse complement strand
CCCTGACCTCTGGGCACGTTAGAAACGCATTACTCGCCCTTTCGCCACTGTCCACGGGCCGAAGCCCGCTTCTCGTTCGACTTGCATGTTTTAACCATGCCGCCAGCGTTCAATCTGAGCCAGGATCAAACTCTTCAATTTTTTATCTCTGACGATCCCACCGAGGTGGGGGTGTCTTCGAATGAAGGTTGGTCCATAAAATCTTGATAAATCAAGACCGGTCCACACAGCCAGGTCTTGCGACCCGACCATGTTTCCATCGGCGGCAAACCGATGGGAGTTGCCCAATCCTCAATCAACTTCCCCCGCCGAAGCGGGTTGGCTGTCACAAGGGAAAGGGCATGCCCGCCATGTGAAGGCGACGGACATTTGGGTTCTTTTAACCGCACAATCGGGCTTGTGAGCACCAGAAAATGCGGCCACATTCT
The DNA here is from genome assembly GCA_029260615.1 of Phycisphaeraceae bacterium. Taxonomy (GTDB): domain Bacteria; phylum Planctomycetota; class Phycisphaerae; order Phycisphaerales; family Phycisphaeraceae; genus JAJRRS01. The sequence continues at coordinate 40,968 of JAJDCX010000085.1, read as the reverse complement.
TATTATGGCATTCCCAACTGTTCACTTGTCAAAGATCGATCAACCGCCGTAGCGACGGCCAGCCCTTAGTCTTAACGACTTGCGGGCCGCGTATGTTAGACATCTTTTGCAAGCTGTCAAGGCCAGATCGTCGCCAGGTGGCAACTCTCGGCAAAGCCTTGGAAAACACTGACCGGCTGGTCAAGCGTTCCCAACGCAGGAGGAACATTAGAACAGGCCTTGGCCAACGTGTCAAGCCCGAGGGCTCCTCCGTCCAAATCACCCCGGCAAGCCTGTTGATAACCCTCCGAAAGTACCCGTAAATCCCTTCCCCAATTGAGTTAAACCCCAAGTCGCCTTCGGGACGAATCGGGCTCCACGGGCTCTCGCCGGCTGGCCGGCCTGGCTAGGGACCCCAAGGGATGCCTTGCCTATAGGCTGGACCACCCAGCAGCGGTCGGGCTATGATCCAAGACCTCAGATAACCGGCCGGTTCGCCGGCCACAATTGCAAAGGAACGACATGTTAGAGGGTGCTTTACAGGGTGTTTTTACGGCTTTTAAGAAATTAAATCACGCAGGTCCCGCCACCGCGTTGATGGTATCGGTCCTGATGGTCCTTTTTGCCTCTGCCTGCTCCGAAGAAACTACCCCCGCCGACCCCGTGCAATCCGTCGCACACACCTACACCCTGCGTGGCCGAATCGTTTCGCTGCCAGACCCATCCAACCCCGCCAGCGAACTGAGTATCCACCACGAAGCCATCAACCATTTCAAAAGTGCCCAGGGCGATCCTGCTCCGATGAACGCGATGACGATGCCCTTCCCACCCGCACCCAGCGTGTCACTAGAAGACTTGGCGGTCGGTGACGCCGTCGAATTCGTATTCCGTATGCAGTGGGAGCCGGCCGTCGAGATGAGTACCACATCGATCAAGAAACTACCCGCCGACACAAGCATGGCGTTTGAGTAGAACACGTTTAAGCTGGATAGCCCGGCAAATACACACACCAGCACGCACGGCGCACACATCAACAAAGTCCGCGCGAAGCGCCGCGACTTGTCGCGTCAGGAATCAAAAACCCCGTGAAGCAGAGAGCATCGCCGCGCCGAATGCGTCGGTGCCTGCCTGCCCCTTGAACTGTTCACTCACAAAAGTCTGCGAATAGTTGGCCTGATACTTCCAGCCCTCGTAGTGATAAAACCCCGCGACCCCGACCTGGATCTCACCGACCAGTGTCTCCGCATCCACGCCGTGGCTGTCCTTGAAGCTGTTGCCTTCAAGAAATAGATCGTGCTGAACCACCCGGCCACCCACGCGGAAAAACCCGTACCCCCCGGCCCCCTGTGTCGGCCCGCCAGTCGAATCGGAAACATCCCCCAGCCGCCCCGGACCAAAATCGTCCGGCAGGTTATGCCCGACCCGCCAGGTCGCCCCGGCCGACACATGCCGATACACACTCCCCACAGCCAACTCAACTTGTGGGATCAACTGCTGCACAAGCCGCACGTCACCCACCTCAATAGGCTCGACATCAACCCGCCATTTCCTGCGAAGAAACACCTGTGCCGTCACCTCGTTAGACAGTTGGTTGTCCCACCCTTTGGGGTCATCAAGGTCCAGCCAGTCGTGGATATCCTTCTGGAAATGATCCGCCTGTGACGCCGGCCCAACCACGCCGAGGTCTAATTGCGCATGGTCAAACGTCTTGTCATTGGCGCGTTGCACATAAACACCGCCAAACAAATAACCCGCGTAAGGCCTGTCTTTTCCCAGTAGCCGGGTGGCACTTGTATTCTCCGGCGTGAAGATCAGTTGCCCAAGGATGTAGCCCGCTGCCGTCCGGTCGAACGTCTCGCCGAATGGGGCAATGTCCACAAAATCCTTCACCCAATCGGGTTGATGCGCAAATGTGATCGCGTTGCCGTTGGTGTAGTGACGGTCCTGCTTGTTATTTCGTTTGAGGATGGCGCCGTCGTTCTCCCAATAAAACGTGACGGTGAACGGGCTGGACTGGTCGGCCGTTCCCGTAAACGTGCTTGGAGCGACTTCGTTGACAGCCGGGGCCGATCCATCTTGCGCCCATCCACCTCTAACCCAAACGCACAGAATTACCGCGACCAGGATCGCTTTATTGGTCATCTACAAACCCCACCTCTTGATGTGCATGCCTCGAAGGGCACACGCTGTTTGTCCGTGAAATATCGGGTCAATGTACCAGTCTTTCGGTGCCTGCTTGTGACTTTACTCTACGCACATAGTCAGTCAGCTCGGGAAAAAACTCGTGGAAGTCGTCAGTAAAATCATCTCCATGCCTTTGTAAGTCTTCCACCGCATGTTCCAATTCAACCGATCGGGCAAGCCGTTCGCTGAAACGAACCGACATCATCGTAAGTATCCGTCGCATACCATCGGCTGTTGAATACGAACGCAACCAATCCTGCTCGATCATCCGACCCGTGATCGCTGCCATCGGCTCGGGCATCAGGTGAGTATGCTCCGACATCGCGGTGTAAGCCCGGTCAATAAATTCGTCCAGCGGCTGGTCGTGATACCGGTTCCAGTGCTTAGCCAGCACGTGGTCGTAAAACATGTCGGTGAGGATCGCGCTGTACCGCCCGTGACGGGGTCTTAACCTGGCTCGGCTACGCGCAAAAACCGGGTGGGTATCCGTAAACGCATCCACCCGCTTGTGGTTAATCGCCCCCGCCAGCACCCCGGGATCTAACCCCGGGCTCCCTCCCCGATGCTCACCCCGGTGACCCACCGTATGCAACCTCGAATCCACCCCCGTGCGAAGTTGCGCTTGTACGCCTCGGTTCAACGGCCCCGGCACGAGGTCCGGCAGCAGGTTCCCGATCATCGACGCCGGTGTCGGGTCCGCCAGATACAGGTGGGCGAGGAAATTCACCCCCCGAGTGTGCCTAAGCCGGTGGAGGATTGCAAGTGCGTAACAAAAGGCGCACGACGGCGCGGCATGATCCGTCCCCCGGAGGGAGGGCAGCGGCCGCACCGACGAGGCCAAAACAAGGAGTCCGCGTGAGGCCGATAAAGTGAGACGATGGCAAGAGCGAAGAAGGCGAAGAAGACGAAGAAGACGAAGAAAACGAAGAAGACGGAGGCCTGTTGGGTATTATCTGGATGGTGCCGGCGGGGATACGGCGTGCTGAAACACGTTTCGGCGAGGCGAGGAAGCCTTGAGTCGGCACGAACCGCATCGTGGTCGTGGCACCTCGTTGCTTATTAAAACCAGGCCGAGGGTCAGGCGGCGACCGCCTCGAATAGGGCGTTGGCCGGGTGCCTGGACGGGTCGTCGAGGCTGGCCATGTGATAAAGCTCCAAAGTGTCGTTATCCAGACGATCTGCCCGCTCGTCGAACCAGGTCATCAGGTCCGCAAACCGTGTCGCTTCGCGGAATTCAGGCAATCGGGCTAGCAAAAACAGCACAAACGCACTGGTCAAAGCCCGATCCTCAATCGTGCGGTCATCCCCATGGCAGAACAAACCATCTTCCATCTGCATCGCCTCCAGTGACGCCAAAGCCCGGTCCAGGGCGTCGATCAACCCGGCATCACGGCCAGCTAATGGGTGGTCCCGCAAGACCGCCGTCAAACCCGCCACGGCGGTTGCGGTGGCCAGGGGGTCACGGTCGCAGGTGCCTTGGAATGAGCCGTCAGGCAGTTGTCCATCGAGCAGGGCGGCTGTCATGTCCCGGCTAAGCGGTGTTGGGCCGTAGGTCAGTTCGACCAGCCGCCGTAAACCAAGCCCGGACGCCGCGGTCGGCTGGGTCAGCCTGGCTTGAAGTGCCAGGGGCATCGCCGTGCCGTTGTCCGCCAAGCAGCCGATCATCCGGCCATGGTCTTGGGTATCGAAGAGCTTCTGGATGAGATTGTCGCTGAGCATGGGGTCTCCCTTTAAAGGAATACGGCATCTGTTAGGACCGAATATATCCCAAACATCGTTCGGTGTCAAGCGTTTTGTCCAGTAAATGTTCGGGTATTTTTTCGGCCCTACGCATCGGTCCTATTTTCGAGGTGAGACATGGGGTTGGGGAGGCCCAAGAGCCGGGTACTACATCTAGTAGCCTTGCCTGATTTGGCGATCTGAAAGGGAGCAAACCCAACATTTCACACACCGCTGCAGAGCGTGATGGGCGGGGGCTCCGGCCCGGTGGTGGCATGAGATTGGGAACAAAAAAAACCTCCGCCACAGGGCTCCGATCCTGTGGCAGAGGCGCGCCACGGCTAACGAGAGATATCCGTCAGGCCGTCTTGTTTTTACTTCCGATGCCTATCGTATCGGTTGGAATCGGGCTATGTCAATGAAGGTTGTCGGTAATTTTGTTAAATGGTAAGATATTGCTATATCAACACATAGAGAAAAACCTCGGCAGGCTCTTTGGCCGGGATCAGATCGTAACTCGCCTAGCGGAGCGAGTTTGTGTGCGGTGAGCCGGGAGAGCCGGTCGGGTAAAAATTCTGTCAAAAATCACGATTTTCCAAGCCGCCGGCTCCCCGTGGGTGAGGGGTCAATATGAGCTAAATTGAAAGGTGGTGGGGGGCTGATCGGGGAGTCTTGATACAATCTTAGTTCGCGCTTTGTGATGAGATTTTATGGCTAAGACAGACCCCCCGGGAAAACGCTTCCGCACCGCGGTTCAGGCCGAGCAACCCCTGCAGGTTGTGGGCGTGATTAACGCGTATTGCGCCCTCATGGCGGAGCGTGCGGGGTTCCAAGCCTTGTATTTGTCAGGTGCCGGCGTCGCCAACGCCTCGCACGGCCTGCCCGACCTGGGGATGACCGGATTAGGTGACGTTTTAGAGGACGCCAAACGGATCACCGCCGCGTCTGATCTGCCCCTCCTGGTCGATATCGACACCGGATTTGGCGGCGCGTTTAACATCGCTCGAACCGTCCGCGAGCTTGGCCGGGCCGGGGTGGCAGCGGTTCATATGGAAGACCAGGTCGCCACCAAGCGTTGTGGGCACCGTCCCGGCAAGAAACTAGTCAGCGACAACGAGATGGCCGACCGGGTCAAGGCGGCGTTGGACGCACGCAGCGACGACCAGCTCGTCGTGATGGCCAGGACCGATGCCTACTCAGTCGAAGGCCTGGACCGCGCCATCGAGCGGGCGCAGTGTTATGTCAATGCCGGCGCCGACATGATCTTCGCCGAGGCGATGACCACGCTGGATGAGTACCAACGATTCACACAAGCCGTGTCGGTCCCCGTGTTGGCAAACATCACCGAGTTCGGCAAAACCCCGATCTTCACCACCGACGAGTTACACAACGCCGGCGTTGCGATCGCGCTCTACCCGCTGTCAGCTTTCCGGGCGATGAACGCCGCCGCGCTGCGCGTCTTCGAGACACTTAAAAAACAAGGCACACAAAAGAGTCTGCTCGACCAGATGCAGACCCGCGATGAATTGTACGACGTATTGGGTTATCACGATTACGAAAACAAGCTGGACGATCTGTTCGGCAAGGAGCAATAAGAAGATGAGTGACAAGGCGAAATCGGACGCGAAATCAGGGGGGTTGGCTGGGGTTGTTGTAGGGAATACAAGTGTCTGCACCGTCGGCAAGGAGGGCCACAGCCTCCTGTACCGCGGATACTCCGTTAACGACCTCGCCGAACACGCGACGTTCGAGGAGGTGGCTCACCTGCTGCTGGAAGGAGATCTTCCGGGGGCAGCCCAACTCGCCGCCTACCGCGCCAGGCTTAAAGCGCAGCGAGACATCCCCCAGCCGATCAAAGACATCCTCGAAAAACTCCCCGCCGACGCACACCCCATGGACGTGTTGCGCACCGCATGCTCCGCCCTGGGCTGTGTCGAACCCGAAACCACCGACAACACACTCGAAAAAATCACCGACAGGCTCCTGGGTGTCTTCCCCTCCTTCTTAATGTACTGGTACCACTTCAGTCACTCCGGCAGGCGCATCGACACACAGACCCCCGAAGACTCCATCGCCGGCCACTTCCTGCACCTGCTGCACGGCAAAACACCCACCGAACTTCAGGAACGCGCCTGCGACGCCTCGCTCACCCTCTACGCAGAGCACGGCTTCAACGCCTCGACCTTCGCCGGCCGAGTCGCCGTCGCCACGCTGGCAGATTCATACTCCGGCATCACCGCCGCCATCGGCACGCTCTCAGGCCCACTGCACGGGGGTGCCAACGAACAGGCCATGGCCCTGATCGAAAAATTCAAAGACCCCGACGACGCAGAAGCCGGCATCCTCAAAGCACTCGCCGCTAAAGAAAAAATCATGGGCTTCGGCCACCGGGTCTACAAGGTCCGAGACCCACGCTCCGACGTCATTAAAGGCTGGTCCAAAAAACTCGCCGACAGCCTCGGCGACGACAAGCTCTATCAAATATCCGTGCGTGTTGAAGAAGTAATGATGCGTGAGAAAAAGATGTTCCCCAACCTCGATTTCTTCAGCGCAAGTGCGTACCACCAGATGGGCGTCCCCACCGAGCTGTTCACCCCGATCTTCGTCTTCGCACGCACCGCCGGCTGGGTCGCACACATCATCGAACAACGTGCCGACAACAAACTCATCCGCCCAAGCGCCCAATACGTCGGCCCCGACCCCCGCGCCTGGCTCCCGATCGAGCAACGTTAACGTTACAGCCGCTTGCGGCTTAGCGTTTCTTCACCACCACAAACAAAGAACATGAACCACAGAGACACAGAGAAGACGATAAAACAGTGATAAACGCAGATGAACGCTGATAAAGAAAAATAATTAGTGGACTAAACGCCTTCTCCCATCAGCGTCTATCAGCGTTCATCACTGTTACTTTTCCCTGTCTTCTCTGCGCCTCTGTGTCTCTGTGTTTCAATCCCCAGGCTACTTCCATGACACCACCCCGCCAGCCCGACCAACTCCTCGCCGACATCGCCGACTACGTCGTTAATTACCAGATCGACAGCGACGAGGCCTACCGCACCGCGCGCTACTGCCTGATGGACAGCCTCGGCTGCGCGCTACTGGCATTGAAATACCCCGCCTGCACCAAGCTGCTCGGCTCGATCGTTCCCGGTACCACTCATGACCCGGTCCTCAACGGCGCCCGTGTCCCCGGCACCGACTACCAACTCGATCCCGTCCAGGCCGCGTTCACACTCGGAGCCATGATCCGCTGGCTTGATTACAACGACACCTGGCTCGCCGCGGAATGGGGCCATCCATCCGACAACCTCGGCGGCATCCTCACACTCGCCGACTACCTCACGCGCCAACACGCGCTCGACGGCTCCGGCAAAACATTCACCGTCCGTGACATACTCACCGCCGCCATCAAGGCCCACGAAATCCAAGGCGTCATCGCACTGGACAACGCCTTCAACCGCGTCGGGCTCGACCATGTGATTCTCGTCCGCATCGCCACCACCGCCGTCGCCACCCACATGCTCGGTGGCACACGCGACCAGGTCATCAACGCCGTCTCCAACGCCTTCCTCGACGGCGGCGCACTGCGCACCTACCGCCACGCACCCAACACCGGCTCTCGCAAGAGCTGGGCCGCCGGCGACGCCACCAGCCGAGGCGTCCGCCACGCTCTAATCGCACTCACCGGCGAGATGGGATACGACACCGCGCTATCCGCACCCGGCTGGGGCTTCCACGACGTCATCATGAAGGGCAACCCCATCACCCTCGCCCAACCGTTCGGCAGCTACGTGATGGAGAACGTGTTATTCAAGATCTCTTTCCCCGCCGAGTTCCACGCCCAGACCGCCGCCGAAGCCGCCGTCACACTCCACCCGCAGGTCAAAGATCGTCTTGATGAGATCGAGCGCATCGTGATCCACACCCAGGAGTCAGCCGTCCGCATCATCGACAAGCAAGGCCCCCTGAATAACCCCGCCGACCGCGACCACTGCATCCAGTACATGGTCGCCATCCCCCTGATCCATGGCCGGCTTACCGCCGACGACTACGAAGACACCGCCGCCGCCGACCCACGCGTCGACCAACTACGCACAAAGATGCAGGTCACCGAAGACCCAGCCTACACCCGCGACTATCTCGACCCCGACAAACGCTCCATCGGCAACGCCATCCAGGTCTTTTTCACCGACGGCACAAGCACCGACAAGGTCGCCGTCGAATACCCCATAGGCCACCGCCGCCGCCGCGACGAAGGCGAACCCCTGCTGGTCGAAAAGTTTAGTGCTAACCTCGCGACCCGCTACGACGCCAAGCAATGCGAGCGCATCGAGAAAGCCTTCATCGACCCAGAACAACTCGACACGATGCCCGTGGATGCCTTTGTCAGCTTGTTCCTCTGACCCTCGGCTCACGCCGCCGCCGCAACCCCACAGCCCCGGCCCCCACTGCCAATAGCGCTAGCGATGTCGGCTCGGGGATGACGACCAGCGGGGTATCGGGCTGGTCCTCCCAGATCATCCGGCCGAAGGTCACGTTGATCGGGTCGGGGTTGGCGAGATTCTCTTCGGGGGTTGCGATCCCGTTAGGTGTAGGCCGGTGCCCGCTCTGCTGGAGGATCTCGATGGCTCCGAAGTGGGTGCTGCCGTTGATGTCGAAAGACAAGCCAACCCAGTCGCCGTCGGCGGTGTGGTGGTAGTAGATGTAGTAGCCGGGGTTGACCGGATTGGTCACGGGGTTGCCGAAGTTGAATGTTTGGAAGGTGAAGCCGAGCGTCGAGGGGTGGACGTAGTTAAAGCTACTATTGACGGTGTTGCCGGGCTGGAATCCCAAGACGTAGTAAGTCGCATGCCCACTGGGGAAGTTTGCGAAGATAGTGGTCGGGCTGCCAATGGCCGGGAGGACAATAATAGAACTGTCGCCTGTGAGGAATCGAACGTCATCTATCCCGTTGCCATCGACGTCCAGAACTCTGAAGATGTCCGTCACGGCGTGGACATCGTGAGACCCATTGACCGAGTTGTTGATCTGCACCGCCGCCTGGGCACCCGGGCTGAACGTGAACGCACCGACACCCGCAGCGGTCGAGTAGGCCATCAACCGTCTCATCGAACCGCCATCAAGAATACTGGGCATCATGTTTTTAAACCCTCAAACCAGAGAACGGCGATCGCATTTCAGTTATCCAAAGCCTTACGCCTGCGACGCAACCCCACCGCCCCGGTCCCAACCGCCAGCAGTGATAGCGACGTCGGCTCGGGGAAGATCGCGACGTTGGGCTGGTCTTCCCAGATCATCCGACCCAGGGTGATGTTGATGGTGAGGTTGTTGTCAAAGGGGGCTACCCGGTGCCCGCTCTGCTGTAGAACTTCAATGGCACCAAAGTGATTGTTGCCAGCGATGTCAAATGCCACGCCGATCCAGGCGCCGTCGTCTACATGATGGTAGTAGTAGAAGTTGCTGTAGCCACCGACGAGGGTGAGGTAGGTGAGGTTGGCGCCGCCGCCTGTCACCCGGGAGTCGGGGCCGATGACGCCACTGCCACCGCCGTTGGGGGAGAAGAAGCCAATTACATAGTAGGACTGCGGGTCTGCGGAGGTTCCGTTGTCGCTGAGGATGGTCGTGCCGACAGCGGCGGGCAGAGCCTGGATGCCGTTGATGCCGTTGTTGATCAGAGCGTCATCAACCAAGTTGCCATCGATATCAAGAGCCTGAAGCACGTTGGCCCCAACAATGTTAACGCCGTTAAGAGCGTTGTTGACCTGCACGTTGGCCTGTGCGCTGGCCCCGAACGCGAACGCGCCGACCCCTGCAGCGGCCGAGTAGGCCATCAGGCGTTTGGTGGACACGCGACATAGGGAATCTGTCATGGCTCTCTCTCCTCCAGAATGTTGAGCAAGCGGTGCTGGTCACGCCGACCGTGCAAGAATTTGCTTGCAACTTGAGGATAACTGAGTGCCCCTTGTGGGTCAAGCCATTTGTTCAATTAATGAGCATTTTGATGTTTCCCGGGCAAATTATGGCTCTGTAAGTGCTTGCAGGCCCCCGGTTTCGCTGGCTACGGCATCCGAACACACGGGCTGGAAGAGTTCCGGTGGATCAGGCAGGCGCTGCCCAGAGCGAGCAGCGCTAGAGCCGAAGGCTCGGGCAGGGAGTTGTCTGAGGTTGGCGGCGAGCCCGTGTTCCAATTACCAAGCACCAGGTTCAGGTCAGCGATACCCACAAACCCGTCACCGGACGGGTCGCCAAGCGAGGGGTTGCCTGGCGGGATACTGTGGTTCCAGTTGCTCAAGACGATGTTCAGGTCGGTGATCCCGACGAAGCCGCCGCTGTCGAGGTCGCCTGCCATGACACCAAGCGCATCAAACAACATGCCTGCGTCTCAATATCGCCAACCCGCCCACACCCAGAAGCGCAAGCGCCCCCGGTTCGGGGACCAGGGTCACGGTTAGCGTTGCAGTAGTGTGGAAGAAGTCAGCATTAAAATTGCCGTTACTGCTCAGGTTGAAACTGAAAGGCGAGCCATCAGCAAGCATACCCTCCAACCTGACGTTCCGATCAGTAATCGTAAATAGCTCGTCCGGTGTTAACCCCGCTGTCAGGTCTACCCCATCGAGGATAAATGACGATCCGGTGAGGTTGACGGTGCTGTCAGGAAAAGCGACAAAAGCATTACCGATGTTTCCACCGAGTATGTTGACAATACTTCCTGAAGACGCCTTAAATTTAGTTCCGATTACTCCCCCGCTTATGTTGACTGTGCTGCCCGAGTTCGCGATGAAGCTTTTATCAAGAACGCTAGATACAACGCCGATCGATCCTCCGCTGATATTGACCGTGCTGCCGGAGAAGGCATTGAAGCTGTTGCCCACTATTCCGCCGCTGATGTTAACGGTGCTGTTAATCTCCGCAGTGAATCTATCACCGACTTCCCCGCCGTCGATATTTACTGTCGATCCGATACCGGTAGTGAAGTCGGATCTCAGTATTCCACCATCACTAAGGTTGAGTGCCTGGCCGATCCGCAGCCCTCTCGGGGCGGGGTCGACAGGGACATTGACTACATCCTTTGCCGTGGGTATCGGTGCGCGGATTAGATTCAGCGTCCCATCGGCTATGAGGTCTAATCGCGTAGAGCCAAAGGTCCGCACGGTTCCGTCTGTGAGTGTGACTGTCAGGCGTGAGTCCGGCGGGATGTTGACCCCGGTCGACGTGCCCAACGTGTCCAACCCCGGAACCAAAACACCATCCAGGAAGAACTCCCCGCCGCTGATATTGACCGTGCTGCCAGATTTTGCTCTGAATGCATGGTTTACGCCCCCGCCGCTGATATTGACCGTGCTGTTCGCGCCAACAATGAAAGTATCGCCCACCTCCCCGCCACTGATATTGACCGTAGTGCCGGGGGACGTCTGGAAAAACTCCCCAACATGTCCACCACTGATGTTAAGAGTCGCATCGGCGCTGGTGCCATCGAACGAGCCGATAACGCCTCTTCCAGCCACCGTTCCGCCGCTGATATTGACCACGCTCCCCGATAATATACTGAGGCCTTCACCAACGTTACCTCCACGGATATCGATCGTGCTTCCCATTAAAGCGGTCAGCCCGAGCCCCACATCTCCGCCTGTAACGGTAACGACCGAATCCACGACCTCCATGCTCTGCCCGACCGTGCCGCCGGTGATATTCATAGTCGCTTCTACTGCGGCGAAGTTGTCGCCCAATACGCCGCCTTCGGAGAGGTTGAGTGTCTGCCCTACCCATAGCCCCTTCGGGGCGGTATCGGCGGGGACATTAATTACGCTCGGCCCGGCAGTGGGCGCCGAAGTGGTAGTAAACTTAAGTGTGCCGTCAGCGATCTTATCGCCGGATTGGGTGGAGAAAACGAATACCGAACCATCGGTAAGCCTACCCGTCAGGATTGAGTCCGCCGGGAGATTTAGACCTACAGTGAGCCCAGGTGTCTCAAGGCCCGGGACAGGTACGCCGTCGAGCCGCAGGCTGTCACCGGTGATGTTGACCGTGCTGCCAGAGAAAAATTCACTGTTTCTGCCGATAGTCCCCCCTTGGAAGTCGAGTTGACTATCAGGTCCGACATCGATTGAGCCCTTGATCGTCCCGCCGGTGATGGTGGCGGTGGAGTTAGACAACACTACGCCGTGACCCACAGCACCGCCGCTGATGTTGACCGTGCTGCCGGAACGGGCCCGGAAGTATTCGTCGACGGAACCGCCGGTGATGTCCACGGATGTGCCCATCACCTCAAGGTGCCGGCCTACACTGCCCCCAGACATATTTAGAGTCGCGTCGACGGCGTAGAAGTTATCGTTCAGCGTTGCGCCGTCAGATAGGTTGAGTGTCTGGCCAGACCTTAGACCCAGTGGGGCGGGGTCGCTTGGGGTGTTGATTGTGGCGGGCTTGGCGGGTGCCGCCACCACGTTCAGCGTCAATGTGTCGCCAAGAGTGTGGCGTTGTATTGCGAATACAGCTCCGTCTGCGAATGTAGTCGTCAGCAGCCCTGTACTAGTTGTGGGGAATGTCACCGAATCGCCGGGTGATTCAAGCCCGGGTATCGGGGCACCATTAAATTGGAACTCGCTGCCGGTGATCGTGGCTTCGCCGCTAAACCCGGAGAATCCACCGAGGTTTCCACCACTGATGTTGAGTGTACCGTCTGCAAAGATTTGGAACTCGGGCACCACCCCACCGCTGATACTAATGTCCGCATTAAAGCCAACGGAAAAAAGGTCGCCGATTGTCCCACCACTGATATTGACCGTGGAGTGGCTCCCTGCTTCGAAAAATCTGCCCACCGACCCTCCGCTGATGTTAAACGTACTGCCCCTGTCCGCCCGGGTTCTGTCGCCTAGCGAGCCACCGCTGAAGTTGACCACACTGCCGGCGTTTGCCCAGACGTTGCCTACGCTTCCGTCGCTGATGTTGACAGTGCTCCCTGAGTTGGCAGTGATGCCGGCTACGGTTCCGCCGCTGACATTCACGAACACGTTGGTGTTGGTGGCGCGGAAGTTTCCAGCCTGAATTCCATGGTCTACTACGCCGCCACTTATGTTGACTTCGATATTGGAGTTAAATTCATTTCTTAAGCCTGCGCCTAATGAGTCAATAGTCCCCCCATCAAACAGGTTCAACTGCGTGTCCGATCCAATCGAGCCCGGGGCTATATCCGGCGGGACGTTGATCACCGTTGTGAACGGCTGCGCTGTTGTGGTTGAAGTGATGGCCAGTAACTGGGCGCACAGGCACAGCACAACCGGTAAAGAACCCCGAATCCATAAATTTTTCATCTTGACTACCTGTCACTAATGCGCAGCTCGGAAAAACTGCTGGGAGTCATAGCGTGTCACGCTTTCTCTCCTCCCAGAACCCCTGGCGGGGCACTTCGTACATATTGTCGGCTTTCGCGCATTAATGCAAGCAAAAAAACTGTTTTTTAAGTAATTTTTCGAGTAGGCCTCAAAATCCCGGCTGCAGCCGCCCTCGCAACCGTCCCGCATCAGAACAGGCGACTGCGTTTCAACACCGCCAATCCACCCAAGCCTAGAATCGCCAACGTCCCCGGCTCGGGGATGACCAACTCGTCTGATCCCGGGGGTGGCGGAGTCCCGGCGTTCCAATTCCCAAGTACCGCATTTAAATCTTCAATCCCAACGAACCCATCGCCAGACGGGTCGGCCAGATCGGGGTCGCCCGGTGGGATGGCCTGGTTCCACACACCCAAGACGATGTTCAGGTCCGCGATCCCGACGAAGCCGTCATTGTTAAGGTCGCCGGGTAGCGCGATGGAAAAGGGAGTCAATAAGACGAGTTGATCGACCGTGGAGCCAAGCGATCGGCCGACGGCGGTGATCTGGCCGGCGTTGTTGATCGCGTCGGCCTCGCGGAGGTCCAGCGGGAATGCGGCATCAATCAGGTCATCGAGGAAGCGCATGCCGTTGGTGGCGTCGAAGGTGAAAGCCCGACGGCCCGAAGCGTCAATGTACCCGCCCACAGACACACCGGTATCGTTGATATCAAACACGAACGTGTTGCCAGCGGTGGCGTTGATCCCCGCCGCGTCGCCGTGGAAGCGGACGACTTCGGTGGAACTTTCGTTCCACTCAAAGAATCCGTTGCCGTTGGCGTCGGAAAAATCGACCGTGTTGTCGCCGTTCAGATCCGTCCAAACAAACCCGATGTCTCGGAGATGGTCGTTGCGCATCGTGCCGACGACCTGCCCGGTGTTGTTGATCCCGAAGACCGAGGCGCTCGGCGCAGCGGCGCTCATGAACGGCATCTGCACGGTCTCGCCGGGGTCCATGAGGCTGTCGGCATTCAAGTCCCGCCAGACAAAACCCGCGCTCCCCGATGTGTACGCCACGTCCCCTGCATCGTTCATGTCAACGATGTTGGCGGAAGACGTGATGAATGTCCGCCCCACGGGCTCGGTTAAGACGCCGACGTTTAACGATAGCGTCGCACGGTACAGCCCCGTGTCGCCGGTGACCAGGGCCATGCCCGTGTTGTTGACCCGCAACGCCTTGCCAAAGGTTGCGCCGGGGTTCAGCGTTAACTCGTGCATCTCCCCTAAGGTGTGTGCGTGGTTGGCGTCGGCATCAAACCACAAGAAAGGGCGGTCGTCTGCGGTGCTTGGGCCAGTACCGGGGGCGGGGGTGGTGCTGCTGACACCGACAACCCAGCCGGCGTCGTTTAGGTCCATGCCCGCGCTGATTCCGTTGCGTGGTGTTACAGCCTGGTCGGCGAAGTCGCCGGTGAGGTCGCCGAGGTTGGCGGTGGTGGCTTGGCTGGGGTCGTAGAAGAAGGGGCGTGTGTCTTGAGCCGACGAGTTGCTCCCCGCATCGCCGGACCCGGTGAGTTGCCCAGTGATATTAATTGCGCCGACGGTTGGCCTGTGTAATTCAAGGCTCGGCCTGTTCTGTGTGATATCGAACGCGGGTTGGGGCGAGGTAAACAGTGTGTTCGCGTCGTATTCGATGTCGGCGTAGGCAGGCGAACCCATAACCGTCAGCGCGAAACTGATTACGATACCGCCCCCCGCCCGGCGAATTTTGTTTATCTCCCGCAACACGGGAACGATTCTACTGCAGGCCTGCGAGGTAAGGAATAGCGGGGTGCCAAATATCGCGCATTAAATATGTTTTTTGGGATGGATAGCGGGTGGCGAATCCTTAGGCGGCTTTTGCGGTGATGATGGTTCCCTCAATTTCTAAGGTGCTTAAATAAAAAAAACCCGCCTGTTACGGCGGGTTTTGGGTGGATTGGGTTGTGGCCAGGCGTGTGCCTGGGTGCCGTTTACTTGTAAGCTGCCGGGGGCTGTGTGATGTCCGGCTCGGGTTGGGCTACCGGCGTGGCGGCGGGTTCCGCTGGGGCTGCTGCCTCGGCTTGGGCTTCGGGTTGCGGCGCTTCGGTGGAAGAGCTCATGGCAACAAGGAAGATCTCAACGCGGCGGTTGGCTTCGGAGCCGCCCTTGGCGTTGGCGGCGGCCGGCCGGTATTCGCCGTAGCCTGCGACACCCACGCGGTCGGAGGCCACGCCTGACTTGGCGAGGACCTGCATGACGGAGATCGCACGGTGGACTGACAGGTGCCAGTTGGTGGGGTGTTTGGCGCGTGTCCCGACGTTCTTGATCGGGACGTTGTCGGTGTGCCCGACGACACGGACCTCGTAGGACTTTGCGGCGGAGGAGTTAAGGATGCCCGCGAGCCTGGAGAGGGTGTTGGACGCGCCGGCGCTGACGTCGGCGGAGCCCAGTGCGAAGGTCAGGTCGCTGCGTAGCTGGATCATGCCTTTCGCTGCGTCATAGCTCATGAGTTGGGGGTTGGCGGCAGCGAGTTGGCTCAGGGCGTCGTCCAGTTCGGGCGGGAGGACCACGCTGCTGGCGTTGCGGAGGCGTTCCTCGGCGTCATCCAGAGCGGAACGCAGGCGGGCGCTGTCGGCGAGGGCTTGTGCCAAGGCATCGGCTTCGCTGCCGGCTCCGCCCATGAGGGCCGCGATGCGGGCGTTGGCCTCGGCGAGCTGTTCCTGGAGGTCCAGCACCTGGCTTTGGCTGTTGCGGTAAAGTGTCTTGAGGTCGTCGGCCTCACGCTGGGCCACGCAGCCGGTGGCGACCAAAGTGACCGCGGCGAGTATCATCCATGTCTGTCGTTTCATCGGAGCCACTCCTTGGTATCGGGTTTGACTAGCAATGTGGGATTGTAACGGGTCGGCAATAGCCTGGGAAGTCGGGTGTGTGCGGGGATTTCCCGGGGGGATAACCCTTGTCGTCGGGTTTAATGGATGGGACACATGAAACAAGACCGAGCCACGATCTACCGGGCGGCAGCGATCCGAGACGCCCAGGGCACGAGTGCCCGGCCGGGTGCGGTGGCGGTTAGGCACGGGCGGGTGGTCGCGTCGGGGCATCCCGATTCGCTGCCCAAGCGTCTGTTGAAGAACGCTCTTTTTATTGATCGGCCTGACGAGTTGATCCTGCCGGCGTTGGTCAACGTTCACGCCCATCTGGACCTTTCGGGGTTGGGGCCGACGCCCTACGGCGGTGACTTCACGGCCTGGCTGGGTGATGTGGTCAGCCGACGCCCGACCGAGCCGAAGCAGATCATTGACGCGGTTCGGCGGGGGTTGGTGATGAGCCGGGCGGCGGGGGTCGGGCATCTTGGTGATATCGCTGGGTCGACGGCCGCGGTGATGGGTCGGCGTCAGGCGCCGCGCGAGGCGGAGATGCCGGGGGTGAGTTATATCGAGTGCTTTGGGCTTGGTGAGAAGCAGGCGTCTTCGATTGCGCAGATGAAGCGTGCGTTGAATGATCTGCCGTTTGAGTCGCGGATCGATTTTCACGATCGTGGGGCGGTGCTTGGGTTGGGGCCGCATGCGCCTTACTCCACGGGGATGGATGTTTATAAGGCTGCGAATCGGCTTAGCCATGACCGGATCTATCGGTTGACGACGCATCTGGCGGAGACGCAGGAGGAGGTGCGGTTTGTGCGCGACGCAGACGGTCCGTTCGCGGAGTTGCTTAAGGCGTTGGGGAAGTGGGGGGACGGGATCGAGCCGACGGGCCAGCACCCGGTGGGGTGGCTGGAGCCCGTGCTTAAACACGCGCGTTGGGTGCTTGCACACTGCAACTATGTTGAAGATGAACACATCGACATCCTTCAGAAGACCGGGACGAGCGTGGCTTACTGCCCGGTGGCTAGTGAGTATTTTGGGCATGTGGACCACCGTTACCGGGACATGCTTGAGGCCGGGGTGAATGTCTGCTTGGGGACGGATTCTATTTTGTGTCAGCCGGCGGACGAGGCGCAGCCGATGGGGATTTTGCCGCAGATGCGTCGGCTCTATCGGCGGGACCAGACCGACCCGGGGACGCTGTTGAAGATGGCGACGACGCACGGGATGCTGGCGCTTGAGTTCTCCGAGACGGATGCAACGTTGCAGAAGCGTGCACCGGCGGTGTTTGCGTCGGTGAAGATCGACGTGGACGACCCGCTTGATCCGTTGGTGCAGGTGTTGATGAATGACCATGCGGTGGTGCCGATTGATGCGACGCGGGTGGCGGAGGGGGATGTGTGATTTATGATTTGAGATTGATGATTTAGGGAGGGGAGGGGGAGGTATCCACAGATTGCGCAGATGACGCAGATTAAGAAGAGGACGCGACAAGTCGCGGCGCTTCGTGGGGCGGATTACTTCATCGTTTAACTTTGCGTCTCCTGTGGGTATTTCCTAACTCTGAATTTTCTTCATTTCCAGTTTTCTAGATTTTCTGCTTTTCCAATCCTCACGGTGTTCCGGCGGTAACGGCAGGCGCGGGGTCAGCGGGACCGGGTCGAGCCCACGTCCTGTGATCCGTCATCTAGCCGGGACGGTCCGCTACCAAGGCCCCCGCCCCCGGAAGCATGGATGAAGTTTCATCCGTTGCGCTTGGGGGAACATGGGGCAGCCCTCGAGTCCCGGTCCTTTTAATCTTTGGATGCTCGGGGTAGCTGTCGATCGTCGCCGTGAGGTTGTCGGCAGACGCCCCCGCCCCCGGAAGTATTTCCAGAGATAAGTTGCGCCTCCACTCTTGGATGATGCGTCAGGTTTGTGCGCACAAAAGTGGTTATTGGGGGCGTTGGGGGTGGGGTAAGTGGCGAATGGGGAGGGAGGTAAAAAAATATTTGTTTTGCGATATTTTCAGCGGGAGAAACGGTCAGATTGTGCGCACGGGGGCGGCTGTTGGCCGTGCCGACGCCCACGCAGGATTAATTTCTGAAAGTGTATGACATAACGCATTTAGGTATATGCTCTGGGCGAGAAAAAAGCCCCCGTCAAGGGGGAGCAGGCTGTTCATAATGAGCGTTTGTGAAACTTAGTTTAAGATACGAGTTACGCGACACGATTCAGCCGGGAAGGTGGGGCAGTGACCGTGTATCGCAAACGGTCGTTTGCGCAACGCGCCAAGGAGGGCATCTTGCCCATTTTCATACCTAATCGTGGCCCTAGAATTACAAGGGCTTTCTGGTATACTTGCAGTTCTTCAGCTCGGAAGTCAAATCAATTCCCGGAGGCGTAAAAATGAGTTTATTTCACTTAAAAGCGATGGGTCTGATCCTGTTGGCGGCGGCTACTCCGGCGGTTTCCCACGCGGCTATCACCTACGACACTATCGCCCTCACAGGCGACGCCGCGCCGGGGACCGGGGCGGGTGTGTACTTCGGCAGCATCGGCGTCGCCCTGTTGAACGACGCGGGCCAGACAGTATTTATGGGTCTCCTGACCGGTGCGGGCGTAGACTTCACAAACGACACAGGCATCTTCTCCGAGTCCGGCGGTATCCCCAGGCTGGTCGCCCGCACGTACGACGCCGCGCCGGGCATCGGGGCGGGCTTGAAATTCGGCATCATCAAACGCCCCGTGCTGAACAACGCGGGCCAGATCGCGTTCATCGGCACGCTGTTCGGCACGGGCGTGGACGGTACAAACGACGAAGGCATCTTCTCGGAGTCCGGCGGCACCCTGGGGCTGGTCGCCCGTGAAGGCGCCGCCGCGCCGGGCACCGGGGCGGGCGTGAACTTCGACGGCGGCTTCAGGACCAGCTTCGGCAGCACCAGGCTGAACGACTTGGGCCAAGCCGCGTTCACCAGCGTCTTGACCGGCACGGGCGTCGACGACACCAACGACACCGGAATCTTCTCGGGGTCCGGCGGCACCCTGGGGCTGGTCGCCCGTGAGGGCTCCGCCGCGCCGGGCACCGCGGCGGGCGTGAAATTCCGTCGCTTCGACAACTTCGGCGGCCTCGTGCAACTGAACGACGCGGGTCAGATCGCGTTCCTCGGCCTCCTGACCGGCTCGGGCGTGGACGCCACCAACGACCGCGGCATCTTCGCCACTGACCTAGACGGCCTCCTCCAACTCATCGCCCGCGAAGGCGACCAGTTCGATATCAATCCCGACCCGCTCATTGTCGAGTACCGCACGATCCATAACTTCGCTTTCGTTGGCGGCACAGGCGGCGGCGATGGCAGACCCAGCAGCTTCAACAACGCCGGTCAACTCGCGTTTCGACTCAGCTTCACCGATTTCAGCGAAGGCATCTTTGTTGCAACGGTTCCTGAGCCAGCCAGCGTGTTATTGCTAGGACTAGGCGGCCTTACCTTCCTGTCTCGCCGCCGTCACTGATCGCGCATTTGTCCGACCTCAACAATATAGATGGAGTGTTTCAGGCGGCCTGGGGCGAGTTATACAGAAGAACCATCCCGATACCCCTGCCGGGTGAAGTAAGGTTTTTGGTGGGATGAGTTTGGTGTAGCGGAAAAGTCTTGCCGGGGTGGGGGTGGTGGGGGTATATTGGGGGTGTTGCACGTCGTGTGATCGCGCGGTGGGGGCGGATATTTTTTTGCAATATTCGGCTGCGCGGGGAGAGAGGGATCTTTTTTGATAATCAGGAGGGTGGATTGTGGCTAAAGAAACATTTGATCGTAGCAAACCGCATGTGAATATCGGGACGGTGTCGCAGATTGTGACGGACACGTCGGGGCAGTTGACGCTGAGTGGTGTGGGGGACCAGGTTGGGGGGAACCCGGCACCGAGTACGCAGTTGTTTTTCAGTGCGCCGGGGTCGGGGGGGCCGGAGAGTTTTGTGGTGGCTTATCCGTTTGATACGGATTTTGTTTTTGACCCGGTGGGTCGGGGTCGGCTGGAGTCGATGGACTTTTTCATTGATGTTTTGCCGACGGAGATTACGGGGACGGCGAATATTGAGGTGACGCTGGCGATCTTGCAGGACGAGGTGTATGTCGCGAGCGGTTCGGGTGGGTCGGTGTCACAGGGGACGGGCTGGCTGACGGTGGGGGATGGTGGCTTGCTTGCGAGTGATTTTTTTGAGGCGGATGGTGGTGCTGGGCAGCCGGACTTTGGGCGGGTGTTTCAGTTTGGGTATGCGTTCATGGGGGACTACTCGACGCAGGGGTTGAATGTTGAGTTGGGAGTGGACAATATGAGTGTGAGTATCACGACGGTGCCCGAACCGATGTCGATCGTGGTGTTGTTGGTGCTGTGTGGCGGTGCGTTGATGTGTCGGCGGGGGTTGGTGCCGACGATGCGGTGAGGGGTGATTTAGATTTGTGATGTATGAATTGATGTGCGCCTCTAAAAATACCCATTCACGAGGTATTCCCCCTGCTTCGCTAAGCCGCAAGCGGCTTTTTCGTGGCGTAATTCGAATTATTAGAGGTGGCCTGATGTGCGGAGGGTGATTTTATCGCAGAGGGCACAGAGGGCATAGATGACACAGAGGGCGCAGAGGGAGGCCTGGGGAGGCGGGGGAGATGGGGGAGCGGTGTCCGCAGATTGCGCAGATGACACAGATTAAGAAGGGGGGCGACAGGTCGCGGGGCATCGTGAGGATGCGCTGTTGGGCGTTATCTGATGGGATACAATGGGGGGATGGATTTGTCTGGTCATCAAGAGAGGTGTTGTGGCGAGGGTGTTGCGTTGGGGGGGCGGGGATATCGGGGCTGTGTGCTTTACGATGATTCTTGTGGGTTCTGTCGGCGGTGGGTTCCGTTTTGGGAAAAGACACTTAGGCGGAGGGGTTTTTGTATTGCACCGATTCAGAGCGGGTGGGTTGGGCAAACGGTTGGGTTGTCAAAAGAGGCGTTGCTGGGTGATATTCGGTTGTTGTTGGCGGGTGGTGGGCAGGCGGTGGGTGCGGGTGTGTATCGGCATGTGATGCGTCGGATATGGTGGGCGTATCCGTTGTATTTGTTTTCGGTGTTGCCGGGGT
Source organism: Phycisphaeraceae bacterium (assembly GCA_029260615.1). Taxonomy (GTDB): domain Bacteria; phylum Planctomycetota; class Phycisphaerae; order Phycisphaerales; family Phycisphaeraceae; genus JAJRRS01. Next base: position 19,799 of record JAJDCX010000085.1, on the reverse strand, counting down.
TGGGGGTGTTATTTGATTGGGGGTATCGGGTGTTTGCGAATCATCGTCATCGATTTTCGAGGGCTTGTGGGTTGCCGGGGGCGGATGGTGTGGATCAGGATAAAGAGGGGGCGGGGTGATGGATAAGGAGGCTGTGTTTTTGTCGGCGAGGTGGCTGAGCCTTGCGATGCTCAGCTATGAGATTGATCCTGGGGTGTTGTCGGGTTATGTCCCGGTGGGGACGGAGTTGGATGATTGGAACGGCCGGGTTTTTGTGAGTCTGGTGGGTTTTCGTTTTTTGGATACGCGGGTTTGTGGTGTGCCGGTCCCGTTTCACAGAAACTTTGATGAGGTCAACCTGCGGTTCTACGTTAGGCGGTGGAAGGGTGGCGAGCTGCGTCGGGGCGTTGTTTTTATCAAAGAGATCGTGCCTCACTTTGCGATTTCCTGGGTGGCGCGGCGGTTTTATAACGAGAACTATGTGACGAGGCCTATGCGGCATGCTGTGGCGCTGCCTGGGGACGGTTCGCCTGGGGGAGGGCGGGTTAGTTACGAGTGGCGGGGCGGGGCTGGGTGGGATCGGATGAGTGTTGAGATGGATTGTTCAGGGGAGGGTGCGGATATTCCACGGATTCCCGGGGACGGTTCGGTGGAGGCGTTTATTGCTGAACATTATTGGGGGTATGCGCGGCAGGGAGACGGATCAACGAAAGAATATGAGGTGGAGCATCCGCGTTGGCGTGTGTGGGGTGCGCGGTCGTCGGAGTTGGTGTGCGATGTGGCGGGGCTTTATGGGGAGGCGTGGTCGGGTTGTCTGCGGGGTGAGCCTTTCTCGGCGTTTGTTGCGGAGGGGTCGGAGGTGGTTGTGCGTCGGGGGGTTGTGTTGGGCTGATGAGGTCGGGGTAGGCCGCAAGCGTGGTGGTGTGGTTGGCGTGATCCGTGCGGGCGGTATCATGGGTGTGGGGTATTTATGGGTCTGCCATTTTATTGAACCATGAAGGAGACGTGATGAACAAGCAGGAATGGGTCACGGTTGGTATCAAGCTGATCGGTGTGTATTTCGCGGTATTGGGTGCGACGGGATTGCCGACGGCGTGGCTGGGGACGGTGCTGCGGCTTGCGGATTCGATATTCCAACAGAGCGAGATGGTTTATTCGTATGGGTACGGGTACGGTGGATCGACGGCGATGGGTTTTGTTAACGGGTTGCAGCCGGTGTTGTATTTGGGGGTGGCGTTTGTTTTGATTAAGTGGACGGGTTGGTGCGTGCGTATGGTGGGTATGCAAGAAGGGTGAAGTGGGCGCGGGTGAGTGGCCGTGGTGGCTGAATTACAAGGGTTGTGTGTGTGCAATTAAAAACCCCCGCTGGTGTGCGGGGGTTTGGGTGGAAGTGGGCGATATAGGACTCGAACCTACGACCTCACGGGTGTGATCCGTGCGCTCTAGCCAACTGAGCTAATCGCCCGGTGCCCCGGATTATCCGGGTGTTTTCGGGTGGAGAACGCTCCACCGGGGAAACGATACCCGATCGAGGGCGAGGGTCAAGTAAGAGGATTTAGATGGATGATTCTGGGTTGAAGGTGTTCGGCGGTGGTTTGGTGGTGGGCGGCCTTGTTGAAGCTGATTTAGGGTGGGGTGATTGTTCGGGGTATGACATCAGGATGCTCGCTGTGCGACCAGGAGCAGGTCGCGGTAGATGCCGGTGATGTGTCCCAGGTCGGTTGTTTTCACGGCGAAGTCTTTGCCGACGGTGTTGACCTGGCGGGTGAGTTCGTCGGCGGTGTACTCGGTGACGTGGTAGGTGGGGTCTGAGGACCCGTCGTAGCGCCAGGCTGGGGTGCTGAGGAGCAGGGCGCCGCCTGGCTTGAGGATGCGCATGGTTTCGCGGAGGACGGTGATGGGATTGGGGAGGTGTTCGATGACATCGAGCAAGAAGACGAGGTCGAAGTACATGTCGTCGAAGGGTAGGGGGCCGGGCTTGCTGTGGAGGTAGGTTGGCGGTGTGCCGGGGTAGGTTTGTTTCGCGGCTTGGGCTTTGGCCTGTTCGATGGCTTCGGGCTCGAGGTCCAGTCCGGTGGCGGTGAGGTTTTGCTGGGAAGCCAGGTGGGTAAACAATCCGTCGCCACAACCTAAGTCCAGTACGCGGCCGTTTGCGGGGCAGTGGTTCGCGATGACTTTTGCGATGTGGTCGGCCCGTAGTCGATAGGCTTCGACCTTTTGGTAGTTGTGCCAGTGTACCGCTGGCCGTTGGACATATTTTTCAAAGGGCAGTGCAGTGCCAAAGAAGCGGACGTTCCAGAGCATGGGCGAGCCGGCGTATTGCTTTGTGATCTCGTCCAGGTCGGCTATCAGCCAGTCGAACCCGAACCGTTGGTTGAAGGCTTGGGATTCCTGCGGTGTCGGTGTGATGTTGGGGGGATCGGTCACCACGACGCTGGGGATACAGATGCAGCGTCCGCCTTGTTCGCGTATTGCCAGGCAAAGCGCAATTGCGCCCAGGTCGCCGGTGAGTAGTGACTGGTTGTCAACAGAATCAAAGGCTTCGGCGTCAACCGCGAGTACGCCGGCGGCGATCGCATCGACCTCTTCGGGGAAGCGGTAGGAGGTGGGGGGTAGGCCATTGCCCAGGTGGTGGAAGCCCTTGGGGTGGATGATGAATTCACCCATGGCGGCGAGTTTGCCGTCGTCTGCCAGGCGTTTTGCGCCAACGATTGCGGCTCCGAGTTGGCGTATTGCGCGGGTCATGCGGTCGCGCCAGTCCTCGGGTTGGGGTGGTTGAGATGATTGGCGCGTGATGAAGACGACGCCACGCTGAGGGTCGCGTTGCACGTCCCAGGCCTGCTGGGGCAGGTTGGTGGTGGTGGGCAGGTGTTCAATCGGGGTGGCTGTCATTTGGCATCCATCGTTAGGTGGTGATGCGGGGGGCTAGAATCCCTGCAAGTGTTTGTGTGCCTGAAATGTTCCACGGACTGGGGTCGGGTTACATCCAACACATTCAGAGGTGCTGGGTTTGTGCTTTGACGGTATCCGGTTTTTCTTTGGTGTTGTCAGGTGTATTGGCGTCGTTTTTTTTCCGCTCGGCTGGGGCGACCTTGATCTTTTTGATGACGGGGGTGAGGACTCGGTGTTGCTCGGGGAGGTTGCCGATGGCCTGGTTGTATGTGTCGATGTTGGATTCGTCGAAGTGGTTGCGCCAGTCTCCTACGACACCCTTGCGGAAGAAAGAGGACTTGTCTTCGTCGCCTTGGGATCGGCCTTGGGTGAGTGTTTTAAAGCTGCCTGCGGTGAGGCAGGCGTCTGTGGTTGATTCACTGTCGTCCATGCTCAGGAAACGTAGGAGATCCTGAGTGTGTCCGACTGGGTCCGCGTGGAGGTCTTCGTATCGCAGCTCGTGGTAGCGTTCTGGATGTTGTTGGCCGAAGTGTTGGGCTTGCTGGATGTGGGTGAGCCAGTGGTGTTTGATGGTGTATTTGATATAGGTGTTGAAGTCGGGGAATTGTTTTGCGAATTTTGGTCCGGCCTTGCGTTGGTTGTGGAACCAGCCTGAGATGCAGACGTCGCGGCCGTCACGGGTGATGTGTATGAATTTGGCGTTTGGGAAGCATTCTGCCAAGGCGGTCATGCAGCGGGCGTTCTCGGGTGTTTTTTCGCCGATGGCCAGGACGTTTGAATCGCCGACCCATCGAGCGAAGCTCAGGCCGACGGCGGTGCGTACGAGGGTTTTGAGGTCGCTGTCGGTGAAGAGTCCTTCTGGGCCGGCTTTTTGTCGTTGGTTGTAGTTTTGGATGGCTTGTTGCAATAGCGGTAACAGGACGGGGCCGAAGTAGCCTTCGCCGTGGCATCGTATGTCTGGGTGGCCGTCGAGCATGCGCTGAATCCAGGTGGTTCCTGACTTCTGGCATCCGACGATGAAGAAGATCTGCTTGTTGAGCAGTTGGTCGATGTGTTGGAGTGTGGAGGGCTTGGTGGGTGTGATGGTGGTGGTCATGAGTGGTTGCCTTGTCCTATGGCGGACAGTGCTTTGGAAGGTATTGGTGTGGCGAGGCGGGGGGTGGGTGTGCCCAGGCATTCGCGGTAATCGGGGTTGTTTTTATGCAGGAACAGTGCGTCGGTTACACGATCGATGTGGTGGATGTCGTCGGCGTTGAAGAGTTCTTTTTTGTCTTGGCCGGCGCTTCGGACTTTGAATGTTTCGGGTCGATTGGGGTCGGTTGGTGCGATGACGGAGCCGGCGTATTGAGGCGTAACCGAGAGGCGTTTCATGTTTTCAAAGCTGGATTCTTCGATCACTTGGTCGATCAGGGATTCATCGATGTCCAGGCCGAGGGCTTGGATCATGCGTGTTAGTTGTGGCTGTGGGTCGCGGGTGAACTGTTCGTAGGAGAAGAGTTGGCAGGTGTTCAGGGTGAGTCGTAGCTTCTCGAACTGGTTGTAGAAGCTGACGATTTTGGTGATGCCGTAGCGTGGGTCGCGGACGAACTGGGAGGGGGTGCCGGTGAAGACCTTGATGCGGTCGCGTGCCTGGAAGTAGGCGCTGGCGAGGGTGGCTTGGAAGTTGCGTGTTATGACGAGCCAGGGGGTTTGTCTGGTGGCGTCATCGATATTCCACTGCCCGATCGCCCAGTAGGGGCGTTTGGCGATCATTGCGCCGGTCAGGTGGGTCCATTCAATCGGGTGGACATTAATAAGCTGCTTCTCTGCGTCGAAGACGTTGGGGCAACTCAGGTCGAAGGTTTTGGTGAGGTAGCTGTTGACCATGAACCTGATCCAGGTTCGGCCGGACTTGGGGTAGGAGAGCATTACGTGCATAAAAAACCTCAGGCAAGGGCGTAAGGGAGCCCCCGCCTGAGGAATTATCGGTCGCGGGACGGTTTGGGGGTCACAATCGAGTAGCGATCATAAAGCTGCCGCCGCGTGTTTCTTGGCGCGGGTAGATGGTCAGTGTGAAGTTCATCTGCTGGCAGAGCTCGGCGAGCCTGGTTGTGCGGTAGGGGTTTTTGGGGTGGAACAGTGGCGTTCGCAAGATGACCGACCGCCGGGTGGCCGAAAGGACTTTGGCCATGCTCACCCATTTGTCCTCCCGGCTGAGGTGCTGGAAGACGCCCAGGAACAGAACCACGTCGTACGACCGAGTCTCCAGTTCGAGGGTAGTGACTGAGCCGACCTCGAAGCTGATGTTATCGATCCCCCGTTCGGCGGCGATCTGCTGGGCGGCCTCGACGCGCTGTGGCCTTAACTCGACTCCGCGGATATGCCTGACCTTTGGTGCGATATCCATGGTAATCAAGCCCTCGGCGCAGCCCAGGTCGATCACCTTGTCATCGGGTTTAAATGTAGCGTATTTCTGAACTTCTGGAAGTCGATAGTCGAGGTCCCAAACCCCATCGGCACCCTGGATCTGGTCGAGTTGGCTGTAGTAGTAGGTGGGTTCGGGTGGTTGCGGTGGGGCGGTGGGCACGGATGGTCTCCGGGTGATACGGGGCCGGGTGAGGGCCGATAACCTTGGCCCGCAGGGTGACCATCGGCTGATTAGTGATCGGTGGATTGGAAAATATGAGTTGCCCGGAATAGCTTTTTTAGGTTTCGGCCGGAGATGAAGGGTTGGGTGGGGCGGCTGCAAAAGTGGCCACTGCCGGGTTAATCAGAAAGCTGGGGTTTCCCCAAATAGAAACGGCGACCGTTTCCGGCCGCCGTTCCGCATCAGTGATCGGATGCCCGCGTGTTTAGCGAGGCGTCCTGCGATCAGGGTCTCGGGGTTACCCGAGCAAAGACAGTACCGACTGTGGCTGGCTGTTGGAGATAGCCAGTACGTTGGTGGCGGCGTTGACGAGGATCTGACTCCGGGTCAGTTGTGCCGTCTCCGTGGCGAAGTCGGTGTCACGTATGGAGCTTTCGGCGGCACTGGTGTTCTCTAATGCAACACCCAATGACCTGATGGTCGCACCGACGATGTTCTTCTGGAATGCGCCAAGTCGTCCACGCAGTGAGGAGACCTGTGTGATCGAGTCGTTGACGATCTTTTGCGCGTCTTCGAGGCTGCCGTCAACCATGTTGGCGGTCTTGGAAGAGCCCAGGTCGTCGAGGAACCCGTTGGTGAACGAGCCGAGGTTACGGGCTGCGACATTGGAGATGCCGATGCTGACCTGGCTTTGGATATCGACGTTAGGTCCGAGGTTGAACTTGGCGCCCCCGCCGGTGATGGTCAGGGCGCTGATCGCCCCGATGGTCGTGGCACCGGTGTCGCTGAGTTCCAGGGCGACGTCCAGGAAGTCGGAGACGACCCGCACATCTTTACCATCGGTGATGGCGTTGATGCCGTTGATGACGGCGCCGACATCTTGACCGTCATCACGGATCGAACCCTGTGTGAGGGCGGCGGTGAACAAGGTCTGGTTGGCGACCACGGTGGAAACGGTGGCTTCATCGGTAGCCGAGGAGAAGTAGAGGCCTGTAGCCCCGACTAGACCTGCGGCCGCCTCGACTTCGACGGATACGAAGTTGTCTTCGCCGAATTCGGTACTTGTGAGTTGCACGCCTGTGCCGCCTGTGGTTGCGGACACACCGGTGACGCTCTTGAATGAGTTGATATCGGTAGCGATCTGTGCCGCGGTCTGGCCGGAGGCGAAGTCGAACTCTCGTGAGCCCAACGCACCGCCGATTTCAAGGGTCAGACGCGAAGTTGCGACGTCGTCGAGAGACAGCGCCCCGTCGGTGGACAGGAAGATCGCCCCGTGTTGGGCGGAGTTGGTGACCAAGACCTGTACGTCGCGGTGGTCACCTGTTTCGAGCTTGGCGGCGTTGATCTGGAAGGCATCAACGGTGGTTGCCTGTGCACTGGTCGTGAAGTCGAAGGTTCCGTTGAGCAGCTTGGTGCCCTGGAAACTGGTGGCGGAGGCGATTCGGTCGATCGTCTGCAGGATCGAGTCGACCTGCAACTGATTGGCCTCTTTTTCCTCTTTGCTGAGCCCGGCATCGTTGGCGGAAGCGCCGACGAGGCCTTGGACTTCAAGGAGGAGGGCGTTGATCTCTTGGAGACCGCCCTCGGCGATGTTGACCACCTGGTCGGCGCGTTCGGCGTTCCCGATCGCGGCGGTGATGGAGGCCTTTTCAGATCGCAGGTTTTCACTTGCGATCAGGCCGGCGGGGTCATCGGCGCCGCGGTTGATGCGGAAGCCGGTGCTCAGCCGTTCTAATGACTGATTCAAGGACTTGTTTTGCTGACCCAGAATTCTCTGGGCGAGCAGCGAATTGACGTTTGTGTTGATACGACTCATGGTGTCGATCCTCCGTGAAACACGCGGTTCTGTGGATCACCCTGTTGGGTGTTAGGCTCCTGCCTAGTTACGGTCACAGATCTCCGATCCGATGTGATGCTTTTTCGATACGTGGGTGGCAACGGGCCGCCCGGTTCTAACATATTTTTGTTGTCTTGCATTGCCCTGACTGTGCTAGTCATGTACTCATGTCGGGGCTCCTTTCTCCATCCGTGGAGTGTGGGAGCTGGGCGGGGGAGGTCGTCCACCCGCGGTGTTTAAGAGGGCGTCGTTTTCGGCCCACCGTGGCCCGGCGATACGCCCGATTGCATGACCATGTTCGGCGTGGCGGGAGGGCTTTCGCCAGCCGCCAGCTTTGTTGGTCTTATCGGAACAGGTATCCATCACGGTCTCCGGTTGCATTTCTGCATGGGTGTTACGCTTCCCATGCAGCCGGAATGATCGTCACAACCGGCACGCGGCTTAAGGTCGTTACAACCGGAATAATCGGCCCGGCCGATAATTGTGTGGTTTAGGTGCGGGGGGTTGAGAAGTGGGGTGGAAAAAATATTTGCGGATTCGGTACGGAAAGGTCAATTGGGAGTGGGTTGTGTATTTTGGGGGTGCGAGGGGCGCGCAAAAAAAGCGGCGGCCTGGTTAGGCCGCCGCGGAGGGGGTCGGATTATTCGAGACTTATCGGGCTTATTTAGCCGATCAGGCCCAGCACGTTCTGCGGCTGGCTGTTGGCGATGGACAGTGTGTTGGTGGCCGCGGCGACGAGGATCTGTGACCTGGTCAGTTCGGCGGTTTCCTTGGCGAAGTCGGTATCGCGGATCGAACTCTCTGCGGCGCTGATGTTTTCCAGCGCGATGTTCAGGGAGTTGATGGTGGATCCGACGACGTTTTTCTGGAACGAGCCGAGTCGGCCACGGAGGCTGGAGACCTCGTCGATGGCGTTGTTGATGATGTCCTGGCCGACGCTGAGGTCGCCGGTGTCCAAGTCGAAGAGCTTGCCGGAGCCCAGGTCGTCGAGGTTATAGGACGCACCGCTGACAAGTTCCGAACCGAGGTTGCGGGAAGCGATGTTTCCGATGCCCAGGCGGACCTGGTTGGCGATATCGACGCGGGGTCCGATATTAAATTCTGCACCGCCGCCGGTGATCGTGAAGGCCGCGATACTGGCGATGGCCTGGGCGGCACCTGAGTTCAGCGAGAGACTGGCGTTGAGGCCTTCGGTGTTGACCGAGAGGTCCAGGCCCTTACCGGCTGCGGTGGCACCGTTGATGGTGGCGGCGACATCCTGACCGTCGTCGCGGATGGCTCCGTTTGCGGCAGAGAAGAGAGTCCGACTGGCTGCGACGGTGGAAACGACGTCTTCATCGGCAGATGAGGAGAAGTAGACACCGGTGGTGCCTGCGAGGCCCGGTGCGGTGTCAACATCGACCGAAACGAACTGGTCGGAGCCGAACCCGGTGCTCTTGAGCTGCACGCCGGTGGCCACGGCGGCCGCTGATACGCCGGTGGCACCCTTGAAGGTGTTGATGGCGGTGGCGATCTGGGCTGCGGTCGCCCCGGAAGCGAAGCTGAATTCGCGTGATCCCAGTGCCCCTGCGATGTCAAAGGTCAGCCTTGAGGCGGCGTCGTCGTCAAGAGCCAGTGCCCCGTCTGTGGACAGGAAGACCGAGCCGTGCTGGGCGGACTGGGTGACCAGGACCTGCACGTCGGTATTGGTGCCCTTGGCGAACTTGGCGCCTTGGACGTTGAAATCCAGGACGGTCGTGGCTTGTGCACTGGTCTGGAAGTCGAACGAGCCGTTGAGGAGCTTGGTGCCCTGGAAGCTTGTGGTCGAGGCGATCCGGTCGACGGTCTGTAGGATCTGGTCGATCTGGAGCTGGTTGGCGTTACGTTCTTCGGCACTGAGGCCGGCGTCATTGGCGGACGCGGTGACGAGGCTCTGGACTTCCAGAAGCAGGTTCTGGACTTCCTGGAGGCCGCCTTCAGCGACGTTGACGACCTGCTCGGCTCGCTCGGCGTTGCCGATGGCCGCGGCGAGGGTCGCTTTTTCAGAGCGGAGCTTTTCCGAGGCGATCAGACCTGCGGGGTCATCACTGCCGCGGTTGATACGGAAGCCGGTGCTGAGTCGTTCCAGCGACTTATTCAGGCTTGCGTTCTGTGAGCCCAGGATCCGCTGAGCGATCAGCGAGTTGACGTTGGTGTTGATTCGACTCATTTCTCCGGTCCTCCAAGGGTGGTGCCCGTTTTGGTTTCAATCCAGAGGGATTGACCTGGCCCTATGCCGAAGTCACTTGATCCAACTGGACGACCCTGGGTCGCTCACCTATTTTTTTGTGCTATCAGGCGGAGCCCGATTTTCAAGCAGTGATCTCATCGACGGTGTTTAGTGTGAAAATCACTGCGGGGGTTAAGGTGGGGGAGATTTGCCGTCAAACGGGCCGGGCAAACGTCACAGGCGTTACAGACCGACGTCCCAGGCCCAGTTTGGGGGCTTTCAAGGTGTATTGAGTACTGGGTAGGGTTGGGTCGTGTGTTTAGCCCTGCGGGTGGTGGCTATATGTCTGCTTGGCACCTCTGCAAGACAGCCCCGCGGTTGTTTGGGCAGGCTTTATATAGATAAGGGAGCTTTACGAAAGCAGGTCAATGAGGTGGCTGGCGGTCTGGTTGAGGATGCCCAAGGCTTTGATGGAGGCTTGGTCGAGGATTTGGTGGCGGGCCAGGGTTGCGGTTTCACTGGCGAAGTCGGTGTCCGTGATCTGTGATCGGGCCTGGGCGAGGTTTTCGAAGGCGGTATGGTTGGTTTGTAATGTCGATGCGATGGTGTTGTGCTGGAAGGCGCCGATCTGGCCTCGAAGCGAGGCGATCTGGGTGATGGCGTTGTCGAGGATCTGGCTAGAGGCGGCGGGGTTGTCGGTTAGTGCGCCGTTGGAAGTTGTGTCCGATAAGTTGAATGTTTGTCCAGCGATGTCTGTGGAGCCTAGTCCAGAAGAGGACAGGTTTGGGAGGGTGAGGGTTTCGGTCCCGGCGGATAAGGTCATCGAGCCATCAAATAAGGCCTGCCCGTTGAACCCGGCGGAGGCGGTGATCCGGTCGATCGCCTGGGTGTTGGCGTCGATCTGCTGCTGGATGGCGGCTTGCTCGGCGGCACTGGTCCCGCCGGTGTTGGCTAACTGAACTTCCAGGCCTCGGCTGTCGCGCAGGAGTGAGGAGATTTCGTCCAGCGATGCATCGGCGGTGCTGGCGGTGTGGTCGGTACGCTGCAACGACTGGCTTTCCGCTTCGAGCAGGGCCAGTGCGGCGGCGAGTTGGGTCGAACTGATGAGCCCGGCGGGGTCGTCGGCACCGCGGTTGATCCGTTGCCCGGTGGATAGGCGGGTCAGCGATTGGCTCAACTGGGTGCGGTTGGCCTGGAATTGGTGCAGAGCCTGTAAGGTCCCGCTGTTATTGGTGGCAGATCCAATCACGAAAACATCCCTTCAAGGCGGCTTGGGTACAGGGTCAATTGACGGATATACCCGCTGGCTGGGCCAACTCGGGGGGTATTTAAGCGCGTTTATGCTGGCGGGAGCCCGTCGAGATGGGATAAGTCCGCTGGTTTAACAGGGTGGAGCCGGGGGGTGAGGTTATAGGACGTTGGGATGTGTGTGGTGGGTGGGTGAAACGAGGTGGGGGCTTTTTGGGGCGAGGGGTGAGCGTGCCGAGGATGCCGACGAATAGGAGAGAGGTGGCGGGTTCGGGGATGTTAGTGGGCGTGTGGGGTGGTGGTGTCCCCGGGGATGTGCCGGCGTTCCAGTTGCCCAGGACTACGTTGAGGTCTTCGATGCCGATGAATCCGTCACCGGTGCCTGCGGCGTCGCCTTGGGTGCGGTCGCCGAGGGTGACGGTCTGGTTCCAGTGGCTGAGGACGATGTTTAGATCGGCGATGCCAACGAATCCGTCAGCGTTGAGGTCGCCGAGCAGGCCGACGCGGAAGATTTCACCGCCGATGTCAACGATGTAGAGGTTGCCGGCGGTGTCTTCGCCGAAGGCGACGATGTTGTTGATGAATCCCAGGTTGGAGGTGAGATCGCCGTTGATTCTTGCGACGGTGTTGTCAGGGTCGGCTGGATCGAAAGACCAGATGTGGTTGTCAACGAAATCGGCGAAGATGTATTTGCCCTGCAGTTCGGTGACGGGGCCGCGGTAGAGGATGCCGCCGGTCACAGAGTCGCCGGTGAAGTCACCTGTGCCGAAGGACAAGTAATCGTAGATAGGATCGACCGCACCGGGTGGCAACGGCCCGCCGACACCGCCTGAGGGCGTTGCGATGTCGCCTTCGCGCAGGCGCCAGCCGTAGTTTTCGCCGCCGGTGCTGTTGGCGGGTTGGAAGTCGATTTCTTCGCGCGACCCCTGACCGACGTCACCGATGTAGAGGTCGCCGTTCTGTCGGTCGAAGCTTGCGCGGAAGGGGTTTCGCAGGCCGTAGGCCCAGATCTCGTCGTCGCCTGTGATGCCGACGAAGGGGTTGCCCCCTGCTCCTGTGGGTATGGCGTAGTTGCGTGTGTTGTCAGCCAGAAAATCGTCGCCGTCGATGTCGATGCGGAGTGCTTTGCCTAAGAGGTTGTTGGTGAGGTCTTGTGCGTTGCCGGAGCCAGTGGTGTGTCCCGTGCCTGAGTCGTTACTGCTGCCGCCGTCACCGGTCATGATGTAGAGGTTGTTGCCGTCGGTAGGGCTAAAGCCGATCCACCCGCCGTTGTGGTTGCCCTGGGGCTGGGGGATGCTGAGTATTTCTTTGGGTGTGGGGTCGGCGATGTTGGGGTTGTTGATTAGATCGGTGACGGTGTATTCGCGTATGCGTGTGGTGAGTGCGGAGCCTGCGACGGAGGGCGCGGTGGTGAGGTTGACGTAGAACCGGCCGTTGGTGTCGAAGTCTGGGTGGAAGGCGAGCCCAAGCAACCCTCCCTCGAAGAAGGTGTCGGTGTCGGGGATAGTCAGGAAGGGTGTGGGGTTGATCAGGCCGGTGCTTTTATTGAGTATGCGGATCGCGCCGCCACGCTCGAGGATGAACAGTGAGTTGGGTCGGCCGGGCGCGTGAGTGGCGAAGATCGGAGCGCTTAGGCCGGAGGCGACGCGGGTGGTGTCGAACTGGGCGGCAACGGGTGACGAGAGTAAACCGACCATTATCACCACGCCAATCGCGCAACATAGCTGAAGGTCGGGCCGGGCGGTGCATCGCATAGGTGTCTCCCTCGCTTGGGTTCACCCCATTATACGGCGGGGTATCAGCAGGCCCAAGAAACTTATGGAAATCAGCAGAGATGCGGGCTCGGGGACGTTGGTGAGTGATTGAGCCGGTGGTAGTGTACCGGCGTTCCAGTTGCCCAAGACTAAGTTGAGGTCTTCGATGCCGACGAAGCCGTCACCGGTGGGGTCGCCCGCAAACGGATCGTCGGGGGCGACGGCTTGGTTCCAGTTGCTGAGGACGGCGGTGAGGTCTTCGATGCCGACAAAGCCATCGGCGTTGAGGTCGCCGGGTAAGCCGATGGTGGCGACGAAGATGCCGGAGGTGCCATCTGTGAAGCCAAGCCGGAAGACAAGTTGGCCGGCGTCGTTGAATGATGTGGATCGACCGTCTTCGCCGCCGGAGCCTGTGACCATGTGGAGAAAATTAACCGTGCGGAGGTCGTCGATCAGTGGATCGTCGTTTACGTCAAACATGTCACCTTCTCGTGCGATGAGTGTAATTTCGCCGTTGGGGTCTGTGGCCCAGATGCCGTCATTGTTGGAGAGAGTAGCGCCTGCACCAATCAGTACAGCTTCAAATGCGATTTGCCCGACACCGTTGAGAATAAATGCATCAAGACTTCGAAAAGCCAATCCGCCTGACCCCGGAGCGGCGTCTGCTTCGCGGGCGATCAGCTTCAGCGAACCCGAATTTTCTAACCAAAGGCCTCCATTGTTGAAGAAATCCACGCCCGGGCCGCTGAGTCCGCCCAAGAAGGCAGTCTGCCCGGCCCCGTTGAGTTGATAAGCGCCGCCGACGCCAGAGAGAATTTCGCCCGCATTTGTGCCTGGTGCGAGGTCGCCTGTTCTGGCGATCAAGCGAAACGAATCTCCGTCCATTAACCATATGCCGCGCATATTCGAGCTGTTCACGCCCGGTCCCTCCAAGATACCGGTGAACAGGATCTGTCCAGATCCATTGATGGTCGGGCTGCCAAAAGCTGGCGAAGCAAGAGAATGAAAAACTACGCCTGATGGTGTGCCCGGTGCAGCCTCACCTTCTCTTACCAGCAGGCTTGGTGTGCCTTCACTCGTGGCCCAGATGCCGTTGTTGTTTGTGTGGTTTACGGACGGGCCAATGAGTTCGCCAAAAAAAGTGGTTTGGCCGTTCCTGTTGATTACAAGATCGTCAGATACAGCGAAGAGTGCGAATAACTCCTGCGGGTTTGTGCCCGGTGCGGGGTCCCCATCCCTAGCGATGAGTTGGAGCGAGCCGGAACCTTCCGATGAGATGCCGTGGTCATTTGCACCATTCACGCCCGTACCAGTGAGGCGATTATAAAATGCGGCCTGGCCCACATCATTAAAAACTGGATTGCCAAGAAAGCGATACACCACCCCCGGCTCCGCACCTTGTACTGCTTCGCCTCTCCGTGCCACAAGTTTAAGATCGCCTGGCCGACCCGACCAGATGCCCCCATTGTTCGTAGTATCCACCCCCGGCCCGGTGAGGGTGGCCCCGAACGCGATTTGTCCGGTATCGTTGAGTACGGGAGCGGCAAAATTCAAGCCGTTATACACAACGTTCAACTCGGTACCGGGTGCGGGGCCACCTATGCTGGCAACGAGGTTCAGCGAGCTTGTTTCTTCCAACCAGACGCCGGAGCTACTCACGCCCGGGCCGCTGAAAGAACCTCCGAACGCAATGTGCCCGCTCCCATTAATGACAGGAGTTTCGAAGCTACTGTAAATCGCCCCAGGTGTGTTACTCGGCGCGGTGTCGCCCGTTAGGGCGACAGTTCGGTATTTGATGGCGGCTGAGGCCGGATTGGGGGCAGACAGTACCAAAGTCCACACGGACACACTTACGGCTGCAGCGGCGCAGGTTCTTAACATCGTCCCGGGCGGCATGTGATTTGTCCTCCGGTGAAACGGATCGAATCGGTGGGTGTTCCGTCGGCTTGGGTCGTCTGGGCGGCGGAAGCGGTGAATACGAAGATACCGCGCGGGTGGATTTTGTTCAAGGGAATTTAAGGATTTATGCTGTGTTGGGGAGGGTTATGGGTTGCAAGATACCCTCCCCTTCGCTGTGCTCAGGGGCGGCGTTTGGGGGAATGGGGAGATTGGATGGTTTAACAGGGGGGAAGGGGGGACCTCGCATGACATGCGAGGCTTTGTGGGGGCAGGGTGGGGGAGATTTATAATTTGAGATTTATGACCTGCAGGATCAGAGGTCGTTGTAGATCACTGGGGGTTGCTGTCTCGGCCTTCGATGCGTTCGATGTCTTTGATGTAGGCTTCGGTGCGGTCCAGTTCGCGTTTTAGGTGGCGGACGCGGAGCAGAGATTTTACGCGGGTGATGAGTTCGAGTTTGTTGACGGGTTTGGTGACGAAGTCGTCGGTGCCGGACTCGACGCCGCGTTCGATGTCGCCCAGCTCGTTTAGGGCGGTGACCATCATGATGGGGATGGTGCGTGTCTTGGGGTCGTCTTTGAGTTTTCGGCAGACGTCGAAGCCGGACATCTTGGGCATCATGATGTCCAGGAGGATCAGGTCGGGGGTGGGTTTTTCGTCATCTTCGACGAGTTCGATGGCTTCCAGGCCGTCGTAGGCGGTGAGGACTTTGCAGGGCAGGTCGTCGAGGTAGGCCTGGATGAGTTCGACGTTCTGGATGTTGTCATCGACGATGAGGATGACGGATTCGCTTAAGTCGAATTCGGGTTCGTTGCGCAGTGGATCGGCATGGGAGACCGGGGGAGAGACCGGGGGAGACTCAGGGGGAGACTCCGGGGGTGTGCCGGCCTGGGGGTTGTCCTGATCGGGTGGGGTCATCGTGTCGTGTCCTGGGTGATCCGGTCGAGTCGTTTGCTAAGCCGGATCAGCGCGGGTTCGTTGGTGTGTCGAAGCCGGTGTTGCAGGTCGAGCAGGTCGGTGGGGGTGTCCACGTCGTGCCAGGGTGTGAGGTCCAGAAGTTTCAGTCCGGCGTGCTGGGCGGCTTTGTGGGTCTGATGGTACACCGCCTCGGTGCCCCAGTCGATACCTGAGAGCAGGGGCGGGGCGGGGCGTTTGGCGGCGAGGCACCAGTATCCACCGTCGTCTACCGGGCCGATGGCGGCGTCTGCGGGTTCGAGTGTGGGCCAGAGGTTTTTCAGGGCTTGGGTGGGGATATCGGGGCTATCGACCCCGAAAAAGGCGGTTTGGCCACGGGCGGGGCCGGGGTCGGGTGCGTTCCAGACGTGGGACAGGCGATCACCCAGGTCGCCTTGGCCTTGATCGATGACCTCGAATCCGGGTGGGATTTGAAAGACGAGCCCGGGGTCCGTGGTCTGCGGGGGCGGGTTGTCGGACGTGATTCCGCCGTCCATTGCCAGGACGTGTCGGCCGGGCAGATGTGTGAGCAGCCGGTGCAGTACACATTCGAGCATGGCGGCGTGGACGCAGGCGGCCTGAAGGGGTGAGAAATCCGGAGTTAATCGGGTCTTGACCCGCCCGGGGACCGGACGCTTGGCCATGACCACCACGCAGGGGGCCGTGTCGGTCTGGCTGGGGGTGTGGTTTTGATTAATCATTTGCAAATCATAAGGTTACGGTCATTTAAGGCTTTGCGTCGTTTGCTATTTATGCGCCAGAACGCTAAGATAGCAAGTCTCGCTATTTGCCATGGGCTGACCCGGCCACGGCCGTCATAGCATAGCGGTGCGGGGTATCGGGGTAGATGATCGAACGTTTGCGTGCCACCACGTGGCCCAGTCCATATGGACCCTCATCAGCCCTGGGATCGGATTTTAGGCCCTGTTTACGGGGTGTGCCCGAGCCCGTTATGTCCGGGATTCATGACCTGATCGAGTGAAGGCCGAAGAATTATCGGAATCAATCCTCGTCGGCACGTCCTGTCGCCGGCAAGTGAAAGCATAGGAGCTCGCCGAGATTGACCGCCATGACAACTACCGTTTACGACGTGAATAGCCCGTGGGAAGACCGTTGGGAGATGCCCCAGACCGAGCAGCTTTTGGCTCCGATCGAGGAGCAGCGCCGCAAGGTGGTGGACATCCTGATCAAGCAGATCTCGGCCTACCCGGGCGTGCACCAGACGCTGATCTGGCACGGCACGGCGTGGAAGTGGACGCTTCAGTTTTCCCTGTATAACGAGGACGGCGGGTTGATCGACACGCTGGCGTACCTGGTGCCCAACCCCGAGTCGCCGGTGCTGTGCATCCCGCTGAAGCCGTCGACCGTGGAGAAGCTGCCGTTGAAGCGGCTGAACCGCTACATCCGTGACGGCATCCGTGTGGCCAAGCGTGCGGTGGATATCTATTGGGCTGTGTGGAACCCGACGGCCGTCACGGAGACCGAGCACCTGATGGACCTGATCAAACGTCGACACAAGATCCTGTTGGCGCTAAAGGCAGAGTAGGAGTGATCCTGCCCCGCCGCGACCCCCGGGCAGGGATGCGGTCCGCGTCAGAGGGTCATAAATCAATTCAAAACCCAAGACACACGGCCAACTGGTCGCGGGCTTTTTTCTGCGCGGGAGTTACGCGGGTACTGCGCCGGTGTTGATGGCGGGTGGTGATGCCTGCCGGGGGATTAGAAATCCGGTGGAGCAGAATCGACCACAAGCCGCACGGCATGACGAGGGCGTGGAGTTCACCTGAGTGATCCTTGTACCGATGCGCGCTATATTTACGGCTTTGGGGCTACTCGTAAGCCACCGCGGCAGCCTGGGTGGGGATTAGGGCTGATAAATTTGAAAAATTACATTGACCTTTGGCGGATTGAACCGATAATTAGATTGTCGGTGAGACCGGTCGGTGCGGCGCGGGAAAAACCCGTGGCTGGCCGGGATGATCGAAGCCGATCGAGCATCGGTGTGGAGCCTTCTCCCGCCGGTGGGCGTGGTGCCCCGCAAGACGTTACGGGGCGGAAAGACTCCGGCGGCCGGGCCGTTGGGCGTGTGTTGTCAAGCAACCGCGCGTCACGGTGAAGGCGACGGCTGGAACGGTTCTTTTCAGAATGGAGGTGATCCTTGGATAAAGACAGTTGTACGAGAGTCCGGAGTGGGCTGCGATAGGCAGCTCGACGGGGCTGATTGGCAGCTCCCACGTCCGGACCCACAATCTACGCCCGTCCCGATGCGTCGGGGCGGGTTTTTTCTGCGCGGGATATCCCGCATCATACGGGTTACGATTGAAATCCGTGTCTATCAATACAGCCAATCCCCCCGCAAAGCCGGGGCTGAGGGGCAAACGGCCTGCTACGGACAAAGCAGAATCCGTATAACCCGGGCTATGCCTGTTACACTCGTTTGATGGATGTTGTTGAATATGATGCGCTGCTGGCGATGACGCTGACAGAGGGCTTTGGGCAGGCGACGATCCATCGGTGCCTCGAGCGGTTCGGCAGCGCGGCCGAGGCGGTTAATGCGACGTCGCAGCAGTTGGGAGAAATCGAGCGGGTTGGCGCGGCGCGGGGGCGGCGGCTGAGGTCGGCGTTGGATGAGGTTTTGAATAGTGGTGCGGTGGATCAAGAGCAGGAGTTGATCGGGCATTTTGGGGTGACGTTGATCGGGTTGAATGACGAGGGGTATCCCAGGCTGCTGAAGCACATCCCCGACCCGCCGGTGCTGTTATGGGCACGCGGGGAGATGTTGGAATCCGACGCGCTTGGGTTGGGGATCGTCGGGTCCCGGCGGTGTACGCAGTATGGGCGGGAGCAGGCGGATCGTTTTGCGAGTCTGTGTGCGCAGAGCGGGTTGTGCATCGTCAGCGGCGGGGCGCGGGGGATCGATGCGGCGGCGCACCGGGCGGCACTGCGGGTCGGTGGGCGGACGATCGCGGTGATCGGGTCGGGTTTGGCTAAGCCTTACCCAGACGATCACGCGGAGTTGTTTGACGAGATTGCAGATGTTGAGGCGGGTCACGGCGCAGTGATCAGTGAGTTCCCGATGAACACGCCACCGAACGCGCAGAATTTCCCGAGGCGTAACCGGATTATCTCGGGGCTGTCGCTGGGTGTGCTGGTGGTGGAAGCGGCGACACGCAGCGGGGCGTTGATCACGGCGAGGCTGGCGGTGGAGGAGCACCACCGGGAGTTGATGGCGGTGCCGGGCCGTGTGGATGCGAAGTCGTCCGCGGGGTGTCATAAGATTATTCGCGAGGGGTGGGCGACGCTGGTGACGAATCCGGCGGATGTGTTGGATGCGTTGGGTGAGGCGGGGCAGATGCTGAAGGTTGGGATGATGGAGGCCGAGCCGAGCGAGACGAAAGTGGGTGAAGCGGTGGGGCTGACGGAGGTGCAGCGAAAGCTCGTTGAAGCGATGTCGGGGCCCAGTTCGTTGGATCAGCTCGTAGCGTGGTCGGGGTTGCCGATCCAGCAGGTGCAGGCGGAGATGACGATGCTTGAGATCCGCGGGGCGGTGAGTCGGCAGGGGGGATTGTTCACGCGGAGCGGGTCGTGACCGGCTGGCTCTGGTATAGTTTCCGGTCCGGTTGAAACGCGACATAAGTCGAACCCCATAGACACGGAATACCTACGATGCTCCCGGTATTTGATCAAAACACCCCCGAAGGCCAGTTAAGATTACAGGCCTGTCTGGATCAACTGCGTGCCACAGCCGGTGCGGGCGGTGAGGTTGCTGATGTGGTCAGCGAGATCGTTGCCGAGGTGAAGACGCGGGGTGACGCGGCGCTGGCGGGTTATGTTCAGAAATTCAGCAATCCGTCTTTCACGGCGGATCGATTGCGTGTGTCGGCGGATGAGTTGGCCGGGGCGGCGAAGCTTGTCGATGTGGATCTGCTTGACGCGATCAAGACGGCGATCGCACAGGTGCGCGAATATCAGCGGCACGTCATGCCTAAGGCGGTTGACCCGGTGACGATCGGTGGGGCGGAGCTTGGGCTGCGTTTTACACCGGTGGACAGCGTGGGGTTGTGTGTGCCGGGGGGTACAGCGGTGTTGTTCTCAACGTTGATTATGTTAGCGGTGCCGGCGATTGTGGCGGGTGTTGATCCGAAACGTATCAGTGTGGCGCACCCGTTGCCGACACGGCCCCCCGGAAGTTCTCCCGGAAGTATCGATGGTGGGTCGCAGGATAAAAACTCCGGGGGTGATATTTCGCCGATCGTGTTGGCTGCGGCGCACCTGTTGGGGATCGATAAGGTTTACCGGGTCGGTGGCGCGGAGGCGGTCGCGGCGCTGGCATACGGGACCGACACGATCGAGCCGGTGGACTTCATCGCCGGGCCCGGCAATGTCTACAGCCAACTCGCCAAGGCGCAGGTTGCTGGGACGGTCGGGATCGACGGGTTTTACGGCCCCAGCGAGATCGTCACGATCGCGGACGAGACGGCG